>NZ_LR760298.1:0-698916 GCF_902806445.1 Listeria sp. PSOL-1 | reverse complement strand
TCCGTTGTAAAAATCCAATTTGGAGAAGATATGGTTCGTGCATATCTTCAATGGTTTCACGTTCTTCACCGATGCTTGCAGAAATTGTATCCAGTCCAACAGGCCCACCGCGAAAAGCTTGGATAATTGTTTTTAATAATTTTTGATCAATCGTATCGAGACCTCTTGGATCGACTTGTAACAAGGTTAACGCCTCGCGCGCCATCTCAAAAGAAACAAGACCATTTCCTTTTACTTGGGCAAAATCACGCACCCGTTTAAGTAAACGATTCGCAATCCTTGGGGTCCCGCGTGAGCGTCTAGCAATTTCAAGTGCACCATCTGAATTAATTTCGGTATTTAAAATCGCTGCCGTTCTTAAAACAATATTTTGAAGCTCCGTTTCATTATAAAATTCTAAATGATCAACCACACCAAATCTGTCACGTAGTGGAGCAGATAATTGACCTGCTCGTGTAGTAGCACCAACGAGAGTGAATGGTGGCAAATCAAGGCGAACAGAGCGCGCAGTTGGACCATTTCCAATCACGATATCAAGGCAGTAATCTTCCATTGCTGGATATAAAATTTCTTCAACAGATTTTGTTAACCGGTGGATTTCATCAATAAAAAGCACATCACCAGCTTCAAGTGAGGTTAAGATGGTTGCTAAATCGCCTGGACGTTCAATGGCAGGACCACTCGTTGTTTTAATCTCAGAACCCATTTCCTTAGCTATAACCATCGCAAGCGTCGTTTTTCCAAGACCAGGAGGCCCGTAAAGAAGCACATGATCAAGTGATTCTTCCCGCATTTTTGCTGCTTCAATAAAGATCGCTAAGTTATGTTTTACTTTTTCTTGTCCAATATATTCAGAAAGAAATTGTGGACGCAAACTCGTTTCAAAGAATACTTCTTCCTGATTAACGTTTTCGCCGGAAACAATTCGTTCATCCATACCACGTTCCTCCCTCTTACTTTGTCATCAACTTCAAGGCTAATTTAATATACTCGTCACTTGACAACGCCTTTTCACTTAGTTTAGATAATACTTTCTTCAATTCACGCGGGCTATAACCAAGAGCTTCAAGTGCTAAAATCGCTTCTTCAAGCTCTGGTGTTAATCCATCAGTTATCTCCGCTTTAGTATGCGCTGTAGTCATTTCATCGACCACGATATCTCCTAACTTTCCTTTTAAATCCAAAATAATTTGGCGTGCGGTTTTTTTACCAACGCTTGGAAATTTAGTTAAATAAACATCATTTTCTGCTTCAACTGCGGTAATTAATTGTTTCACATCAGAAGCTGCAACAATGGCTAAAGCGCTTTTTGGACCAATTCCTGAAACGCTAAGTAATTTTTTAAATAATGAGCGTTCATCAATTGTCTTAAAGCCATATAATGTGATGCTATCTTCGCGTACATTTTGATATAAATAAATTTTAATGATTTCCTTATTAACTTGGAATGAAAATGGATTTCCAGTAATAACTGAATAACCAATTTGTCCTGCTTCAATTACAATATTTTGTGGTGTAATCTCAGTGATTTCACCTTTTATATAATCATACATCAAGTTCGTCCTCTCTTTTCAAACACTCTATTATTTATGATAGCATAAAAACGAACGTTTGTGCTATGGAAAAGGTTAAGGGATCTTAGTTTACATAATACTATTATCGCTAATTATAAAGCTTGAATATACCCTTTAATAACATGAGCTGAATCGGTAAAAGCTTGTTTTTCTGACGCATTCAATTCAAGCTCAATAATTTCTTTCACACCATCTTGGGTGAGGATAGCTGGGACACCTATCGCAATTCCATCTTCACCATATTCTCCAGAAAGAATGCAAGAAACCGTTAACGCACGCTGACTTCCACTAAAAATATGGTGGCAAATTTCAACGATTGTCCCACCAATTCCGTATTCAGTACACCCTTTTTGGTGATAAATTTCAAATCCCATATTTTTTGCTTTCTCACCAATTGCTTTTAAATCGAATGGAGCACCAAGTTTTGCTTTACTATAATCATTAAGTGATTTCCCGTAGATAGAAGAGTGCGACCAAACGGGAAACTGAGAATCCCCGTGCTCTCCTAAAATAAAAGCATCGATACTTTGTGCTGCAATATCAAGCTCTTCGGCTAGAATGCGGCGTAAACGAGTTGTATCAAGCCAGACACCAGTCCCTATGACGCGCTCTTTAGGTAAGCCAGATAATTTCCAAACTTGATATGTAATAATATCACATGGATTGGTTGCAATTAAAAAAATGCCATTAAAGCCACCTTTCATCATTTCTGGAATAATTTTGGCAACAATATTTGAAGTAGATTTAAGTTCATCAAGACGTGTTTGACCAACTTTTAGTGGACCTGCTGTTACCGTAATAACCGCAATATCAACATCTTTGCAGTCACTTGCAGCGCGTACGGAAATATCAAGTTTTCCAGGCATAAATGCAGCTGCATCGGCTAAATCTTTACGATGCCCCATCACACGTTCCTCATTCAAATCGACTAAAATTAATTCTTCAATAAATTTTTGATTAATAAAAGCATGAGCTGCTGCTGAACCTACGTTCCCAGCGCCAATGATCATTACTTTACGTGGTTTCATTTAAAACTTCCTTCCATTCTTATGTCTTGTCTATTCTACACAAAAAAGTTGGATTGAAGCAAGTGTTTCTTGTCATACTGTTCGAATGTCTGTCGGAGAAGGAAAATAATACTTATCTCCATAAACAAGTTTTCTACAACATGAAAACACACACTCTAAAAATAGAATGTGTGTTTGATATTCTTATTTTGCATATTCTACAGCCCGTGTTTCACGAATCACGGTTACCTTGATATGCCCAGGGTAATCAAGTTCTTCTTCAATTCGTTTCCTGATATCGCGCGCTAATCGATAGGAAGCAAGGTCGTCAATCGCTTCAGGTTCTACCATGATACGTACCTCACGCCCCGCTTGGATAGCATAAGATTTCTCAACACCTTCATAGGATTCAGAGATCTCTTCTAATTTTTCAAGACGACGAATGTAGTTTTCAAGCGTTTCACTACGAGCACCTGGTCTTGCAGCAGAAAGTGCATCTGCAGCAGCTACTAACACGGCAATAATCGATGTTGGATCCGTGTCACCATGATGTGAAGCAATACTATTTATAACCACTTCATTTTCTTTATATTTTGTTGCAAGCTCAACGCCAATTTCAACGTGACTACCTTCAATTTCATGATCAATTGCTTTACCAATATCATGTAAAAGACCTGCACGTTTAGCAAGTGTCACATCTTCGCCAAGTTCTCCTGCTAAAATACCAGCTAAGTTTGCAACTTCTAATGAGTGATTAAGTACATTTTGTCCATAGCTTGTACGGTAACGCAAACGTCCTAGAATCTTAATCAGATCAGGATGAATAGAATGAATACCCACTTCAAAGGTTGCTTGTTCACCAACCTCACGAATATGTTCATCAACTTCTTTGCGTGCCTTATCTACCATCTCTTCAATTCGAGCTGGATGGATACGCCCATCTTGAACAAGTTTTTCAAGAGCAATCCGTGCAATTTCACGACGAACAGGATCGAATCCTGATAAAATAACTGCTTCGGGTGTATCATCAATGATTAAATCAATGCCAGTTAATGTCTCGAGTGTCCGAATATTCCGTCCTTCACGTCCAATTATTCTACCCTTCATTTCGTCATTTGGTAATGAAACAACAGATACGGTTGTTTCAGCAACATAGTCAGCTGCAGAGCGCTGGATGGCAAGTGACAAAATATTCTTTGCCTTTTTATCAGCCTCTTCTTTGGCTCTATTTTCTGCCTCTTTTACCATAATAGCAGTGTCATGGGACAATTCTTCTTCTACTTGGTTAAGGATGATATGTTTAGCTTCATCTTTTGAAAGTGCAGAAATTCGCTCTAGTTCAGCTTGCCTATTTTGCATCATCTCATCAATTTTGCTTTCCTTCTCTTCAATATGTTGTTGCCGTTTACTGATATTCTCCTCTTTTTTCTCAAGTGTAGCTTCTCGTTTACTCAAAGAAGTATCTTTCCTGTCGAGGTTTTCCTCCCTTTGCAATAAGCGATTTTCTGATTTTTGTAATTCGACTCTTCGCCCACGAAGTTCATTTTCGATTTCAGTACGTAACTTATGGCTCTCTTCCTTTGCTTCTAGCAGCGCTTCTTTTTTTGTTGTTTCTGCTTCCTTCTTCGCATCTTCAACAATTAATTCAGCAGTGCCACGTGCAGCAACAAGTCTCTTTTGTGTACTTGATTTATTAACAAGTGAGCCCACAACTAAACCGACGATTAAGAAAAGCAAGCTGGAGATGATTATGATTGCAATTGTCATCCTTACACCTCCTTTGCTATTCAATTTTCGTTATGATTATGTCGGTAGCCGAAAACAAAATTCGGCACAAGTGTATTTTTCATCATTCATTAGGGGATTCCCCAACGTACGCTATACAACTGATAAAATACCTAGTTCTATAACGATGTAAAATATACAATTTAATTCTATAGATCAAAACTGACATTGTCAAGGAAAGGGTAACAAAGAATGAGCAAAATCTAAATTATTTTATAAATATAGGGTAAGCGATTACATTTTTGCATAAATGAACAATAAATGTACTAAAAATAAGGGATAGGTTCTTTACTGGAAGAACCTATCCCTTAACCTTATATTATTCATCTTCAAGTAACTTAAATTCATCGTCTGACTCTTCATTCACATCTTTTGCTATATCGATCTCATATTCTTCACGAACTCGTTTTGAAATCTCGTCACGAATCGTTGAATTTTCTCTGAGATATTGTTTAGCATTCTCACGTCCTTGACCAATTCGCTCTTCATTATAGGAATACCACGAGCCGCTCTTGTTAATAACATCTACTTCTGAAGCCATATCAACAAGTTCACCTTCACGCGAGATTCCTTCTCCGTACATAATATCCACTTCTGCGACTCTAAATGGAGGTGCTACTTTGTTTTTGACTACTTTTATCTTGGTTTTATTCCCAATGACTTCTGTTCCTTGTTTTAATTGTTCTGCTCGTCTGACTTCTAAACGCACTGTTGAATAAAATTTCAATGCTCTTCCGCCTGGTGTTGTTTCTGGGTTTCCAAACATAACGCCAACTTTTTCACGGATTTGGTTGATGAAAACGGCAATGGTCTTGGATTTGTTAATAACACCTGAAAGCTTACGCAATGCTTGAGACATTAAACGGGCTTGTAAACCTACGTGTGCATCACCCATTTCGCCTTCAATTTCAGCACGAGGAACAAGCGCTGCTACCGAATCGATAATCAAAATATCTACTGCACCACTACGGACAAGCGCTTCAGCAATTTCAAGAGCTTGCTCACCTGTATCTGGTTGAGAAAGAAGCAATTCATCAATATTTACGCCCAAATTTTTAGCATATGTTGGGTCAAGTGCGTGTTCAGCATCAATAAATGCTGCAGTCCCGCCTTGTGCTTGAACTTCTGCAATAGCATGTAGCGCTACTGTTGTTTTACCAGAACTCTCTGGGCCGTAAATTTCAACAATTCTTCCGCGTGGATAACCACCCACACCAAGTGCAATATCTAATGCTAGCGATCCACTTGATACCGTAGATATATTTTGATCAGTATGCTCCCCAAGTTTCATAATGGAACCTTTACCAAATTGTTTTTCGATAGATTTTAATGCTTGTTCTAAAGCCGCTTGACGATCATTCACAATATTGCCTCCTTCTTATTCTGGAAAAGTCTTTATTTCTCACTTCCATAATTCCTAGAACTACTATATCTTATTTTAATATGATAAGCAAGCAAAAAGCGAATAAACGTTCGCTTTTTTTATTTACATGAAACAGAGCGCTTCTGTAGCTAATATTATAGCTTGAAATCCATCGTCCGTCTATTTATTTTTTCTTGGAAAATATGGCGTGTTCATTCGGTTTTATCTCTTTTTAATCCTTAAGTTTATCTAAAAAATTACGAATCACTTGAAACCCTTGTTTTACTGCTTTTCGACGATTCATATTACGATCTTTTCCAAATTTAAATAAATAGGCCGTTGTTTCAAAACCACTCACACTTAACCCAATCCAAACTGTGCCAGCAGGATGCCCTCCGAGACCATCTGGACCGACAGCACCAGTAAAACTAATCCCCATTTCAGTTTGACAAGCTAAACGTATATGATCGGCCATCTCTTTAGCACAAGCTGCACTAACAACACCTTCTTGCTCAATCACATCTTGCCTAACCTTTAACAAATGGTGCTTTATCTCTTCGCTATAAGTTACCATGCCACCTGCAAAAATTTTTGAAATACCGGGAATGCTGGCAAGTTCTGCTTGAAACAATCCAGCAGTTAAACTTTCAGCAGCTGAAATCGTTATCTTTTTTTCTAACAATTCTTTAGAAACGACTTCTTTTAATGACGTATTTCCGTAGCCATAAAAATAAGTCCTTTCTTTTTTAAGTATCTTCAATTCAGTCTCATCTAATAATTGCAAAGCTTCTTCTTTCGTATTGGCAGTAGCAGTAATTCTGATTTCTACTTCATCTTGACTAGCATATGTCGCAATTGTTGGATTCCTTTGTTTGGAAATTAAATCGCTTAAATCATCGGCTAGCTTCGATTCCCCTATCCCAAAAAAATGCAGTATACGTGATTCTAAATGAACCATTTCATCATTTAGCCCGAGGATAATCGGTTTCGCATAGTTTGTAAACATTGGCTGCATTTCAGAAGGTGGACCTGGAAGTAAGAAATAAGCATGTTTATTCTCAGTCAAATACATGCCAGCAGCAAAACCGACATCATTTTTTAAAACTTGTGCGCCTTGAATAACCAACGCTTGCAACTGATTGTTTTGTGTCATTTTGCGCTTATTGGCTGTAAAGTAATGCGCTATTTTTTGGAGGTGTTCTGCATCGATGATAAGACTTTTACCGAGATATTCAGCTAAAACTTGCTTTGTGATATCGTCTTCTGTTGGTCCAAGTCCTCCAGTAAAAATAAGAAAATCGCTTCTTGATTCTGCAACTTTAATTACTTCTAAAAGTCGTTCACGATTATCTCCTACAACGGTCTGATAATACGTATAAACCCCTAATCCAGCAAGTTCTTTTGCTAAAAAAGTGGCGTTTGAATTGATGATTTGTCCAAGAAGAAGTTCAGTTCCAACAGCAATGATTTCTGCTTTTTTCATGACATAACGCGCCCTTTCAGTTCTAGTAAAAAACAAGCGCACGATGAAATGAAAGAATACGTGCGCTTGTTATCGTTTAAACTTACATGGATCCCTTAAAAATACCACGATTTCTATAAAAATAATCAATACCGGACCAAACCGCAAAAAAGGCACAAACGTATAAGAAAATTAAATCTACACGAATACCACTCCAAGCAAATGGAAAATTATTAAGTAACATTAATGGAATAGCAATCATTTGTGTAAATGTTTTAATCTTACCAAGTTGACCTGCTGCCATCACTTCTCCAGCCTCAACCAAGAGCAATCGAAGTCCAGTAACAGCTAGTTCACGACTAATAATTAAAATGATGACCCAAGCCGGTGCAATCTGCATTTCAACTAAAACAATAAAAGCCGCAGTCACAAGTAATTTATCAGCCATTGGATCAGCAAATTTCCCAAAATTTGTAATTAGATGATACTTCCTAGCCAGATGACCATCAAACCAGTCAGTAAGAGCAGCTATAATAAAAATAAGCGTTGCGATTAAACTCGTCACCCGGATAGTGGAACCAAGCCATGAAATACTTCCAAAATGAAATGGAACAACACACAAAATAACAAAAATAGGGATTAAAATTATACGCGCTACAGTAAGCTTATTAGGTAAATTCATTTTTTTCGCTCCTTTTATGTACTAAAGCATGAAGTAGAAGATCATAAGGATTTACGTTCTCTACTCCATGCTTATCACATTATTTAGTTAGTATCAGAAGATGTATCTTCATCCTTTTCAAGGTTAATCGTTAGGACTTGTTTAACAGGTGATGAGTCAAGCTCGATTTTTTCGTCGTTAATTTTTACTGTTGTAGCAGGCGCATTCCCAATAACAATAGATATGGTGGATTCGCTACCGGCATCAATTGATCCAGAGCTATCACCAGCATTCAACGTTTTATTATAAAGGCTATTTCCACTTTTTCCAGAAATACCTATCCACGAAGCTGCGTCCTCTGCACTGACCTGAACACTTAATTTATCAGCGTTTTTGACAGTATACGTTGTGGTGTTACCTGATGTTTCGCCTTTAGTAATTTCTGTTTTTTTGTCGGATTCTTTTTTCTTTTCTTCATCTTCTTTTTTGTCTTTATCAGCTTTTTTCTTTTCTTCGTCAGACTTACTGTTTGATTTCTTGGTGGAAGACGAGTTGGTATCATCTTGGAGATTTACTTTGGAATCGCTATTTTTGTTTTTCGTCGCACTATCATTTGAACCGCCACTTGCAAAAACAAAATACCAAATAATAAAGAGAATAAAAAGGATAAAGAGCACAATCAAAACTTTAGGTAAAATATCAAACAAACGATGACGCCCATGACCACTTCCTCCGACCGAATGAGCTGCAAGTGAGGACGCTTTTTTTCGAGCGCGCCTTTGTTCTTGTTCGGGGCCCTCTTGCTGTGTTTTAGGGACTTCTGTTTCAAATTCATTAAACAAAGCTTCACTATCTAAATCCACTGCTTCAGCATATTGTTTAATAAAAGCTCTTGCATAAAACTTCCCCGGCATCACTGAGTAATTCCCTTGTTCAATTGCTTCTAAATAACGCTTTTGTATTTTTGTTACTTGTTGTAGATCGTCTAAACTGAGTCCTTTTTCCGTACGTGCTGCCTTCAGTTTATCGCCTAATTCAGTCAATATTAAACACCTGCCAATAAGTTATTTTCTTTTTAAAAACTACATATGCCAACCGCCATTTATCCCAAGCGTTTGGCCAGTAATGTAGCTTGCATTTTCACTAACTAAAAACAAAACCGCATTTGCTACTTCATCGGTGGTCGCCATTCTACCAAATGGGATCTCGCTTTCCGTAGCTTCTTTTTCATCTCTATTAAAAAAATCCATCATTTTTGTATCAACAGCACCTGGCGTAATACAGTTCACGGTCGTTCCACTATAGGCTAGTTCTTTGCTAAGTGCTTTGGAAAAAGTAATCTGTCCGCCTTTAACAGCGGAATAAACCGACTCCATGACAGCACCCATTTCTCCCCAAATCGAACTAATCAATATAATGCGACCTTGTTCTGACTTTGTAATCTTCGGTGAAAGATCACGTACTAAGCGCATCATCGCGTATAAATGAACATTCCAAAGCTGACTCATTTCGTCGTCTGTTGTATCTGTTAAAAGCTTATAAACAGTATTTCCAGCAGCATAAATCATCATATCAAGCTGGAATATACTTTCGCTGATTGTCGTCACACTTTGGTGCTCATTTAAATCAGCTTGGATTGGAATATATTCTCCCGGAAAAAGGGCAAGCTCCTTAAGTAAAGAAGAAATCGCTTTTTCACCTTTATTATATTGTAAGTAAAGGTTATAACCGCGTTTGGCAAGCTTTAATGAAATTGCTGTGCCAATATCGCCACTTGCACCGATAATCAAACAATTAAAACGTCCCAAATCCAATCAAAAACTCCTTATATCCATTTACTTCATGATAGCATGACTTGAAAAAAAAAACCATTTTTTCACTAAGATTTCCTAAAAATCATTTTACTCGGGTAAAATTTGGAAAGTAGTAAAACGATTTTCATCAGCTAAATGCTGTAAAAATTGGTCAATATCTTGTTTTGTAATCGCGTAAATCGCTCCTTGGATATCAAACAAAGAAGCCTCTTCAAAGATATAATGACTAAACATTTGAGCAATAAACTCATGTGAATTAAGCGAACGCAAAAATTGGCCAATTTTTTTCCGTTTCACAAGTTCCAGCGCCTCTTCGCTGACACCATGTTTCGCGGTATCAAAAAACACGTTTACAATTTGTTTTGCTTGTTCATCTGGATCTTTTGCATCGCCACCAATAAGCACAAAAGAAAAGCTATCTTGTAGTGAATAATCAAAACCAAATGTATCATCAATGACGCCTTCATTATAAAGCGTTAGATAAGCATCGCTCGTTGCCCCAAATAGCAACTCTAAAGCGATTTTAGCTTTCATCTCATGTTTTACAGCGTCCATTCCGGATAGTTTACCAATATCTTCTTTAATGCCTACAAGATTTTTAGCAATTTGTACAGGAAGCTTGATTTTACGCATTTTTGTTGCTACTTCAGCTGGCTCTTCTTTAAAAGATCGCTTAACTGGTTTTGCTTCTGGAAATGTTTTTTGAGCTTGATTACGACGAATTTGTTCCATCATCTCTTCAGGTTCTAAATTCCCAACAACGAATAAAACCATATTACTTGGATGATAAAATGTATTGTAGCAAAGATAAAGCAAATCTTTATCAATTTCAGCAATGGATTCTACTGTACCAGCAATATCAATTTTTACCGGATGATGGTGATACATGTTTTCAATCGCTCCAAAATAAACACGAAAATCCGCATCATCATCATACATTTGGATTTCTTGCCCAATAATTCCTTTTTCTTTTTCAACCGTTTGCTCTGTAAAATAGGGCTCTTGGACAAAATCCATGAGTATCTCTAGATTTTCTGAAACATTTGATGTGCTAGAAAACAAATAAGCTGTTCTTGTAAAAGAAGTGAAAGCATTTGTAAAGGCCCCTTTTTCACCAAATTTAAAAAAGACATCGCCATCTTCTTTTTCAAATAGTTTATGTTCTAAAAAATGAGCAATCCCATCTGGTACATGTGTAAGTTTATTTTCACCAATAGGCACAAATGTATTATCGATCGAACCATAATTAGTTGTAAAAATGGCATACGTCTTATTAAACCCTGTCTTAGGCAGCAAGAAGACCTTTAGACCGTTTTCAAGCGTTTCATGATAGACCGTTTCGCGAGCTTCTTTAAAATCAATTTTCTTCATGAATAGCTTCTCCTTTACTCAAGAAATAAATGGTATCTAGCTTGATCTTATTTATGGCCGTGACGACTTCTTGTTTCGTCGTTTGCTTAATTTGTTCAATCCAATTTTCTAAGGTTAAATCTTTCCCACGCAATACATTGTTATAATGAAGTTCGATTAAACCTTGCACGTTATCACCTGTTTCTAGCAATTCGTTAATATACATTTGTTTTGTTTGCTCTAACTCCTCTTCAGTGAAGTCCGCCTCTTTCATTGCTGTTACTTGTTCACCAATGATCGCTAGTGCCTGTTGATAATTTTTTTCATCAATTCCCGCAGTAATTAACATCACGCCTTTAAAACTATCAATGCCACTTGAAGCATAATAAGCAAGGCTTTCTTTTTCTCTTACATTAATAAAGATTTTGGAATTCGGATAGCGGCCAAGCAACCCATTTGCTAATTGCATCGCCACAAAGTCATCATCGCCAAATAAAGTATTTGTACCATATCCGATCACAAGCTTCCCTTGATTAATTGGCTGTATTTCATTAATTTCTTGTGACTGACTACGTGCTTCAAACGCCAAAAGATTTGCTTTTCGTTCATTCCGCTTTTTAAAAGGGAGTTTTTCAATTAATGGGATGATTTTATCACGTGAAATATCGCCACAAATAAAGACATCAATGATATCATCAGCTAAAAACTGTTGATAATATGTATAAAGTGATTCAGCAGTAATTGAGTCAATATCCGCTAACACGCCTAATGCTGAATAAGCGAAAACATCTCCAGCAGACATTTCTTCCACTAAACGTTTATTTGCATACCGAATTTTATCATCAAATATGCTTTCCAGTCGGCTTCTTAGATTGGCTTTTTCAACCTCCAGTGTCGCATCATCAAAAGCATAATCAAAGACAAGAGGTTCAAAGAAAACAGTCGTTAAAAAAGCAAAGGCTGCTTCTAAAAGCTTGTCTCCTTCTGCCACTAATTTCCCGTCCACAAGGTCTAAAATGACAGTTAAAATATGTTCATTTCCTTTTTTTTCAACGGAGGTATAAAAATCAGCCCCATATAAATAAGCTAGTTTTTTACGAAAAGCCGTTTGTGTCGGATATTTTTTGTTGCTTGTTTCAAATAAAATGGCAAGCAAAGAACGCTTTGTTAAAGTTTCACGTTCTAATTGCGCCCTAAATTTAAAAACGATTCGATTTGACTTATATTTATCTGTTTCAAGTAAATTTACGTTTATAGCACCAATTTTTTCTTGATAAACTTGCATCGTCATACCCCTTTCTATCTAGCTATCCATCAGTTATTTTACCGTAAACGCTAGGATTCTACAATTATGAACCCTTTTATACGCAAAAATTAGGCCATAAACGAAATAAATCGACGACACGTTTTCATTCGATTTATTTTATTTATGGCCCAAAATCATGTTTTATTTGCCTTTAATATAATTAACGCCATCAGCTTTCGGTGCCTCTGATTTACCAATAAAGCCAACTAGTGCCAAAATCGTCAGCACATAAGGAACAATTTGCAAGTAAACATCAGGAATCTCTTTAAAGAATGGCAATGTGCCTCCTGTTACAGCCAAGCACTGCGCAAATCCGAAGAAAATAGCAGCCCCCATCGCACCAAGTGGATTCCATTTCCCAAAAATCATGGCTGCAAGTGCCATATATCCTTGGCCAGAAATCGTTGCATGGCTAAAGTCGAGTGTAAAACTTTGAGCGTAAACCGCGCCGCCAAGACCCCCTAAAATGCCGGATATAATAACCCCTTGGTATCTCATAAAGCGCACTTTTATCCCCATTGTATCTGCTGCTAGTGGATGTTCACCGACAGAGCGTAATCGAAGCCCAAAACGAGTTTTATAAATAATCACATAAGCCAAAATAGCAAAAAGAATGGCAACATAACTCATTACTGGTACATTTCTGAAGAAAATTTCACCAATAATGGGAATATCTTTAAATAGTGAGATATCTGGTTTTCCAAAATAATAGGAAATCTGACTTGTTTGCCCTTTACCATAAATGACTTTAACTAAAAAAAGAGACAAACCCGTTGCTAAAAAATTAATGGCTACACCACTAATAACATGATTTGCCCGGAAATTGATGGTAGCAACAGCATGAATCAGTGAAAAAACGCCACCAACAAGCATTGCTGCAACAAGAGCAATCCACGGTGTAAGTGCACCAAACACATTTTGAAAAGTTAAATTAAAGACGATGGCTGAAAAGGCCCCCATGACCATCATGCCTTCAAGGCCGATATTTACAATTCCTCCGCGCTCAGAAAAAACGCCGCCAAGCGCTGTAAAAATAAGTGGCCCAGCCATAAGCAGCGTACTTGAAACAATCGTTGCAAAAATCGCTGTCATTCCGCCTTCACTCCCCTTCTTAATTTTGACCTCACAAAATTAATGATATAACTTGACGCAACAAAGAAAATGATAAGCGCGATAATGACATTAACAAGCTCATTAGGAACACCAGCTACAGCAGGCATATTTAGCGCACCGATTTTAAGAGCGCCAAATAATAGCGCAGAGAAGATAATGCCAATCGGTGAGCTTCCACCAAGAAGGGCGACCGCAATCCCATCAAAACCGATACCTGGAGAAGCATTCAAAATATAAGCATTTCCATATGTACCAAGGCCTTCCATCACTCCAGCAAGTCCAGCAAGTGTTCCTGCTAATACCATTGCTGTAATGATTGTTTTTTTTACACTCATGCCTGCATATTTTGAGGCATTTTTATTGAAACCAACCGCTTCGATTTCATAACCAAATGTCGTTTTATTTAATACTAACCACATGATAATCGCCATACCAATAGCAATCATAATCCCCCAGTGTAGCGTTGAATACTGGGTTACTTTTTGTAAAAAGACCGATGCAAGTGATGCCGAATTATGAATCGTAGCTGTTTTATCTAATCGATTTGTAAGTACGTTTTGGACGATATAATTAAAAAGATAAAGAGCTGTATAGTTTAGCATAATTGTGACAATTACTTCATTAACTTTAAGCGTTGCTTTTAAAACCCCTGGAATCAATGCCCAGAAAGCACCAAATAAAGCACCAACAATAATAGCAAGTGGTAGGTGAATCCATTTCGTCAAACCATCAAAATGAACAGCCATAATAATTGAACCAATCCACCCCATAAGCATTTGTCCTTCAGCTCCGATATTAAATAAACCTGCTTTAAAAGCCACTGCAACGGATAAACCGACTAAAATATAAGGTGTAGCTTGCCGAATTGTTTCCCCAATGTAATATGGCTGGCCAATGATTCCATTCATAAGCGCACTGTAACCTATAATCGGATCGTACCCGAAAAACAGCATGATTAGCGCTCCGGAAATAAGGCCTAAAATAACGGCTGTTACAGGAATAATGAGTGCATTTAACATTGATTTTACCTTTGTCATGATCCTGCCCCCGTTCGTTTTTTGCTTCCTGCCATGAGTAGGCCTAGCTCTTGTTCAGTGGTCTCTTCTGGTTTCACAATAGCAACGATTTTACCTTCATAAATGACGGCAATTCGGTCACTCACATTCATAATTTCATCTAGTTCAAAGCTCATTAACAAAACTGCTTTTCCTTTATCACGTTCTTCAATTAAACGTCTATGGATAAATTCAATAGCACCAACATCAAGGCCACGTGTTGGCTGAGCTGCAATTAAAAAGTCAGGATTACGACTAATTTCTCGGGCAATAATAGCTTTTTGCTGATTCCCTCCAGAAAGGGATTTTGCTGCAACATATTCACTACTTGTGCGCACATCATATTCTTTAATCAATTCTCGGGCAAAATCATACATCGCTTGATGATTCAAAAAACCAGCGTTAGAAATCGGCCTTTTATAATAGGTTTGTAGCGCGATATTTTCACCGATTGTCATTTCAAGAACTAATCCATGTTTATGGCGATCTTCAGGAATATGGCCCAGTCCAGCTTCAGTAATTTTGCGAGGTCTCCGGTTATGAATAAAACTTCCATTAAGTGAAATCGAGCCATGTGCTATTTTCGTTAAACCGCTAATTGCTTGGATTAACTCGCTTTGTCCATTTCCATCAACACCAGCAATTCCAACAATCTCACCTGAGCGAACAGTTAAATTAAGCCCACGTACACTTTCTATCCCCCGACTTTCTTTTACCACTAGATCTTTAATTTCAAGGACATCACTTCCAGGTAGACTCGGCTTTTTTTCGGTTTTAAAAATAACTTCACGCCCTACCATCATATTCGCTAATTCTTGCGGGTTGGTTTCAGAGACCTTCACGGTCCCCATACTTTTCCCACGGCGAATGACAGTGACACGATCACAAACGTCCATAATTTCTTTTAGTTTATGTGTAATTAAAATAATTGATTTTCCTTCTTTAATTAACGTTCGCATAATCTGTGTTAATTCTTTAATTTCTTGTGGGGTAAGGACAGCTGTTGGCTCATCAAAAATCAAAATATTAGCGCCCCGATAAAGTGTTTTAAGAATTTCGACACGTTGTTGCATGCCAATTGAAATATCGCGAACCTTCGCATGTGGATTTACACGCAACCCGTAACGTTCTGAAATTTCTTCTATTTCTTGGATCGCTTTTTTCTTTTCAATCATTCCAAGCTTACTTGGCTCTTTTCCCAAAATTATATTTTCAGCTACTGTAAATTTATCAACTAACATAAAATGCTGATGAACCATACCAATACCGAGTTCGTTTGCTTTATTTGGGCTACTAATGTTTTGCTCTTTTCCGCGAACACGTATTTCTCCTCCATCTGGTTCATGCAAGCCAAAAAGTACATTCATTAACGTTGATTTCCCTGCACCATTTTCACCTAACAGAGCATGAATTTCTCCCTGCTTTAACTGTAAGGTAATGTTATCGTTCGCTACAAATCCTGAAAACTCTTTCCTGATTCCTAACATTTCAATAACATACGCCACATTCGCACTTCCTTCCATTCCGTTTTCAATTAACATCGCACATTCTTATGTAATGCGTTTATTCCTAATGAGCAAGATTTGCAATCATTTTTAACCAAAAAAGAGCTTGAGCACATAAACAAAATAAATCGGCGTTAAGCACAAGATTCTAGAACATTTTCGCTCAATTGTCGTGCTTAAATACACACGTTTTTCCTATTTATGGCTCAAACTCTTTTTTAATTAAGGCTTGCTTGGAACTTTAATTTCACCGCTTATCATTTTCTTTTTATATTCCTCTACTTTTGTTAAAACATCTTTTGAGATATTATCTTGATGAGGAGATAAGCCTACAGCATCTTTATCAAGCCCGTACTCAAGCTTTTTACCACCAGGGAAATTCCCGGCTTTTGTGCGCTTAGCTAGGTCTTCTACAGCAATATCAACACGTTTGACTTCAGAAGCTAAAGTGACATTGTACTCCTTACCATCGTTCGCTTTTACTTTGCCTTCATCCCACTGATCACGGTCTACACCGATGACCCAAACATCGCGACTAGGGTCTTTTTTCTTAAGATTTTTCGCTTCAGCAAATACGCCATTACCCGTTGCCCCTGCAGCATGGAAAATAACATCTACACCACCTGAATACATCGCAGAAGCAATCTGCTGTCCTTTATCTGCTTTGGCAAACTCGTTTGCATATTGGACCTCTACTTTGACGTCAGGATTTGCAGCTTTAACACCAGCCGTAAAACCCGCTTCAAATCGATCAATAACAGCTCCTTTGACACCACCAACAAAACCTACTTTCTTTGTTTTTGTTGTGAGGGCGGCGACAACACCGGCTAAAAATGAGCCATCGTTGTCTTTAAAGCCAATGCTTGCAACGTTCTTATGACCATCAATCGCTTCGTCTACAATGGCAAACTGCTGATCTGGTTGTTGTTTTGCGATAGTTGTAAGCGCTTCTTTTATTTTGTAGCCAATACCCAAAATAAGGTTATAGTTACTACGAACAGCAGTATTCAAATTTGTTTTATAATCCGCTTCTGATGAAGATTGCAAGTAATTATAGCCATCTGTCCCTTTTTGCAAATGATTGTCCTTACCAAATTTTTCCAATCCTTCCCAAGCAGATTGATTGAACGAACGATCATCAACTCCACTCGTATCAGTGACCATGGCTAGAGTGAAGTTTTTGTTACTATCTTTCTTATTATTACCACTTGATCCACAAGCTCCTAAAAAAACAGCTGATGCTAAAATCATAACGAGTGCTAAAGCAAACGTCCGCTTTTTCACCTTTAAACCCCTCCTATAAGACAAATTATTTGCTAGCATGATCCAGTAGGTTATGTAAAAAATGGTTCAATAAAACTAGATGCTGCTAACTATAATTAATATACCATGAACAAAAAAATAAATATAGAAAAAGATCATAAAATAAGATGAAGAATCGACCATATTTTTTAAGAATAACAACGATTTTAAAAATACGGCCGATTTCCTGCACTGATCTCACATCTTTTATTCCTCAGGCATAGCTTCAATATTAACTCGACGCGGCTTTGAACCTTCATGTGGACCAACAACCCCGCGTTGTTCCATTTCATCAATTAAGCGTGCTGCCCGGTTATAACCGATTCTAAAGCGGCGTTGTAGCATGGAAACAGAAGCGGTTTGCATTTCGACAACGAGTGCCACTGCGTCATGGTATAACTCGTCATCTGTTTCTTCATTGTTATCAGGGAGTTCATCAGGAATCATTTCTTCACTGTACTGGGCTTTTTGTTGTGAAATTGTAAAGTTTACGATATCTTCTACTTCGCTATCTGATAAAAAGGCTCCTTGAATCCGTGTTGGCTTACTCGCTCCAACTGGAAGAAAGAGCATATCCCCACGACCAAGTAATTTTTCGGCTCCACCCATATCTAAAATCGTCCTGGAATCTGTAGCACTTGATACAGCAAATGCAATTCGCGACGGGATGTTTGCTTTAATAACACCAGTAATGACGTCAACAGAAGGCCGCTGTGTCGCAATAATTAAATGAATACCAGCAGCGCGAGCCATTTGTGCAAGTCTTGTAATCGCATCTTCTACATCATTTGAAGCGACCATCATCAAATCAGCTAATTCATCGACAATCACCACGATAAAAGGTAATTCCGATTGTTTTTCTTCATTTTGATCATTATGCTTTCTTATATATTCATTGTAACCTTCCATATTTCTTGTTCCTGTATGTGAAAATAAATCGTAACGTCGCTCCATTTCCGAAACAACTTTTTGTAAAGCTTGAGCTGCTTTTTTAGGATTGGTGACAACTGGCGCAAGTAAATGCGGAATACCATTATAGACATTGAGCTCTACCATTTTAGGATCGATCATCATCATCTTCACTTCATGTGGTTTAGCCCGAAGTAAAATGCTTGTAATAATCCCATTGATACAAACCGATTTACCACTACCTGTAGAACCCGCAACAAGTAAATGCGGCATTTTATTTAGGTGCGCTAAAATGGCATCGCCTGAAATATCACGACCAAGCGCAATTTGCAATGTATCTTCTGGATTGTTTTGTTGATTATTTTCAATCACTTCTCTTAATGTCACCATGGCTACATTTTGGTTAGCCACCTCAATCCCAATGGCTGATTTACCAGGAATTGGCGCTTCAATGCGAATATCTTTTGCAGCAAGTGCAAGTGCAATATCATCACTTAGCGAAACAATCCGACTTACTTTAACACCAATAGCTGGTTGAACTTCATATTTTGTTACAGCAGGCCCAAGATGGACTTGCGTAATCTTTGCTTTTACCCCAAAGCTTTCGAAAGTTTCTTCGAGTTTTTTTGCATTGGACTTAATTTGATCGTATTCCTTGGATTGATCAGTTGGCTTTGCTGCTTTTAAAAGATTAACTGATGGCAACTGGTAAATCTCATTTTCAAAAGTTTCTTGTTCAAATGTTAATTCTTTTGAAGGCTCTTCTTGTTGATCTTCCGTTTCAGGTAGTGCTTCTTTAGAATGAAAATTTGAAATAATAGGTGGTGTTTTTGTTTCTGGCTGTTGATTTTCTTCTAAATCTTTTGGTATTTCTTTTGGTTTAACTTGGCGTTGTTTTGCTGCCTTTTTCAGAGCAGTTTTTGCTTTCCCTTTTTTAGCTAAGGCCTGGCTCTTAGAAAAGAAATGGCTTGTACTTGTTACTAGTTTTTCAGCAAAAGTTCGTAATGCTACGCCTGAAATGAATGAAAGCCCAAATAAAATGAGCAAGACAGCAATGAGTTGTGTACCAATCTTAGCAATAAGAAAGTAACTCGTAGCAGTTAATGCAGCACCAATCATTCCCCCGCCAACAGAAACGATTTGGGATGGATGAATGAGGTTATTTGAAGCAACCTTCCACGTATGTATAAAAACGTGATCTATAAAGCCATATTTAAACATAAAGGAAAGGTGAAACAGCATTGAAAGCCCAAAAAGAGCTAAATAAATTCCCATAAGGCGCTTCGTAAAGAAATTCAGCATCTTGCGTTTGACCACTAAATAACCGCCTAAAAAAACAATCCCTATCAAAAGGAGATAACTTAGACTACCTAAGACAAATTCACCTAGTGCATAAACAATTCGTCCAACAAAACCTAACCTAAAAATACCAATTAGTGCTACAATCGCCATGATTAAACCACTTATTTCAAAACGATAGGTTGTTTTTGGTTTATTTTTACTTTTTCTAGACGTTGTTTTTTTTCGTGTACTCGCTTTTTTTTGTGTTGTTGCCAACTTATTTCCCCCTAGCCTTGCTTTTTACTTGCTTCATTATAGCATAGAAGCTAAACGGTTTGCTCATGCAAAAGTCCTACTGTCAACCTGAGGGTGATAAAACATATATTTTTATTTTTCTGAACTTTAGGTGTGTTTCACTCAAAATCAATGAATGTTACTTCTTTTGAAGGATTTTACCCGTGAGTCGCAACATGCTAGTTTGCTTATTTATCCTTCAAGATCTATTTACCACATTTTTAGGTATCACTTTAAATTCGCTTCTGCTTCGTTTTTTTGAAAATAACAAGCATGATTGAAATGGTCCAAATAATAAAAAATATAGTGATAAGAACAACAGAGATGCCACTTGTCAAAATATTAAACCAACGAAACGCTAAAATTAAACCAAACATAAAGACAAAAACTAATTGCAATTTATAAAGTTCTTTAAAAAACATGGCACCCTCCTTTTACGCTTACATTTTGACCTAATTTTCAAGATACAAATCAACTGTATTTTCTGCTTTTCAATAACCTCTTATTTGATGCTAAGCTTACTTTCTTTTTCCATACTTTCACATCATCATTACAAATGCGGTGTTTTTTTCTTCTTTAATTTCCCACCACGAACTTCCGACATGCTACCGCCAACAGCTAAAAATGCGTCTGGATCAATGTCATCTAAAATCGATTTTAATTTAACCTCTTCAAAGCGAGAAATAATAACAAAGATTACTTTATGTACATCACCTGAATAGCTTCCTGTTGCTTCCAAATATGTAACGCCTTTACCAAGCTGCTCCATGATTTCATAACCAATTTCTTCATAATAATGGCTAATAATAAAAGCACTTTTTGATTCATCAACACCTTGGATGACAATATCAATCACTTTATAGGCTAAAAAATAAGTAATCAGTGAATACATCGCTCGGTCCCAGTTAAATACAAGCCCAGCAATACTAAAAATCGCAATATTGATCGCCATAATAATTTGTCCTGTTGAAAAAGGGGTTTTATCATTAACAAGTAAAGACACAATTTCTGTCCCATCGAGCGCGCCCCCATTCCGGATAACAAGCCCAACACCAAGGCCAAGCGTCACACCACCAAAAACAGTGGCCAAAAGTAAATCATCTGTCACAGGGTCCATATCATGAAGTAATAAGGTCACAGTAGACATGACAGCAATGCCATAAGATGTATAAATGGCAAAAAGTTTACCAATTTTACGATAGCCAATAATAAAAAAAGGAATATTCAAAACAAAGGTAAGGAGGCCAAGCGGAAGAGGTGAAAGCTGTGAAATAATAATGGAGATCCCAACAATACCACCATCTAAAATCTGATTATTCACAAGGAACAACTCAAGGCCCACACCCATAAGCACTGCTCCTAATGTCACCATAATAAATTTATAAATAAGCCACTTTAGCCTTTTATGGCGACTCAATCTCACCTGCTTTAAGGCTTCTTGTTCAATATAATTAAAGTCAACCTGCACATAGATCACCTCCTAATTATTAATGAATCCTCATAAATTATAGCATAGCTACCTTAAAATTTATAGCTTAAGGCAAGCTCTTGCTTGAAAAAAAACGGTTGACTATAGTATAGTAATAGCTGCGCAATGTGGAGAATTTCTACACTTAGAAAGAGTTTTCACATAAAAATAAAATAAAGGTGGTTTAAATCATGGCAGACTATCAAGTGTTGTTATACTACAAATACACGACAATTGATGACCCAGAACAATTTGCAAAGGAACACCTTGAGTTTTGTAACAAATTAGGGTTAAAAGGCAGAATTCTTGTTGCTAAAGAAGGAATTAATGGAACTTTATCTGGCATTTTAAGCAATACAAAAATTTATATGGAAAAAATGCACGAAGACTCACGCTTTCGCGACATGGTTTTTAAAATAGACGAAGCTTCTCAACATGCTTTCCAAAAAATGTATGTTCGCCCTCGTTCTGAAATCGTTTCATTACATTTAGAAAATGATATAAACCCCTTAGAAGTGACTGGAACTTACATGGAACCTGAAGAGTTTAGAGCAGCCTTAGAAGATGAAAATACGGTGATCTTAGATGCTCGAAATGACTACGAATTTGATTTGGGGCATTTTCGTGGAGCTATTCGACCAGATATTAAAGCCTTTCGCGAGCTACCAAACTGGGTTCATAAGCATAAAGAACAACTAAAAAACAAAAAAATTGTCACCTATTGCACTGGTGGCATTCGTTGTGAAAAGTTTTCCGGTTGGTTAAAAACAGTTGGCTTTGAAGATGTTTCTCAGCTTCATGGCGGTATCGCTACTTATGGGAAAAATGAAAAGACAAAAGGCGAACTCTGGGATGGTAGGATGTATGTCTTTGATGAACGCATTTCTGTTCCAATCAATCAAGTAGAACATCATATTGTTGGAAAAGATTATTTTGATGGGACGCCTTGTGAACAATATATTAACTGTGCTAATCCTTATTGTAACAAGCAAATTCTTGCCTCACCAGAGAATACTGAAAAATACTTGCACAGTTGTTCTTATGAATGCCGTACGCATCCAGAAAACCTTTATATCAAAAAACAACAATTTTCAAAAAAGGAATTAGCTAACCGCTTGGAAGCAATTGGTGAAACGCTTCCTGAGACCATTAGTTAATAACGTTTCATCCTATATACAAGTAAAAGGAGACAGGTAATCATTCATTACTCGTCTCCTTTTACTTTTTCTACTTTATCCAAGAATAGACTGTTCATCTTTCAAATTCTCGGCGTGCTCTAATTTGCTAATTGTTTTATATCGACCGCGCGTGCGTCACAAAAGTCTTTCAAATCACCACGCACAATAAGTGGAGCATTTTGAAGTTCGTCCAAACTTGTTGCATCAAATAAAACAAATAATGCTTTAAGCGCTTCTTTATATTGCTCAAGTAAGTGGATTGTCATTTGTTTGCCAAAATTTTTATAAAAATAGAATAGGTACCCAGCCATACCTGCACTTTTTGCCCCTAAACGAAACGACTTAACCATATCAAGTGGCGTTCTGATGCCACCGGAAGCCAAAATTTCCAGCTTATTATTTCCTTGTAGTCGTCGCAAATCAAGTAACGATTCTGGTGTCGTTAAACCAAAATCATACAGGAAATCATACGCATGATCGCGTCGGCGTTCATTTTCAACTTGAATGAAATTAGTACCACCTCTCCCGCTGACATCAACCGTTTTTACACCAACTTCTGCAAGTTTTGCAACCGTTTCACAGCTCATGCCAAACCCTACTTCTTTCACAACAACAGGGATATCGAGCTTTGTGACATATTGTTCAATTCGCCGTAACCAGTTCGAAAACTCACGATCCCCTTCTACCATAACAAGTTCTTGTGCGGGATTAAGATGAATTTGCAGCAAGTTGGCATCCACCATTTTTATAGCTTCCATTCCAAGATCAATAGGAATCGCTGGGCTAAGATTAGCAAATATTTTGCCATCTGGATTTTTTTCGCGAACAATTTCATAACTATCTCGAACGCTTGGGTTTTTAAGAGCAGCTGACTGTGAACCAACTGCCATTCCCACGCCTACTTCACGTGCAATTTCAGCAAAATCAGCATTGATTTGCTTTGTACGTTCACTACCGCCTGTCATCGCATTAATATAAAAGGGATACGCAAATTCTATCCCGGAAAAAGTAGTATTTAAATGCACGTCATCCACCCCGCAGCTTGGAAGTGAAGTCCCTATTAAATCTAGATCTTTAAAAGCGCTCTCTTTATCCACTTCAAATTGCTGATAGGAAAGTGCTAGATGCTCATCTTTACGACGTGCGCGCAGTAAATCATCCTCTTTATCCATCATATCCTCCCTTGCACGCTTTTTATAGATATTTTGCTAAATTTTTAAACCATTGTTCTTTTTCCTGTGCTTCTGGTTGATACACCTTGCCATCACATAATAAAATAATACCATGAAACACTTGAATATCATCATCACAACTTTCACAATACTCGACTTCTTCCTCATTCCAAGCAGCGAACAAAACTTCTTTTTTTAAGCGATGTTTAGGATATGTCTTAATGAGAATATTCGTAAGTTCATTATATTTTTGAAACGCTTCTTCTTTCATCTGAAAAGCATAGTCTGCTTCAATGGTTTCTTGCCAATTCTCAAAAAACCACCACGGCTCATATTCACCTTTTGTTTGAATAACTTGCCACTTCATTTTCCCATCTCCTGCTCTTAAAACTGCTATTATTATAGCACATCCTAAACCAAAGTAAATTTTTGAAACTTATCGCAAAAAAGGCTACACTGTTTATTAAAGACATCTTATTAAAGGAAGAGGATGAGAGAAAATGACAGTCCAAACGGCTATTTTGCGTATAACCGGTTTAGTTCAAGGTGTAGGATTTCGCTATTCAACAAAACAAGTGGCTTATAAATATGATATCAGTGGTACCGTTAAAAACCTAGAAGATGGATCTGTTGAAATTTATGCGCGTGCTGAAGAAAAAAAACTTGAACAATTTATTGAAATAATAAAAAAAGGCCCTTCTCCAGCTTGCCGGATTGAGCACGTCTATATTTATATGGGAGCGCCTGTTGAAGCTAGAAAAACATTTGATATTATCTATTAAATTTCGACTTGAATTCCTTAGCCGTTTGAATTATAGTTAATGGGTAATTAATTCTTTAACAGAAGGGAGCCTGCTTTTATTGATCATCTTATTCCAAATGTTTTTTGAACCGGAATATCTTTCGATGACCGTTACGCTTCTTCTAATGTTGTCTTTGTTCCGGTTTTGGCCTGCTATTAGTTTCTTAAAACCGACAATGTTACTGCATACAGAAGCCATTTGTCTTTCCAGGGTTTCACTTTTGTATATTAAATTAAAACATGTCATACTCAATAATTTTATTCTTAGCTGGCTTGTTATTACTTTTAAGAAAAATCAATTTGATGATGAAGAAGACAGTTGTTCTTTTTACTAAAAAGGAATTTATTTTAGTTAGTAGGAGGAACAAAAATATTGAAGAAAAAAAATCTTATTTTAATTGCCATACTTGTTATTTCACTAGGTGTCCTTTCAGGTTGTGGGCTTGATCCGTCACAAAACTCAGATGGCTTTTTTAACGTTTATTTAATCCAACCATTTACCACGTTTATTAAATTTGTCGCTTCTTTCTTTGGCGACAATTATGGCATTGCAATCATCATTACAACGCTTATTATTCGCGCAATTATCTTGCCGCTAAATTTAAGAACAGCTAAAGCACAAATGACAATGCAATCAAAAATGGCCGTTGCCAAACCTGAAATTGATGACATTCAAGCACGGCTAAAACGGGCAACTACAAAAGAAGAACAAACATCCATTCAACAAGAAATGGTCACCGTTTATAAAAAATATGATATTAATCCAATGCAGATGGGCTGCTTACCAATTATTATTCAAATGCCTATTTTAATGGCGTTTTATTACGCGATTCGTAGTTCTTCTGAAATTGCTAGCCATAACTTCTTATGGTTTAGCCTTGGTCATCCAGATACCATTTTGGCAGTTATTGCTGGTCTTGTTTATTTAGGTCAATATTTTGTAACAATGATTGGTTACACACCTGAACAAAAAAAGCAAATGCAAATCATTGGTTTAATTAGCCCAGCAATGATTTTATTCATTTCATTCTCTGCCCCTTCAGCTTTAGCACTTTATTGGGCTGTTGGTGGAATTTTCCTTGCTGGCCAAACTTGGCTATCGAAAAAGCTTTATATGAATAAACACCCCGAGGTAAAAGAAATGGAAAAACAAGAAAAAGAATTTGAAAAAATCGTGAATGAGCATAAAAAATAAAAGCACCAAGTCTAACACATCATACGATTCAGCCCTATTTCTCAAGAAAATATGATTTAAAAAATAAAGCATAGATGCTAATCTCGAACACGACAAATCGAGCGAAAGCGTTTGTATTTAAGCAGTTTGCCAGACTCTGATAAACTGCTTAAATGCGAGCGCTTGTCGCCGATTTATTTTGTGTATATCACTTTTTTATTTACTATTTCCTTCAATTAAGGGTAGTGTAATTGTAATTGTTGTCCCTTTAGTAGGCTCACTAGTTGCTCGAATGGTTCCTAAATAACCTTCGACTAACTGTTTAGCAATCGCAAGACCTAGACCGTTTCCTCCTTTTTCGCGACTTCTTGCTTTATCCACGCGGTAAAAACGGTTAAAGACTTTATCGATTTCATCTTCTGAAATGCCAACGCCATAGTCGCGAATGGCCACACGAATTTGGTCCTTATCACGATAAAGGTGAAGGTCTACTTCTTTTGAATCACCGGAATATTTAACTGCATTGTCCATAATAATGATTAAAAGCTGCTCCAAATGATTATGCTGAATCATTGCTTTTAAATCGCTGCCATCTTCTTTTAAAGTAAACAGAAAATCTTCGTACATCACTTCAAAATTACGCCTCACCTGTTCAACCGTATCATTTACACTAGTGATCTGTAATTCTTTTGTTTGAGAAACTTGTTCTGCTCGTGAAAGATCTAACATTTCTTGGACAAGGTGTTTCATGCGATCTAGTTCAGTCAATGAAGCTTTTAAAGATTCATCTAGAACTTCAGGGTCATTTTTTCCCCATCGGTTTAAAAGATTGAGATGTCCTTCCATAATTTGCACAGGTGTTCTAAGTTCATGAGAGGCGTCCTCAACAAATTGCTTTTGCTGTTCAAAACTTGTTTCAATTCGCGACATCATCTCATTAAAAACCGTTGTCAATTCGCCAATTTCATCGCGTGAATTGTTTGTTGCCTCAATTCGCTTTTGAAAACCATTTTTGCGAATGGCATTCATCGTCCGCGCTAGATTGGTTAGTGGCTTCAAAAAGTTTTGCGCAAGTAGATACCCCAACATACCACTGATAAACAAAGCTACAGCGCCTAAAATAAACATGGTCACAAGTAATTTGTTCATCATTTTATTATAACTCGTGAGTGGATTGATCACTTGTACATAGCCAACAACTGTTAAATTATCGCTATTAGAAATGATTGGGCTTTGGGAAACGATCATTTTTTGACCGTCAATCGTGGGTTTTATCGTTTCAATTACATTTGTATCTGCAATAAAGTATTTACTATAATCTTTCACACCGATATCATGGTATTGTGGATAATAATAGTTATTAATTCTTTGGTCTTTTTTATCATAGAGTACAATAACCTGATCTTGCATGCGCTGATTGATTGCCTTAGAATCATCCATAACACCTTTATTCAGCTCGTCATTACTAATATTTCCACTTTTTAAAACCTCATTCGATGCAGTCGCCACAAGTAAAGAATTTGCTTTTTGTTCCTCTTCGTTAAGTAACATTTTACTGATTCCTTGATAGATAGCAAACGAAAATAAGAAAAACGTTAAAAAAATCGCCGCACTTGCACCAAAAGTCCATTTAAATTTTAACGAACGGCTTCTAAGTGAAAAGGTGCTTGTTGGAGACGGGGACGGAGTGGTCATGTACGCATCACATAGCCCGTGCCACGGACAGTCTGAATGTAGCTTTCTTCATCAGGATGATCAATCTTATTGCGTAAATAACGGACATAAACATCAACGACATTGGTTTCTACTTCTGTCTCGTAGCCCCAAACTTTATTTAGCAACACTTCTCTTGTCAGCACAATATTAATATTTTCCATTAAAGTCAGTAAAAGTTCGTATTCACGTTTTGTTAAATCAATCACTTCTTCACCTCGGCGAACGATACGGCTTTCTTTTTCAACGACAAGGTCACGATATTCTAATGTCGTTTGTTTGGCAGTATGTTCAGCGTTCTCAACGCGACGAAGCAAAGAACGAAGGCGAGCAAGTAATTCTTCAATTGCAAAAGGTTTAACGATATAATCATCTGCACCATGATCTAATCCTGAAACACGATCAATGACTGAATCACGTGCTGTAATCATAATAATTGGCGTTTGTTTGGATTGTCGTACGCGACGACAAACTTCTACACCATTTAAATTTGGGAGCATCAAATCTAATAAAATAGCATCCCAATCTTCATTTAATGCTAAATCAAGACCAGTACGGCCATCATTTGCCACACTTGTTTCATAATTCTCATGTTGTAATTCTAGCTCAATAAAGCGTGCAAGATTTTTTTCATCTTCCACGATCAATATTCTATTCATCTTGTTAACCTCTCTTTCGGCTATGCTTACTACTATTGTATCGAACTTTTTGCTAAAAACAACTAATATTTCCCTTTATGATAACTTTTTCCCGTAAAATTTAGCAATTTTTCATTTTAAACAAGGAAAAGCGCATCTGGAAACTCAGATACGCTTTCTTTTTTTATTCTTCAATTTCAGGCCATTCTGTATGGAAAACACCTGGTTTATCTACGCGTTCATACGTGTGTGCACCAAAATAGTCACGTTGCGCTTGAATAAGATTAGCTGGTAAAACTTGCGAACGGTAGCTATCGTAGTAACTGATTGCAGCGGTAAATGTTGGAACTGGAATACCTGCTTTAACAGCCTCTGAAGTTACTTCGCGAAGTGCTGCTTGGTAATTGTGAGCAATATCTTTAAAATAAGGGTCAAGTAGTAAGTTCTTCAAATTTGGATCATGGTTATAAGCGTCTGTAATCTTTTGCAAGAAGCGAGCGCGTATAATACAACCTGCTCGGAAAATCTTAGCAATTTCACCGTATCCTAAATCCCAATTATATTCATCACTTGCTGCTCGCATCTGTGCAAAACCTTGTGCATAAGAAGCAATTTTACTGAAATAAAGGGCGCGGCGAACAGATTCAATAAATGCTTTCTTATCACCTGTAAAGCGATAATTATCTGGGCCATGAAGAACCTTGCTTGCTTCCACGCGTTCATCTTTTAATGCAGAAATGAAGCGCGCAAAAACAGATTCTGTAATTAAAGAAAGTGGTACGCCTAAATCAAGTGCACTTTGGCTCGTCCATTTCCCTGTCCCTTTTTGGCCAGCTTTATCTAAAATAACATCAACAATTGGCTTACCTGTTTCATCATCTTTAACGGTCAAAATATTTTTCGTGATTTCGATTAAGTAGCTATCTAGCTCGCCTTCATTCCATTCAGCAAATACTTCAGCTAATTCATCATGACTTAACCCAACAATATCACGCAAAATTGTATAGGCCTCAGCAATAAGCTGCATATCTCCGTATTCAATTCCGTTATGAACCATTTTAACATAATGACCTGCACCATCTGGACCAATGTAAGTCACACAAGGCTCACCGTCAGCAACAGCTGCGATTTCACGCAAAATAGGCGCAACTAAATCATATGCTTTTCGCTGACCACCAGGCATAATTGATGGGCCTTTAAGCGCGCCTTCTTCTCCCCCAGAAACACCTGTCCCAATGAAATTAAATCCTTCATCGCTTAACTGTTTATTGCGGCGAATGGTATCTTTAAAGAAAGCATTCCCACCGTCAATCAAAATATCTCCCTGATCAAGAAAAGCCTTCACAGCTTTAATCATCATATCCGTTGCTTCTCCTGCTTTAACCATAATTAAAATACGACGAGGAGTTTCAAGTGAGGCAACAAATTCTTCTAAACTATACGTTGGCACTAATTTTTTATCTTGGTGCTCTTCCATGACCATTTTTGTTTTCTCACTTGAACGATTAAAAATGGATACAGTATGACCGCGACTTTCAATATTGAGTGCTAAGTTGCGCCCCATGACACCCATTCCAATTACGCCAATTTCTTGTTTTGCCATTTGCAATAAACTTCCCTTCCACGATTGATTTCCAAACCAATTTTTATTTTCAAACGAGTACCTAAAATGTATCAACATTCATTACTATACCAAAGAAATGCCACTCAAGCAACGGATCTAAACCAAAATGCAGGACTTTCTGGCCTAAAATGTTGCTGTGATCCTATCACTTGTTGCCCCGATAATCAGTTGCTTTACAAGTTCTGCCAAATCAATAAGCGATTGTTCTGTGATCGTTTCTGCATGTGAATGCTCATTTTGATAACCGCAAGAAAGCAAACAAGTCACAAAGCCACGTTCATTCAATACATTTGCATCGCTACCGCCATCTAACTTTAATTCAGTCGCTGTTAAATGGCTATTTTTTATACCTGCTTTTAAAAGATGGAGTACTTGATGATTTGGCTCAATACGGTAACCATGGTAAGTGACTCGTGTATCAGCTTCAATATCAGCATTATATTTCGTTCCTGCTGCATAAAAAGCCTCTTTAATATCCTCAACAAAAGGAAGTAGTTCGCTTAAAGTCCGCGGTGCAAAAAGGCATGTTCGCGCCTTAACAAGTTCATAACTTGCTTCCTGGCTTCCTTCAAACTGGTCAAACAAAAAAGTAATATCACGTGGTAACTTTTGCAACTTTACTTGATGAATGACGGAGCGCACAATATTAATAGCTGAAACATTACTTTCAGCAAAATTTTGACTTACTTGAAAGTCTAAAACAATATGCGTTTTACTTTCAGGATAATAACTACCAACATCCCCTGGCGCATCTAATGTATAACCAAAATGGGCATGTAGTAATTCTGTATCAAACATCTTTATTCCAGCCATGCCCTCTTCCTCGCGTGTTGTAAATAGCCATTCTGTTTCCCCGTGAGGCTCATTTGTTGTCGATAGAAAATCCATAACAGCAAGCATAGCAGCAACGCCTGCTTTATCATCAGCTCCTAGAAAACCAGCACTCGCAGAATATGTGCCATTTTCATAGTTAAATACTAGCTTTTCTTCATTTTCTTTTTGATCGAGATGCGCATTGAAAAACAGTGTTTGATAATTTGCAGCTGTTTCTGGGATGCGAACAAGAATGCCACCTTCATTTTGACTTATAATTTCTAATTGTTTATTTTGGCAAAAGGCAACGATATAATCTATCATTTTTTGTTCTCGCCGCGGAGGTGCATAAAATGATAACATATCTTCAAAATAGTTGCTAACTTGTGTTTTCATTGTTATTCCTACTTTCAAAGGAAAAATTTTTAGCTTCATTTTTTAAGAAATACTTGAAGTTTTTTTAAGACATGGGTAAAATAAAAGTAACTAATTGCATTTTGAAGGGAGCTATTTTTTCAAATGTCTAACAAAAGGTTTGTTCGTTTTGTTGTTATGTTAATGTTAATTGCTATTGTCTTATCGAGTATCATGACGGGATTCTTAATATTCTTTTAGTTTAATATGTATCTTTAGAAAAGCTAGTACTCTGTTTAGAGCGCTGGCTTTTTTGTGTAAAAAAAAGAGCAGCACTGAAAGCAGCACTACCCAAAAACATTTAGGGAGTTTAGGGGTATAGGTCTCGGTGTGATTATTTCATTTCCCCATCCTTGTTTTTTTAAACATTTTTAATAAATTGGTGTATTTTCTTCGGTCATTCCTTCAACAATTTCTTTAATTCTACTTAAAAAGCGTCCTGCAAGTAAGCCATCTAAAATACGATGATCAATTGATAAACACAGGTTAATCATATCGCGCACAGCAATCATGTCATCAATAATAACTGGACGTTTAACAATCGTTTCTACTTGTAAAATAGCTGCTTGCGGGTGATTGATAATTCCCATAGACTGGACTGAACCAAACGAACCGGTACTATTGACAGTAAATGTCCCACCTGCCATATCTTCTTGTGTTAATTTATTTGAGCGCGCTTTATTAGCAAGTTCGTTAATTTCACGTGCAATGCCTTTGACTGATTTTTCATCAGCATTTTTAATGACTGGAACATAAAGTAAGTCATTTGCAGCAACAGCAATAGATAGATTGATATTTTTATGCTCGATAATCTTGTCATTTGCCCATGTACTATTTAGTTCTTTGAATTCTTTAAGCGCTTGGGCAACTGCTTTAATAAAGAATGCAAAGTAAGTTAAGCTATAGCCTTCTTCTTTCTTGAAGCGATCTTTCATTCGATCACGATATTTTACTAAATTTGTTACATCTGCTTCAACCATCATCCAGGCGTGAGGAATTTCTTGCTTACTTGCTACCATATGTTGAGCAATTGCTTTTCTAACACCATTTACAGGGATTTCACGGTCACCACTTGTTGTTTTAGAAGACGAGGGTAGAACGTTTGCTTGTGGCACTGTTTTTTCTTCGGATCCTACTTTTTGGTTGCCGCCTTCCATATATTTCAAGACATCTTTTCGTGTAATGCGGCCACTTGATCCAGTACCAGTAACATTTGCTAAGTCAATTTGATTTTCATTTGCCAAGTGAAGAACAGCTGGTGAAAATCGTGCGCCTCGAGCTTCTTGTTTTGCTTCTTTTCGTGAAACAGTTTGCTGGACTGCTTTTTCTTCAGGTTTAGAGACGCTTTCTTCTTTTTCTGGTTTTTCTTCTTCAGCCTGAGAAGCTGTTTCTTCATTTGTTTCAATGGTACAAATCACTTCACCAACTTCAAGTGTCTCATCTTCTTTAGCAATGATTTCCTTTATTGTGCCACCAAATGATGAAGGGATTTCTGCAGTTACCTTATCTGTTAATACTTCTGCGATTGGATCGTATTTTTCAACTTTTTGGCCGGGTTCCACAAGCCAAGCACTAATCGTTCCCTCTGTTACACTTTCACCTAACTTTGGCATCGTTATTTTTTCTAAAGCCACTGATTTTCACTCCTTTACGTAGTACATATGTTTAAAATTCTGCTAATTCACGCATAGCTTTTTGAACTTCTTCTGGATTAATCATAAAGAATTTTTCCATCATAGGTGAAAATGGCATTGCTGGTGAGTCTGGTCCAGCAAGACGAGCAATGGGTGCATCGAGATCAAACAAACAATTTTCAGCAATGATTGCACTGACTTCACCAATAATGCTTCCTTGTAAATTATCTTCAGTAACAAGTAGTACTTTTCCCGTTTTTTTGGCTGCTTCGATAATGGCTTCTTTGTCCAGTGGATAGATCGTTCGAAGGTCCAGGATATGAGCTTCAATCCCCTCACTAGATAGTTTTTCAGCTGCTTGCTTGGCAAATTCTACGGCTAAACCATACGTGATAACAGTAATGTCATCCCCTTCACGAACAATGTTTGCTTTCCCGATTGGAACTGTATAGTCAGTTTCTGGAACTTCGCCTTTTAAAAGCCGATATGCCCGTTTGTGTTCAAAAAATAAAACAGGATCATTATCACGAATAGCCGCCTTAAGTAATCCTTTTGCATCGTAAGGGTTACTTGGAATCACAATTTTTAAGCCAGGTTGACCAAAAAATACTTTTTCGAGAGATTGTGAATGATAAAGAGCACCATGCACACCACCACCAAACGGAGCGCGAATCACAAGAGGGCAGCTCCAATCATTGTTTGAACGATAGCGAATGCGAGCTGCTTCTGAGATGATTTGGTTAACAGCTGGCATGATAAAATCGGCAAACTGCATCTCAGCAACAGGCCGGTAACCGTACATTGCAGCACCAATCCCAACTCCAGCAATTGCTGATTCAGCAAGCGGGGCATCGATGACACGACTTTCACCAAACTGATCATAAAGACCGACTGTTGCTTTAAATACGCCACCTTTTTTGCCAACATCTTCACCGATAATAAATACTTTTCCATCGCGTTCCATCTCTTCACGGAGCGCTTCTGTAATTGCTTCAATATATGAAATAACAGCCATGAATTATTCCTCCCCACTTTCTTCATAAACAAAACGAAGCGCTGATTCAGGCTCGGGATAAGGTGCTTTTTCAGCATAATCCGTTGCTTCATTCACTTCTTGCGCAATGTCTTTCTCAAATTGCGCTACATCTTCTGTCGTGAGAAATCCTTCATCCAGCAATTGTCGTTCAAAAATTTTAAGAGGATCACTGGCCTTTTCTGCCTCTACTTCTTCGCGTGTTCGGTAGCTTCGATCATCATCATCAGAGGAATGTGGTGTAAAACGATAAGAAACTGCTTCAATTAACGTTGGACCTTCGCCTTTTCTTGCACGATCAGTTGCTTCTTTAAATGCTAAATAAACTTCGGCAAGATTTTTCCCATCCACACGGGCACCTGGAATGCCGTATCCTAACGCACGGTCAGATAGTTTTGCTGCTGCATATTGTTTTTCTGCTGGCACACTAATGGCATATTTATTATTATGAATAACAAAGACAACTGGCAATTTATGGACACTTGCAAAGTTAATTCCTTCGTGAAAGTCACCTTGATTAGATGAGCCTTCACCAGTTGATGCGTAAGAAACAATAGGATCTCCTGCAAGTTTTGCTGCTAAACCAATCCCTGCTGCATGAGGGAATTGTGTCGTCACTGGTGAACTCTGCGTAACAATCCGGTTTTTTTTATCTCCAAAATGAGCGGGCATTTGTCTTCCACCAGAGTTAGGATCTTCAGCTTTTGCAAAAGCTGAGAGCATAATCTCTTTTGCTGTCATCCCAAAGGCAAGTACTATTGCTAAATCCCGATAATAAGGCAAACAATAATCTTTTTGTAAGTCAAAAGCGAATGCTGCCCCTATTTGAGCGATTTCTTGACCTTGTCCTGAGATCGTAAATGGAATTTTCCCCGAACGGTTTAAAAGCCAAAGACGTTCGTCAAGCCGCCTTGCAAGAAGTGCTACTTTATACATTTCTTGCAATTTTTCTTTGGATAAGAGTGTATCTTTTAAAGCCATTTTTTATTTCCTCCTAGTTTGAAACAGTTTAAAGCGCTTATCATCCATGAATTTGATTACCATCGACAGCAAGAGCTGCTTCAGCAAAAGCTTCTGATAAGGTTGGATGTGGGTGAATGGTTTCACCTATTTCAAATGGCGTGGCATCAAGAACTTGGGCAAGTGCTGCCTCACTAATCATATCCGTTACATGAGGCCCAATCATGGATACACCAACCAAGTCATCTGTATTCTTATCCGCTACAATTTTAACGAAACCATCCGACTCACCAAATACAAGTGCTTTCCCAATTCCTCGGAAAAAGAATTTCCCTGATTTCGTTTCTGTTCCTAGTTTTTTTGCTTGTTCAGCTGTTCTTCCAACGCTTGCAATTTCAGGCGTCGTATAGATACAGCGTGGAACTAAATCATAATTTAGTGGTTCTACCTTGCCACCAGTAATATGATTGACAGCAAGAACCCCTTCATGCATGGCTACGTGAGCAAGCTGTAACGTTGGAATGCAGTCACCAATTGCAAAAATATGTGTTTCTTTGGTTTGATAAAATTCATTCACTTGGATAAAACCTTTTTCAACAACAATCTCTGTATTTTCAAGTCCAATATTAGAGACAGTGGCTGTTCTCCCAACAGAAACAAGCATTTTTTCTGCAGAGAATTCTTGTTTTTCACCTTTTACAGTTGCTGAAATGGTTACACTAGCTTCATCTTTTATTAATGAATCTGCGATCACTTCAGCACTTGTAACCATTTTGATTTTCTTTTTCTTAAAAAGACGTGTAAGTTCTTTTGAAATTTCTGCGTCTTCAGTTGGAATGACTCGATCAGCATATTCTAAAACAGTAACTTGAACGCCGAAATCATGCAGCATCGAGGCCCATTCCATCCCAATTACACCACCGCCAACGATCAAAATTGACTTCGGTAGGCTTTCCATTTGTAGCGCTCCATCTGATGAGAAAACAATTTTTTCATCAAGCTCAAGGCCAGGAAGCGACCTTGGTTTAGAGCCTGTTGCAATAATTAAATTTTTAGGGATTAACATTTCATTTTCTGAACCATCTTCATATTCAACAGAAATCGTACCTGCTGTAGGTGAAAAAATGGATGGTCCAAGGATTCTACCTGTTCCGGCATATAAATCAATTTTCCCTTGTTTAAAAAGTTGATGAATCCCATTCTCAAGTTGGCTAACGATTTGTTCTTTGCGCTTTTGCGCTTGTAAAAAATTAAACGTTGGAGAAGCAACCTCAACACCGAATTCAGCAGCTTTTTTTACAGTTTGGAATACTTCTGCTGAGCGAAGTAATGCTTTACTTGGTATACAACCACGGTGTAAGCAAGTTCCTCCTAATTTATCTTTTTCGACAACTGCCACTTTTAAGCCTTTTTTTGCAGCAGAGATCGCCGCAACGTAGCCTCCCGTTCCTCCCCCGAGTACAACCACATCATATTCTTTTGCCATATGAAAAGCCTCCTTTATTGATAAATTTTCTCTTTTTCAAGTCCTGCTAAAACACGCTGGACGCCACCATTCAATGCTTCAAGCTCATCTTCCCCTGGCTCAATCGCAACAGGTGCAATCCAAGAAATATTTTTTTCAATCTCATGCATAAACTGTTCACTACGAGCAAGTCCGCCCGTTAAGATAATAGCATCAATGTTTCCTTGAAGAACTGTCGCATAAGAACCTATTTCCTTAGCGATTTGATAGGCCATTGCTTGAAAAATCAATTCAGCATAAGCGTTACCAGAAGCGATCATTTTTAAAACAACCCGCATATCATTGGTATCTAAATAAGAAATCATGCCACCTTGCCCAACGATTTGCTTATATAGGTCAGATTTTGAAACCTCTTCGCTAAAACAAGCGGAAAGAAAACTCCCAAGAGGTAAACTACCGCTTCGTTCAGGACTAAATGGCCCCTCGCCGTCTAACGCATTATTCACATCAACAACTTTTCCATTTAAGTGAGCAGCAACAGAAATTCCGCCGCCAAGATGCGCTACGATAAAACGGCTTTCTTCATATTTTTTATCTAGTTTAGCCGCTATTTTTCGCGCTGTAGCTTTATGATTTAAAGCATGAAAAATACTTTTTCGTTCATAGTTTTTATGGCCTGTTATTCTAGCGATGGGTTGCATTTCATCAACGACTACAGGATCGACAATAAATGCAGGGAGATGGCCTAGCGATTCACTTAAATCTTGTGCAATCAAAGCTCCTAAATTTGAAGCATGTTCCCCGCACACTGCATCTGCTAAATCTTGTATCATTTGTTCATTGATCCGGTATGTACCGCCAGACATTGGATGAAGAAGTCCTCCGCGTCCAACAATGGCATCAAGTTTTTCAAACGTAAAATGGTGTGTCAAAAGCACGTGCTCCACAACCTTTTTTCTAAAAGAAAGCTGATCGATAACACGCTCAAAGCTTTGAAGTTCTTCCTTTAAATGACGAACTTCCTCTTCAAAAAGTAGTGTGTATCCTTGATAAACCGCCACTTTTGTCGATGTTGATCCTGGATTAATTGTAAGAACTGTGAATTCCATCATTTTCCCTCCAGCTTATCTGATAATTTATGAAGCAGTACCATTGTAACACGTGACATTTGATAGAGAAAAAGGCTTTGCTCTAAAGTAACGATTTGCTAATCATTCTGCTAGTTAAAAATAATGATGCGAGTTTATTTTCAGCAGAATCACTACGAGATGAAATCACAATAGGTACTTTAGCGCCAATAATGCTACTTCCCACTTTAGCATGGGCACAATAAACCAGTGTTTTATAAAGAACATTACCGGTTTCGATATTTGGGACGATAAGAATATCAGCATCGCCTGCTACGCTATCCGTTATTCCTTTATGCCTCGCTGCTTCTTTTGAAATGGCTGCATCCATAGCAAGTGGGCCAGAAACAGCTACTTTTTGGCCACTTTTTATGAAATACGTAACAAGTTTTTCAGCATCCATAGTCGAAGGCATTTTCGCAGTAGGAGTTTCGACAGCCGATAAAAAAGCGACCTTAGGGCAAGAGATCCCAAGTGCATGTGCTGCTGAAATAGCATTCTGTGTGATTTGTTTTTTCGCTTCAAAATCAGGTGCAATATTCATCGCCGCATCTGTTATTAAAAGCGGCTTATGATAAGATGGGATTTCAAAAAGAGCAATTTGTGATAATAAAGAATCTGTTCGCAAATGATTTTCCTTCAACAATACATGATGAAGAAGGGTTGCTGTTTTAACAAAGCCTTTCATTAGAATGTCCGCTTTCTTGCTTGTGATAGCTTCTACTGCTTTTTTTACAGCCTCTTGCTCGTCTGCTACTTGGATACAAGTCACTTTATCTTTTAAATCGCTCAGGTCAAGTGGTTCTGTGCTAACTAATAAAAACTTCCCTAGATTTTGTGCTACAGCTAGCCGAACTGTTTTTAAAATAACGGGATCACAAGCGCCCGCAACGACATAGGTCAACTGTTCTATAGGTTCATGCCCATCAAAAAATGATTTTCTGTTCATAAAAACGCTCCCTTCTTTCACAGCAAAAATAGCATATCAAAATTAGCAGTTGTTTTTATGACCAGGTAATAATTTATTCCTTTATCATTTTAAGCAAAAAAGTTTCGATATGCAAGCATTTTTTAATTTTTATTTTGTTTTATTTTCGCAGCAAGATCTAGCATTTCTTTGGCGTGGCTTTTGGCTAGTTCAGTAATTTCTGATCCAGCAATCATTCGTCCAATTTCAACTTCACGATCAGCACCAATTAAAACATCTACAGAAGTCTTTGTTCGCTTTCCAATAACCTCTTTTGTAATATAAAAATGATAATCAGCCATTGCTGCTACTTGTGGTAAATGTGAAATACAAAGAACTTGCGAACCAACTGAAACCGTGTAGATCTTCTCCGCAATAGCTTGTGCCACTCGCCCGCTTACACCAGTATCAACCTCATCAAAAATAATTGATGTGATTCCTTGGTGTTTAGAAAAAATACTTTTTAGCGCTAGCATCATTCTTGAAAGTTCTCCACCAGAAGCTACTTTGGCAAGTGGTTTTAATGGCTCTCCTGGATTCGTTGACATATGAAAAGCAACCTGGTCATAGCCATCTTTTCCTAACTGCTTAGTTTTTTCAAATTCAACTTTAAAAATGGCTTTATCCATGTAAAGTTGGTTTAATTCTTCCTTGATCTGTTTTTCCAGAAGAGTTGCTGCTTTTTTTCGACATAACGACAGTTTTTCAGCCATTTGTTCTGCCTCAGCTTTTAACTGATCACACTTAGCTTCTAATTCAGTAACATGCGATTCACTATCTGCCAGCTGGTCAATTTCTGATTGAATTTCTGTATGATAGGCCATGATATTTTCAATGGTTTTCCCGTATTTTCGTTTTAACTGGCTCATTTCAGCCAGCCGATTTTCAATGCGATTTAATTCATCTGGTTGAAATTCCATCCGTTCAAGCGCTTGACGAATCTCAGTTACAGCATCTTCTAACATATAGTAACTGGAAGAAACAGCTTCACTTACTTCTTCGTAATCGCTTGAAATCTCCTTTGCTACTTCAAGTTGTCGCATAGCTTCCCCAATGAAAGTAAGTCCACCTTGTTCTTTTTCAAGTGCTTGATAGGCCCCAGATAAATTTTCATTTAGCTTTTCAAAGTTTGCTAAAGTGTTTTTTTGTGCATTCAAGTCCTCTTCCTCACCTAGCACTAACTGAGCCGCTTCAATTTCTTGATGTTGAAACCGCAACATATCAAGTCGCTGGGCAAGTTCCTGCTCATTTTTTGTCCAATTTTGCAACTCTTGGTCAGCTTCCTGCCATTTATGAAAAAGTGTTTGATATTCTTGCTTTAGCTTTCCAATTTCCGCTACACTGAAGCGGTCAAGTAAATTCAGATGAAATTCATCATGAAGTAATTCTTGATGCTCATGTTGACTGTGAATATCAATCAAACGACTTCCTAAATCCCGCAACAAAACAGTTGTCACTAATTTTCCGTTTACGCGACAACTATTTTTTCCAGTTTTATATAAAATTCGTTCTAATACGATCATCTTATCAGAGCTATCAATGCCATTTTCTAAAAGCCAGTCACTTATTTTCTGATCTTCATCAGATAAAGCAAATAAAGCTTGAAGTTCAAGACTTTCAGCACCATGACGGATGAGCTGACTTGAACCTCTCCCACCAACAAGAAGTCCTAGTGCGTCAATGATAATCGATTTCCCAGCACCTGTTTCACCAGTTAAAACAGTCATTCCCTCTTCAAAAGAAAGCTCCAGTGATTCAATGATCGCAAAGTTTTTTATCGTTAATTCTTGAAGCAAAATTTATTCCTCCTTCTTGTCTTGCTTATAGCATCTCAACAAGATTTTCTGCTACTTCTTTCGCATCGGCCTCACTTCGACAAATAATCAAACACGTATCATCGCCACATAATGTCCCGACTTTTCCTTTCCAAGTGATATTATCAAGAAGAGCCCCAATCGCATTACCATTACCAGGCATGACTTTTAATATTAAAATGAAGTGAACATGATCAATACTGATAAAGCAATCCACAAGCGCTCGCCTTAATTTTTGCACTGGGTTAAACTTATTATCTGCAGGTAAACTGTATTTATAGATGCCATTTTGTGTTGGTACTTTAACAAGGTGGAGTTCTTTAATATCTCTTGAAATCGTGGCTTGTGTTACTTTTACATCCCGCTCTTTTAGATGTTCAACAAGCTCTTCTTGTGTTTCAATTTCATTCGATGTCACTAGCTCTCGAATAATGATATGGCGATGCCCTTTATTCATTTACTTCTCACCTCACGATTTATTTACTATTCTTATCTTATCGAAAAAATTGGATAAAGTCACGGATAAGTGAATCAAAATAGGAACAATCTTTGTTATTTTTCAGCCATCAACTGATTAACTTTCTCTTTAAGTTTAGCAACAGTAGCTTTTTCGGTTTTTATTGTTTTTTTAAGCGCTTGCTTTTCTTTAAGTAAGGACTTAATTTGATGCTGCCGAATCGTTATTTCATAATTCACTTTAAAATCATGTCTTTTTTTCAATAAATTAGAAGCTAAACGTATTCGTTCTAATACTTGTTTTTTACTTAAAGCTGTAATTGGTAGCGTACTAGATGGATATTGCTTAGACGCTATTATTTTATCAAGCGGGGCTACTTTTCGACCCCGATCTTCTTTATAAATATGGTCAAGATGATTAAGATTTAAAAAATCAATATAATTGTCGAAATTTCTTGTTTGGACCTTTTCGGCAGAGGTTAAATCCACGCATGTTAATAAATCTTCTAGGTTATGTAACTGCTCTAATTTATCTATCGTTACATGAGGTAAGGCGTGATATAAAGCGAGTTCTCTCATTCTTGCATCTTGAACAAATGAAACGTTTGGCGTCCCAACAATTGTTGAAATAACATTCCCATGTAATCTCGCTCCAACACTAAGATCAACGTTTTTTAAAAATTCCAGCCAACTAGGCATATTAGGAAAATACTGAACACGCCCTTCCTGGTAAAACTTATGTTCAATTGTTGTCGGATAACCGGCTTTTTCGCTTAGGATATCTGGACCTCCAGCAAAGGATAAGTATAGTTCATCAAGGTGTTGGGGAATGAAAGAATAGTTTGGATAGTTCGTCGTCGTATTTAAGAGAAATTGAATAGCCGTTTCAGAAGTGGTAGGAGATAAGTTAATGGCTAATTTAGATTGCTCATTTAAATGGACGTCTCTAATCTTTAAAGTTCGTCCAAATGTGTAAAGTGATGGACAACCAATAACTCGATAATCAACGTTTTCTATAAACCCTAATTTTTTCAAATAATCTGCTGTAATTTGCCCTCTAAGACCCAATTGAGCTGATTTTTCTAGTACTGCTTTGACAAATCGCTTAACATCTTCATCAAAAATAAAACCTTGTTCTAATTGAGGTTCATAATCTGCTCTTAGGCCGACACCTGTTACAATAACTGGGATCTTTAATTTTTTGATTAATTTGGTGTAATTGCGTAACGTTCCGCGAAAATCTGCTCGAAAGGCGTCTGCAAGTGGAAAAACATAAGCATCATATTTTTCATTAATTTCTGCAGCACGCGCTGGATTCGATAATAATCCATCTGCTTCAATCACAACATCTTCTGTCCAAAGCGTTCGAAATACGCTATATTGATAAGCTAGATTACCATTATTATAGCCTGTTCGATCCTTCGTATAAATGTCCTCTGAATGATAAGGGTCAAGTGGGGTCATGCCAGCTCTCATCAATATTTTTTTCACTTCACAAACACATCCTTACGATCGATAAAAGATTAGGACATAAACGCTGATTCGCTAATTTATGTCCTAATCTCTTTTACTCTAAATTTTCATGCGCCTGACGAACAATTTCATCAATGGCTTGTTTAGCTAAATGGTTTTCTCCTTTAAGATCAAATGAACCGCTCCATTTAAAATGAGCAATAAACTCAATATTTCCTTCTCCACCTGTAATCGGCGAATAATTTAATCCTAACAAATCATACCCTATTGAAAGAGCAAACATCGTAATTTCGCTTAACACTTCTTGGTGAATAAAGGGATCACGTACAATCCCTTTTTTACCAACATTTTCTTTACCGGCTTCAAACTGTGGCTTAATTAGAGCCATCACATCGCCTTTAGGAAGTAAAACGGTTCTTAAAACCGGCAAAATCAGTTTTAAAGAGATAAACGAAACATCAATGGTCGCAAAATCAGCTAATCCTAATTTAAAATCGGCAGCTGTTACGTAGCGAAAATTCGTACGTTCCATCACCGTTACACGCTTATCGCTTCGCATTTTCCACGCAAGTTGATTATAACCAACATCAAGGGCGTACGAATGTTTAGCGCCGTTTTGAAGTGCGCAATCAGTAAAACCGCCTGTTGAAGCACCGATATCAAGCATCAATTTATCTTTCACAGCAAAATCAAATACTTGCAATGCTTTTTCAAGCTTTAACCCACCGCGACTAACGTAAGGTAAAGTTTTTCCTTTAACGCGCAATTTAGCTGAAATGGCAATTTTTTCACCTGGCTTATCGATACGTGTATCTTGGTCATAAACAATACCAGCCATAATGCCACGCTTTGCTTTTTCTCTTGTTTCAAATAAACCATTTTCTACCAAAAGAATATCTGCACGCTCTTTTTTTATCGTCATAACAACTTTTCCCCAAGCTTTCCAAAATGTCTTAGCATTTCCAGTAGTTTTAACTGAACGGCTTCGCTTGAAATTCCATGTTTTGCAAGTAAAACTTTCACATCACCATGTGGAATGAATTCATCAGGTAGTCCAGTACGATGAACCAGTTCAGTATCATACATATTCATCTCAGCAAATTCTAAAATCGCAGAACCAAAACCTCCTGCAAGAAGCGCTTCTTCCATTGTCAAAATTGGGATTTGTCGTTTAAATAAACCATGTAGCATTGCTTGATCAAGCGGTTTAATAAAGCGTGCATTAACCACACCAACTTTAAGGCCCTTTTTCTTCAGTTCATTTGCAGCAGCTAATGCGACCTGAATGGTTGGTCCAAAAGTAAGAATAACAGCATCTGATGGCTCAAGCAGTGTTTCCCAACTACCTATTGGAAGAGCAACTTTTTCTTGATCGATTGGTACGCCTAACCCATTTCCTCGCGGGTAGCGGAGCGCAAATGGGCCATCAAATTCATAAGCTGTTTGAAGCAAATGAAGGGCTTCATTTTCATCTTTTGGCATCGTGATCACGATATTAGGTATACTACGTAAAAAAGCAATATCAAAAATGCCTTGATGTGTCTCACCATCACCGCCAACAAGTCCAGAACGATCAATGCCAAGCATCACATTTAATTTCTGGCGACAAATATCATGTACCATTTGATCGTATCCACGTTGTAAAAAAGTCGAATAAATCGCTAGAAATGGCTTTAATCCTTCTGCTGCAATTCCGCCAGCCATTGTCACAGCATGTTGCTCTGCAATTCCCACATCGAAAAAGCGATCGGGAAATGTTTCTGCAAACTTTTCTAATTTAGACCCGACAGGCATAGCTGGGGTAATCGCGACAATACGTTTATCTTTTTTAGCAAGTTCAAGTAAACCTGTACTAATCACTTCACTCCAAGCAGGTGCAACGCTTCTTGGTTTAATAAAAGCACCTGTCTCTACTTTGTAGGGTCCAGTGCCATGCCAAACGCCGCTTTTATCTGTCTCAGCTGGTTTATAACCCTTGCCTTTTTTTGTGACAACATGAATAAGCGTTGGGCCTTTTGCTTTTTTAGCAAGCTCGAAGTTTGTAATTAAATCATGGTAATTGTGTCCATCAACAGGACCAAGGTAAGTAAAACCTAATTCTTCAAAAAAAGTGCCTTGTACAAGTAAATACTTAATACTATCTTTAATACGCTCTGCTATATTAGCAATCGCGTTACCAGCTGTAGGGATTTTTTTCATCGCGCGCTCAACATCTTTTTTAGCTCGCTTAAAATTTTGTGATGTTCTTAACTTACCTAGCATATTGTGCATTGCGCCAACGTTTGGCGCAATAGACATATTGTTATCATTTAAGATCACAATCACATCTTTTTTCATGTCTCCAATATGATTAAGTGCTTCAAGCGCCATGCCTCCAGTAAGTGCCCCGTCTCCAATAATTGGAATGACATGATAATTTTCTTGCTTAATATCACGCGCAATGGCCATTCCTGAAGCAGCAGATAAAGAAGTAGAGCTATGTCCAGTTTCAAAAACATCGTGGATCGATTCTTTCATCTTTGGAAAACCATCTAATCCATCTTGTTGTCTAAGTGTATCAAACTGTCCTGCTCTTCCTGTTAAAATCTTATGCACATAAGACTGATGACCAACATCCCAAATAAACTTATCTTTTGGACTTGTAAAAGTATGATGCAAAGCAATCGTCAGTTCAACGACACCTAAATTAGGTCCAATATGTCCACCAGTAACGGATGTTGAATTTATAAGAAACTGACGAATTTCATTTGCTAATTGCTCCATTTCGGGAATCGTCAGCTGCTTTAAGAAGAGCGGATCCTTAATTTGTAAAAGATCCAATGAAAACAACTCGCTTTCTATAAAGTTCTCCTTTTCATTCACTATTTCTGAGAATACAACAAATGTAAAAGCCCTTTACTTTTTTCTTCATAAATTGATTGTTTCTATTATATCATCTTGGGCCCGATTTAACCAAATAAATTTAAACAAAAAAAGAGCAAATCACGATTAAGTGACTTGCTCTTTATATAACGATCAAAAGTTAAGCTTTAACAACGTTAGCAGCTTGAGGTCCTTTTTCACCTTTTTCAATGTCAAAAGTTACTGCTTGACCTTCTTCTAAAGTTTTGAAACCTTCACCTTGAATAGTGCTGAAATGTACGAATACATCGTCTCCGCCTTCACGTTCGATAAATCCAAAACCTTTGTCTGAGTTAAACCATTTTACTGTACCATGTTCCATATTGTTCAATTCCTCCTCGTGTGTTATGCACACAATTATTTACTATTCTTGCTTAACGGCACGAGATGGGAAATCATTCACATCATATCTTTACCCACAAAAATAATTCTACTACATCGTATCATACAACGACCAAATTTGCAAACAGAAAGGGTTTAGTTATCGCGCTTAACAATCCAGCTTGCCAGTTCAGTTAAAAGTGGTGCTTCCCTTCCTAATTCGCTGAGTGCCTCTATACTTTGATTATAATGTTTGAACAGGGCTTTTTGCGCACCATTTAAAGTCAACAATTCAGGATAAGTGCTTTTATGAAGTGCAGAATCCGCACCTGTTTTTTTTCCGAGTTTTTCCTCATCACCAGTGACATCTAAAATATCATCACAAATTTGAAAAGCGACCCCGATATGGTCGGCAAAAATGGCAAGTTGTTGTTGCTCTTTTTTACTCGCATCAGAAATAATCGCCCCAGCGGTCACCGCGGCAAAAAGGAGAAGACCTGTTTTTCGGTGATGAATTGACTGGAGTTCCAATAGCGTTAAATCTTTCCCTTCAGCAAGAATATCTGCTTGTTGTCCAGAAACCATACCAAGAGGCCCCGCACTGTCAGAAATAAGTTTGGACAAAGCTACTTTCTTTGCATCACTGATTGTTTGATCCTCACTAAGAATTGTAAAAGCGAGTGTAAGTAAAGCGTCGCCTGCTAAAATGGCTGTTGCATCACCATACATTTTGTGGTTCGTTAGCTTTCCTCGCCTATAATCATCGTTGTCCATTGCAGGTAAATCATCATGAATAAGGCTATATGTGTGGATCATCTCAAGTGCTAAAGCAGTGTTTAATCCCTGTTCCAAATCCCCACCTAATGTTTTGATTGTAGCAAAAAGAAGAAGTGGCCTAATTCGCTTTCCACCGGCCTGCAAAGAATAAATCATTGCTTCTTTTAAACGCGGTTCGATTTGACGGTCTACTTTCATTAACAACGCTTCATCTATTTTATTTTTGCATTCCGTGAAAAATTGATCTAGCTGCGACACCACTACTCACCTTCCACTTCAAACGGTTTTTCTTCGTCTGCTTCATCCACAACCTTAGCGAGTTTATCTTCAGCATCTTTTAATTTTTCTTGGCAAACTTTAGTTAACTTAACACCTTCTTGATACATATCCAAAGATTCTTCCAGCGTTGCACTTCCACTTTCAAGCGCTGAAACAATTTTTTCAAGCTCTTTCATAGCTTCCTCAAATGTTTGTTTTTTTGTTGCCATTTATGATTCCTCCTTCTGCAGTACCTTCGCCTGAAACTTACCATCATAAAGCGTTACCTCAACTTCATCATGAACAGTAATATCAGCAACCGATTTAACCATTGCACCATCTTTTTCCGTCATGCTATAACCTCTTTTTAAAAGCGCAAGTGGACTTAAATATTCTAGCGCCTCAACTTGTCTTAAAAAACAACTTTTTCGATTTTGGAACACAGTAGTTACACTGCTTTTCAAGTTGTTTTCTAAAATCGCTAAGCGGTTTTTAAAAAGGAGAACCTCTTGTTTTAGCGTTAAACGTTCAAAACGATGTTTCAATCTTTCAAATTCACTTTTTTTAAGCAAAATAAAACGTGAATATGCATTTTCCAAGCGCTCCGCAAAATAATCTGTCTTTTCTTGTTGTTGCTCGATATAACGTTTGGGATCATTTTGTAATAACCGATCTTTAAATCTTGTAAAAATAACATCATTTTGCTCGATCATTCGTTTTGTAAGAACATGCAATCGATATTTCTGTTCGACAAGCCGATTTTCCAGATCGCGATAGTCAGGAACAGCAAGCTCAGCGGCAGCAGTAGGCGTAGCAGCTCGAATATCAGCAACAAAATCAGCTAATGAGAAATCTGTTTCATGTCCAACAGCAGAAATAACCGGGATATCGGAATCATAAATAGTTCGTACAACTTCTTCTTCATTAAAAGCCCATAACTCTTCAAGTGAGCCACCGCCACGCCCGACAATGATCACATCAATATCGCTTCGCTTATTAATACGTGCAATATTTTGCGCAATCGCTAGTGCCGCTTTTTCTCCTTGCACCATTGTTGGGTAAACAATGACTTCCACGCTTGGCATACGTCTTTTAGCTGTCGTTAAAATATCTCGTACCGCTGCACCCGTCGCACTTGTTACAACCGCAATCTTTGACGGAAAAGAAGGAATTTTTTTCTTATGTTGTTCTAAAAAAAGCCCCTCTTTTTCAAGTTGTACTTTTAGCTGTTCGAAGCGAACATAAAGAGCACCAACGCCATCTGGCTCCATTTCTTCAGCATAAAACTGGTATCTACCAGCTTTCATAAAAACGCCGACCCGCCCAGAAATCAACACATTCATTCCATCTTCTGGCTGAAAGGCTAATTTAGTCGCTGCTTTTAAAAACATAACAGAACGAAGCATAGCTGATTCATCTTTTAACGTGAAATAAAGATGTCCACTTGCTGGCTGTTTCAAATTTGAAATTTCACCTTTAACATAGACTTTACGTAAATATGGATCGACATCAAATTTTTTCTCAATATATTTTGTTAAGGCATCAACGGTTAAATACTTTTCTTGCAAAATCAACACATCCAGTGATTAATGATTATTTTTTAGTGGCTGCTTTTAGCGTATTCATTAATAGCATAGCAATCGTCATTGGGCCAACTCCGCCTGGAACCGGTGTAATGAAGCCTGCTTTTTCTAAAACGTCATCAAAATCGACATCGCCACATAACTTATTATTTTCATCCCGGTCCATACCAACATCAATAACAACCGCACCTTGCTTTACATAGTTTTTTTTCACAAATTTAGCTAGGCCTGTTGCGACGACTAAAATATCAGCTTCACTAGCCACTTCAGGCAAATCTTTAGTTCTACTATGAGCAATTGTTACGGTTGCATTTTCTTGTAATAAGAGCTGAGCAACAGGTTTTCCAACAATATTACTACGTCCGATAACAACTGCACGTTTTCCTTCGATTTTGGTGCTCGTTGATTTGATTAATTCAATAATTCCAGCAGGTGTACAAGGAACAAGTGTCTCTTTCCCAATAAATAAATTGCCGACATTCGCTGGATGAAAACCATCTACATCTTTTTTTTGACTGATTGTATCGATGACTTTTTCTTCAGAGATATGCTTAGGTAATGGCAATTGTACAAGAATACCATGAATGCTTTCATCTTGATTTAGTTCTTCTACTGTTTTAAGCAACTTCTCTTCTGATACATTTTCTGGTAATTCGATTAAAACGGATTTCATACCACATTCTTCTGTCCGTTTTTGTTTATTTCTTACATATGTACGTGATGCTTGGTTGTCTCCAACCAAAACAACAGCGAGCCCTGGCTTCTTCCCTTGCCTTACAAGCTCACTTACTTCTTTTGTTACGCGTTCTTGAATCTCTTTTGCTAATTTTTTACCATCAATTATTTGTCCCATTGAAATTGCCCCCTTAAAACGAATATAGTATTTAATGAAGAGAAAGCGCCCCTTCTCTTCATTAAACCAACCATTTTAATCTTCTTGCGCAATACTAGCGAGCACACCATTGATAAATTTACTAGCCTTTTCATCACTATATATTTTTGCGATTTCAATTGATTCATTTAAACTCACGCGATCAGGCACTTCTTCAATAAACAGCATTTCAAACGCTCCCACACGTAAAATTGATAAATCGACTTTATTCAAACGACTAATTCTCCAGTGGTCAAGCTGCTCTGAAATTCTTTGATCTAGCTCTTCTTTATGCTCGGTCACGCCGTAAACTAATCTTTCTACATAGTCTTCCGTCTCACCAGCTAACACATTTCTAATCGCTTGATCTTCACTCATCTGGTTGAGTTCCATTTGAAATAATGCCTGAAGTGCTTTTTCCCGCGCTTCTCTTCTTTTCATTTAAAAAGCTCCTTTTTTCCGTAGCCAAAGCTGTTTTTTAAAGTGGAAAGTCTTCTAGTGATACGTTTTCTGCTTTATCAAACTGCACACCAACGATATGAACATTGACTTCAAGAACAGAAAGCCCTGTCATGCTAAGGATCGTATCTCTTACTGCTGTTTGAATGGATTCAGCCACAAGTGGAATAATCGCTCCAAAAAACACCGTACAGTAGACATCAATTGTGATCCCATTCTCTTCTAAAACAATTTTAACGCCTTTGCGATAATTTGTTGTTCCTCCAAGGCGTTCGCGTACTTCACTAGCAAATCCTCCTTGCATTGCTGCCACATTATCTACTTCACAAGTGGCCAATCCTGCAATAACACCGATTACTTCAGGTGCAACCTCGATTTTTCCTAGTGTAACTTCTTTATTTCGCAGATTGTTTGTGTATGCCATTCGTTAAGCCCCCTCAAGCTTTTTTCATTACATCGTTTTGTTCAAGAAACTTTGTATTAAAATCACCAGATATAAACTTATCATTTTCAAGCACACGAATATGAAAAGGAACCGTTGACGGAATACCATCAATGGCAAATTCCTCGAGTGCACGTTTCATTTTTTTAATGACTTCTTCACGTGAATCAGCGTAACAAATTAATTTTGCGATCATTGAATCATAAAATGGTGGTATTTTATAATTTGGATAAGCAGCAGAATCCACCCGTACTCCGTTTCCACCCGGAGGCAGATAAAATTTAATTTCACCTGGTGCTGGCATAAAGTTCTTTGAAGGATCCTCAGCGTTGATCCGACATTCCATCGCCCAACCTTTTAAACTGATGTCTGTTTGCTTTATTTCAAGTTCCTTACCAGAAGCTACTAAAAATTGTTGTTTCACTAAATCAACGCCAGTGACTAATTCAGTTACAGGGTGCTCCACTTGAATACGTGTATTCATTTCCATAAAATAAAATATTTTCCCTTGCGGCTCATAGATAAATTCAATCGTCCCCGCTCCAGAATAATTAACTGCTTTAGCGGCTTTTACAGCGGCTTTACCCATTTTTTGGCGCATTTTTTCATCAATAGCAGGTGATGGACTTTCTTCAATGAGTTTTTGCAAACGACGCTGTACAGTACAATCACGCTCGCCTAAATGAATAATATTTCCATGATTGTCGGCTAAAACTTGAATTTCGACATGGCGGAAGTCTTCGATGTATTTTTCAAGGTAAACACCTGGGTCACCAAACGCTGCTTCTGCTTCTTGTTGTGTTGTTTTAATCCCTGATACAAGTTTTTCTTCATCTTCAGCAATGCGAATCCCTTTTCCACCGCCACCAGCTGTTGCCTTGATAATCACAGGATAACCAATTTTTTTAGCAATTTTTTTAGCTTCTTCGGCATTATGAATAATGCCTTGCGATCCAGGCACAACTGGCACTCCTGCTTTTCGCATTGTTTCGCGAGCAACATCCTTTGTGCCCATTTGTGAAATAGCTTCCGCGCTTGGACCAATAAAAGTAATATTACAATCAGCACAAAGATCCGCAAAGTCAGCGTTTTCAGATAAGAAGCCATAACCAGGGTGGACAGCATCACAATTTGTCAAAAGAGCAACACTCATGATATTTGACATATTAAGATAACTTTCTTTTGACTGGGCGGGTCCCACGCAATAAGCTTCATCTGCAAGTTGAATATGTAGTGCATCACGATCTGCTTCAGAATAGATTGCCACTGTTTCAATATCGAGCTCTTTAGCTGCGCGAATAATACGGACGGCAATTTCACCGCGACCAGCAATTAAGACTTTTTTTATCATGACAGATTACTCCTTACTTTTTCTTCACTTTAAATAGGGGTTGCCCAAATTCAACTAATTCTCCATTTGTTACTAGAACTTCAGCAATTTCACCTTCTATGTCTGCTGTAATTTCGTTAAATAACTTCATTGCCTCAACAATGCAGACAACGGTCTCTTTAGAAACGCTTGAACCAGCATGGACGAATGGGCCATCTTCTGGTGATTTTGAAGCATAAAATGTTCCAACCATTGGCGAAGTGATAACCTCTAGTGCATCTATTTCTTCTTTTACTTCCGGTGCTTCTACCACTTGTTCACTTGGTTTTGCAATAACTGGTGCCTGACTCACACTTGCAGGTGGTAAAGCTTCTATCGTACCATTATTTTTCTTTAAGCGAATTTTTGTTTCTTTTGTTTCTAGCTCAAATTCATCTACTTGAGACTCGTCAATCAGCTCGATTAGCTGTTTAATATCGTCTAATGATAGCATGTTTTACACTCCTTAATACATTATAAAAAATTGTATGATTCCAATATATGATCTATTGTATCATATTTTAACTACAAAAGGCGAATAGACTCCTGCTTGTAAACTCCAAAGAAAAAACACCTGCTAAAAAGCAAGGTGCATAAAGATTAAGCCCGTGAAACGTAAGAAGCATCTGTTGTATTAATCACAAGTTTATCCCCTTCGTTTACGAAAAAAGGAACGTTAACAACAAGTCCTGTTTCAAGCGTTGCTGGTTTAGAGCCGCCAGATGATGTGTCCCCTTTAATGCCAGGCTCAGTGGCTGTTACTTCAAGTTCCACCGTATTGGGTAAATCTACACCAATCGTTTCACCTTGATACATAACTATATTCATTTCCATGTTTTCTTTTAAAAACTTGAGTTCATATTCAATTCTTTCTTCTGGAAGCTCAATTTGTTCATAAGACTCTGTATCCATAAAAACGTGATTATTCCCATCAGCGTATAAATATTGCATTTTTCGATTATCAATTTGTGCTTTGGCTACCTTTTCACCACCGCGGAAGGTCTTTTCTTGAATAGCACCTGTACGCAAATTACGTAATTTTGAACGTACAAAAGCAGCGCCCTTTCCTGGTTTTACGTGTTGGAAATCAAGGACACGCCAAATGCCTCCATCCACTTCAATCGTAAGCCCAGTACGAAAATCATTTACTGAAATCATGTTTTTTCCTCCTGTTAATGATCTTAAAAAGATCTGTTCATTCCATTTTCTTTACTTTTATTATTTAACCATAAAATCGGCTAACTTACAAATTTCCTTAAAGGATAATTAATTCTTTTGGAGCCTGCGTCAAAACGCTACATCCGGTCTCTGTAATCAATAAATCGTCCTCAATTCGCACGCCACCAATTTTTGGTAAATAAATTCCTGGTTCATCGGTAACCACATTCCCGGGGATAAGCATTTGCGGGCTTTTTACTGACAAGTTCGGACCTTCATGAATTTCAAGACCGATTCCATGGCCAAGCGAATGACCAAAAGCTTCCCCGTAACCAAAGCTTGTAATGTAATCCCGGGCAATTTTGTCAGCTTCGACACCGCTCATTCCTGGTTTGATTGCTTCGATCACTTTAAGCTCAGCAGCTAAAGTAATTTGATAAATCTCTTTTAATTTTGCATCAGGTTCTCCAAGCGCAATCGTACGTGTCATATCTGAGCAATAGCCACCGTAATAACAGCCGTAATCCATCGTAACAAAATCACCATCTGCTATCTTTTTATTCGAAGCTACCCCATGTGGTAAAGCAGAGCGGTACCCACTTGCAACAATCGTATCAAATGAAGAGCCGGTTGCCCCATTACGACGCATGAAAAACTCCAATTCATTTGAAACTTCAATTTCAGTCATACCGACCTTGATAAAGCCTAAGATATGTTCAAAAGCAGCATCAGCAATTTCACAAGCTGTTTGGATAGCTTTTAACTCAGCTTCCGTCTTTACCTCACGCATCGCTTCAAAAAAGCCGCTTAATGGTTTTAAAAGTGTAGAAAAAGCTTGCTCCATCATCTTAAATTCAGCTACTGTAACATAATCTTCTTCAAAACAAAGCTCTTTTATATCGTTTGCTTTTAATAGCCTTTCTACTTCAGCAAAAATTGAACCTTGATGCTTAATCACTTCATAGCCTTCTGTCTCTTTCGTTGCTTGTTCTGTATAGCGAAAATCTGTTATAAAAAAGGCGTTATTTGGAAGAAGGAGCGCCATGCCACTTGTACCTGTAAAACCAGAAACATAACGTCGATTAAATTCACTTGTCACCAAAACAGCTTCCATCTGCTTTTTCGCAAGTAATTTTTGGATTTTTGCTAGCTTATTCATTTTTTCCTCCTTACGTACCCTACTCGTTTCTTAAGTTATTTTAGCATAATTTGATTTTTATATATACGAAAGTGATTTTTTAGCGTAAAATAGCACCATAAGAAAGAAAAGGTTGGTGAATTTTTTGTCAGAAAAAAGAAAGCCTGCATATGGCGGTCAAGCCTTAATTGAAGGCGTTATGTTTGGCGGCAAAAAGCAAACTGTAACCGCGATTAGAAAAAAAGATGGTTCACTCGCTTTTTTTTATTTAGAAAAAAACACACCCGCTTGGTCTACTAAACTCAAAAAAATCCCCTTTATACGAGGAATTGTCGCTTTGGTCGAGTCCAGTGCTATCGGCGCTAAACACCTTAGCTTTGCAACTGAAAATTATGATCAAGACCCTTTAAATCCAGAAAAAAAGGAAGAGAAGGAATCCAAGCTTGTTATGTGGTTAGGTGTCGCTCTCATTGGGGTCCTTTCGTTTATTTTTGCTAAATTTGCGCTGACACTTGCTCCCGTTTTTTTAGCACAACTCTTTAGATTTATTGTTCCAAGTGATGTAGGACAAGTTATTTTAGAAAGTTTTTTCAAGCTTATTTTATTGCTTACTTATCTTTTTATTATTTCACAAACACCACTTATCAAGCGTGTTTTTGAGTATCACGGCTCTGAGCATAAAGTGATTAATTGCTATGAAAAAGAATTACCACTTACGATTCAAAACGTCCAAAAACAATCACGACTACATTACCGCTGTGGTAGTAGCTTTATTTTATTCACCGTCGTTATCGGTATGTTCATTTATTTTTTAGTTCCGACTGATCCATTTTGGCTAAGAATTCTTGATCGTATCTTACTTATTCCGGTTGTGCTTGGTGTAGCTTTTGAAGTACTTCAACTGACAAATAAATGTCGTGATCTCCCCATTCTACGCTTTTTAGGCTATCCTGGACTTTGGCTTCAGCTCTTAACAACAAAAGAGCCAGATGATAGCCAAGTAGAAGTTGCTATTGCATCATTTAACGAACTTTTACACACAGAACAAGCGCCTTTGAAAAATGAACCAGAAAACCTTGAATTACTCGAATGAGGTGATCATTGATGAAATGGAATTGGTTTTTTTGCTCCATTTTGCTTGGACTTACGCTTATTGGCTTACTAACTGGCGGAGTCAAAAGCTTTCTCATCCTGCTTTTGACTGGCTTGATTGTCGCTTGCCTAGGCCTATTCTTTTTATCTCGATTCAAAAACACTGAGGATAAAAAATACCAAAAAGCTGTCAAACAAAACAAAAGCCGTCAAAAAAGAAAAAAATCCAGATTGAAAGTCATTGATGGTGGCAAAAAATAGGTTATAATAGAGTTTAAAGTTAAGAGAGGAGAATAGAATTTGGCTAGTTGGATTGTTGCAATTATCATTTTACTAATTTTATTAGGATATGAGATTTATAAACTGATTATGCGAAAAAAAGCATTAACTGTTTTAACAGAGGAGCAGTTCAAAGAAGGTTATCGTAAAGCGCAATTAATTGATGTTCGTGAACCAAATGAATTTAATAGCGGACACATTCTTGGAGCTAGAAACATTCCTGTTACTCAGCTAAAGCAGCGGGCAGCTGAAATTAGAAAAGACTTACCTGTATACTTATATTGTCAATCTGCTCAAAGAAGTAATCGAGCAGCCATTATGTTATATAAGCGCGGATACACCCATTTATATCAATTAAAAGGTGGCTTCCGCAAATGGACAGGCAAAACAAAAGCAAAAAAATAAGTAAAACGATAAAATGAAGGACCTCGCTATATTTTTTGTTTAAAAATATAGCGAGGTCCTTCATTTATTTTTGATAACGTAGGATAGGATGACGTGCCGCCTTTGTCTCATCCAATCGTTTAACATAAGTATGATAAGGTGCTTCTTGAACAATTTCTGGATTTTCCTCTGTTTCTTTAGCAATTTTAAGCATTGTATCAATAAATCGATCGAGCGTTTCTTTTGATTCCGTTTCAGTTGGCTCAATCATGATGGCCTCATCCACAATGAGCGGGAAATAAACAGTTGGTGGATGAAAATTATGATCAAGTAAACGTTTAGCAATATCAAGTGTTCGAACGCCTAATTTCTTTTGCTTACTTCCACTTAAAACAAACTCATGCTTGCATATTTGATTAAATGGCAATTCAAACGCTTCCTCTAATCGGCGCATCATATAGTTAGCATTTAAAACAGCGTATTCCGTTACTTTTTGTAACCCTTGTGGTCCCATTGTACGGATATACGTGTAAGCCCGTACATTAATACCAAAATTCCCATAATACGGTTTTACACGTCCAATTGACTGTGGATAATGATAGTCAAAGAGATATTTTTCCTCTTTTTTAGTTAAAACAGGTGTGGGTAAAAAGGGAATTAAATCTTTTTTTATCCCAATTGGACCAGAACCCGGTCCTCCGCCGCCATGTGGCCCTGTAAATGTTTTATGTAGATTTAGATGTACAACATCAAATCCCATATCTCCTGGACGCACTTTCGCCATAATTGCATTCAGGTTCGCACCATCATAATATAATTTACCTCCGGCCTCGTGAATGATCTCAGCAATTTCAACAATGTCTTTTTCGAATAATCCTAGTGTGTTAGGGTTCGTTAACATAAGTGCCGCAGTATCGTCGCCTACAATTTTTTTCAAATCTTCAACATCAACAAGTCCATGATTGTTTGATTTAACGGTCACTACATCTAATCCTGCAACCGTTGCCGAAGCTGGATTGGTCCCGTGAGCAGAATCAGGTATAATCACTTTTGTTCGTTTGGTATCACCATTAGCAGTGTGATAAGCGCGTATTAGCATTAGCCCTGTCCATTCACCTTGTGCTCCTGCTGCTGGTTGGAGCGTTACTTCATCCATTCCTGTAATTTCAATTAAACTTGTTTGCAAATCATAAAGCAGCTTCATTGCTCCTTGAACAGAACTTTCCGGCTGGTAAGGGTGAATATGAGAAAAACCAGGAAACCGTGCTACTTTTTCATTGATTTTTGGATTATATTTCATCGTACATGAACCTAGTGGATAAAAGCCTGAATCAACTCCAAAATTATGATTGGAAAGCTCTGTATAGTGCCGCATAATTTCAAGCTCGCTTAATTCCGGCAAAGCAGCCAGATTACTTCGGACATAATCTTTCGCTAAAACGCTTGTTAAGTTAATCTTAGGGACATCAGATTCTGGCAAACTAAAACCAATACGACCAGGAACAGAACGCTCAAAGACTAGTTTCATCGTTTCACTGTTTTTCATTTTGCTCCCTCCAAACTTTCAACAAAAGCATCAATTTCTTCTTTTGTCCGCATCTCCGTTACAGCGACTAACATATGATTTTGATATTTATCCGCATAACGTCCTAAATCAAAACCTCCAATAAAACCTTTTTCTAACAGCGCTTGATTGACTTCATAAACGGATTGATTTAATTTCACAACAAATTCGTTAAAGAAAGCATCTGAAAATATGACGTTAAAACCGCTTTCGCTAAAACGCGATTTAGCATAATGCGCTTTATCAATATTTTGTTGTGCCATTTCGGCTAAACCATTTTTGCCAAGTGCTACCATAGCAACAGAAGATGCTAAAGCGTTTAATGCCTGATTGGAGCAAATATTTGATGTAGCTTTATCCCGGCGAATGTGTTGCTCACGTGCTTGAAGTGTCAAAACATAGCCTCGTTTACCGGATTCATCCGTTGTTTCACCAACAAGTCTCCCTGGCACTTTACGCATCAATTTATTAGTGACCGCAAAATAACCACAATGCGGTCCACCAAATGATTCTGGTATCCCAAATACTTGAGTATCCCCTGTAACAATATCAGCACCAAATTCACCAGGTGGAGTTAAGATTCCTAATGCAAGTGGATTACTTGAAACAATGAAAAGTGATTGGTTGTCATGAACAAGTTTTTCAAAATCAGCAAGCGGTTCAATTTGACCATGAAAATTAGGATATTGAACAACAAAAGCTGCAACATTTTCATCAAGTAAATTGGCTAAAGCTTCTTGATCTGTCGTTCCATTTTTTTCTGGAACAATGGTTACCTCAATATGCTGGCCGCTCGCATAAGTTTTTAATACATGGATAGATTCTGGGTGAACACCCTCTGAAACAAGAATTTTTTTACGTTTTACATGAGCACTTGCAAGCATTGCACCTTCAGCTAGAGCGGTTCCCCCGTCATATATCGATGAATTTGCTAAATCCATGCCAGTAAGCTCAGCAATCATCGTCTGAAATTCAAAGATCGCTTGGAGTTCCCCTTGTGAAATTTCTGGCTGATAAGGAGTATAAGCTGTATAAAACTCTGAACGTGAAATTACGTGATCAACAATCGTTGGAATATAATGGCTATAAACGCCTGCTCCTAAGAACGAAGCATGATCCATCGTATTAGCATTTTTATTTGCAAGTTCTGCTAGCTCTTTTAACAAAGTTGGTTCAGGCGCTGCTTCTTTTAACTGATAGTTGCGCTTGAAACGTATTTTCTCAGGAATATCGCTAAATAAGTCATCAATTGACTTAGCGCCAATTTTTGCTAACATTTCTTTTTCATCTTGTTCTGTCATCGGTAAGTAACGATATTTCATTGTCTTTTCCTCCTTATTTAGAACGCTTGTAAAAGGGTGTCTTAACAACTATAGCTTCTAGTTTTTTATTTCGAACAAGCACTTGTACTTTTGTTCCTACTTCAGCATAGTCCGTCTTTATTAGCGCCAAACCAAGGCTTTTCCCAAGTGTTGGTGATTGCGTTCCAGACGTTATTTCTCCTATTTCTTGTTCGCCTGCATAAACTGCATATCCATGTCGCGGTATGCCACGATCAATGAGTTCAATGCCAACTAATTTGCGTGGTACACCTTGCTCTTTTTGTTTTGACAAAGCTTTTTTTCCAATAAAATTAGCTTCTTTTTTTAATTTGACTGCAAAATTTAGCCCCGCTTCAAGTGGTGTAATTTCTTTTGTTAATTCTTGCCCGTAAAGTGCAAGATTTGCTTCAAATCGAAGTGTATCACGTGCACCAAGCCCAATTGGTGGTACATTTTTTTCCATAAGTGATTCAAATACTTTTTCAGTGTCTTCGCTTTTTGTATAGATCTCAAAACCATCTTCACCAGTGTAGCCACTTCGAGAGATTAACGCTTTTACACCTGCAACTTCTACGTCGGTTACAAAACCGAAAAAAGAAATAGCGCTTAAATCGGCATTTGTTAAGTCCGATAAAATTTTTTCAGCATTAGGTCCTTGTAAAGCAAGTTGACCATATTCTTTTGAAACGTTTTCAACAGCGACATCTTCCGTTTCATGCTCTTTTAGCCAGCTGTAATCTTTTTCAATATTAGCCGCATTGACAACAAGTAAATAATCATGCTCACCCTTGCGATAAACAACTAAATCATCTACTGCACCACCATCTTCGTAGCACATGATGTTATATTGAGCACGTCCATCGCTTAATTTTGTCAGATCATTCGATAGCATTTTCTGTAAATAAGCTTCACTTCCGGATCCCTTCACAGTAATCTCACCCATATGTGAAACATCAAAAACGCCTACATCTGTACGAACAGCTTCGTGCTCTGCTTTAATTCCAGCAAATTGCACAGGAAGATCCCATCCTCCAAAATCGATTGTCTTTGCTCCGTACTTAGCATATACAGAGTGAAGCGGTGTTTTTTTTAATTCTCCCATCTCTACTCCTCCTCATAGAAAAAAGGCTTATTATTAAAAAGATAAGCCTCTGTCGTATCCTGATTTACTCCAGAGTCGCGTCCAATAAACATTCTTTTGCCTGAGAGTTTCACATACATATGCTTTCCCCGTCGGCGCCGAAAGCTCGATCTCTCTGCTTATTTTCACCCGCAATTGCTATGTATTTTTGCCTTTCCTATAGCTTACCATTTGTTGAAACGTTCAGCAAATAATTGATTTTGTTCTGTTTTAAGGATTTATTTTAAAATTCGTTCGGAATGTAAGTGCTTTTATGGATTTAAATAATGTAAATGTACGTATGTTAAAAACAGCACAATGTTTATCAAATTATTTCTCAAAAATATTTTTTTTATTTGGAGAACAAGTTATTTTTCACAAACAAGCGAAAATATACGTGCTATATACTTCAAAAAATTCATTTTTCCATTAAAAACGTTCATTTCCTAAAAAAGGAATTAACCAGAAGGCGGCGAATATGTATACTAATAGGAGGTGCTCAATGCCCCAACAACTTTTTTCGCGTATTCTCACCAAAGCAACGAATTTAAATGCTTCTGACATCCATATTCATCCAACCACCAAATACTGGATTGTCCGCTTACGAATTCTAAATAAACTTCATACCATTATGCAATTACCTCTACTTGAAGGCGCTAAATTACAATCTTATTTGAAATTCCAAGCATCTATGGATATTTGCGAAAAGCGTAAACCGCAATCTGGACAATTCGAAAAACAATTAAACGAAAAGACATTCGCATTACGTATTTCTGCACTTCCAGACAAATTAGGTTCTGAAAGCTTAGTCATTCGCCTTTTTCATTACCAAGCAACGATTCCTTTTTTAAATAGTACTATTTTTAAAGCAAGCGCCAAAAAAATCATAGCGTGTTGCCATAATCGCTATGGCCTGTTCTTATTTTCAGGAACAACAGGCAGCGGAAAGTCAAACTCAATGTATAGCTTAGCCAATGAACTTTGCCGTAACCGCGCAAAACATGTCATCACTGTTGAAGATCCAGTAGAACACTATTCTCCTTCTTTTTTACAAGTTGAAATCAATGAAAAAGCTGGCTTGAATTATGAGAAGGTCCTTCGTGCTGTCCTGCGACACGACCCTGACATTTTAATCATTGGTGAAATACGTGATTCTGAAACCGCAAAAATGGCCATTCGTGCAGCTCTAACAGGACATTTAGTTCTAAGCACAATCCACGCTTCAAATCTAAACACAATGATTACAAGACTAACAGATCTTGGTGTAACACGTGATGATTTAAATGATGCTTTATTAGGTATAAGCTATCAACAATTAACTGATTTATATTGCCCTTTATGTCACAGAAACTGTTCGATTTATTGCACACATCACCCACTCAAACAAACAGTTTTATATGAAACTGCGAATGATGAGCTTTTAACCGATTGCATCAATGGCCAAGCTTCTATACATTCTTCTATTAAAAAGCAATACAGGAAAGGAGTTGCTTATGGTTTTTTTGCAGAAAAAAGATTGGAATAAAGATGGTGATTTTTTGATTAGACTTGCAGATTTACTTGAAAAAGGCTTTCCAATCGAAACTGCCGTTGTTTATTTAAGTATCACCGCAAAACAGCACCAAAAACGTTACCTAAAATTAAATCACTATTTAAATCAAGGAGATTCTTTAGCCGATGCTTTACATGGCATTGCTTTCCCTCTTTTTATTACTGCCCCCATTTCCTATACAGGTGAACACGGCTATTTTAATCACACATTAAAGGATTGTGGACAGCTGTTAAAGAAAAGAGCTCTTCAACAAAAACATTTACAAAAAACCATTCGCTATCCAGCATTTTTAATGTTTACAATGATCATTGTCCTTTTTTTACTAAAAATCTTCCTACTTCCTAAATTCAATCTATTATTTCATCAATTAAATGCGAATAATAATCGTACAAATTTCTTTATTCTAGAACAATTACCAATAATTTTATTTACTATTTTAATAATTACCTCTATTCTTATATTTATATTTACAAGAAAAATAGCTAAGTTAACACCACTTGAACAATATAACTATCTTAAGCGTATCCCTGTAGCTCGCTCAATGTTCCGTATCCATTACTCTCAATTACTAGCACGTGAATGTGGTTATCTGTTAAAAAGTGGTTTATCTATCCAAAATATCATTCAGATTTTCCAAAGAGACAAAGCACCATTATTATTTAAAGAAATTGCTCAAAAGATACAATCCTCATTAGAAAGCGGCTTATCTTTTTCTGCTTCACTAAAAAAGTTGCCTCTTTTCGAACAAGAACTAACAAAAATTATTGCTCATGGTGAACAAAATGGGACGTTAACTGAAGAGCTAATTGATTATTATGAAAGCAGTCACACTCGATTACTCGAAAAAACGGAACGAATTTTTGCTTGGATTCAACCGATTGCCTTTTTGATCATTGGCATTTTAGTTATCGCAACCTATCTTTCCATATTATTACCGATGTTTTCTATGATTGAACAAATTTAAGGAGGTTGAAATCACATGTTTAAACTTAATTGGCGTGATTCTGAAGCGTTTACCTTGATTGAGATGTTAATTGTTTTACTTGTTGTCAGTATTCTACTCCTTTTAACCATCCCAAATGTTGTCAAACAAAGTAAGAATATTAATAATAAAGGTTGCGATGCGTTTATTTCACTAGTAGAAGGACAAGTTCAAGCATATCAACTTGAATTTAATCAAATTCCCTCGCTAAATGAATTAATCAGTAAAGGTTTTTTAAAAGCAGACCAGAAATCATGTCCCAATGGAAAAAACATCCAAATTGATGCTGATGGCCATGTTCAAGAAAGTTAAGCCAAATGGTTTTTCATTAATTGAAATCCTATTTGTCCTTACCATATTTATGCTTTTAATCCGCATCACTTTATTCCCAATTGGAAAATTACTTGATAACCAACAAGAACGGAATTTTTTTCGCGAATTACAAACGACGATTTATACGGTTCAAATGGCAGCAATAACTAGCAATGAAAATAGTACACTGTCATTTACCTCAGAATCCATAACGATGAAAAGCGCAAATCAACAGCCTATCCATATGAACTATCCTAAAAATCTACATTTTAAAGAGGCCCAAGATGAAACTTTTAAATTCCATGCATCCACAGGCCATATAAATAAATTTAAAACAGTAACGCTTTACGGTAAAGGCTATGACTATCAAATTATCTTTCAAATCGGAAAGGGGCGCTTTCGCATTGCTAAACAAAATTAATGGTTTTTCTCTCCTCGAAGGGCTCATTTCTCTAAGTATTTTTTCACTGATTTGCTCTTTTTTGATTCCTGGTTTATTCAAAATGGTTGATACACTTCAAACAGAAAAGCAAAAAACAATGTTGTTACAAACAATAGCCGATGAAAGCAATTTATTACTCCACGATAACAAAGAAAGCAATAAAACAATTGGTAATCTAACAATCCAAAAAAGTAAAACAGAAGGAGTGTGGCAAATCTGTGCAAAATCAGCAACCTTTAGTTACTGTTCGTTATCGGATCAAAAATAGTGCTGGTTTTACACTAATTGAAGCGATATTAACTTTAATCATTGCCACATGTATGACTACACTGATTCCCATTGTCATCTTGTCACTTCATTCTATATTGGATTTATCAGACATGTCTTTAACAAGCGAATGGACAATCTTTCGAAATCAACTGTTAAACGAATACAATCATAGCCAATCCATTTCTTCTATTTCAAAAGAAAGCTTATGTTTAACTTCTACGAAAGGCCTTGTTTGCTTTACAAAGTACCAAGATATGATTCGCAAGCAAATCAATAACAAAGGACATGAACCACTACTTTTCCAAATTAAAGATATTGATATAAAAAAAGCAAATCATGCAATTAAAATAAATGTGGAGCTGTCTAATCGAACGATCCAAACCATGCAATTACCACTTCATCCTGAGGTGAATGAACAATGAAAAAAAATGGATTCACTTTACCATTTACGCTTTTTATTTTTTTAATCACTAGTTTAATTATCACTAGCACCCTATTTATATATAGCCAACAACTTCATTTTGAAAAAAGCATTCAAAGTTATTATCAAGCAGAAATTGAAGCTAGATTAGTGCTTATGCAAAAAACAACAGCAAGTGAGATGTATTATGGTTCAAGTAAAATTCAATTTTCAAATTACAATTCTATCAATGCTACAATAACCGCCAATATTTGGTTGAAAAACGGCTACCATTTACAACGCGAATTTTTTCTTCCCGCAACCAAAGAGTCTGGAGCATAGTACGGTTCAGCTATATTTTACGATTTGAAAAATAGCGCGTAATACTACATGTTAAACGCGACAAATCATGCAAAAACTTTAGTATTGAAAAAGTTTGCCAGAAACCGGAAATGGAGTACACGTGAAAACCGGAAGTCTGGCAAACCTCTTCAATCGCGAGCGCTTGTCACCGTTTTATTTTGTTTATGCCTCTTGATCTTCATCGTCTGGAAGTGCAAGCCAAGCAGCACCAATAATTCCTGCATCATTTCCAAGTGTGGCAATTGAAATTTTGGTTGATTCTCTCACCACTGGAAATACCATTTTTTCAAAATAAGAAACAATAGGCTTAAGTAATGAATCTCCTGCAGCAGATACACCACCGCCAATAATGATCTTTTCTGGATTTAGCATATTACCGATATGACTGAGCGCTAGTGCTAAATAGAAAGAAATCCGGTCAATAACAGCAACAGCAAGTTGATCATTCTTTTTTCCTAAATCAAATACCTTTTTAGACGTAATTTCTTTTTCGTCTGAAATGAGCTGTTTTAACTCAGAAACATCAGAGAATTCTTTTGCCATTTCCTTAGCTACTCGAACAATTCCAGTTGCAGAGGCAACCGTCTCTAAGCATCCTTTTTTCCCACAAGTACACTGATAGCCATTTTCAGGCATAACAGTAACATGACCAATTTCACCAGCTGCACCTCGAACTCCGTGAAGAATTTGTCCTTCAGCGAAAATTCCGCCACCAACACCAGTCCCAAGCGTAACAAAAACAACATTGGCCCCGCCTTCTCCTGCGCCTTTCCATCTTTCACCTAAAGCAGCAACATTTGCGTCATTATCCAAGAAGATCGATAGGCCAGTGATTCGCGCTAAGCCATCTCTGACATGCTGTTCTTTTGACCAGTTAAGGTTATAAGCACCTTTAACAATTCCTTTTTCATAATTAACTGTTCCAGGCGTTCCCATTCCTACTCCGTAAAACTGTTGATTATCAAGCCCTAATTCGGTCAGCTTTTGATTTAAGCTATCACCTAATTCTTTAACGATGTGCGAGCCATTATCACTGATATTTGTTTTAATTGACCATTTTTCTTCTACCTCTCCATCTTTAGTCAAAATAGCCATTTTTACTGATGTCCCGCCTAAATCAACACCAATTAGTTTCTTTTCCATTAACATTGATTCCTCCAACCCATTTAATGCTGGTTATTTATTCGCTTTTCTTTCATCAACTCTTGCTTTAAAATACTCCTTGCTCGGGCATAATTTTCACGATCTAAAAGGCTATGTTTAAACAGTTCTGTCAGTTCATGTTCCATCATTTCAATATCATACTCACGTTTGCCAAGATAAACATAAATACCAAATTTCTTTAATAACTGCCCTACATCATAAACAGAATCCAAATTTTAACCTTCTTTATCTATTATTTTCTTGCATTAATCGGGCATAAAATTCACGATATATCGGATCATCAGATAATTCTGCTGCTTTTTTCGCTTCTATTCTCGCAGCAGCCTTATTTCCAGTATTTAGCTTATAAAGAGCTAAAACATAATACGGATAGGCCATTGAAGGATCGATGTCATTTGCTTTTTTCGCGAATTGGGCGGCATGATAAAAGTCCTTTTGTTTTATAGCCTCAGAAGCTCGCAGTGTATACGTATTTTCATCCGCACTATCCGATATTTCCAAATAACGCACTAATTTATTGGCTTCTTTAGGTTTGCCGTCTTGTAAATAAGACTGTGCAATAGCATTTGTAGCAGATGGACGAATTGGCTCGTCTATTTTATCTAAACCTACAAAAACAAAAAGAACTACTAGGATAAATGAGCTTATACCGTACATCAATTGACGCCAATGAAAGTAGTGTTTTTTTAAAGAAAGTGTTCCAGCTATAAAGAAGCCTCCAACAAGACCACCGACATGCCCAGATAAACTAATATTAGGTGAAAAAATATCAATGATCAAATTAACAACTACAAGAGCAGCAATACTTGTTCCAATTGTTTTTGCATAAATATGTGGTCTACGCACTACAAGATAAAGCAATGCACCAAAAACAGCAAATAAAGCTGTGCTTGAACCAACTGAAACGCTTTCTGGATTAAAAGCAAAGCTAGCAATATTTCCAGCTATTCCTCCAAAAAGTAAAATGAAGAAATAACGCCACTTGCCAAAAGCACCTTCTGCCCATGGACCAATCACATAAAGCATAATACAGTTTGAAGCAATGTGCATGAAATTTACATGCAATAAAACAGGAGAAATAAAACGCCACCATTCACCTTCATAAACAAGCGGGTTAAACATCGCTCCCCATTTTACAAGCGTATAGGTGCTTAACGCACGATCTTGCAAAAAAATAAAAATAAAAGCTAAAATTTGCATTGCTAAAAAAGTATACGTAACAAGAGGCTTTTCTTTACGAGCAGATTGCTGCTCTTCATTTACCTTTGCCGTAATATACCGAATAACTGAATCACGCTCTTTTGTCACCATTTCCTCTGTAACTTTGTCAGGAATGCTAAATGATCCATTTTTAACGCCCAGTCTTTTCTCAATATTTTCTAATTGGGGCTTCAGATTTTCGCTTGTCAATAAAAGATTCTGGATAGCAAGCTTCCCATTTTTCTTAGTGATTGGCTTGATAAAAAAAGAACTGGTGTCTCCCACTGGTTCAAATGGGCTAATATAAATATTGGCTAAAAACAGCTTCATTCGTCCCATTTGCTTTCGTAAATTTTCTACAATATGAAAAGTATGATTGATATCACGCTCGATCACGTTAGACCAACTTAACTCCTTCATTTGGATACGAATAACAGGACGATCTTTTTGAGCAGGATTTTCTAACCAAAGCTCATGTTTTTCTTCATGTAAATGGATTAAACGATAATTTTCTTCGCTTAAAAAATAACTGGTCAAATGCCAGAAAATAAATGTCTCCAGGGAGTTCAAAAAATTACCTGCTTTCATAACAAATTATATCTATTACTATACGCAAAAAAACAGGGATTGTAAACATTCTACCCTGATTTTTCAAATTTTTTTAATAAGCGAATTTAGTAAATTAGAAGCTTTTGGACAGGCTGATCATGCATTTGAGCTGTAAACTCTTCATTTTGCTGTTCTTGAAACAATAACGAAACCGTATCTCCAACAAAATTAGCTAAATAACGATCATAAAAACCTCCACCAAAACCAATTCGATAACCAGCTTTTTGATAAGCAACACCTGGAACAATTAAAAGCGAGATCCTTTCTTTTGCTATAAAAGGAGCATCGTCTAATGGTTCTTTTAATCCTAGCTTGGTCTTCATTAATTTATCGTTAACTTCATAAAGATGAAAATCCATTGTATGTTCTTTACCATATGTTTTTGGAATAGCAATTTTTTTCCCAGTACGATCTGCTTCTTTTATGATAAAACTCGTTTCAACTTCTGGAAAACGCGATAATGTCACTCCAATAATTTGAGCGCGATTCCATTCATTGGTTTGAAAAAGCATTTCTGCTAGTTCTTTTGATCTTTCTAAATGAGTCTCTTTTGGCATTTCACTTAACGTCTTTAAAATCTGTTGCCTAATTTCTTTTTTATTCATCCTAAAAGCACCTCTTTACTTTTTGAATAATAAAAAAGCAACAGGGCAAATCCTGCTGCTTACTTTGTTTCGCGATGTAAAGTTACACGACGTAATCTTGGACAATATTTTTTTAGTTCAATACGTTCAGGATTCTCACGTTTATTTTTAGTGGTGATATAGTTACGGTCACCAGATTCGGTGCATTCTAAAGTAATATTTACGCGCATTTATTTCCCCTCCAACTCTTTGTAAGGTTTTATTCCTCAGACTTTTATTATGATATCATTTTTACACAATACTTGCAAGGTTTCATGCGTCATTCTTTTTAATTTCTTTACAAATTCATTTTTGCATAGCGTTTTATATACTTTTATGCTATAACTAAAAGTAGGCTTAGCGAAAAGAGGTGTACCAAAAAATAATGACCATAGTGATTGTTATTCTGCTTATTGCTGCCATCGCTCTTTTTGTTTTATCTTTTATGCAAAAAAGCGATAGCAAAAACCTTGAAACAGAGATCGAAGAAGTAGCTTCTCAGTTAATGTATGAAAACTATGAACTAAAAAGACGTGTGACGATTCTTGAAAAAGCGAGTCATATAGAAAAAACCGAACTGCCTACTGCTCACGAAGACACTCAAAAAGAACTGAGCCCTAAAATACGTGAGTTACTAAAAAAACAAGTGATCACACTTTATACGTCCGGCATTACAACAGAAGAGATTGTTGAGCAATCTTCTCTTCCCCAAGAAGAAATTGAGCAGATCATTAAAGAATATTTGAAACATTAGTTTCAATTTTGAATAAGAGAATCTAAAAAAGGAGTGTATCTATGAAAAAAAATTTACAAATGATTGCTCTTGGTTTTCTCATTTCTGCACTTGTCCTGTTTGTTTTCAGTCAAGTTTCTCCTAGTGTTTCAAAAAGTGTAAAACAGCCGACTTCAACAAAGGCAGAACAAACCAAAGCAACATCAAAAAATGAAGCTTCATGGAAAGAAAAATATGAAAAATTATTGGCCGAAAAAGAGCTAGAAAAAACAAAACAGGCAGAACAAAAAGCCAAAGAAGAAGAAGCAAAGAAAAAAGTAAAAACTTATACCTTAACACTAGAAAAAGGTGATCCTTCTTCTAAAGCAAGCGAGGAATTACAAAAGAACGGTATTATTAAAAATGCCAATGACTTCGACAACTATTTAAAACAAAATAACTACGAAAAATATATCCGTGACGGAAAATATCCACTAAATAGCGACATGTCATTTGAGCAAATTGCTAAAAAACTGGCTCATAAATAAAAAAACGCAACAAAGCTTTCATTCAAAGCTTTGTTGCGTTTTTTTATTTATCATCTTTACGCTTGTTGTTGTAAGGTTTCTTTTCAGGTCGTTTTGTTTCTTCGGTTTCTTTTTTCTCAAGTAATGCTTTACGTGATAAGTTAATTCGTCCTTGATGATCGATTTCAATTACTTTTACAGTAACTTCATCGCCAAGTTTTAATATGTCCTCTACTTTCCCAACGCGCTCGTGAGCTAATTCAGAAATGTGAACCAAACCATCTGTCCCTTTGAATAATTCTACAAAAGCACCGAATTTTTCAATACGACGAACTTTTCCAGTATAAATTTCACCTACCTGGACTTCACGCACAATATCTTCAATAATGCTTCTTGCTTTTTTATTCATCGCTTCGTCTTGTGAAGCGATATAAACTGTGCCATCTTGTTCAATATCAATTTTAACGTCTGTTTCTTCTATGATGGCGTTAATTTGTTTTCCACCTGGTCCAATGACATCTTTAATTTTCTCAGGCTTGATTGACATTGTCATAATTTTTGGTGCATACATGGAAAGTTCTTCACGAGGTTTGCTTATTGTTTGTTCTAAATGATCTAAGATGTGAAGACGTCCAGCTTTTGCTTGTGCTAATGCTTCTTCTAAAATTTGACGGCTCAAACCATCAATTTTAATGTCCATTTGTAATGCCGTAATACCAGCGCGTGTCCCTGCTACTTTAAAGTCCATATCGCCAAAATGATCTTCCATTCCTTGAATATCCGTTAAGATTGTATAATCTTCACCTAACTTAACAAGGCCCATTGCGATACCTGCAACTGGTGCTTTAATAGGGACACCTGCATCCATCATCGCAAGTGTTGATCCACAAATACTTGCTTGCGAACTTGAACCGTTTGATTCAAGAACTTCAGAAACAAGGCGAATCGTATAAGGGAATTTTTCTTCAGAAGGAATAACATATTGTAATGCGCGTTCTCCTAATGCCCCGTGTCCAATTTCACGACGACCAGGTGCGCGGCGTGGCCCTGTTTCACCAACGCTAAATTGTGGGAAATTATAGTGGTGCATAAAACGTTTATATTCCTCTGTTCCAAGGCCATCAATAATTTGATGTTCGCGTAATGGTGCTAATGTGCAAATGCTTAAAGCTTGCGTTTGTCCACGTGTAAATAGACCTGACCCATGCACACGAGGAAGCAAACCTACTTCAGATGATAATGGGCGAATTTCATCTACTTTACGCCCATCAGGACGAATTTTATCTTGTGAAATTAAGCGACGCATTTCATCTTTTTCGATCATTTCTAAAATATGAGCTACATCGGCTAACAATGCTTCTTTATCTTCTAGCTCTTTTTCTTCATAAATCGCTAGAATTTCTTCCTTCACAGCATCAATTGCGGCTTCACGTGCTTTTTTCTCTTCTGTTTGGATTGCTTTTTTCATCTTTGTTTCGCTTAAATTCTTAACCTCAGCTTCAAGTTCAGGATCTGTAACAAAGAGTTCAATTTCGCGTTTTTCTTTACCTACAGCTTGAACAATTTCTTGTTGAAATTCGCATAAACGCTTGATTTCTTCGTGACCAAACATGATCGCTTCAAGCATTGCCTCTTCGGAAACTTCTTTTGCTCCGGCTTCTACCATGTTAATCGCTTCATGCGTACCAGCGACGGTAAGTTCAATATCGCTTTTTTCAGCTTGTTCAGTCGTTGGATTGATGATATATTTTCCATCAATGCGCCCGACATCAACCCCTGCAATTGGTCCTTCAAAGGGAATATCAGAGATAGAAAGTGCCGCTGATGAACCGAGCATTGCTGCCATTTCCGGTGAGCAATCTTGGTCTACACTAAAAACGGTTGATGTTATTTGTACTTCATTTCGAAAACCTTCAGCAAATAATGGACGAATCGGGCGATCAATTAAGCGCGCAGTTAATGTTGCACGGTCGCTTGGACGTCCCTCACGTTTTAAAAATCCACCAGGGACTTTACCAACGGAATACATTTTTTCTTCATAGTTTACAGTTAAGGGAAAGAAATCTCCTGGACGTGGCTTTTTGGAACCTACTGCGGCTGTTAAAACGACGGTGTCACCGTAACGTACTAACGCAGCACCACTCGCTTGTTTAGCAAGCTGTCCAACTTCAATGGTTAGCTTTTTTCCAGCTAATTCCGTTGTAAAAACTTGTTTTTCTGACATATCGTTATTCTCCTCTTGTTGGGAAAATGATGAAACTTTATCATGTATAAGAATGTTTCATGCACACTCTTCAATCCTTGAGCACGCATGAATCCAAAAACCTAACATAACTATTTATATCACGTTTTTGGATTCATGCGATAAAGTAAGTGCATCACTTTTTATTCCCATTACTTTTTTCTAACAAAAAAGCGGGAAAAACTAGTCTCCCGCTTTCAGTCTGATTTTTATCTGCGTAAACCTAAACGCTTAATAAGCTCGCGGTAACGTTGAACATCTTTTTTACGTAAATAAGTTAAAAGATTACGACGGTGACCTACCATTTTCATCAAACCTCTGTAAGAATGATGGTCTTTTTTGTGCACGCGAACGTGTTCATTCAAGCTGTTGATTTCAGCAGTAAGTACAGCGATTTGTACTTCCGGTGAACCTGTGTCTGTATCATGGACACGATATTCAGCAATGATTTCGTTTTTACGTTCTTGAGTTAAAGCCATATTAACTCCACCTCCTTCATTATATCCCCAATTACTGAGCAGCGCGTTGGTGATTCGCAAATAAGCCAAGTAATGGTTCTGTTCGTACAGAATTAAAGATACACTAAATCATCACTAAAAGCAAGCTTTAAACAGGAATTTCTTAAAACTCATCTGGATGATGCGCAAAATAAGTGCGTGTATTTTGCTCGTCTTGTTTTAACTGCTCAATTAGGCCCTCTACGCCATTAAATTTAAGCTCGGGACGAAAGAAGTAATACCACTCAATTTCTGCGTCTTCCCCGTAAATTTCACGTTTAAAATCGAGAATATAAACTTCAATTGAAAGTGGCTGGTCATCTTTAAAAGTGATATTATGCCCAATGCTAGCCATTCCTAAATGTGTCTGCTCATTAACGCGAAATTTAACTGCATAAACACCCAGTTTAGGGATTAAATAATCTGGATCTACTGCGATATTAGCGGTCGGAAAACCAATCGTACGGCCGCGCTTATCTCCATGGATAACGGTTCCCTTTGTTGTGTAAGGATAGCCAAGTAGCTGGTTTGCTTCTTCCATTTCGCCAGTTTCAATGTACTGTCGGATTTTTGTTGAGCTAATTTTGTCGCTAAAAGCTTCTTTTTTATCAATAATCGTCACATGAAAACGATCTTTCGCATAGGTAGGTAAATCGGTCATTGTTCCAGCGCCCATTTTGCCATAGGAATAATCGAATCCGGCAACAACCTCTTTTGCATTTAAAGCAACTAAATATTTTTCAACAAATTCTTCTGGTGCAAGCTCGGAAAAAGCAGTTGTAAATCGCACCACATATAAAATATCAACACCAAGATCAGCTATTTTCTGCACTTTTTGTTTGATCGGCGTTAAATATTTTACTTTTTTTCGCATGGTATTTAGAACAACGGAAGGATGGGGATCGAAGGTTAGCACTGCTGACTTTAATCCTTTTTCTTTAGCGATTTTTTTAGCTTCTTGAATGACAGCTTGATGGCCGCGATGCAAGCCATCAAAAAAGCCAAGAGCAATCACTTTTTCACTTGTATCACTGTTTTTTAGTTCAGGGTGATGTAAATAGATTGTTTCCATAAACACTTTCTCCTCATTCTTTATCCTTTGCTATCATAATATAAAGTGACCCTTTCGGCAATCACTTTGCATCGTTAAGTTCGATTACTTTTTCAGGCTTATACATCTTTTCTTTTTCAGGATGTGGTTTGTAAATTGCTACTAGTCTTTCGTTATGCATTAAGGCTAAACGCTCTTTTACAGATGTATTTAATTCCTCTTCAGTAAAAACACGTCCATTAAGAGCCTGCTTGTAAATGGCATCCTCTATATCAATTTGAGCAAATGAAGCGATTCCTTTTTCTAATGGCGCTAAGAAACTCCAATCACTTGCAACCACTTTCTCAGCAATCTCTTGCAAAGTGAAGCAATCCTTTTTTTGAAAAAAACCACTTTTTGTGCGTTCGAGTTTTGACATATGGGCGGGATAGCCAAGTTTTTCTCCGATCATAACGGCAAGTGTACGGATATAAGTCCCTTTCCCACATGCAATCCGCAATCTGAAAGTCGGCTCGGCCGCTGTAAGAAGAGCTTTGTCATCCAATCTTTCAAGAGCATGAATCTGGACTTGACGTTGCGGCCGATCTATCGTTTGTCCAAGCCTTGCATATTCATATAATTTTTTGCCATTTACTTTTACAGCAGAGTACATGGGAGGGATTTGAGTAATCTCTCCTGTTAAGCTTACTAGGACTTCAGTGATCTGCTCTTTATCAATGGCATGACTGATTTCCTTTGTGCTAACGGTATCTCCTGTTCCATCTTCTGTTGTTGTACTTTTACCAATTGAAATTTCGGCAATATACTCTTTCCCTTCATCTGTCATGTATTCCGCTAATTTAGTGGCTCTTCCCACGCAAATAGGAAGCACGCCAGAAACTTCTGGGTCAAGCGTTCCAGTATGGCCAACTTTTTTAGTATGCAAAATTTTTCTAAGCTTGAAAACAGCATCATGGCTTGTCATGCCTCTCTCTTTCCAAAGCGGGATAATTCCGTTCATTAAAAACTTCCCTTCTAAAAAAAGCAGGGCAAACCTAACTTCCCGGCTGCCCTACTCCATTTTTCTCATTCTTTTTCATGTAAATCGCGTAGTAGTTCATCAATGCGATTCCCATATTCCATTGATTCATCAATTTTAAACAACAGTTCAGGAACCTTGCGCAGGCGAATGCGTTTCCCAATTTCTAAACGAATAAAGCCATGCGCTTTTTCAAGCGCAAGGAGCGTTGCTTCGCGTTCTTTTTCATCTCCTAATACAGATAAATAAACGGTTGCTTGTTGCAAATCACCTGTTACATCAACGCCTGTAATTGTAATAAAACCTACTCGTGGATCCTTTAATTTACGATTAACAATATCGCCTAATTCTTTTTTCATTTGTTCTGCGATACGATTTGCTCTTACGTTCATCCTTTTTCACCCCATTATAACTTTTCAACGTTAGTCAAAGTGTATCCTCGCCTCTAAGTGTTATTAGAAACATTGGATTTGGTCTGAGGGAGGATTTTTCTTAAAATCGCACATTTTTGTATCTTATTTACGTTCGATTTCTTCCATAACGAAAGCTTCAATTACATCATCTTCTTTAATATCATTAAAGTTTTCAATTGTAATCCCACATTCATAACCTTTTGCTACTTCTTTTGCATCGTCTTTAAAGCGTTTTAATGTCGAAAGCTCTCCTTCAAAAACAACGATGCCGTCGCGGATTAATCTTACACCACTATCTCTTGTAATTTTACCATCTGTAACGTAGCACCCTGCAATTGTGCCTACTTTTGAAACATGGAAAGTTTGGCGAACTTGCGCTTGGCCAATAATTTTTTCTTCAAACTCTGGATCAAGCATACCTTTCATCGCTGCTTCAATTTCATCAATTGCTTTATAAATGATTCGATGCAGGCGAATATCAACATGTTCGCTTTCAGCTGCTTCTCTGGCCTGTCCAGTTGGTCGAACGTTAAAGCCGATGATAATAGCATTTGACGCTGCTGCTAGTGTGATATCAGATTCATTAATAGCTCCTACTGCTGTGTGGATGATTTTAACATTAACACCTTCAACTTCAATTTTGCGTAAAGAGGCTGCTAATGCTTCTACAGAACCTTGCACATCAGCTTTAATGATGACACCTACTTCTTTCATTTCGCCTGCTTTCATATGTTCAAATAAATTATCTAAACTTACACGATTCGTAGCTGAGCGCTGAGCAACTAGAGCACGAGAGGCACGAGCTTCGCCTACGTTACGAGCTGTTTTTTCATCTTCAAAAACAACAAAACGATCTCCTGCTTGCGGTACGCCATTTAAACCGGTAATTTCTACTGGTGTACTAGGACCGCCTGTTTTAACGCGACGCCCTAAGTCGTTAACCATTGCACGAACGCGACCAAACGTATTACCGACAACAATAGGATCCCCTACGTTAAGCGTTCCGTCTTGAACAAGTAAAGTAGCGACAGAACCACGGCCTTTATCAAGTTCAGCTTCAACGACAGTACCTATTGCCCGACGTTTTGAATTCGCTTTTAACTCTTCTACTTCTGAAACAAGTAAAATCATATCTAATAAGCTATCTAATCCTTTTTTAAGTTTAGCAGAAATTAGTACAAAAATTGTATCTCCACCCCAATCTTCGGGGATTAGTCCATATTCTGTTAACTCTTGCATCACTCGATCTGGATTAGCTTGTGGTTTATCAATCTTATTTACGGCAACAATAATTGGCATTCCAGCAGCTTTTGCATGATTAATTGCTTCGATTGTTTGTGGCATAACGCCATCATCTGCAGCAACAACAAGGATTGTAATATCAGTAATTTGAGCACCACGCGCACGCATAGCAGTAAAAGCCGCATGTCCTGGCGTATCTAAGAAGGTGATTTTTTTGTTACGGACCTCAATTTGATATGCTCCGATATGCTGTGTAATTCCGCCTGCTTCACCTAATATTACTTTTGTATTTCTGAGGGCGTCAAGCAAGGTTGTTTTCCCATGATCAACGTGTCCCATAATTGTAACGACAGGTGGTCTTTCTTCAAGTTGTGCTTCGTTTTCTTTGTCAGCTTCTTTTGCTTCTTCAAAGTAAACATCTAAGTCGGTAATATCAACTTTGATTTCTTCTTCTACTTCAACACTATATTCAGCACAAACTAATTCAATCGCATCTTTATCTAATTCTTGATTGATTGTTGCCATAACACCTAGCATAAACAGCTTTTTAATGATTTCTGCTGGATCACGGTATAATTTCCGTGCTAATTCACCAACAGACAAAGATTCACTAAAAACAATTTTTGCAGGGAGTTCCTTTGGTTTTGGTGGTGTTTGTGGGACGGTACTATGATTAATTTTACCTTTTTTTCTTGTGTTTTTGCCACCACGTTGGTTATTATTTTGTTGTTTTTGGCCACCAGGACGATTTCCAAAAGGACGGTTTTGATTCGTTGTTTTATTCCCTTGATTTGGACGGTTCTGCTGGGTATTTTGTGTTGTTTTTTTATTATCTTTTGCTTGACTTTGTTCTTTATTATTCATATTCTTTTGGTTTTGCCCCTTACTTTGACCTTGATCTTGCGGTTTTACTTCAGGCTTATTATTTGGTTTGCTAGAAAAAGCATTATCGAGTTGACGGCGCGCATTATCACTAATTGTTGACATATGGTTTGCCACTTCAACACCGAGTTCGTTTAATTTTTCAATTACTTTTTTACTTGGCAAGTTCTGTTCTTTTGCATATTCATATACACGAATTTTACTCATGTCGTACACCTCCGTAAGGATTAACCTAGGAGCTCGCTTAGTTTTTTTGAAAATCCTTTATCAAGCACTGCAAGTAAGGCGCGCGACTCTTTGCCAATAGCACCTCCTAGCTGTTCACGTGTGCCGATTTCACAAAGTGCTACATCATAATACTCACATTTGCTGCGGATTTTTTTAGCTGTGCTTTCGGAAACATCAGTGGACATAATAACAAGTGATGTTTGCTTTCTCCGTACAGCTTTTAAAACTAATTCTTCTCCAGTTGTTATCTTTTTTGCTCGGTAGGCAAGACCTAAGAGAGAAAAAAACTTATCATTCATTGCTTTTTTTCACTCCATTAACTTCTACAAAATGAATAAGTTCATCATAAAAGCCTTCTTGCTCCGGGATTTTTAATTGACTAAATAAAACATTTTTCTTTTTGGCTTTTTGGCAGGCGGCAACATCTTTTATGATATAAAAACCGCGTCCGGGAGCTTTTCCCGTAGGATCAATTGCGAGTTTCCCATCTTTAGAATAAGCGATACGCAAGAGCTCACCTTTAGGTAATCGAGCGCCTGTAATCATACATTTCCTTAGAGGGATTTTTTTCTTACGCATTTTAATTTCTCCTTTTATTCTTCGTCACGATCTGCTAAATCTTCTACTTCAGTTTCTTCGCTTCCTTCTCGTGGGTAAATTCCCATTTCCGTTGCTACACTTTCACTTTTAATATCGATTTTCCAGCCAGTTAATTTAGCAGCAAGGCGTGCATTTTGACCACGTTTACCGATGGCAAGAGAAAGTTGATAATCAGGAACAATCACTGTCGTTGCTTGTTCTTTTTCATCAACAATAACATCGAGTACCTTTGAAGGGCTTAAGGCGTTCGCAACAAATGTATATGGATCACTTGACCATTCAACAATATCGATTTTTTCACCTTTCAATTCATTGACAATCGTTTGTACACGTGCACCCTTAGGACCAACACAAGCACCGACTGCATCCACTTCAGCGTCAGCAGTATAAACCGAAATCTTCGAACGATCTCCTGCTTCACGTGCAACGGATTTAATTTCTACTATGCCTTCATAAATTTCAGGAACTTCCATTTCAAAAAGTCGTTTTAAAAGGCCTGGATGTGTTCTTGAAACAAAGATTTGTGGTCCTTTTGTTGTTTTTTCTACTTTAGTTAAATAGACTTTAATTCTGTCATGGGCATGATAGGTTTCATTTGGCATTTGCTCATTTTGTGAAAGGATGGCTTCAATTTTTCCTAAATTGATGTAGATAAAGCGTGAATCCTGACGTTCAACAATCCCTGTCATAATATCATCTTCACGATCAATGAATTCGTCATAAATGATGCCGCGCTCAGCTTCACGTACACGCTGGGTAACTACTTGTTTTGCTGTTTGAGCGGCGATTCGGCCGAAATCTTTTGGTGTTACTTCAAGCTCAACAACATCACCGACTTTGTATACAGGGTTTAGCTTGTGTGCTTCTTCAAGTGAAATCTCAAGGCGAGAATCAAAAACCTGATCTACAACGTCTTTTCTAGCAAGAACGCGAATTGAACCATTTTCTAAATTAAAATCAACGCGAACATTTTGTGCTTGATTAAAATTTCGCTTATATGCAGATACGAGTGCAGCTTCAATGGCTTCTACAATCACATTGCGTGAAATTCCTTTATCTCGTTCTAGCGTATCTAAAGCATCCAATAATTCTGTGCTCATTTTTTCTCGTCACTCCTTATTTAATTTTAAAATTTAATGGCCAGCCTTGCTTTGGCGATGCTTTTTTGAGGGACTTCACAAATAATTTTTCTTGTTTTATCCATAATTTCAATCGTTAAAATGGTACCATCATACTGTGTAAGTGTACCTTCCCACACTTTTCTACCTTCAATCGCCTCATAGCTTGTCACATGAATGTACTTCCCAACAGCGTTTTCAAAATCGCTTTCTTTTTTTAAAGGACGTTCGGCACCTGGTGAGGAGACTTCAAGAAAATAGTTTTGTGTGATTGGATCATGTTCGTCTAATTTTTCACTAATTTTCTCGCTGACAAGAGCGCATTCATCAATATCAATGCCCTTAGGCTTATCAATAAATACACGCAAAAACCAATTTTTCCCCTCTTTTTCAAAAGCAAGGTTAACTAACTCAAAACCGAGCTCCTCAGTAATAGGTGAAACGATTTGCTCTACTTGTTCTAAAACTTTGCTCATTTCAGCCTCCTTATAAAGATACTCAAGCAGCCGTTTTTAAACTTACCTAATTGCAAAACGAAAGAGTGGGCAGAGGCCCACTCTTGGCTGAGTTATCGTTGTCATTCTTTAATTAATATAACATAAAAAGCTTTTTTAGGCAAGTTTGATTGGTTTTCAAGCTTGTCAGAATAACGATAATTGGTTTTGATCAGGTAACTCTTCCAAGCATCCTTGGTCATCCATATATTGAATAATCGTTTTGGAAACTTTACCACGTTGTTGCAGGTCTTCTTTTGATAAAAATTCGCCGTCTTCTCTTGCAGCCACGATTTGCCTTGCAACGTTTGTTCCTAAGCTTGGTATTGCATTAAATGGTGGGATCAGCGTATCTCCTTCAATAACAAATTCTGCTGCTTTTGATTTATAAAGATCTACTTTTTGAAATTTATAGCCCCGAGCAAGCATTTCGCAGGCAATTTCCAACACGGTTAACAAATTTTTTTCTTTAGCAGAAGCTTCCATGCCTTTACTGTTAATTTCCTTCATGACAGCTTTTACTGCTTCAGTCCCATTTACCATTGCTGTAAGATCAAAATCATCTGCCCGAACAGTAAAATAAGTTGCATAAAAATAGAGTGGATAATGGACTTTAAAATAAGCTATACGAACAGCCATTAAAACATAGGCAGCCGCATGCGCTTTTGGAAACATATACTTAATCTTCTTACAAGAATCAATATACCAAGCTGGCACATTGTTTTCTTTCATTGCAGCTTCCATTTCCGCGGTTAGTCCTTTACCTTTACGTACAGATTCCATGATTTTAAAGGCAAGTGAACTGTCCAAGCCTTGATAGATTAAAAAGACCATAATATCATCTCGACAACCAATCACATCGGGCAATTCACAAATATCATTCTTAATTAATTCTTCAGCGTTGCCAAGCCAAACATCGGTTCCATGTGATAAACCTGAAATTTGGACAAGCTCAGAAAAAGTGGTTGGTTTTGTCTCTTCAAGCATTTGTCTCACGAAACGTGTTCCAAATTCCGGAATACCAAGTGTTCCTGTTTTAGAATCAATTTCTTCTGGTTTAACACCAAGCGCTTCTGTTGAACCAAATAAACTCATTACGCTTTGGTCATCAGTTGGAATCGTTTTAGGATCGATATCACTTAGATCCTGTAGCATCCGAATAGCCGTTGGATCATCGTGCCCGAGGATATCGAGTTTTAACACATTATCATGGATGGAATGGAAATCAAAATGTGTTGTTTTCCATTCAGAATCTGTTGCATCAGCAGGATATTGTACGGGTGTAAAATCATAAACGTCCATATAATCTGGAATAACAATAATCCCCCCCGGATGCTGACCAGTTGTTCGCTTGACGCCAGTACATCCTGCAACTAAGCGATCAATTTCGGCACCACGAATGGTCATGTTCATATCACGCTCATAATTACGAACATAACCAAAAGCTGTTTTTTCAGCAACTGTGCCAATTGTACCTGCTCGGTAAACATAATCTTCTCCAAAAATTTCTTTCGTGTAAGCATGGGCAATTGGCTGGTAATCACCAGAAAAGTTTAAATCAATATCAGGGACTTTATCCCCTTTAAACCCAAGAAATGTCTCAAATGGAATATCCTGTCCATCTTTTTGCAAATTGGCACTACAATTTGGACATTCCTTATCAGGCAAGTCAAAACCAGAACCAATTGAGCCATCATTAAAAAATTCCGAGTGCTTGCACTTTGGACAAAGATAATGTGGAGGCAGAGGGTTAACCTCCGTTATTTCCGTCATCGTTGCTACAAATGAGGAGCCAACAGATCCCCTCGAACCTACTAAGTAGCCATCAACTAAAGATTTTTTTACGAGCTTATGCGAAATGAGATAAATTACAGCGAAACCATGACCGATAATGCTTTTGAGTTCTTTTTCAAGCCTGGCTTCAACAATTTCTGGTAACTCTTCCCCGTAAAGTTCGTGTGCCATTTGATAACTCATATTCCTGACTTCATCTTCTGCCCCTTCAATTTTTGGTGTATAAAGTTCATCTTTAATCGGTTTAAGTTCTTCCATCCAATCCGCTACTAAGTTAGAATTGGTAATGACCACTTCATGAGCTTTTGCATCACCTAAAAAAGCAAACTCCTGAAGCATTTCATCTGTTGAACGGAAATGCACATCTGGTAGTTCAGTGCGATTAAGCGGATTTGCACCTCCCATTGAGTGGATAAGAATTTTACGATAAATCTTATCATTTGGATCTTTATAATGGACATTTCCAGTTGCTACAACCGGCTTCCCTGTTTTTTCGCCAACCTTAACAATGTTTTTTAAAATTTCTTCAAGTGCCTTTTCATCACGTACAAGTTCTCGCTCAATAAGCGGAGCATAAACAGGTTTTGGCTGTATTTCGATAAAATCATAAAAGTGTGCTACTTTTTCTGCTTCTTGCATGCCTTTTTGCATCATTGCTTCAAATAACTCGCCTTGACTACAAGCAGTTCCAATAATTAGACCTTCACGTAATTTTTCTAACTTAGAACGAGGAATACGCGGCACACGATAAAAGTAATCAATATTTGACATCGTTATCAGCTTAAAGAGATTCTTTAACCCAATAGCTGTTTGAGCATAAATCGTTGCATGAAAGGGCCTAGCACGCTTGTAAGCATCGCCTTCTCCCATATAGTCATTTAAACTGTCATGGTATTCGATTGCATGCATTTCTTTTGCATCTTTAATCAATTTCCAAGCTAAATAAGCCGTTGCTTCTGCATCAAAAATCGCACGGTGATGCTGCTCTAATATGATATTGAATTTTTTCGTAAGCGTATTTAAACGATGATTTTTAAAGTGAGGATATAAAAACCTGGCTAATTCAAGCGTGTCAATCACTGCATTTTTTGCTTCTTCAATGCCAACTTTTGCAAATGCTGTGTTTAAGAAGCCCATATCAAAAGAAGCATTATGCGCAACAAAGATTGCTTCCCCAGCCCACTCTTTGAAATTTTTTAACACGACATCAATTGGATCAGAACCTTTAACCATATCATCTGTAATTCCGGTTAAATTGATCGTGGTTGCCGATAATGGATGACCTGGATCGATAAAGGCTTCGAATTTATCAATGACTTCACCATCTTGGATTTTTACCCCGGCAAGCTCAATAATTGTATCGTAAACTGCAGAAAGCCCTGTTGTTTCCACATCAAATACCACATATGTAGCGTCTTTTAAGGCAATATGTTGGCTATTATAAGCGATAGGTACCCCGTCATCAATTAAATTCGCTTCGATTCCATAAATGATTTTAAGATTGTTTTTTTTGCCAGCTGCATAAGCTTCTGGGAAAGACTGGGCAACAGAATGATCCGTTAAAGCAATAGCCTTGTGCCCCCAATCTGCTGCTTGTTTTGCCAATTCACTAAATGAACTGGTCGCATCCATTTGACTCATTGGCGTATGTAGATGGAGTTCAACACGTTTTTCTTCAGATGTGTCCTTACGCTTAATGGCTGGAATCTCATTAATATCTTGAGCCATCATGATTAAATCACGAACAAACGTGTCATTTTGTACGCTACCACGGACTTTTACCCACATTCCTTTTTTCAGGTTTTTAAACATCGCTGCATCTTCATTATCACGGGAAAACATTTTGATAATCATTGAACTCGTATAATCAGTGATTTTAAATTGTAATAGACTACGACCACTCCTTAACTCACGAATTTCTGTATCAAAAATGTATCCTTGAACCGCAACACGTCTTTCTTCATCATAAATATCACCAAGATGCTTGATTTCTTCATCGTCCTTGATTTTATAACCGACTTGAAAAGGCCCTGTAAGAGCTTGATTTTCGCCTTCATTCTTTTCAGTTTGGGAAGCGAATTGCCGTTTTTGCATCACTTCAACAGCTTCTCTTGCTTTGAGCTGATCTTCCTTTTGTTTCGCTTCGGCAAATGCTTTATAACTTTCTGTTTCAGAAGGGTCCAATGTATTCATCCGTAAAGCTAAATGCGAGAAACCAAACTGCTGATAGCGATCAAGAATATAAGTCTGATAACTTTGAGCGATTTTCGTTTGTTCCATTTCATTGTGCACAGTTATTTCAATGAAGTGTGGTTGCTGAAGTTTTGGTTTTTGTTCCATAAGAAGTTGTCCAATCATTGGAGATGATTCTAAAATAGGAGCAACTACCATATTCCAGTAATCTTGCAATGATTGCTCAGTTAACCGCATCTCACGTGCCGAAATCACGAGTTCTGTTTTAGCAATTTGCGTAAAAGCTTGCTTCATATTTGTTTCCATCATTTGGAATAACTCAGCTGGTAAGATTTGTGGAACATCTAAGTAAAATTGCCATACTTGCTTTACTTTATCGGCGACTAACTTTTCAATCAACATTTCATCCGTATAGCTTGCAAATTGCTTCATGTCGGCCAAGCCAATTTGTTCTAGCAGCAATTGAAAACGCTCTTTCTTCTCTTTATTTGAAGCGCTCAACATCCTTCACTCCTTCCAGGTGAATAAAAACGGCGATAAGCGTTCATATTCAGGATCCAATTTAACTTTCACTACCTGAATATAAACGCTTTGTTCGCTTTTTACACGATTATTTACAGCAAAAATTAATTTTCACCAAAAAGAATCGGTAATGTATTGAGAAGTTCCTCTTGACGAACTTCAATCATTTCCCCAGTTTTTCTAATTTTCACTTCAACAATGCCTTCAGCAGCTTTTTTCCCGACCGTAATACGTAATGGTAAGCCAATTAAATCAGCATCAGCAAATTTTACACCAGCTCGTTCATCACGGTCATCTAATAAGACGCTGTGTCCAGCTTCTTGAAGTTCAAGGTGTAAGTCTTCTGCAAAAACACGTTGCTCATCATTTTTCAAGTTAACAGGGATAATGTGTAAATCAAATGGACTAATTCCTCGATCAAATACTAAACCGTTCTCATCGCTATTTTGTTCAACAATGGCTGAAAAAAGTCGTGAAATTCCAATCCCATAACAGCCCATAATCAGTGGTTTTGCACGACCATTTTCATCAAGAAATGTCGCATTCATCGCTTCGCTGTATTTTGTCCCAAGCTTAAAGATATGACCTACTTCAATTCCTTCAGCAAATTTGATAACCCCTTCACCATCAGGAGAAAGATCTCCTTCTTGGATCATGCGTAAATCAAAATAACTGGCTACTGAAAAATCGCGTTCAGGATTCACATTTTTATAGTGATAACCATCTTCATTCGCACCACTAACTCCATTGGCTATATCTTGAACAGCATAATCAGCAAATATTCTTATCTCTTTTTTAGAACCCACAGGACCAAGTGAGCCAAAGTTTGCGCCCATGATTTCATATGCTTTTTCTGGCGATACAAGTTCTACTAAAGAGGCATCTAAAGCATTTTTAAGTTTAACCTCATTGACTTCATGGTCCCCGCGCACAAGAATCAACAACAGTTCTTCATCTACTTGATAAAGCATTGACTTTATCGTTTTTTCGATCGGAACGTCTAAAAACGCAATAATGTCTGCAATCGTTTTTTGATCAGGTGTGGCAATTTTTTCAAGCGCTGAGATAGGCTCGTGTGTGTGTTTCTGCATATGAAGAACCGAAGCCATTTCGACGTTTGCAGCATAATCCGAAGAATCACTATAAGCAATGGTATCTTCACCAATGTCAGAAAGAGCAACAAATTCTTTTGTCTCTTTCCCACCTATAGCACCAGAATCAGCAATAACTGAGCGAAAATTAAGTCCACAACGCGTAAAAATATTACTATACGCTTGATACATTTTCTGATAAGTTTCATCTAAGCTTTCTTCGGTGGCATGAAAAGAATAGGCATCTTTCATAATGAACTCGCGACCACGTAACAAGCCAAAGCGCGGTCTTTTTTCATCTCGGAATTTTGTCTGGATTTGATACATGGTAAGTGGTAAACGTTTGTAGGATTTGATCTCATCTCGAACAAGAGATGTGATGACCTCCTCATGAGTTGGACCAAGTACAAAATCACGCATATTACGATCTTTTAAGCGCATCAATTCAGGACCATAATCATCCCATCTTCCAGATTCTTGCCAAAGTTCTGTTGGCTGAAGAGCTGGCATGAGAAGCTCTGCTGCCCCTGCTCGATTTAATTCATCACGAACGATCGCTTCAATATTTCTAAGAGCTAACCCAGCAAGTGGTAAATAACTATAAATCCCACTTGCTACTTGACGGATATACCCTGCTCGAAGTAAAAGCTGATGGCTTTTAACTTCTGCATCCGCTGGTGTTTCTTTTAAAGTTGGAATAAATGTCATCGTTTGACGCATGTTAAACACTCCCTATTTTTTAAATAAACTAACGTTAGAAAAAGGCTCGTTGAATATCGTTCCATGTGACTAAAATCATTAGTACCATCAAAAGGGCAAAGCCAACAAAGTGGACAAGTCCTTCTTTTTTAGGATCAACTGGTTTTCCACGAACTAATTCATAAAGGAAAAATAATAATCTTCCACCATCAAGAGCAGGTAACGGTAATAAATTAACAATCCCTAAATTGATACTAAGCACAGCTGTCCAATTTAACAGCATTAAAAATCCGTAACTTGCTACTTGCTCTGTACTTGTATAAATACCAACTGGACCACTTAGCATATTTAGTGAGAAACCACCAGTAATCATCTTACCAAGAACGCCAAAAATTTGTGTAATCCACTGCCATGTTTGTGAAAAGCCATAAGTGATTTTGGCAATAAAGGAATGATCAACAGGCTGCATCACACCGATTTTACCAACCGTTTTATTTTCTTGTTTCGTTTTTTCTGGAGTGACACTGATATTTTCTATTCTTCCATTACGTTCTACATCAAAAGCCAATTTTTTAGCTGGATTTTTAGCAACGGTTTCGACAATATCTACCCACGTGTTTATTTTTTTACCATCGATTGCTTTTACTTGATCGCCTTCTTTAAGACCAGCCGTACTTGCTGCACTATTTGCTGCTACTTTGCCAATTTCACTATGATCCACAGGTACCCCACCTTGTGCAAAAGCAAGGAAAGAGAAAATTAAAATAGCTAAAATAAAGTTAAATAACGGGCCGGCAAAAATGGTCATCGCACGTTTTCCGAGCGACTTCGCACCAAATGTACGATCATAGGGTGTAATAAGCGTCTCGATTTTGCCATCGATTAAAATCGCATCACGAGCTACTTGATAACGAACTTTCTTTGTTTCATCGTAATCCTCATAGCCTTCAATAAATAGTTCTTTTTCAAGATCAGCTGAAGAGACTTCTAGTGGTTGCGCGTTTACATATTGATCTCTGCCATTTATGATAATTTTGGTTACTTTTTCATCTTCAGAAAATTCAAGTCCAACCCGATATCCTGGTTTTAACTCAATTTCCTCACCGTCTTCACCAGCCATGCGGACATAACCACCAATTGGCAGCAAACGGATCGTATATTGTGTTTCATTTTTTCGATAAGCAAATATCTTTGGACCAAATCCAATTGAAAAATCTTTAACTAAAATACCTGACCGCTTGGCAAAAAGAAAATGACCAAACTCATGAAAGAAAACAATAAGGCCAAAGACGAATATAAATGCAATAATCGTTGTCAAATTAGGTTCACCTCTATAATAATGTTTTTACATAACCCCTTGTTGCATGATCCACTTCAAGGATCGTTTCAAGCGAGGGATCTTGTATTGTTTCATGCCACTTCATCGCGTTTTCAACAAGCGCTTCAATACTTTGAAAAGCAACTTGGCCATTTAAAAAGCCAGCAACAGCAATTTCGTTTGCAGCATTTAAAACAGTCGGCATTGTTCCACCTATTTTACCAGCGTTATAAGCTAATTTCAATGCCCGAAAACGATTAAAATCAACTTTTTCAAAATGGAGTGCCCCGTATTTCGTAATATCAAATGGCTCGCTAAAATGAATTGGCTCACGATCAGGATAGGTTAAAGCATACTGAATGGGGATGCGCATATCCGGAACGCCTAACTGGGCAATGATACTACCATCAACATAAGAAACCATCGAATGAATCACACTTTCTCTATGAATCACAACCTCAATATCTTTATATGGCATATCATATAACCAGTGCGCTTCAATCACTTCCAAGCCTTTATTAAACATTGTCGCTGAATCAATCGTAAGCTTATTCCCCATACTCCAATTTGGATGACTGAGCGCTTCAGCCACAGTAACACCCTTCAATTCTGCACGGCTTCTATCGCGAAAACTTCCCCCACTTGCTGTAATAATTAACTTTTCAACTTGCGCACGCTTTTCTCCATTTAACGCTTGAAAAATCGCTGAATGTTCACTATCAACTGGTAAGATTGACACATTTTTTTCGCGCGCTTTTCTCATCACTAAATGTCCTGCTGTAACAAGTGTCTCTTTGTTCGCAATCGCTATTTCTTTCCCTGCATCAATTGCATCAAGTGTTGGGAGTAAACCGATACTGCCTATAACAGCACTAAGAAGTAACTCACCATCTAAACAAACGGCAATTTCACGTAAGCCATCTAATCCAGCATAAAATTGAATCGCAGGAAACTCAGCTTTTAACGTTTCAGCATCTTCCCTATTTTGAACAGACACCATTTTTGGTTTAAATTCAGTGATAATTTGTCGTCCAAGTTCGATGTTCCTTCCAAACGAAAGAGCAACAATGCGAAATAAATCCGGGTTTGATCGAACAACTTCAAGTGTTTGTGTTCCGATTGATCCAGTTGCTCCTAACAATATCACATTTTTCATCTTCACATCTCCATTTAAATGATTTGTAGTATATGTAGTAAAGGTAATACAAAGAGCAGACTGTCAAAGCGGTCAAGAATGCCGCCATGCCCTGGCAAAATTTTTCCAGAATCTTTCACATCATAAAACCGTTTTAATGCTGACTCCACAAGATCTCCTAACTGACCAAAAAGCGAAAGGACAACAAGAGCTATTAAAATAAGAAGAAAATCATTTGTCGATACAAAAAAGTAGTAAAATCCACCTGCAATAACAAGTGAACATAAAATCCCACCGATAAAACCTTCAATTGTTTTGTTTGGACTGACATGTGGTGCAAGCTTGTGCTTACCAAATGCTCTGCCAATAAGGTAAGCTCCCGTGTCCGTTGTCCAGACAATTAAAAGCGCAAAAATGACAAACATCACACCAGCTGAACGAACATCTGCTAAAAAATGAAAGCCAAAGCCCACGTAAAATGAAGCTAAAACATCCACTCCAACTTGATCAAAATGAAACTGATTGCGCGAAAACACTGTAAAAGAAAGTAAAATGGCTATGGCAATAAAAATTAACTCCATTTTCTGAATCCCAATTTTTGTTAAAAAGCTTAAATATTCATCTGGCACGGTGATGACCCAAGTAAAAAGCACAGTTACAATACCGTTTACAGAAAACACGTTCTGTTTTGTTATGATTAAAATTTCATAAATTGCAATGGTTGCTAGTAAAATGCTCATTAATTCAAACGGCAAGCCACCAACGACAACAAATGGCAAGAAAATAATTAGCGCAACAATCGCCGTAATCGTTCTCGTTTTCAATTTTTTTCCTCCCTATAAACCACCAAACCGCCTTGAGCGATTCTGATATTCCAACAAAGCCTCAAGTAAATTCTCTTCTGAAAAATCCGGCCAATGAACGTCTATAAAATAAAATTCACTATAAGCTAACTGCCAAAGCATAAAATTACTAAGACGAATCTCACCACTTGTCCTAATTAATAAATCAGGATCACCTAAGCCATAACTCATCAGATGCTTTTCAATATCGTCTTCCGTTAACTTATCTATCTCTTTACCGTCTTTAATAAATTCAGCCGTCGCTTCTTTCATGGCCGTCAAAATTTCAGCACGACCACCATAATTTAGTGCAAAGTTAAGCACAAGACCTGTGCAATGTTTCGTTTGTTCTATTGCACGCTCAACAGAATCAAGCGTATGTTTAGGCAAACTATCGCGATATCCCATCACATTAACACGAACATTTTCTTCTACTAATTCAGGAATAAAGGTATCAAAAAACTCAACTGGAAGCTTCATTAAGAAATCAACCTCATCATTTGGTCGCTTCCAGTTTTCAGTAGAAAAAGCGTAAAGAGTTAATACCTTGATTCCAAGCGAATTAGCATAACGCGTCATTTTCTTAACAACGTCCATTCCCGCACGATGACCAGCAACACGAGGTAAAAAGCGTTTTTTCGCCCACCTTCCATTACCGTCCATAATGATGGCTATATGTTTAGGCAGAGGTAGCTCATTTGATAGACCGCTATTTATAATATTTTCATCTTGTTTGAATAATTTTTTAAACATGATAAATCCTCCAGTAGAAATACAACTTTTAAAGTGCATGCCTAAACTTATAATAACAAAAAAAACGTGATTAATGTACTAAAAGTTTCGTGTGGAAGATAAAATTTTAATGAGAGAAATAAAAAGCATTCCCTACTATCAGCAAAAGGAATGCTTTTTATTGTGATTCAAAAATTAGACTTCCATAATTTCCACTTCTTTATTCTTTGCAATTTCCTCAATGTTTTTAATGCTAGTATCTGTCAAATTCTGAACATCATCACTATACGAGCGTAAATCATCTTCTGTAATCTCGCTTGCTTTTTCTAATTTTTTAAGTTCATCATTTGCATCCCGGCGAACGTTACGTACAGCAACTTTTGCTTCTTCAGCGATTTTTTTCACTTCTTTAACAAGTTCTTTCCGGCGCTCTTCCGTTAGTTGTGGAATGGTTAATCGAATAACCGAACCATCATTATTTGGCATTAAGCCCAAATCTGATTTCTGAATGGCTTTTTCGATCTCACCAAGAATCGTTTTATCAAAAGGTGTAACCATTAAAAGACGAGCTTCAGGAATTGTAATTGATGCAAGTTGATTAACAGGTGTAGCCGCTCCGTAATAATCTACAGATACACGATCAAGGATAGACGCATTTGCTCGCCCAGCTCGAATACTTCCAAGATCACGTGATAAAACCTGCTCTGCTTTTTCCATTTTTTCTTTTGATACTGTTAAAATTTCTTTACTCATTATTCTTTCCCCCTAACAGTTGTTCCGATTTTTTCACCGAGAATAACTCGTTTAATATTATTATTATCTTCTTCAAAGCTAAAAACAATCAATGGAATATCATTATCCATACTTAAAGAAGATGCTGTTGAATCCATTACTTTCAATCCTTCTTTAATCACATCTAAATAAGATAGTTCTTCATATTTTGTAGCGTTCGCATCAATTTTCGGATCTGCATTATAAATGCCATCCACATTATTTTTTGCCATTAAAATAACTTCTGCTTCAATTTCAGCAGCTCGAAGTGCAGCTGTTGTATCCGTTGAGAAATAAGGATTTCCGGTTCCTGCTGCAAAGATAACAACACGTCCTTTTTCTAAATGCCGAATAGCTTTTCTGCGAATATATGGCTCAGCGATTTGGCGCATATCGATGGATGTTTGCACACGCGTTGCTACACCGATATTGTCTAAAGAATCTTGAAGCGCAAGTGAATTCAATACCGTTGCAAGCATACCCATATAATCAGCAGCAGCTCGGTCCATCCCCATCTCACTACCTAGTTTACCACGCCAAATATTACCGCCGCCAACAACAACAGCCACTTCAATACCAAGTTCAACAATTTCTTTTATTTGCCTAGAGATAGAATTGACAACACTTGGATTAATACCAAAGCCATCTGTTCCAGCTAGCGCTTCACCACTTAATTTTAAAACAACACGTTTATATTCTGGGGTATCCATATTAACCTCCAATAACTATTCTATTTCAAGATAAAAGGTTCTGCTTTTATCCACCGTCTTTTATTCTACTAGAAAATAAGCAATTAAAAAAGTAATTTTATCTAAAAAACAGCTAAAATTTACAAACAAGCTATCCCTCGTTTACCATTTGGATAAAATGGCACTAGCTAAAGGAAGATTTGTAAATCGAATAGAAACAATTTAATTTTATCGTTCCCTTTCACTTACGCGCTTATTTAAAATTGATTTTTTTACAGAAAATATGCATATATATCACTTTACATTTTATTTTAACATCTTACTAAAAAAATTAAACGTGATAAGATTAGCGATGCAAAGGCGAAAAACGATAATGACGTTTAACCCGATTGATAAACGGAAATGGAGTAATATACTAAATAAACCTAAAAGAATACATTCATTTTATTGAGTAATTATTACTAAAAATATTGTATATGTGAAGAAATTGTGAACATTGCTCTAAAAAACTATCTTTTTTTCAAAAAAGATATAGGATTAATAGTGTACATCTTTTATAATATAGTTAGCAACGAAATAAAGGAGTTTTACAGTTTATGCGTGTTTTTTGTACGATCTTATCATTACAGGCAGGTATTATATCTTTGTTAGCCAGCTTGTCGATTCCGCTTACGGAAAACTATAATTTATTCTCAGTCCCAGACTCTCTCTCCATGAAGGCAAGTTTAATAACCGCTATTTTACTCATTTTTGCAGGACTTGCCATGGTCTTCTCGAAAAAAAGTGACCTTTATTTATTTCTTGCATTAGTGTGTTGGACAGTTGGGCTCATTATGGGCTTAATTCTTTCCCCGAGTTTCTCTGGCATTTTCTTTCGACCAATTTCGTGTGTAATTTGCCTTTTTATTGGGTTATTTGTTTATACAGACCCACATAGACATATTAAATAAGTGAAAGAAGTGTGTTTCTTTTACTCAAGATAAAAATTTAGAGGCACAAAATTCATTTCTTAATGTTTTTGTACCCAAAATCTATATTTTGTTAAAATTAGACAAAATATAGATTTCTTTTGTTTTTTCTGAAGTCTAAAAAACAAAAACTAGTTTGATTTCTCTACTTCTTAAGAGCTTTCCTACTTCCATGTACGAAAAAACCCCATTATCTTAATGATAACGGGGTTTTTTAAGATTATATCTTAGTCTTTTTTCACTTGGCTCATAACTTCTTCAACAAAGTTATCTTCTTTTTTCTCTAAACCTTCACCAACTTCAAAACGAACAAATGAAGCAATCGTTGCGTGATGTTCTTTTACATATTGTCCAACTGTAATATCAGGATTTTTAACGAATGGTTGGTCTAATAAAGAAATTTCGCTTAACCATTTGCTTAGACGGCCTTCAATCATTTTTTCAACAATATTTGCTGGTTTTCCTTCGTTAAGTGCTTGTTGTGTTAATACTTCTTTTTCATGCGCTAGCTCTTCAGCATCTACATCTTCACGTGAAATGTATTGTGGGTTAATCGCTGCAACGTGCATAGCAACATCTTTTGCTACAGCCGTATCGTTTGTACCTTTAAGAATAACCAATACGCCAATACGACCGTTCATATGGATATATTCACCAGATGCACTATCTTCGCTTTTCTCTTTAATATCAAAACGACGTAGTGAAATGTTTTCACCAATCTTAGTAATGGCTTCTGTAATGTATTCTTGGGCAGTCACACCTTTTTCAATATCTGAATTAAGGGCTTCTTCAAGATTATTTGGTCGTGTTCTTAATAAATGGTTAGCTATTTTGTTAACAAGCTTTTGGAAGTCATCATTTTTAGCAACGAAATCTGTTTCTGCATTGACTTCTAAAACAACTGCATGTTTATCATTACTAGCAACATGAGTCATACCTTCAGAAGCAACTCGGTCCGCTTTTTTAGCCGCTTTTGCAATCCCTTTTTCACGAAGATAGTCAATTGCTTTATCCATAACGCCTTCAGTTTCAACAAGGGCACGTTTGCAGTCCATCATACCTGCACCTGTTTTTTCACGTAATTCTTTTACCATTTGAGCAGTAATATTTGCCATTTTATTTCCCTCCAATATTGATCTTTAAAAAAAGGTGATAAGTTTTTTCCTTATCACCTTGTAAGTTTTAAAACTTAAGCTTCAGTTGTTTCTTCGTTTGTTGTTTCTTCTTTTGTTTCAGCAACTGGGGCTTCTACATTTTCCTCGCCTTGATTCACTTCAATGATCGCATCTGCCATTCTAGCAGTAAGAAGTTTTACTGCGCGGATTGCGTCATCATTGGCAGGAATAACATAGTCGATTTCATCTGGATCACAGTTTGTATCTACAATACCGATGATTGGGATATTTAATTTACGTGCTTCAGCTACGGCAATGCGTTCTTTACGTGGATCAACGACGAACAACGCTTTAGGAAGTGCTTTCATCGTTTTAATTCCGCCTAAGAAACGCTCTAATTTTTCTTTTTCTTTTTTAAGAAGAACGACTTCTTTTTTAGGAAGGACATCAAATGTGCCATCTTCTTCCATTTTTTCGATTTGTTTAAGGTATTTTACACGTTTTTGAATCGTATCAAAATTTGTAAGCATACCACCTAACCAACGATGATTAACATAATATTGGCCAGAACGTTCTGCTTCTTCTTTTACAGAATCTTGTGCTTGTTTTTTTGTACCTACAAAAAGAATTGTTCCGCCATCAGCAGCAACTTCACGCATGAAGTTAAACGCTTCATCAACTTTTTTTACTGTTTTTTGTAAGTCGATAATATAGATGCCGTTTCTTTCTGTGAAGATATATTTCTTCATTTTAGGGTTCCAGCGACGTGTTTGGTGACCAAAATGCACGCCTGCTTCTAACAATTGTTTCATTGAAATAACAGCCATAGTTATTCCCTCCTGTTTGGTTTAATTTGCGGAAAATCCGCCCTCCATGTAGGTCCTTCAAATAAAAGACTTGTTGCCAAGCACCCTCTTATTTGTCGCTACATGTGTGATTTAACATCGTTTTTAACTATACCATAAATCACTGTGTGCGTCAATATTATTGGAAGAAACTAAAGCGCTCTTCCTGCCTATTAATTTGCTACAATATTTACCAGTTTTTCTGGAACAACAATGATTTTTCGAATGGTTTTTCCTTCGATGGCTGCTTTGATTTTTTCATCAGCTTGTGCTAAGCGCTCTAGCTCTTCTTTTGTTGTTGTTTTAGGCACTATTATTTTGCTTTTTACTTTCCCGGCTACTTGTAAAACGATTTCTACTTCTGATTCGACGAGCTTAGCTTCATCATACTTCGGCCAGTTTGCGTAAGTTATTGTTTCTTTATGACCAAGTTTTTCCCATAGCTCTTCAGCAACATGAGGAGCAATAGGTGCAAGCAACTGAATAAAACCTTCTGCATACTCTACTGGTAGCGTTCTTGCTTTATACGCCTCATTGATAAAAATCATCAGTGCTGAAATGCCTGTATTGAATCGTAAACTTTCATAATGATTGGTTACATCTTTGACCATTTGATGATAGGCTTTTTCTAGCATAGGATCATTTTCAACCGTTACTTTGTCGGTAAGTTCTCCGGCTTCATTAATCAATAAACGCCATACTCTATCAAGAAATTTACGCGCGCCTTCAAGTCCCTTATCATTCCAAGCAATCGAGGCTTCAAGCGGACCCATAAACATTTCATAAAGGCGAAGTGTATCTGCTCCGTATTTTTCTACAACTTCATCAGGGTTCACAACATTCCCGCGTGATTTAGACATTTTTTCATTATTTTCACCAAGAATCATCCCCTGGTTAAATAGTTTTTGGAAAGGTTCTTTTGTTGGTACAATACCAATGTCATATAAAAATTTGTGCCAAAAACGAGCATAAAGTAAATGTAGCACTGCATGTTCTGCACCGCCAATATAAACATCGACGGGAAGCCACTCTGCTAGTTTTTCAGGTGCTGCAATGGCTTCTTGATTATCTGGATCAATGTAACGTAAGAAATACCAGCTGGATCCAGCCCACTGTGGCATTGTATTGGTCTCGCGTCTCCCTTTCCGGCCATTTTCATCTACTACGTTTACCCATTCTGTCAAATTAGCAAGTGGTGATTCGCCTGTCCCAGAAGGCTTAATTTCTGTCGTTTTAGGAAGAAGAAGTGGTAATTCTGCCTCAGGTACAAGCGTTGTCTCTCCGTCTTCCCAATGAATAACAGGAATAGGCTCGCCCCAATAACGTTGACGACTAAAGAGCCAATCACGCAAGCGATAAGTGATTTTTCGTTTGCCGTCCCCTCTTTCTTCAAGCCAGTCGCACATTTTTGTTATCGCTGCTTCTTGATTTAACCCATCTAGAAATTCTGAATTTACGTGTTTACCGTCTCCACCATATGCTTCTGCTGTGACATTCCCGCCCTCAACAACTTCAACAATCTCTAAGTCATATTTTTTGGCAAACTCATGATCGCGTGCATCATGACCTGGGACAGCCATAACTGCTCCTGTACCGTATTGAATCAGTACATAATCGGCCACCCAAATTGGGATTTTTTTGCCATTTGCTGGATTCATTGCATAAGCTCCAGTGAAAACCCCTGTCTTATCTTTAGAAAGGTCTGTACGCTCAAGATCGCTTTTTAGTTCCACTTGTTTTTGATACTGCTCGACAGCTTCCTTTTGACTTGCAGTTGTGATAGAGTCAATCAATTCATGTTCAGGTGCAAGTACAGTATAGGTCGAACCAAATAATGTGTCAGAACGAGTAGTAAAAACAGGAAAAGCATGGTCAGTATCTGCTACTTGAAAAGTAATTTCTGCACCTTCTGACTTTCCAATCCAATTGCGCTGCATATCTTTAATATTTTCTGGCCAATCGACAAAGTCAAGGTCACTAAGCAAGCGGTCAGCATAAGCCGTAATTTTCAGCATCCATTGACGCATCGGTTTGCGGTAAACTGGGAAGCCTCCTCGCTCACTTTTACCATCAATCACTTCTTCATTAGCTAATACTGTTCCAAGTGCAGGACACCAATTCACTGCCACTTCTGCTTCATATGCTAGCCCTTTTTCGTATAATTTTTCAAAAATCCACTGTGTCCATTTATAATAATTCGGATCTGTTGTATTGACTTCTCGGTCCCAATCATATGAAAAACCTAGTGATTTAATTTGACGCGTGAAATTTTCAATATTGTGAGCGGTAAATTCTGCTGGATCATTCCCTGTATCAATGGCATACTGTTCTGCTGGAAGACCAAAAGCATCCCAGCCCATTGGATGAAGTACGTTATATCCTTGTGCTCGTTTCATCCGCGATAAAATATCAGTAGCAGTATAACCTTCAGGATGCCCAACATGAAGCCCTGCACCTGATGGATAAGGAAACATATCCAGCGCATAAAAATTTTCTTTATTTTTATCTTCTGTCGTACGGAACGTTTTATGATTATCCCAATATTTTTGCCACTTTGGTTCGATTGTTTTGTGATTGAATGTCATTTTTTTACCTTCCTTTTTTGAATTTTTGGCTATAAAAAAATCTCTCGTCTCACAGCTTCTGCTATGGGACGAGAGATTTTCCCGCGGTACCACCCAAATTAGTGTTTTATTCCACTCAACTTTGTTCCTTAACGCGGAAAACGGGATCAGAATCCTGACTCCAAGACAAGTTCATCATGTTCTTCGTTCGGCTTACACCAACCGCCGACTCTCTATTTACTCCAGAACGACAAGATTACTACTTCTTTTCACAGCCACCTAGTATATTAGCTCTATTGTAGCTGATTTTCTAGCTTTTGGCAAGATGCTATTCTTTTTTTAGTTTCATTAGAGGATATAAGAGAAACCCAGCTAAAAACAAGCAGAGGCTTAATAAGAAAACCTTCAAATCTGCTGTACCGCTCTTAATAATCCAGGCCGCATAAATAAGTGCTAACGCTGCAATAATAAAATCAAAATAGCGTTTCATCTTCTTGTTTTTCTCATACGTTTCACCAGTCAATACCAATTTTAACTGATAAAGTGGGGAAATAAAATACTGGACTAAAAAGGCAAGTGTTGATACTTTAACTACAAAGTCATAAGCAAAGGCAATATCTCCTGAAAGCGTTGAAAAAATGAAAAGCTGCGCTGCAAAACAAGTCAGAATGAGCGTTCGGACTGGCGTTCCGTTTTTATTTACTTTTTTCAGAAATGGTAAGAAAAGGCCATTTTTTGCTGCTTGATACGGTGCTTCTGAACTCATCATCACCCAGCCAATAGCAGAACCAAACAAGCAAACAAGGGCAAGTAAAGCCATAACAGCACTGCCGCCGCTTCCTGTTACAGTGTTTAACGCATCAGCAAGTGGACTCGCGCTATTTAATAATTCATTTTTAGGAATCAAGCCTAGCGTTAATACAGAAATTGTAATATAAAGCAATACAGCAATGACTAAGCCAGAAATCGTAGCTGCTTGAATGACCCTACCTGACTTCGCTCTCCCAGCAAACATCATCGCAGACTCAATTCCAATAAAAGCCCAAAGTGTTACAATTGAAGCTCGATTAACTTGCGCGAGTAGTCCATTTTCTACTCCACTTGTATCGATAACAGGGTGATACCAAGCGCCCATTCTTGCAGACTCAAAAGCAAACACAGCAATAATAATGAATAAAAAGAAACCTATTACTTTAGCAGAGGTGGCTAACAAGTTAATTTTTCCTGCACCACTAACTCCTTTTGAAATAATAAAAGCTACGCCCCATAGTAAAAGTGAGCAAATGAGGAATGTTAAAACCCTACCTTCTTGAAATGAATAACTACCAACAGTAAACCAAACTGCTTTACTGTTTAAGACTGGAAAGAAAACAGATAAATAACCGGTGAAAGAAGTGATAATGGAAACATTCCCAGCCCAATTAGCTACCCAATAACTCCAAACAGCAATGAACCCTGCCATCTTTTTAGCTTTAGGGTTTGCAAATAAAGCGTAAGCATGACTTTGTGCACCAATTGTTAATTCTGGTTTTTTTACAGCTAAATTGCCAAAAACAAGCGCAATCATTAAAACTCCTGCACCTGTTAACGACCAAGCTAATAAAATCGCAAGTGGACTGGCTACTTCTGCCATCTGTCTAGGTAGCATAAATATACCAGAACCGATCATATTACCAATAACCAAGCTTGTTAAAACAAAATAACCCATTTTTTTCTTGTTTGTTGTCATATCTGCATCTCCCTTTATCTTATTATCACATTACCAAACTAAAGCATTTTAATTATCATAACAGCTTTTTATTTTTTCGTCAATAACAAACACAAAATATGATACACTAAATTAAGAAATATAAAGGAGCATAAATCAATTGAAAAAAATTAACCCTTTCCCTTATAGCAATGATAATAAACGTTATCATACATGGAATTATTGTTTACGAAATCATTTTGGTGAAAAAACATTTAAGATTGCACTTGATGGTGGCTTTGACTGTCCTAATCGTGACGGCACTGTAGCAAAAGGTGGCTGTACGTTTTGTAGTGCAGCTGGATCCGGTGATTTTGCCGGCAGTAGAAAAGTTGATCTTAAAACACAATTTAACGAGATTCGTAATAAAATGCACCATAAATGGAAAAATGGCAAATATATTGCTTATTTTCAAGCCTTTACCAACACCCATGCAAGTGTTAGCGAACTTCGCGAAAAATATGAAAGTGTCTTAAATGAAGAAGGCGTTGTTGGGCTTTCCATTGCAACAAGACCAGATTGTTTGCCAGACGATGTTGTTGATTATTTAGCTGAACTAAATGAGCGAACTTATTTATGGGTCGAACTTGGTTTACAATCCGCCCATAATGAAACGGGGCGTTTAATTAACCGGGCCCATGATTATGATTGTTATTTAGAAGGTGTAAGTAAGCTCCATGCGCGTGGTATCCGCGTTTGCACTCATATTATTAATGGCCTTCCAAAAGAAACCCCCGAAATGATGCTTGAAACAGCAAAAAAAGTAGTTCAAAGTGGCGTTTCAGGGATAAAAATTCATTTACTCCATTTGCTAAAAGGGACACCAATGATCGAAGACTACAAACGTGGTGACTTAACCTTTTTGACACAAGAGCGATATGTTGGGCTTGTATGTGATCAACTAGAGATCTTGCCCAAAGAGATGGTCATTCATCGGATAACTGGCGATGGTGGTGTAGAAGATTTAATTGGCCCCATTTGGAGCTTAAACAAATTTGAAGTGCTAAATGCCATTGATCAAGAGCTCATTTGGCGAAATAGCTATCAAGGAAAATATAATGAGGGAAGAAACAGATGAATTTAGAAAATATTTTACAGTTTAGTCATTCATTACTCAAAAAAATCGTTTTTCCAGGTGATGTGGTGATTGACGCAACATGTGGTAATGGACATGATACTTTATTTTTAGCACAACTTGTTGGTGTAAATGGCATGGTTTATGGCTTTGATATTCAAAAAGAAGCAATCGAAGCTACAGCCACGCGTTTAGAGGAAGCAGCAGCACATCACCAAGTTCAACTTTTCCAAACAAGTCACGAAAATATCCATACAGTCGTTGATCAACCTATTAAAGCAGCCATTTATAATCTTGGTTATTTACCTGGCGGTGATAAAGCGATCACAACAAACCCTTCCTCTACATTAACAAGTATTGAACAAGCATTATTAAAACTAATCAAAGGTGGAATGGCCATTTTAGTCATTTATCATGGGCATCCAAGTGGTAAACTGGAAAAAGAAGCCATCCTCACATTCGTTCAAGACCTCGCGCAACAAGATTTTCATGTCCTTGAGTATCGTTTTCTTAACCAGCAAAATCATCCACCATTCGTTATCGTGATTGAGAAACGCTCGGAGAACTATTCTCCTTGCTCATAGTATGGCTTTCCCCTATAATAAAAACTTCAAAAGCTAGTATAAAAACTAACTTTTGAAGTTATAATAAATGGGATATCTATTTACCAAAATCATATTTATCTTCAATATAAATGGCATGCCAAATCATAAAGATAACAACCGTCCAGATCTTGCGGCTATAATCTTGTTTCCCCGCACAGTGATCAACAAGAAGCTTTAAGACGTACGGTTTATTGATTAAATGATCTGTTTTTGACTCATGAATGATATTTTTTACCCATTCATTCATTTCATCTTTTAACCAGTGACGAATCGGTACAGGAAAACCTAGTTTACGTCGATTTAAAACATGTTCAGGAACAAAAGTTGCGGCTGCTTGACGCAGAATATACTTGGTTGTTCCCTGTGTGGTTTTTAGCGATGCTGGGATTTTTTTCGCTACCTCAAAAACGGCTTTATCTAAAAACGGTACACGAACTTCAAGAGAATGAGCCATTGTCATTCGATCCGCTTTTAATAAAATATCGCCACGAAGCCATGTATGAATATCAATATATTGCATACGCTCTACTGGATCATAGTCACGCGTTTCCGAGTAAAATGGATCTGTTACAAGTGTGTAATCTTGACCTTCTTTATACTGAACGAGTAGCTTCCGTTTTTCTTCTTCACCAAACATCTTAGCATTCCCGATGTAGCGCTCTTCCATTGGCGTTGTCCCACGTTCCAAAAAGCTTCTCCCCCGCATTCCTTCTGGCATAACTTTAGCCACACTACCTAACATCGATTTAAACGCTTTAGGCATTTTATTAAACATTGCAAGAGAATTTGGCTCATTGTAAATATTATAGCCACCAAAGAGCTCATCGGCTCCTTCACCAGAAAGGGCAACAGTAACTTGTTTTCTTGCTTCTCGTGCTAAGAAATATAGCGGAATAGCAGCCGGATCAGCAAGCGGATCATCCATATGCCAAACAATTTTTGGAAGCTCAGCCATGTATTCTTGCGGCGTGATCACATAACTAATATTTTCGACGCCTAGCTTTTCTGCCGTTTCTTTTGCAACGTCAATTTCAGAAAAACCATCACGTTCAAAGCCAACAGAAAAAGTCTTAATCGCAGGATGATACTCCTTAGCGATGGCTGCAATAATAGATGAATCAATTCCACCCGATAAAAAAGAACCAACTGGAACATCTGAACGCATGTGCATTTTGACAGAATCAAACATCACATCGCGAATTTCTTTAATCAGTGTATCTTCTGAACTACTTACAGGAGAAAATTTGGCCTGCCAATATTGCTTGATATTCATTGGCTCGCCAATTTTTTTAGTAAAATAATGTCCAGGTAAGAGACGACTTATTTCAGTCGTTAGCGTTTCTGGTTCTGGAACAAACTGGAAAGTCATATAATTTTGTAACGAAACTTCATCTAAATTCTTATTTTTAAGGGCATGTAAAATGGATTTTTTTTCTGATCCAACAAATAACTTCTGGTCTTCTTCAGCATAGAAAAAAGGTTTAATGCCAAATGGATCGCGCGCACCATAAACACACGCTTCTTGTTTATCCCAAATAACAAAACCGAACATGCCACGTAGTTTACTTGCCACCTCTTCTTTATATTTTGCATAGGCTGCGATGATAACTTCAGTATCACTTTCTGTTTCAAACGTCATGCCCTCTTTTTTTAAATCATTACGTAATTCAACATAATTATAAATTTCACCGTTAAAAATAATCCAATAACGCTCATTTTCATAAGTAAGCGGCTGATGCCCATGTTCTACATCAATAATGCTTAAACGTCTAAAGCCAAATTGGATATGATCATCAGTAAAATAACCTTCATCATCTGGTCCACGGTGAGTAATCATATCATTCATTTCTTTAAATGCTTCTTTTTCTTCGCCTGTAATTTCGGCAATGCGGTCATGTACGCATCCTACAAATCCACACATTGGGGCATTCTCCTCTATATCAAAAATTAATTGCTTATTTCACATCGTTTATCATATCATAAAGCCCATTCGTTTGGTATAAAAATAGGCTCAAGAGATACGTACTTTTACTGCGTTTAAAGTTAACATTCGTATCAATAATTCCTAAAACAATTCCCTTCCTGAACTAATTTTTGAGCTTTTTTCAGCAAAAAATGCTTTTAAATCAGAGACTTTATCTGTGCGTTCCCAAGGTAAGTCAAGATCCATACGTCCAAAATGACCAAATGCCGCAGTTTTTCGATAAATTGGTTTACGCAAATCAAGCATTTTAATGATGCCTGCTGGACGTAAATCAAAATGCGTACGTACTGCTTTTTCTAATTCTTGCTCAGTCATAGAACTTGTCCCATATGTTTCGATTGAAATTGAAACGGGTTCAGCTACACCAATAGCGTAAGCGAGTTGAACTTCGACTTTCCGAGCAAGCCCTGCAGCAACAATATTTTTAGCTACATAACGCGCAGCATAAGCTCCAGAACGATCTACTTTAGTCGGATCTTTTCCTGAAAAGGCACCTCCGCCATGGCGCGCATAACCACCATAAGTGTCCACGATGATTTTACGCCCAGTTAAGCCAGCATCTCCTTGAGGCCCACCAATTACGAAGCGTCCAGTTGGATTAATAAAATATTTTGTCTTATCATCTAACAATGCTGCATCAATAACCGCAGAAATCACATGTTTTTTCATATCAGCAGCAATTTGTTGCTGTGTCATCTTTGGATGATGTTGCGTAGAAATAACAATGGTATCAATTCTAACAGGCTTACCAGATTCATCATATTCAACGGTAACTTGCGTTTTGGCATCTGGCCGTAAATAATCAAGTGTTTTATCTTTTCTAAGTTCAGCAATTTTGCGTGATAAACCGTGCGCCAAGAAAATGGGAAGTGGCATCAATGCTTCTGTTTCATCCGTGGCAAAGCCAAACATTAAACCTTGATCGCCCGCACCAATAGCTTCAATCGCGTCATCTTCCTTTAAACCACTACGCACTTCAAAAGCCTCATTGACACCTTGAGCAATATCTGGTGATTGTTCATCAATTGCAGTAAGTACAGCACAAGTTTCTGCATCAAAACCATATTTAGCTCGCGTATAGCCAATTTCTTTAATTGTCTTTCGAACAATTTTTGGAATATCTACATAAATAGAAGTTGTTATTTCACCAGCAACAAGAACAAGTCCCGTTGTTACAGTTGTTTCACAAGCAACCCTTGCATCAGGATCCTTTGCAATAATCGCGTCCAAAATAGCATCAGAAATCTGATCTGCAATCTTATCTGGATGTCCATCAGAAACAGACTCTGATGTAAATAAATGACGATTTTCAGTCATCTTTATTTTACCTCCTTCTCCTCTTTCACTAGTGTTTAACCATGTTACTCAATCAAACAAAAAGCGGTCCTTTCTCATTTTGACATAAAGAGAAAAGGCCGCTTACATCTAAGTACCTTCGTCTCATCGTTCAGGAAAAATTCCTGCAACAGGTTAGCACCTTACAACATAAAGTGTAGGTTGCTGGGCTTCAAAGGGCCAGTCCCTCTACCGCTCTGGATAAGAATCATTTTTATTTTTATGTGATACATACAATATGTCTTACATTATAGGGTATAAAATAATGAAAAGCAACACTTAATTTTTTTCGATTATCACCTTTTTTGGCCACTTTTCTTTTGGCAAACCAGCATATCTTTCAAAAATACGTTGTCCTTTTTCTGTGCGAAAATATCTTATTTTCCCTTCACTTTGATAGCGAAGTAAATAATTATTTTTTTCAAGGAAATACAAAGTTAATAAAAATTCATTTTTATTAATCTTATCATCTCTCGTTTTTGGACGGTCATTTACCAATTCATTCATATTTGACATTGTTTTATCCACATTTTCAAGAATTTTATAAGCTAATTCTACATTGAGTTCAGTTGCCATTTTGACACACTTTCTTTATTTATTTTATTTCATTAAGTTTGCTATTTTAAACAACATAGATCATCGTTATTTCCTCTTTACAAACATTAACGTTTTCCTTCCCACTTATCAATATTTGAAACCTATGGTATGATGTAAACTAAGTATTAAGATTTTAAAAGGAGCTTAAATAATGGTCTTTATTCTATTATTATCATTAACTTCTCTTGGCTTCCTTGCTGCAATGTGCTTGTTTGAATTTGTTTTTAAATGGCGTTGGTTTAAATATTTTCTTGCAACAATGGGGCTTATTACAAGTGGAATAATATTCTTTATTAGCTTTTATGGTGGTGGCTTAAAGCAGACTGAAATTGCTGTTGCCATTTTTCTAGCTAGCTTTTTAGAATATGTTACTTCACTTATTATCAGTTTAGTTGGTTTTATCAGGCATCGGTCAAACACTGCATATAAGAGATAAAAATAGGTAAAAGGCATTGCCATTCAATGCTTTTTACCTGTTTTTTTCAAAGCCTTACCTATTTCTGGATATTTACACCGGCTGAAATAAAAATAAGCAAGTCCGGTTACACCGATGAGCAACCAATCTAGCCATCCAGTTACATTTTCTCTAGGTGTAAAAGACAAAAAGGTGAAAACATCCCGCTTAACCTCTTCAATAAGCATCCCACTAACTGATTCTTTCAACTTCCCTTCAACGAGGATCACCATGACCACTTGCATGATAAATACAATCAGCCAACCTAATAAATAAGAAAAGCCACTTCGAACAAATAATCCACTATCCGTTTGTTTCACTTGTAAATGATAAGTTTGTAACCAGCCAACAAAAAGACCAACAACAACACAAATGAAGACAGGGAAAAGCGCTTCTAAAACATCCACTTTTACAAATTGAACCCAAAACATAACGAATGAAACAACTGGGATGATCCAATACTTAACGCGGCTAACGGCCCCAAAATGAAATTGCTCTTTTATAAAATAAATGATAAGTAATAGACCTAGTATATTCATTAACTTCCCCTTTTAATTTAAACAGTATTCTAATTACTTGAATTAAGTGATATTAATTCATAAACAATAACAGTCACATTATTTTCCCATATAAGCTTCCGTGGAATAACGGTTCCATTTGTTTCGCTCGTCTTTGTTTTACGAAGTTCAATTGGAATATCAATTGGATAAATTCGGTACCCTTCTTTTTTTAATTCAAAAAAATTCTCTCCAATTCGCGATTCCTTACCTTTTGTTACAATCATGGTATTCATTTCAAGTGGCATGCCCATTTTAGCACCTCCATTTCTACATTTCTTCTACATTAACTTTGCGATATAATTCTGCCAAAATAGCTTGCATGCCTTCATCCTGCATAAAAAAGCTAAAACTAGCGTCTTTTACAAGTGTCCTCAGTTTCCCTTTCAACAGTACAGGACCCCTTGTTTCAAAATAATTTTTTTGCGATATTAACTTTATAATTTCACAAAAAAAGACACGCTTTGTAAAACAGCGCTCGGTTGTTTTAATGACATAATCAGCGATGAAGATAAATTCATCAGCATAAGCACCCGTTTCTTCCATTAATTCACGTTTTGCGGTATCGATATTCGTCTCATTTCCCTCACCCTTACCGCCAGCAAACTCAATTCCTCTAATTTTATGTTGTGTAAAAAGCCACTTTTCATCAAATTTTGCGATGACTAGGCAATCATCCATTTTCTCACCGAGTTCAGTAAAATAAATATCAACTTGTTGCCCATATTTATCATGATAAGAAAAAATAATCCATTCCCCTTTCTTTTTTTTTGAAATATGATAAGCTTAAACTAATTATTTAGAAGGTGAAAAATTATGATGCAAAAGCTTTTTCTTGGAATGATTCGCTTTTATAGAAAATGTATTTCTCCACTCAAACCACCCACTTGTCGTTTTTACCCAACATGTTCTGAATATGGAATTGAAGCGATTAAAAAACATGGTGCTCTTAAAGGTGGCTTTTTAACATTGAAGCGAATTTCAAAATGTCATCCCTTCCATAAAGGCGGCATTGACCTTGTTCCGCCTAAAAAAGAGAATCGTCCCCCTACTCATTTATCATAACATGAATTGCCCACAAGATTCTAGCAATTGTCCTGCTAGGATCTTTATTTTTAAGAAATTAGTTGCAAAGTAACTCATTTTCAGGTAAAATCATGGCATGCCGAAATAAATCGTAATCATTTCGATTTGTATGATAAGGAGTGAATTTTATGTTAAAAAAATGGTTATTTATCGCACCGCTTTTAATTTTACTACTCGTACTTACTGCTTGTTCTACTGAAAAACAGCACACGCGTGGGTCAGATCAGCTTTCCATTTATACTAGCGTTTATCCAATAAAATATTTAGCTGAACAAATTGGCGGCAAAACAGTTGATGTACATAGTATTTATCCTCCTGGCTCTGATGCTCATAGTTTTGAACCAACACAACAAGATATGATGAAACTCGCAGATAGCGATTTCTTCTTTTACATCGGGCTTGGTATGGAAGGCTTTGTAACAAAAGCAAAAGAAACATTAAAAAATGATCATGTCCACTTTGTCCCTCTTGCTGAAAAACTTGATCTTCCACCCGATCCAACGGTAAAAAAGGATGAAGATGACCATCATCACGGCGATATTAATCCACATGTCTGGTTAAACCCAGTCTATATGGAAAGCATGGCAGCGATCGTTCGTGACCAATTAATCAAAGCAAAACCGGATCAAAAAACCGTATTCGAAAAAAACTATCAAGAAACCATAAGCAAACTTAAGAAATTGGATCAAAGTTTCCGTGAAGTAACCAAAACTGCCAAACATAAAGATTTTGTCGTTCCTCATGCAGCTTACACATACTGGGAAACGGAATACGGCTTAAAACAAATCCCTATCGCAGGTATTGAGACAAGCGATGAACCATCTCAAAAAAAATTACAACAAATTGTTGAAACAATCAAAGCAAAAAAAATTCCGTATCTTTTATTGGAACAAAACACCCATTCCAAAATTGCGAATGTCATCCAGCAAGAAACAAATACCAAAACATTAAAACTTCACAACCTCGAGACCTTAACACAAAAAGACATCGATCAAAAACGCGATTACATTTCAATTATGAACGATAATCTGAAAGCATTAAAAAAGGCTTTAAACTATTAATGTACTATGCTCCTTTTGATTTAAATTTGGTTTAGCAGCCATCTTTAGCGATCGAAAGGAGTTTTTTGATATGAAACTAATAGTGAAACCCGCCCAAAAAGGACGGGTGCTATACTTGCTCATTATTTATTCTATTGTAAAAACTTGCTGGCTAAACTGTGCATCTGCTTTCTCAAGCTGGACTGGAGTGCCTATATTACGACAAGGACATTGGAGGCTCCAAACCATTGTAGGATCTTTTTTGTTATGAATCACATACTTATTATCTGCTGTTTTTTCAAGTGTCCATAACATTTTATCATCGTTTGAATTTTGCTTTTTCCACTCCAAGTTGCCAGCGCCTAGTTTTCCATTCCAAGCAATACTTTGTGGGCCATACTGAGTATTCACGATATAAGCTTCTTTAGATGGAAGATAGTAAAATTCAAATTTTTCATGTTCACGATTCAGTTTTCCTAGTTGAAATTTAAGGTTCACTTGTAAATTCTTGTTTGACTGAGGCTTAACTAAATAGTATCCACTTGGTAAAACTGGTTCACTTGCCGCATTTACCGCTTTCCCGCCAAAGAAAAGTACACTACTTCCAACTAACACTGTCATCACAATTAAACATAATTTTTTCATAAATTTATCATCCCTCCAAACTTATTTTAGGGTTTTATTATAGCATGCGACTAACAGTTATGCGCTTACACTTTCGTCACATATCGTGCGAAAATGTAAGCATTTTATTGTATTTCACACACTTTTTAAACACCGTAATTACTTTTTTTAAATAAAAAACAGCATCTTTGGCATCGAGGCTGTTTTTATTTCTTACATTCATTTCTTAGCATAGCTAAAATATTCCAGCTGATCTGGCTTTACAGCGGTTCCGTCTATCGCATAAGAGAGCGTAACTTTTTTGGTATCCGCGTCATAGACAAACCAATACGTGATTTCACAGTTCTCTATATTATCTAATACTTTCTTATCTTTCACTTTGCCGCTATGTGGATTTAAATAAGTTCCTTTTTCAGATACTATCTTTTTCCAGGTGTGATAGTCTTTCTTAGTCGTTATAACCGTTTCCACCATATCTTGGCCTTTATAATCTTTATCTTCATATTGATTATCCTTAATCATGTAAATTTCTTTAGCCGGGATATGAAGGCTTTGGATCGCTTTTTCAATGGGTTTCTTTGCTTGATGTTTTTGGTATACTATATTTCCATAGTAATAACTAAAATAAAGAATGATTAAAGCTGCAAAACTAATTAATACGCCTAAAACTATTTTTTTCATGAGCATACTCCCTCTAAATTAAAATGTTCCGACCTTGTAAGGCATATATTTCTCTGTAAATGTATTAGGTATTCCAGCCGGACTTACAAAACTTAACCCTGCAAAGGCTGGTTCAATAACGTTAGCACTACCACTGCCATAATAAAACGATTGAAAAACTAATTTAGAACAGTAATTCGGGTTTCTTGTTGTGGTTGCAGAGGATATACGATAATCAATATATCTGTTTTTCTTATATCCGTGACTGCTATTCCAAAAAGTGGAATCGGCATAATTAGCACATCTAATCGCCATGTTTTTATCTGGCACACGCCATAGTTGGATATAATATTTAATATGCCTATCAGAATTAACACCTTGCTCTGGCTTAGTAGTACCGAATATCCAATTCGTTTTATTACATTGATTATTATTATTTTTTATTCCACTTGCAAACCAATTAAAAATATTGCCTCCCCCGGTCATTTCTAGAATATAATTATCACTTGTCGCAATCGCTGCATGTCCAAAACTGCCACTTTTTATATTAAAATATCCCCTTTTCGAATTGTATTTTTTAATCTATCACCATTTTGCGCTTGTGTCCCACGTAAGCTCAATTTCTGCTCAGATGGTGAATGCCCCTCACCATCTGGAAATGCACCATAATTAGCAATCTTATCAAACCATTCATCATAATTGAGTCCTTTTCCAATGGTTCCTTTCCACGTTTCATAATCTTGCTTAGAAAGATTATAATTTTCTTTAAATGCAGCATACCTATATTTTTTTTCAGCAACTTTTCCCTGTCTAATTGCTTTTTCATAGAGGGCGCGAATAACTACATCCTGATTCGCTTGAATTTCAGACTGAGAAAGTCCATTGGTGGCTCCAGCTACAATTGATAGGCTAGACATACTTAGAACTAAAAACAAACCAAATACTACTACAGCAAGAACTCCTTTTTTCATACTCATTTCTACTCTTTCCTTTTTGTTTTGTATCCGATTTCATGATACGATGAAATCGGATACAAAACAAAAAATATGATGAAATGTCTATTTTATTTCGCAAATGATCAATAATAATTGAAATTTCGGGAAAGATAATATACTACTAAATTACGATGACTCATTTCTATTTTAACTCAAAAATGAGTCACCTTTTTTTCGAAATATATATAGATTTATTTTTCATTCACACAATATCGCTATCGTTTTTCAATTGTGTTATATCGCTATAATGATATAATATATTTACAAAAACGAACAAATAAACCTATTCAAAACGCAGCATCACTCGTTATCTTTTGCAGTGTCTACTTTGCCAGCTTCTTTTTTCAATTGATGACGCTTCACTTTCAAAGAAGCGGTTTTAGGCAAACTCTCTCGAAAATAAAATACCTTAGGAATCTTGTAATGGGCTAGCCTACTACGTACAAATTCATTCAAAGCCGTTAAATCTATTTTCTCCTTGCAAACAAGATACGCAACAGGGACTTCTCCCCATTCAATATCTGGTTTCCCCACTACAGCCACTTCTACAATCCCAGTATATTGACTAATCACATGCTCAATTTCAGTTGGGTAAATATTTTCCCCGCCAGAAATGATTAAGTCACACCGTCGCTCAGTGACATAAAGAAAACCCTCATTATCCAGATAACCGATATCCCCTGTCTTAAACCATTCGCCATGGAAAGCTGATTCCGTTGCTTGTTCATTAAAAAGATAACCTATCGTAATATTTGGTCCTTTTAGTTCAATTTCACCTAACTCATTCGCACAAGCCTCTAATCCATCTTGCATAATGCGTAGTTCAGCAGGAAAAACAACTTGTCCAGAAGAACCAATTTTTCGTAAAGCATCTTCTTTTTTTAGGGTGATGATCTGGGAGGCTGTTTCCGTCATGCCAAAAGACTGGACAACCGGAAAGTTTTGCGTTAAACATTGTTTCACAAGTGAAGTTGGGATTGCACTACCTCCAAGTAGCATCACTCGTAAATTGGGATGGTAACTTGCTCTATTAACTTCAAGCAAACGCTTAAGCATGGTTAAAACAAGGGAAACATGGCTAATTCGTCCACTTTTAAGCAAATGATCGACTACATGAGCATCAAACTTTTCCTCCAAATACATTGGAATCCCGTAAATAACACTACGCATTAAAATGGACAAACCACTAATATGAAAAAGGGGCACAGCACAAAGCCAAGCATCGTGTTTTGGAATTAAACCAAATTGAAGTACTGAACCAATCGCACTATAAAAGTGATTGCGATAAGTTTGCATCACTCCTTTTGGCTTCCCAGTTGTCCCAGAAGTATACATAATTGAAGCAACATGCTCTTCTTGAAAATTGTCTGGCTCAAAATCAACTTGAGGCTTTTTTTTATTAATCTCTACAAAACTAGCTTTTAAATTGCTAATTTCGGCTATTTTATCAGAAAAAATTTTATCATAAAGGAAAATCTCACTTTTACTATCTAGCAGTTGATAGTTAATCTCTTCTTGCTGCAAATGATTATTAATGAAAACAGTTACTGCACCTAGTTGTTCCAAAGCGTGAATCATTAAAAACATTTCACGATTGTTTTTTCCAAGTAGAGCAACGATCATTCCTGGAATAACACCGAAAGTTAACAATTTTTGCGCCCTGAGGAGAACTTCTTGATAAACTTCAGCAAAGGTTTCTTCTTTTTCTTCAAAAACAAGCGCAGTTTCCTCTCCGGAAAGCTGCGCGCGCTTTTTTAGCCAATTCGTAAACTTCATCGAAATCGTTCCTCCCATATCATGGAAATTTAGGGAATTGATCAAAATCAGGATCCCGTTTTTCTTTAAAAGCATCGCGTCCTTCTTTTGCTTCGTCTGTTGTGTAATAAAGTAGTGTTGCATCACCGGCAAGTTGCTGGATACCAGCTAAACCGTCTGTATCTGCGTTAAAAGCAGCTTTAATAAAACGAAGCGCTGTCGGGCTTTTTTTAAGCATTTCTTTAGCCCAAGCAACGGTCTCGCTTTCCAGTTCTGAAATAGGAACAACTGCATTAATCCAGCCCATATCAAGCGCTTCTTCTGCTGAATACTGACGGCACATAAACCATACTTCTTTAGCTTTCTTGTGACCAATGACACGTGCTAAATAACCTGAACCATAGCCAGCATCAAAGCTACCAACATTTGGGCCTGTTTGTCCAAATTTCGCATTACTTGCAGCAATTGTAATATCACAAACAAGCTGTAAAACATTCCCTCCACCAATGGACCAGCCAGCTACCATAGCAATAACAGGTTTAGGAATTACACGAATTAAGCGCTGTAAATCCAATACATTTAATCGTGGAATTTGATCATCGCCTACGTAACCACCATGTCCGCGAACTTTTTGATCGCCGCCAGAACAAAATGCCTTTTCTCCTTCACCAGTTAAAATGATAACGCCTATTTTTTCATCATCACGAGCTAAACTAAACGCATCAATCATTTCCATTACCGTTTTTGGTGTAAATGCGTTATGTACTTCTGGTCGGTTAATTGTTATTTTAGCCATTCCATCAAATGTTTCATACTTTATTTCTTGATATTTTTTTGCAGTTTCCCACGAAATTGTCATATTGTTTTCCTCCTTATTTAAACGATTTAGCCAATTATGAATGTATTTTGTGACTAATTCTGGTTTCTCGAGATGAACAGCATGACCCGCTCCAGCAATCATCCAATGCTCGCCTTTTGCTAACAATGGCAACATAGTTATAGCAATATTAGTGAATTTATGATCCAATTCGCCTGTTAATAATAACACAGGAAAAGTGAATTTGCCTAATTTTTCCCAATAAGAAGGCTGTTTTCCCGTACCGATTTGTTGTAAGCTCTGTGCAAGTCCGTTTGCATTCTGCTTTAAACGTTCCTGCTTAATTTCGTCTCTTTGAAAGGCTGTTAGTTTTTTTTGTGTATCAAAAAGAGGGAGTTTTTCCCATTCTTTTATAAAAGCTGCCACACCGATTTCAGTGATACGTCTAGCTAAGTTTTCATCACTTAATTGCCGAAGCTTGCGCTCTTCTTCTGTTTTTAAACCAGGTGAGCTTCCTAATAAAATCAGCTTCTCAACATATTCAGGATAAGCTGAGGCAAAACCTATTCCAATTCTACCACCCATTGAATAACCAATAATAATGACTTGTGCTACTTTTTCTAAATCCAATAGCTCTTTCAGCTGAGTGACGGTTTGCTTCATTCTAAATTGTTCCAAAGGGAGATTAGCACTTTTACCATGCCCTGGCAAATCAGGCATCAATAAATGGTATTCAGGAAAAAAAGAGCCAATCTTTGTAAAAGTTGCGTGGGTTCCAGTAAACCCGTGAAGGAATAGGATCGTTTTCCTTGTTGTCCCACTTTTTTTTTGATAATAGAGTTCCATAATTAACCAAAGTCCTTCACTCTTTCAGCAATTCGCTGAAAAAGCACTTGGTGATGTTCTTTGTTTTCATGACGATTTGTTTTCACTTCGATAATATCAAGTCCTTTATGAAAACTAGCTTGGTCAAAGGCTTCAAGTAAGTGCTCATGTGTGCTTACTTCATGATAATCAGCGTCATAAAGTGCAGCTGCATAACGGAAATCAAGGTCCGTAGCCGTCCCAAATAGTGACTCAAAATGTTTAGGTATATTGTTTTGTGGTAGAAAAGAGAAAATGCCGCCACCATTGTTGTTAATGACAATAATGGTTACATTCAACTGATACTTCTTCGCCATTAACAAGCCATTTAAATCATGATAAAAAGAAAGATCACCAATCAAAAGATAAAGTGGCTGCAAAATCGTACTTGAACCAAGCGCTGCCGAAACTACTCCATCAATACCATTCGCCCCGCGATTAGCCAACATGCGAATCTTTTTATCCGTTTGTGAAAAGTAGGTATCCACATCTCGAATCGCCATGCTATTACTAATAAAAAAGCAAGCTCCATCGGGTAGCTGTTCACGCAATTCATAAACAACCGTACCTTCTTCTATTTCATTTTTCTCGCTAAAATAGCTATTGATCTCAGCCTGTGCCAATTGATTCCAGCTTTTCCATTTTTCTCCCCAGTTCACGTTATCTTCACTCTTCCAATTTTGTAAAAGAGCTTCGATTAAAAAGCGTTCATCACAGTGAATCATATCTGTCACAGCTTTGATCGGATCACGCCAACTTGCACCAGGATCTACGACATAAAAACGCGTATCTAAAAGGCTTTCTAACCAGATCTTTAACGGCTTAGAAACAGGCATTGCTCCAAAACGAATGACGACTTCTGGCATCATTTCAGCTGGTAAGTCTGTTATTTTTAATAAAGCATCATATTGATCAATTAGAGCCTCAGAAGTTCTCCCGCACGTTCTAAGCCCTGACAATGGATCCGCAAGTAAAGGCCAGTCCATTTTCTCAGCAAGCATGATTAGCGGTTCTGAGAGATTTTTTTTATCTAAAGCACCGCAAATAATCATTCCTTTTTTAGTGGAACAATCACTGATCATTTTTTGAATTGCTGCATCTTCTAAAACTTCATGTGTATAATAAATATGTACATGATGACGCTTTTTATCTGCTACTGTAAACGGCGAAGGCTCAAGAATAGGTATTAACGGCTCACGTAATGGGAAATTAAAATGAACAGGTCCTCGCGGTGTTTTCATCGCGATATCTACGGCTCTGCTTCCATGCCATTTTGCGTAGCGTAAAAGCTCGATGGTATTTTCAGGAAGTGCCATATCCGTAAAGTCTTTCACGTGCGTACCAAACAGATGATTCTGATCAATAGCTTGTGGGGCACCGACATTCCGTAACTCATGCGGGCGATCAGCTGTCAAAACAATCAGTGGAATTTGTGCTAAATTCGCCTCAGCAATGGCTGGAAAATAATTTGTTGTCGCTGTCCCACTAGTTGAGAGCAAAACAACAGGACGCTTTGAAGCTTTCGAAATCCCCAACGCAAAAAAACCCGCAGAACGTTCATCAATATCAACATAAATTTTTAAAGCTGGATGTTCTGCCATCAAAAGAGCGAGTGGCGTCGAACGTGAACCAGGGCTAATGACCGCTTCTTTTACACCAGCTTGAATAAGTTCTTCAATAAATGCACTAAGATAGTCTGTCATAATTTGTGCATGATTGGTCATGATTTTGTGCCTCCTAACACACGTAACATTGGCTGAAATTTAATCCGTGTTTCAACGAGTTCATTCTCTGGAATCGAATCTTTTACAATCCCACAACCAGCATATAAGACTCCTACAGACTCAGAGATGAGTCCAGAACGGATAGCAACAGCAAATTCCCCTTCAAAATCTGAATCAACAAAACCAATTGGTGCACCATAAAAGCCACGATCACTTGCTTCTTTCATCCGAATAATCGCAAGTGCGGTTTGTTTGGGAAGACCGCCAAGCGCTGGTGTTGGATGTAAATCTTTCACAATATCCAACATATTAGCCTCTTCTTTTTTCACTGCATGCACATTTAGATAAAGATGTTGAATATCACGGTTTTTTAATAAAGTGGTTTCACTTGAAAGCGATAACGTAGAGGAATATTTTTTTAATGTTTCTTCAATAAACTGAACAACATAATGATGTTCTTGTAAATTTTTAGCATCAGCTAAAAGACGTTGACCCATTTTCTTATCTTCATCAGCCGTTTCCCCGCGCGCAGCAGATCCAGCTACACAAGACGAAAAGAGCTCCTTGCCATCGCTTGCAAGCAGTTGCTCTGGTGACGCTCCAAAAAACATAGCATTGCCTTTTTCAAGCAAAAAGAAATAACTATTTTCTTGCGTATTCAGCATTTCAGCTAAAATTGCGCCACTATCTAAGCGGTAATTAAAATGTAGCCCCATTCTTCTTGAAAGAACGACTTTTTGTAAATCATATGAATCTTTTAGCAAATGAATAATTTCTTTCGCCGCATCTAAAAAGGCTTCACTATCAAGCTCTTGTGCATTAATGAATGAGGGGACAACAGTATCACTAACATCATTTTCCCTAATCTTGTCCCACTGCTTACATACTGCCTGAACCTTGCCATAATCATCATCTGGATAAATAACAAGATTAATTGTCAAATAACAGCTTTCCTGATTTTTTGTTACCATGAAAAGCGGTAGATAAAATAAACCATTTTTAAAACTTTGCCATTCCCTATCTCTTTCACGTTCAGGATCAAAAGCAAAACCCCCAAAATAAAGTGGCCCGGTTTGTTTCGTCGTTGCATTTGTAATTGTTTTTAACTTAAGTGTATGTAATCTATCTTTAAGCCCAAGATAAGCGTCTTCCCTAGCATCAGCTAAATACTGCTCTGTGACACCAAATCCTGCTAAAATCAAAGTTTTATTTGGATTTTGCCAAAAAAAGCGCTCACCATAAAAAGCCTCTTTCGCTTTTTGGTATAACGCAAGAGGTGAGTGTTCTTCTTTCATTTCATGAACCCAACTTAGTAAAGCTGGATGATTTTTTGTCGCACTCCGCTTTGCTTGTTCAAATAATGATCGTGGTAAAGTTATACCCATTTAAATCAGCTCTCCTTTAATTAACAAGATCTATTATATCAAAATATATAATTTACTGCTTGTTTTCCGCCTTTTTTTATCATTATCGTTTATTCATTGACGAAAGCCAAACATTTCCTTAAAATTAAAGAAAGAGCAATCTATTTAAAAAGGAGCGAAGCAAATGACAACCGCCGTAAAAAAAAACTTACAGCCACAAACCGGCTTTAAAAAATGGTGGACTTTACTTAGGCCGCATACACTAGTTGCTTCATTTGTACCCGTTTTTTTAGGTACTTCTGTTGCAATGAGTTATATGAACTTTAACTTTATCCGTTTTATCATCATGTTAATTGCTTGCTTTTTTATTCAAACCTCTGCGAACCTGTTTAATGAATATTTTGATTTTAAAAAGGGGCAAGATGACGAGCATTCAGTAGGTAATGGCGGGGCAATCGTCCGCAATGGTATAAAGCCAAATTTTATTTTATTTTTAGCTATTTTATTATACATATTAGCGATTGTACTTGGCATCTATCTATCAGCTGAAACAAACTGGTATGTAGGTTTACTTGGTGTAATTAGCATGATTGTTGGCTTTCTTTATACGGGAGGGCCCTATCCAATCGCTTATACGCCTTTTGGAGAAATAATGGCTGGCTTTTTTATGGGCGGTGTGATTACATTCATCTCTTTTTACATTCAAGCCGAATTTATTAATTCAGAAATTGTTTATATCACAATTCCTATTATGGTTCTTGTTGGCAATTTACTTCTTGCCAATAGCATTCGCGATTTAGTTCCCGACAAAAAAAATGGCCGCTTAACGCTTGCCATCTTACTTGGACGAAAAGGTGCGATTAGCTTATTTGCACTTGCTTATCTTTTCTGTTATATTTTTGAACTTTCGCTTATTTTCTTTGCTGACGCACCTTGGTGGACGCTTTTCATTTTACTCAGCCTGCCTGATGCTACTCGTTCCGTTCGCCGCTTCTTTGGTAAAACGGAACCTATCACGATGATTCCAGCAATGAAATCCACTTCAAGAGCTATCACAATCTTTGGTCTAACACTAGCTATTGCCTATCTACTAAGCTTGCTCAGCAAAAGCTTATTCCTATAATAAACTTCTTCATCGCTTTTCGTTCTACATCAGGAAAGCGATGAGTTTACCTTCAAGGAATCCTCTTTTTTACTTTGAACATATTCCGTTAATTCAATAGATAAGTCATAACGTAAAAATGGCGTAATAATATACACCCCTTTAAATTCTGCACAAATGGCATCAATCATCTCTTTAGCTAACTTCATTCCTTCTTCAATTCCAAAACCAGCCATTTCTGCTTGATTCATTCTTTCACGAACTTCATCCGTTAAACGAATACCCGGTACTTCATTATGAAGAAACTCAGCATTTCGACTTGACAAAAGTGGCATAACACCAAGGAAGCACGGCACATCAATCGCTTCTTTTTGGAGTGCTTCTTTTAATTCCTTTACTTTTTCAGGATGATAAAAGGGCTGTGTAATAATATAGTCCGCCCCGTAAGCAACTTTTCGTTTAATTTGCCGGACTGCTTTTTCTAAATTGGGAACATTTGGATTAAAGGCTGCTGCCACGTGAAAATGTGTCTTTTCCTTAAGATTTCCCCCTGTATAAGAAATCCCCTCATTAAACCGCTTAATTAACTTAATAAGCTCCACCGACCTCACGTCAAAAACAGAAGTTGCCCCAGGAAAATCGCCAATATTTGTAGGATCTCCCGTTATCGCTAGCACATCTCGTAATCCAAGCTTATGAAAACCCATTATATGTGAATGAAGCCCGACTAAATTATGATCCCTCGTCGTTAAATGAATCAGCGGAGTGATCCCATATTGCTGCTTCAAAATGCCTGCTAATGCCATATTACTTATCCTTGGAGTTGCAAGCGAATTATCAGAAATCGTTAACGCATCGACCCCTTTTTGATGAAGCTTTTTGGCCCCAGCAAAAAATTGATCTGTGGCAAAGGTACGTGGTGGATCAAGCTCAACAAGGATTGTATAATCCCTTTTTACTTTTGCTAACAAGCGCTCCTCTTTCTCCATTGAGTCTTTTGGTTGCTCTAAGACAACCTGGCGTACATTTTTTTCCTTCACTGGTTCAAAGGTGGTTAGGCCTTTTCGTAAAGCACGAATATGATCAGGCGTCGTTCCACAACAGCCACCGATAATCCGTGCTCCTTGCTTACGAAAAATCTCACCATATTGCTCAAAATAGGCTTGATCGGCTTGATAAATAATTTTTCCATCTTGAACTTCTGGTAGACTAGCATTAGGATAAGCAGCCAAAAATGTTTGCTCAAATAAAGGAACGGTTTCAAGTGCTTTCGCCATATGATAAGGACCCAAGCGACAATTAACACCAACAACATCCGCACCAGCTTGAGCAAGTTCAGCTAAAGCATCAGCAAGTAACTGACCATTTTGTAAAAAGTCCGGCTCATGGATTGAAACATTGGCCACAACTGGAAGGTCCGTCGTTTCACGTAAAATTTTCAAAACAGCTTTTAATTCTGTTAAGTCATAATAAGTTTCAAGCAAAAGAGCATCAACACCTTCTAGTAAAAAACAGTATAATTGCTCACGAAAACTTCGCTTAATTTCTTCAAGGGGTGCAGCTTCTAAATGATGATCCGTTGCTCCATTTATCCCTCCCATTGTCCCAAAAATATAAGTCCCCGTTCCTTCTGCTGCTTCTTTTGCAATCCGGACTGCTGCTTGATTAATTTTTTTTATTTCATCTTGCAAACCATACCGGGCTAATTTTAAATAATTAGCACCATAAGTATTTGTCTGGATCACATCCGCACCTGCGTCAATATAGGCTTTATGGATAGCTGTTATTGATGCAGGATGGGTCATATTCAATTCTTCAAAAGATCGATCCATCCCATAAGAATAAAGTAACGTCCCGATTGCGCCATCTGCAATTAGTACTTTCTTTTGTAAATCTTTTCGTAAATTCATTTACATCCCTCCTTCCTCTTAATGAATTTTAGCATTTTGACCAACAGCCTCAAACGCTTGTTCCAAATCGAATAATAAGTCACTTTTATCTTCAACGCCTACTGAAATCCGCAATAAATTATCAGTTAAACCATAAGATCTCCGCAAATCAGGTGGAATATCAGCATGTGTTTGCGTCGTTGGATAAGTAATAAGACTTTCGACACCGCCTAGACTTTCAGCAAATGTAAATAATTTCAATGATTTTAATAACGGAGAAATTATTTCCTCATCTTTCACAAAAAAACTAATCATACCACCGCGACCTGGATAGCGAACTTCTTCAACAAGAGGATGCCCAAATAAAAAATCAGCTATTGCTATCGCGTTTTCTTGATGTTGTTTCATTCTTAAGGAAAGTGTTTTTAAGCCACGAATAAGCAGCCACGAATCAAAGGGGGCTAAAACACAACCAATACGATTTAAAGCTTCTTGGAAAAAATCACCTAACTCACTATCTTTCACAACAACCACACCAGCTAAAAGATCATTATGCCCCCCAAGATATTTTGTTGCACTATGAACCACAATATCCGCACCCATATCTAGCGGTTGCTGCAAAATTGGTGTATAAAAAGTATTATCCACAATAACAAGCAAATGATGTTTTTTAGCAAATTCAACAACTTCATTAATTTGAATTTCCATCATTAAAGGGTTCGTTGGCGTCTCTAGAAAAATAGCTTTCGTATTTGGCTTAAGTAAATATTTAAGATCAGCGACATGATTTCCCTGCCAATAACTGAATTGAATCTTCGTGCGCTCTTCAAGTTGCCTAAAATAACGAAAAGATCCTCCATATAAGTCCTGCACACTGATGATGTGATCTCCCGTTTGAAACCGTTCAAAAACGAGCTGAATAGCGCTCATCCCTGAACTCGTTGCAAAAGCATATCGTCCACCTTCAAGTAAAGCAAGCGCTTCTTCTAAAACATCACGTGTTGGGTTTCCCGTACGAATATAATCGTATCCAGTTGAAACACCAATATCATGATGTCTATAAGCCGTTGAAAAATAAAGAGGCATATTAACAGCTCCTGTTTGTGAACATTTTTTATTCCCAATTTGCGCCAAAATGGTTTGCTTTTTTAAATTTTCCATTGTGCTACTCCCTCCTTAGTTTTCAACTGGCTGATAGCTTTTGCGAATCTCTTTCGTTGCCTGCACCATGTGCTGAAGTGCTTTAATCGTTTCTTCTTCGCGTCGCGTTTTTAATCCACAGTCTGGATTTATCCAAAATTGCTTGACATCAATTACGCGAAGTGCTCGCTTGATGTTTTCTTTTATTTCGGCTGTTTCGGGGACACGCGGACTGTGAATATCATAGACACCAAGCCCAATTTCTTTATCATAGATCACTTTTTCAAATGTTGAAATGATTTCACCATGACTACGTGAAGTTTCAATTGAAATAACATCTGCATCAAGAGCACTAATCGCTTCAATAATATCGTCAAATTCGGAATAACACATATGCGTATGAATCTGCGTATCATTTTTAACAACCGTTGTCGCAAGTTTAAATGAATAAACAGCATCATTTAAATATTTTTGCCACCTTTTTTGTTTAAGCGGCAATCCTTCCCGCAACGCTGGCTCATCAACTTGAATCACATGTATACCATTATCTTCAAGTGCTTTCACCTCTTTACGAAGCGCTAAAGCAATTTGATTAGCCACAACACTTTCAGCAATGTCATCCCGAACAAAACTCCAATTAATAATTGTGATCGGAGCTGTAAGCATCCCTTTCACAGGCTTTTCCGTTAGCCAGTTGGCATAAGCTGTTTCTTTTACTGTAATCGGTGTACTCCATGCGACATCCCCATAAATTAGCGGTGGTCTCACAGCGCGCGACCCGTATGACTGTACCCAACCAAATTTCGTAGCCTGAAAACCAGTTAATCGCTGTCCGAAATACTCAACCATATCCGTTCGTTCAAATTCACCATGAACAAGTACATCAATATCGAGATCCTCTTGAATTTTTATCCAGCGAGCAATTTCCTCATTAATATAATCTTCATACGTGGCTTGATCGATGTTACCTTTTAACCAAGCGGCTCTTTTTGCACGCACTTCTTGTGATTGTGGAAAACTCCCGATTGTTGTTGTTGGTAAAAGCGGTAATTTAAGCGAATCGTGCTGTAATTTGATTCTTTCTTGAAATGGAGACTCTCGCTCAACATTTAAATATTTTAGATTAGCCACTTCTTTTTGAACTTGAATATTATTCCGATAATTAGATTGATTTAAGTTATTTAAACCTTCTTTCGCAGCTGAAAATTCTCTAGCAACAACTTCCTCATTGATCGCTTTAGTCAATGTAACAACTTCTGCCAACTTCTCATCAGCGAAACTCAAACCACGAATGAGAACCTCAGGCAATTCAGTTTCGCTTTGTTTGGTTACAGGAACATGCAATAACGAACTCGAAGGCTGTAAAATGAGCCGATCATGCGGTACGATTGTCGTAATTTTTTTTATTAATCCTATTTTTTCTTCTAAATTTGTCCGCCAAACATTACGCCCATCAATTATCCCAGCTGCCAACCACTTATTCTCAGGAAAGCCAAATTTTTCAAGCTGCTGTAGAGTTTCACCGTGGTCATGAATAAAATCAAGACCAATTGCATCAACCGGAAGCTGAACAATAACTTCATAATCATCTAAACTTTCAAAATAAGATTGTAAAATCAATTTAGTATGAGGTGCAGCTTCTCTAAGTTTATGAAAACTTTCCACAATATAAGTAAGCTCTTCTTTTGGAAAAGTCGTTGCTAAATAAGGTTCGTCAATTTGTAGCCATTTAACACCAGCTGCATCAAGCTCAGCTATTAATTTAGCATACACTGGCAAAAATTTTGCTAATAACGTCTCAAATTCAGCCTCTTCATAACCTTTCCCTAATTTTAAATAAGTAATAGGACCTAAAATAACAGGCTTTGTTTCAATACCTAATTCTTCTTTTGCTTCTAAGTAATAAGTTAAAGCTTTATTTTCTAATAATTTAGGAGAAACATCATCAAGTTCAGGAACAATATAATGATAATTTGTATTAAACCATTTTGTCATTTCTGAAGCAACAGCATTTTCCCGTCCACGAGCGATCTCAAAGTACGTATTTAATGGAATTTTTTCCTCAAAGTTTCCAAAACGCTTAGGAATCACACCAAGTGAAACGCTCATATCAAGCACGTGGTCATATAACGAAAAGTCATTAACTGGGATCAAATCAATATTCGCTGCTCGTTGTTTTTTTAAATTTGATAAGCGAATTTTCTTCAACTCAGCTTCAAGCTCTTCTGTAGAAATTCTTTGATTCCAGTAAGATTCTAACGCTTTTTTCCACTCCCTTTTTTCACCTAAACGTGGGTACCCAAGATTCGAACTAATTGCTTTTACCATGTTTCCAACCCCTTCTTTTACTTTTATTAGCCACAAAAAAGCCTCCCTAAGATATAGAGAGGCTCGATATACGCTATTAAAACACGGAAAATCGCTTCTCTCTTATCTCTCAAAGCGCAATGCTCTGCAGGATTTAGCACCTTTTCATTAACTGAAAGGTTGCTGGGTTTCATCGGGCCAGTCCCTCTACCACTCATAATAAGAGTTTTCATATTTTGTATTGAAATTATGATATCATCTCCGACAACAGCTGTCAACCATTTACTTTTTTCACACGATTTCGCCAAGCAAAAAGTAAGAAGCTACCGAGAAGGAGCAGCAAACTAACAACGCCATAAAACACTTGATCAAAAAACCAAGCAATCACACTACCAGTTAAAGAAGGTCCAAGAATACTCCCTAAGCTAAAGCACATCCCAACTAAAATGTTCCCAGCAGGTAAAAGTTCAAGTGGTGTCAGATCAGTCATATAAGAAAGGCCTAATGAATAAAGCGAGCCAAGTAAAATACCAAGAACAAAAAAGAGAACAATGAACAGCACAAACATTTTAACAAAGATCGCGCAAAAAAAGAGAATTCCACCTAAAAAAGTCAAGATCGGCAAAATTTTTCCTCGTCCAACTTGGTCACTAAAAACACCAATTGGTACTTGAAATAAGATCGTCCCTACTGAAAAAGCAGAAATAATTATCGTAATCATATAGGTCGTAAAACCACTTCTAAGCGCAACAATTGGAAAAGTAGCATTCAATGCCGTCTCTAAAACACCATATAAAAATGGGGGGATCATAGCAATCCAAGCAATTTTTCCCACTACAAAGAAACGTTTTAAACTACCTAAAAAAGAGATTTTACGAATTTTTTCATTTTGTGCAATGAATTCATTACGCAAAAGCCATATTAAACTCCAAGAAATAATAACTAATATACCTGAAAAATAAAAAGGAAAAGCTAAATTGATATAAGATAAATTAACAAGCTGAGGCCCTACTGCAAATCCAAGTGAAAAAAACAAACCATAGATAGCCATATTTTTCCCTCTACTTCTTGGATCAGTCATAGCAGCAACCCAAGTTTGTGAAGAAAAGTGCAACATATGATCTCCAATTCCAATAACAAGTCTTAAAACAAACCAAAAGATTAAATTAAACCAAAGTGGAAAGGCAAATAAAGCAATCGCCACTAACAGGCTTCCCACTAGAATAATTGGCTTATATCCAAATTTATGGAGAGGAGCTTCAATAAAAGGCGAAATCACTAAAACGCCAATATAAATCCCAGTAGCATGAAAACCATTGATACTAGAACTAATTCCTTGTTCTTCAAATATAATCGAAATTAAAGGCAATAAAAGTCCTTGAGATAAACCGGAAACAGAAACAATAATTGTTAATATCCAAAATTTACTCCTATTTTCCACAATTCTCCCCCCTTCTTTGTTAAAAAAGAACAATGCCTACCAGGTAGGCATTGTTCTTTAATTAAAATGACCCGTACGGGATTCGAACCCGTGTTACCGCCGTGAAAGGGCGGTGTCTTAACCGCTTGACCAACGGGCCGGCTGGCGGAGAAGGAGGGATTTGAACCCTCGCGCCGCGTAAACGACCTACACCCTTAGCAGGGGCGCCTCTTCAGCCACTTGAGTACTTCTCCGAGTCTTATAAAAACTCCACAGGCAGGACTCGAACCTGCGACCGATCGGTTAACAGCCGATTGCTCTACCAACTGAGCTACTGTGGAATAAAAGTGGGCCTAAATGGACTCGAACCATCGACCTCACGCTTATCAGGCGTGCGCTCTAACCAGCTGAGCTATAGGCCCTTAGTATGCAAAAAAGCGGGTGATGGGAATCGAACCCACGACAACAGCTTGGAAGGCTGTAGTTTTACCACTAAACTACACCCGCATGAAATAAAAATGAGAACCAATCCTGCCCTACAAACAGGCACATTAATCGCTTCATCATGTCGTCTCATAGAGCAAAGAAAAGTGGCTTGGGACAGAATCGAACTGCCGACACCTTGAGCTTCAATCAAGTGCTCTACCAACTGAGCTACCAAGCCTTAAAGACGGTTCCGACGGGATTTGAACCCGCGATCTCCTGCGTGACAGGCAGGCATGTTAACCCCTACACCACGGAACCAAATTGCGGGGACAGGATTTGAACCTGCGACCTTCGGGTTATGAGCCCGACGAGCTACCAGACTGCTCCACCCCGCGATAATAAATAATATAGGTTTCCACTGCTTTAATCACTAATACAAAACGGAGGAAGAGGGATTCGAACCCCCGCGCGGTTTTACCCGCCTGTCGGTTTTCAAGACCGATCCCTTCAGCCAGACTTGGGTATTCCTCCACGATATTATTAAATAAGTGACAAGAAGAAGTGGACCTTGCAGGACTCGAACCTGCGACCGGACGGTTATGAGCCGTCTGCTCTAACCAACTGAGCTAAAGGTCCAAGAATAGATAGCGGCGGAGGGAATCGAACCCACGACCTCTCGGGTATGAACCGAACGCTCTAGCCAGCTGAGCTACGCCGCCAAATCAACAAACTTTTATAATACAAAATCCACATTATAAGTGGAGCCTAGCGGGATCGAACCGCTGACCTCCTGCGTGCAAAGCAGGCGCTCTCCCAGCTGAGCTAAGGCCCCATAAAGAAAAATGAAAGGTAGTTCAATGGTCGGGAAGACAGGATTCGAACCTGCGACCCCTTGGTCCCAAACCAAGTGCTCTACCAAGCTGAGCTACTTCCCGTAACTATACCACAAACGCGCCCGAGAGGAGTCGAACCTCTAACCGCTTGATTCGTAGTCAAGTACTCTATCCAATTGAGCTACGGGCGCATATTTAATTTGCAATGCCGAGGACCGGAATCGAACCGGTACGGATATCACTATCCGCAGGATTTTAAGTCCTGTGCGTCTGCCAGTTCCGCCACCCCGGCTTAACTTAACATATTTGGAGCGGAAGACGGGGTTCGAACCCGCGACCCCCACCTTGGCAAGGTGATGTTCTACCACTGAACTACTTCCGCAAAAACAAGTGCGGGTGAAGGGACTTGAACCCCCACGCCTCGCGGCGCCAGATCCTAAATCTGGTGCGTCTGCCAATTCCGCCACACCCGCAAAAAGTGAGCCGTGCAGGGTTCGAACCTGCGACCCTCTGATTAAAAGTCAGATGCTCTACCAACTGAGCTAACGGCTCGTTACATTATGTAACAACAAAATAAAATTAATAAAAAATGGTGCCGGCTGCAAGAGTCGAACTCGCGACCTACTGATTACAAATCAGTTGCTCTACCAACTGAGCTAAGCCGGCATAAAATGGAGGTTAACGGGATCGAACCGCTGACCCTCTGCTTGTAAGGCAGATGCTCTCCCAGCTGAGCTAAACCTCCATAACAGCCCGGCAGCGACCTACTCTCACAGGGGGAAGCCCCCCACTACCATCGGCGCAGAGAAGCTTAACTACCGTGTTCGGGATGGGAACGGGTGTGACCTTCTCGCCATTGCTACCAGACTTATTCATTGAAAGATGATTCTTTCAAAACTAGATAAAAAGGGTGATTAAACCTGACTCCAAGAGTCTTTTTTAAGGATAAGTCCTCGATCGATTAGTATTTGTCCGCTCCATATGTCGCCATACTTCCACTCCAAACCTATCTACCTGATCTTCTTTCAGGGATCTTACTTTCTTTCGAAATGGGAAATCTCATCTCGAGGGGGGCTTCACGCTTAGATGCTTTCAGCGTTTATCCCGTCCGCACATAGCTACCCAGCGATGCTCCTGGCGGAACAACTGGTACACCAGCGGTGCGTCCATCCCGGTCCTCTCGTACTAAGGACAGCTCCTCTCAAATTTCCTGCGCCCGCGACGGATAGGGACCGAACTGTCTCACGACGTTCTGAACCCAGCTCGCGTGCCGCTTTAATGGGCGAACAGCCCAACCCTTGGGACCGACTACAGCCCCAGGATGCGACGAGCCGACATCGAGGTGCCAAACCTCCCCGTCGATGTGGACTCTTGGGGGAGATAAGCCTGTTATCCCCGGGGTAGCTTTTATCCGTTGAGCGATGGCCCTTCCATGCGGTACCACCGGATCACTAAGCCCGACTTTCGTCCCTGCTCGACTTGTCAGTCTCGCAGTCAAGCTCCCTTGTGCCTTTACACTCTGCGAATGATTTCCATCCATTCTGAGGGAACCTTTGGGCGCCTCCGTTACTCTTTAGGAGGCGACCGCCCCAGTCAAACTGCCCACCTGACACTGTCTCCCCACACGCTAAGTGTGGCGGGTTAGAATGGTCATACAGCAGGGGTAGTATCCCACCATTGCCTCCTCGCACGCTGGCGCGCGCGGCTCTTTGGCTCCTACCTATCCTGTACAAGCTGTACAAACATTCCATATCAGGTTGCAGTAAAGCTCCACGGGGTCTTTCCGTCCTGTCGCGGGTAACCTGCATCTTCACAGGTACTATAATTTCACCGAGTCTCTCGTTGAGACAGTGCCCAGATCGTTGCGCCTTTCGTGCGGGTCGGAACTTACCCGACAAGGAATTTCGCTACCTTAGGACCGTTATAGTTACGGCCGCCGTTTACTGGGGCTTCAATTCGCACCTTCGCTTACGCTAAGCGCTCCTCTTAACCTTCCAGCACCGGGCAGGCGTCAGCCCCTATACGTCACCTTACGGTTTTGCAGAGACCTGTGTTTTTGCTAAACAGTCGCCTGGGCCTATTCACTGCGGCTCTCTCGGGCTTTCACCCTATCAGAGCACCCCTTCTCCCGAAGTTACGGGGTCATTTTGCCGAGTTCCTTAACGAGAGTTCTCTCGCTCACCTTAGGATTCTCTCCTCATCTACCTGTGTCGGTTTGCGGTACGGGCCGCTCTACTCTTCCTAGAGGCTTTTCTTGACAGCGTGAAATCAGGAACTTCCGTACTTTAATTTCCTTCCCCATCACAGCTCATGCTTCGTAAGAAGCGGATTTGCCTACTTCTTACACTCACTGCTTGGACGCACCTTTCCATCTGTGCGCTTCCTTATCCTTCTGTGTCACCCCTTCGGTCAAACAAATAGCGCGGGTACAGGAATCTCCACCTGTTGTCCATCGCCTACGCCTATCGGCCTCGGCTTAGGTCCCGACTAACCCTGAGCGGACGAGCCTTCCTCAGGAAACCTTAGATATTCGGTGGAAGGGATTCTCACCCTTCTTTCGCTACTCATACCGGCATTCTCACTTCTAAGCGCTCCACCAGTCCTTTCGGTCTGGCTTCTCTGCCCTTAGAACGCTCTCCTACCACGAACATCTTACGATGTTCATCCACAGTTTCGGTAATACGTTTAGCCCCGGTACATTTTCGGCGCGGGGTCACTCGACCAGTGAGCTATTACGCACTCTTTCAATGGTGGCTGCTTCTAAGCCAACATCCTGGTTGTCTAAGCAACCCCACATCCTTTTCCACTTAACGTATATTTGGGGACCTTAACTGGTGGTCTGGGCTGTTTCCCTTTCGACTACGGATCTTATCACTCGCAGTCTGACTCCCGAAGATAAGTCAATGGCATTCGGAGTTTATCTGAATTCGGTAACCCGAGAGGGGCCCCTAGTCCAAACAGTGCTCTACCTCCATGACTCTCTACTTCGAGGCTAGCCCTAAAGCTATTTCGGAGAGAACCAGCTATCTCCAAGTTCGATTGGAATTTCTCCGCTACCCACACCTCATCCCCGCACTTTTCAACGTGCGTGGGTTCGGACCTCCAGTAAGTATTACCTTACCTTCATCCTGGACATGGGTAGATCACCTGGTTTCGGGTCTACGACCTGTTACTCTTTCGCCCTATTCAGACTCGCTTTCGCTACGGCTCCGCTTTTTCCACTTAACCTTGCAACAAATCGTAACTCGCCGGTTCATTCTACAAAAGGCACGCTATCACCCATTAACGGGCTCTAACTACTTGTAGGCACACGGTTTCAGGTACTCTTTCACTCCCCTTCCGGGGTGCTTTTCACCTTTCCCTCACGGTACTGGTTCACTATCGGTCACTAGGGAGTATTTAGCCTTGGGAGATGGTCCTCCCAGATTCCGACGGAATTTCACGTGTTCCGCCGTACTCAGGATCCACTCTAGAGAGAAGCACATTTCAACTACCGGGCTGTTACCGTCTCTGGCGGGCCTTTCCAGACCGCTTCGTCTATCTCCTTCTTTTCTTACTCCGTATTTGAGTGTCCTACAACCCCAAGAAGCAAGCTTCTTGGTTTGGGCTCTTTCCGTTTCGCTCGCCGCTACTCAGGAAATCGATTTTTCTTTCTCTTCCTCCAGGTACTTAGATGTTTCAGTTCCCTGGGTCTGCCTTTCTTTTGCTATGTATTCACAAAAGAATCCTATCTGACAAAAGATAGGGGGTTCCCCCATTCGGAAATCTCTGGATCAATGCTTACGTACAGCTCCCCAAAGCATATCGGCGTTAGTCCCGTCCTTCTTCGGCTCCTAGTGCCAAGGCATCCACCGTGCGCCCTTTCTAACTTAACCTTATTTCTTTCCTTATAAATAAGGAAAGGCATGTTCTTTGATCTGCGATGATCAAAGAAGGTTCATGCTTTATTTTGACTCGGTGTCTTGGTTTACACAAACCATTGGTTTGTGTGGTTTTCACTTTACTTTTTATCTAGTTTTCAAAGAACAATCTTTTTGAGAAGTTGCCCTCTCAAAACTGAACAAAAGAAGAAGAAAGCATCCTAGGCTTCCTATTCCTTAGAAAGGAGGTGATCCAGCCGCACCTTCCGATACGGCTACCTTGTTACGACTTCACCCCAATTATCTGTCCCACCTTCGGCGGCGGGCTCCAAAAAGGTTACCCTACCGACTTCGGGTGTTACAAACTCTCGTGGTGTGACGGGCGGTGTGTACAAGGCCCGGGAACGTATTCACCGCGGCATGCTGATCCGCGATTACTAGCGATTCCGGCTTCATGCAGGCGAGTTGCAGCCTGCAATCCGAACTGAGAATGGTTTTATGGGATTGGCTTCACCTCGCGGCTTCGCTGCCCTTTGTACCATCCATTGTAGCACGTGTGTAGCCCAGGTCATAAGGGGCATGATGATTTGACGTCATCCCCACCTTCCTCCGGCTTGCACCGGCAGTCACTTTAGAGTGCCCAACTAAATGCTGGCAACTAAAATCAAGGGTTGCGCTCGTTGCGGGACTTAACCCAACATCTCACGACACGAGCTGACGACAACCATGCACCACCTGTCACTTTGTCCCCGAAGGGTAAGCTCTGTCTCCAGAGTGGTCAAAGGATGTCAAGACCTGGTAAGGTTCTTCGCGTTGCTTCGAATTAAACCACATGCTCCACCGCTTGTGCGGGCCCCCGTCAATTCCTTTGAGTTTCAACCTTGCGGTCGTACTCCCCAGGCGGAGTGCTTAATGCGTTTGCTGCAGCACTAAGGGGCGGAAACCCCCTAACACTTAGCACTCATCGTTTACGGCGTGGACTACCAGGGTATCTAATCCTGTTTGCTCCCCACGCTTTCGCGCCTCAGCGTCAGTTACAGACCAGAGAGCCGCCTTCGCCACTGGTGTTCCTCCATATATCTACGCATTTCACCGCTACACATGGAATTCCACTCTCCTCTTCTGCACTCCAGTCTCCCAGTTTTGAGTGACCCTCCTCGGTTGAGCCGAGGGCTTTCACACCCAACTTAAGAAACCGCCTGCGCGCGCTTTACGCCCAATAATTCCGGACAACGCTTGCCACCTACGTATTACCGCGGCTGCTGGCACGTAGTTAGCCGTGGCTTTCTGGTTAGATACCGTCAAGGGATAAGCAGTAACTCTTATCCTGTTTCTTCTCTAACAACAGTGCTTTACGATCCGAAAACCTTCTTCACACACGCGGCGTTGCTCCGTCAGACTTTCGTCCATTGCGGAAGATTCCCTACTGCTGCCTCCCGTAGGAGTCTGGGCCGTGTCTCAGTCCCAGTGTGGCCGATCACCCTCTCAGGTCGGCTATACATCGTCGCCTTGGTAGGCCTTGACCCCACCAACTAGCTAATGTACCGCGGGCCCATCTATCAGTGACACCGAAGCGTCTTTCTTCATCGGTTCATGCGAACCGAAGATCTATGCGGTATTAGCACCTGTTTCCAAGTGTTATCCCCCGCTGATAGGCAGGTTGCCCACGTGTTACTCACCCGTCCGCCACTCACGAACACATATGAGCAAGCTCATGCGTGTTGTTCGTTCGACTTGCATGTATTAGGCACGCCGCCAGCGTTCGTCCTGAGCCAGGATCAAACTCTCATTAAAATGATGTTGAATACTTATTCATAAGTATGAATAAGCTTCCTTACTCGTTAAACGGTGTTAGCAAATTTTTACTAACGTTTTTGATGGAAACGACTTTTCGTTTCCTATCCTAGGAATTTTGGGTGAAACATTTCGTTTCATCGCTTTTTCTTCTTTTTTGTTCAGTTTTCAAAGGGCAATATTATCGCTTTTTCCAGTGTTGGATAACCTACTAATAGGTTGTTTTTGCGACTTTTAAATCATATCATTTAAGCACTTCACTGTCAACAATTTTATTGTTTCATTTTAAAAAAATAATTGAACTAACAGCGCCAGAAATTAATATACCAAGTTTTTGAAAAGAAGTCAACAAAATTATGCATAAAAAAAGGAAAAAGAATTTAGCGATAATTCCAGCATTTCATCTTATTTTTTCTCTTCTAAAATGAATACACTATGCATAAAAAAACCGCTTGACATTTAACAAGCGGTTTTAACGTTAAACTATTTATTTTTCACTTCACAGTCTGGACATATACCATATACTTCCAAGCGATGTTTATTAATTTTAAAGCCAGTTACATGTGCTGCAAAATGTTCTACTTCATCTAATCCTGGATAATGAAAATCTACTATCTTACCACAATCAGAGCAAATCGCATGATAATGATTAGAAGTTGAAAAATCAAAACGACTAGAGGCATCACCATAAGTTAATTCTCTTATTAATCCTACATCACGAAATACACGTAAATTATTATAAACTGTTGCCACGCTCATGTTAGGAAAGTCGCTTTCAAGTGCGCGATAGATCTCATCAGCAGTGGGATGCGTGTCCGAATTAATGAGGAATTCAAGTATCGCATGACGCTGAGGAGTTATTCTAACCCCAGTTTTTTTAAGGACATCTATTGACTCTTTTAATTGAGCACTAGACACCGTCATGCACTCCTTTCTTAAAATAAAATCTTACTTCTACTATATTACCGGAAAATCTCATATTATGTCAACTATCTTAATAACCTTTATTTAAATCAATGCTATTTAAAAGAGCTTTTCCTTCTTTTTGATTATTCAAGTTCGTAAACCAAATCGTAAAGCAACGCACAAGATATTGGCTAGAATGCGCAGAAATATGTGGTGTAATTGTAACATTATTTAAATTCCACAACATTTCATCAGCTGGGAGCGGCTCTTTTTCTAGCACATCCAAATAAAAATGCGCAATCTCTTGGTTCACAGCTGCTTCTTTTATTACGTCCAAACTAACGGCTTTTCCCCGGCCAATATTGATAAAAACAGCGTGTTGGCTCATTTCTTGGAAAAATGCTTTATCGTAAACATAAGCTGTTGTTGTTGTATTTGGTAAAATTGAAACAAAGAAATCGGCTTGTTTTACTTGTTTTCTTACGTCTTTTAAAGCATACGTTTCATCAAAATTGTTAGCCTCGTGACCACTAGTATTAAAGCCTATTGTTTTCATTTCGAATGCCTTTCCTAATGCTGCAATTTTTTCTCCGATGGCACCTGTCCCTGCAATGAAAAGCTTACTTCCTTTTAATTCAAAAATCGGTACATCATCTGCCCATTCTCTCGCTTCTGCTTTATTTTTTAACTGTGTCAAATTTTTTACTTCATTTAGCAAGTAGGCAAAAACAAATTCAGCCATAGGGACAGCATGAATTCCACGCGCATTTGTTACTGTGATGCCTTTTTCCTTAATTTTTTCAGTTGGGAGCAATTCAACACCTGCGGAAAATACCATGATCCACTTCAATCGTTTTGCTTGTTCAATGATTTTTTCTGTCAAGTCAATTCCAAAAGTAACAATCACATCTACTTCAGCTAAGTTAGGAAATTGCGCGATCTTTGATGTATAATAATTCTTTATTTCTGGAAACTGCTTTTTTTGTTTTTCTTTTAATTCAGTTGGTATTTCCATAGTAAATAAAACATTCATCGTAAATTCCTCCTGTAACCCTCTATTTTAGTTTAAACTCTTTTAAAAAAATCAGCAAATATCTTGTTTATTACTTACTTCTTCGTTGCTAGAAATAGCTTTTTCGCATAAAATGAAAATAGGTTGATTTAACGAAGGAGATGTAAGTTAAATATGGATCATTCAAAATCTGAGCAATTCTATGAAGAAGCTTTTTTACATATTGTCGGAGGAGTTAATAGCCCTAGTCGTTCTTATAAAGGTGTTGGTGGTGGTACGCCAATTACAATGGAACGCGCTAGTGGAGCTTACTTCTATGATGTCGATGGTAATAAGTATATTGATTATCTTGCAGCATTTGGACCGATTATTACAGGGCACGCTCATCCTCACATTACAAAAGCTATTACACGTGCAGCTGAAAATGGTCTGCTTTACGGGACGCCAACGACACATGAGATTACTTTTGCTAAAATGTTAAAAGGAGCTATTCCTTCGCTTGAAAAAGTCCGTTTTACAAATTCAGGTACAGAAGCTGTCATGACAACTGTCCGCGTAGCACGTGCATATACTGGACGCGACAAAATTATTAAATTTGGCGGTTCTTATCATGGGCATTTTGACCTTGTATTGGTTGAAGCTGGTTCAGGTCCATCAACCCTTGGTACACCCGATTCCGCCGGGGTCACTAAAAGTACTGCAGAAGAAGTCATTACCGTACCTTTTAATGATTTGGCTGCATTTCAAGAGGCGCTTACTGTCTGGGGCGACCAGGTTGCAGCAGTTTTAGTAGAGCCTATCGTAGGCAATTTTGGCATTGTCGCACCTTTACCTAATTTTCTTGAAAAAGTGAATAAGTTAACCCACCAGGCAGGAGCCCTTGTTATTTATGATGAAGTGATTACAGCCTTTCGTTTCATGTACGGCGGGGCACAGAACTACCTTGGTGTAACCCCTGATTTAACTGCACTTGGAAAAATTATTGGTGGTGGTTTACCCATTGGTGCTTACGGAGGACGTGTTGATATTATGGAGAAAGTCGCACCTCTTGGCCCAGCATATCAAGCTGGTACACATGCGGGTAATCCTGCTTCTGTTCAGGCCGGTATCGCTTGCCTAGAAATCCTGCAAGAAAAAGGACTTTATGAGCGTTTCGAAAACTACGGCAAACAACTTAAAGAAGGGATCTTAGCTGCTGCTAAAAAATACGGTATCTCCATCACAATTAACCAAATTGTAGGCGCTCTTACCATTTTCTTCACAGATAAAGAAGTAAAAAATTATCAAGACGCGGATCAAACAGACGGGAAACAATTTGCTACTTTCTTTAAATTAATGCGTGAAGAAGGAATTAACTTAGCAGCATCTAAATTTGAAGCCTGGTTTATTACAACGGCTCACACGCAAAGCGATATTGATGAAACTATCGCTGCTACAAATCGTGTTTTCAAAAAAATGACAGAATAATCATGTTAAAAACCTAAAATAAAGGTTATAATGAAAATGTGAACGAATCGATCGTTAATTATAGAAAGGAACTACCCTATTATGAAATTCGGAGCAAGAATTTTAAAAACAGGGATTGCAATCAGTCTCGCGCTTTTTATTGCTCAACTTTGTCATTCTCCTTCCCCGTCTCTTGCGGGTATTTCTGCCGTCTTTGCAATACAGCCATCTATTTATCGTTCTTATTTAACCATTTTAGAACGAGCACAAGGAAATGTTATTGGAGCAATTATTGCGATTATATTTGGACTTTATATTGGTCATGGATTCGTTTTGGTTGGTGTTGCAGCCATTATTTGCGTGGCACTTTTAATTCATCTTAAATTAGAAAATACAATAGCGCTAGCAGTTGTTACTTTAGTTATTATTATGGAATCCCCTGGTACTAACTTTTTAGAAATTGCACTCATTCGTTTTGGCACAATTATTCTTGGACTTTTAGCTGCTTTCATTGTTAATTTAATTTTTATTCCGCCAAAATATGAAGTCACTTTATTCCAATTAATTTATAGTACAAATACAGAAATTATGAAATGGATCAAATTAAATTTGCGTCACGCAGCAGATTTTCCTTTACTTAAAAAGGATATGGAGTGGATGCAAAGAGAGATCAATCAGACGAGAAACTTATATCAGCTTTACCAAGAGGAACGTACCTTCTTAAAGCGCAATGCTGTTTCAAAAGGTAGAAAAATTGCAGTTTATAGGCAAATGATTCTTTGCTCGCAAAAAGCTTATGAACTATTAAAAATCTTACATCGCTATGAAAATGATTATCTACAACTCCCTCTTGAAAAGCAAGAAATTATTAGACAACAAGTGGATTACTTAACCGATAAACACGAGCAACTTCTGCTTGCTTATATTGATAAAGTGGCCATTAATGTTGATTATGTGGAAGATCATATTGCTCAAGATCCAAAAGAACTGATGGACTTGTTTTTACACGAAATGAAACAACTTGATGATGAAGGAATTGATGAATATCATTTAATGCGTATCATTGCTTCTACATTCGCTTATCAAGAAACTGTTGATTATCTTGAAAAATTGATTCATAGTTTTAAAATTCGCCATAAAGATGAAAACCAAATTGATATTAGCGTCACCGATGTAAATTAAAACCAATAGCCACTGCGGCTATTGGTTTTAATTTTAACGGTATTCTTTATACTTCTCGTACCAAATATCAATATAATCTTTGGAAAAGGGGCCTTTTTTATCCAAGATCCAATGACTTAATATATCGACTTGACGACGTAAGATTCGATCAATTGCATCTGGATACTTCATTTGACGTCTATGTTGTTCGTATTCTCCTTCATCAAGTAAGTGAAAGCGCCCATCTGGGAAAACTTTAACATCAAGGTCATAATCGATGTATTTTAAAGCTTCTTCATCTACTGCAAAAGGCGTCCCAAGATTACAATAATGATACAAACCATCGTCGCGAATCATAGATATGACATTAAACCAATACTCACTATGAAAATAACAGATTGCAGGCTCCCGCGTCACCCACTTTCTTCCATCCGATTCAATAACGAGTGTATGATCATTTCCGCCAATAACGATATTTTCTGTTGCTTTTAATATGACTGTTTTTTTCCAAGTACGATGAAGTTTACCGTTATGCTTATAACTCTTGATTTGTATTGATTCCTTTTCTTTAGGCAGGTACATCCTTTACCCTACTTTCTTCATGTACTAAAAAAAATTATACTTTTATATTATAGCACAAGAAAAGAATGAGGGAAAAATAATAAACCTAATTCCTAAACCAAAAGCGTACGACCTCCATCTACAACAATTGTTTGACCGCAAATCATCTTAGCAGAATCGCTCACTAAAAATAAAACTGCATCAGCTAAATCACTACTTTTTACCATTTGTCCTGCTGGTGTTTTACTTAAAGCGTCTTGTAAAAGTTCCTCTTTATTTGGGAAATGATTTAACGCATCTGTTTCAATTAATCCTCCTGAAACTGCATTGACATTAATTCCCATTGGTGCAAGTTCTACAGCTAAATAACGTGTTAAGTTTTCAACAGCTGCTTTTGAAACACCCACTGTTGTATAGTTATCCAAATAACGAATCGCACCAATCGAGCTTAATGCCACAATTTTACCGCCGCCAGATTTTTCCATTCGCTTAGCAGCTTCTTGTGAGGCAAATAAATAAGCTTTAGCATTTACATCCATCGTCCAATCCCAGTGTGCTTCTTGAAGCTCCATAAGTGGCTTTAAAACACCACTTGCAGCATTATTTACAAAAACATCTAGCCGTTCAAATTTAGTATCAAAAGCGCTGAATAGTTCATGCAATTTTTGATAGTCTCCTACGTTTGCTTTAAAAATCTCGCAGTTTCTACCGATTCCTTTTATTTCTGCTTGGACTTCTTCTGCTTTTTTTCGGTTCCGTACAAAACTAAGCGCAATATCATAGCCTTCTTTTGCCAAACGAATAGCGATTTCCTTTCCCAATCCTCTACTACCACCTGTAATCATTGCTACTTTCGCCATTCTTTATTCCTCCTTTTTGTTCAAATAAGCTTGCCACATTTTTTGATAAGGAACGGGAAAAGCATGACTGGCCATCTCCGCTTGACTCATCCATCTTGCTGGTTCAAGCGGCTCACCAGCTACTAACTCTGCTTGAAAAACTTCAACTTCCCAAACTAAATGTGAAAAAATATGTTTAACAGAAGTAATTGGATCGCTTAGCGTAAGTTCCAAGCCATATCCTTGCAAAAATCGTAATTTCAAAACTTCTCGGTTTTCATCACTTTGCCACGATACAGTTGGAAATTGCCATAAATTAGCGAGTAAACCACCGCTCGCTCTTTTTTCAACGACAACTTGTTCAGCTTGATTAAGGATAACAGCAGCAAGATGAAGCCTTTTGCTCTTCACTTTTTTTATTTTTACAGGATAATTTATTTCTTTCCCTTCCCGATGAGCAGCACAAAATGCTTGTACTGGGCAAAGCAAACACATCGGTTTTTTGGGAGTGCAAACCAGTGCGCCAATTTCCATCAGGCCTTGATTAAACGCCCCAGGATTTTCTGAATCAATGAGCTGGTAAATCATTGTTTCAAACTTTTTGCGTGTTTTTACCTTCATAATGTCATCATCAATTTCAAAAACACGTGAAATAACACGCATCACATTCCCATCAACGGCTGGTTCAGGAAGTTCATAACAAATACTTAATAGTGCACCAGCAGTATATGGACCGACACCCTTTAATTTTAAAACTTCTTGGAGCGTATTTGGAAGCGTACCATGATATTCTTCAATCACTTGTCGCATCGCTATCTGTAAATTACGCACACGGGAATAGTAACCTAAACCTTCCCAAGCTTTCAAAATCGCAGCTTCATCTGCATAAGCAAAGTCTTTCATTGTCGGAAAAGAAGCCATAAAACGCTCATAATAAGGGATAACTGTATCAACGCGCGTTTGCTGAAGCATCACTTCTGAAACCCAAACACGATATGCTTCTGTATTTTCGCGCCATGGTAAGAGCCGTTTATTCGCTTCATACCAAAAAACAAGCGCCATCTGGAAATCACTAATTTTTGAATGATCCCAGTTCATTACTTGATTTTCTTCCATTGCATCACCATAATTCTCATAATTTTTTAATGTGTAACTGTTTATAATGTGTAGTATAATAAAATAGAGGGAAATAAAGATAGATAAGCATTACTCTTTTTCTATTGTACTGAAAATTGATCGACTTGAGCAATTTTTTGCTTAAAATGATCTTGAAAGAGGAGGAAGACCTTTTGGATACTGGCACACACGTCGTCATGGGAATTGCACTCGGAGCCCTTGCTACTATTGACCCTATCACTGCTCATAGCTCCCATGCCGCAATGGGAATCATGACGGCAACGATTATCGGTTCACAAATTCCAGATATTGATACTGTCTTAAAGCTTAAAAATAACGCTGACTATATTCGTAATCATCGTGGATTGACTCATTCTCTTCCTATGCTCGTGATTTGGCCATTACTCATTTCACTTGTTTTATATCCATTGTTCATGCAAGCTACATTTTTACACTTACTGCTCTGGAGCTTTATTGCTGTTGGACTCCATATTTTTGTTGACATCTTTAATGCTTACGGGACCCAAGCTATCCGGCCTTTCCGAGATACGTGGGTCGCCTTTGGTTTTATTAATACATTTGATTGGTTTATTTTTGGTACGCATGTTGTTGCCATTCTCATCTGGCTTCTGGGTGCGCCTGCTGGACCAACGTTCTTTACGCTATATGGAATACTAATATTCTATTATTTACTGCGTTTCATTACCCAGCGAGTTATTCACCATGCTGTGCAAAACTTAATTCCTGATGCTGAAGAAATTATCATTGCCTCAACGATCCGCTTCTTTCAGTGGCGCGTCGCAGTTACAACAAAAGATCATTATTACGTGGGACGCGCTTTTAAACGCACGATTTCGATTTATGAGCGTTTTGACCGTATCCCTGTCCCTAACAATGAAATTATTCGCGCTGCAAAATGCGATAAAAACCTTGCTGCTTTCGTATCATTTTCCAAAGTATATAATTGGCGCATTGAAGAAAAATATGACGCCACTTACGTCACGTTCACCGATCTGCGTTATCGTAGTAACGGGCATTATCCTTTCGTCGCAGTGGTTAGACTAGATGACGATCTTCATGTTTTATCCTCTTATACTGGTTGGATTTTCTCAAATGAAAAGTTACAGAAAAAGTTAGTTTCAGCAAACATGTAAAAATAAAGAACTGGGGTATAAAACCGTGTATTTCATTTATGCTCCCAGTGCTTTATTTTTTTACAAGCCTGAACTTCCAACCCCGCCAAGCCTTCCTTCACTTTGAACATCATCTTGATCAGCAACAAGATATTTTGTAAAAATCCCTTGTGCAATGCGTTCGCCTTTTTTGATCATAACGGGTTGTTCTGTTGTATTTTTCAAAGCAATGCCAATATTTCCGTCATTACTAGGGTTCTCGTAATAAGAAGAATCAATGATCCCTGTACTGTTTGAAAGCATCAAGCCACGCTTAATTCCAATTGATGAACGTACAAAAATACTAAGCATTTCATCTTCCTGCATATAACTTTTCACATCTGTCCAAAAAACATGCTGTCCAAGTGGTGCGATAACCTCTTCCTCATTCGCAAAAAAATCATAGCCAGCTGACCCTTTATCACTGCGAACCGGCAAAATTACTTCATGATTTTGAAACTTTCGTGCTGATTCTTTCACGATTTCAAATCCTCTTACCTTCATATGTAAAACCTCACTTTATTTATTATTTTAAGATGAAAGGTCTCATCTTCTAGCTACCTATTTATTCTTGCTTGAATGTTATTTCATTTTTGCTTAAATAAGACTCGATTGTATCATAAGAAAAGCCTTTTTGCATAAGCGATGTGATTATTTTCTGTTTTTGTTTTTTGGGTTCATAGCGCTGATTTTTACGGAGCAATTTTTCGATTTGTTGGGCTAAAATTTCTTCTTCATCGTCATGGCTTACATTCTCATTTAATTTTTCAACAACCGCCTTAGCTAAGTCCGTTGGAAAACCTTTTTGTATTAAATCAGTTGTTACTTTCATTTGCAGCATTTTTTTAGCTTTATTTTTGTTACGTCTCATCACTTTTAATGCCTGTTTCTCAGCATTTTCATATTGCTTATCGACTGAATAAAGCGCTAACCCTTGATTGATGAGTTCGCGGGTAATCCCTTTCTCGATTAATTCACGTTCCACCATTCTTGGCCCTTTTAATGTCGTGCGCATTTGTGTTCTAACATAGGCTATCGTAAATTCTTTGTCGTCGATATAAGCCATTTCTGTTAATTTGACTAGAACTGATTGAATCATATCATCTGTAAAAGATTGTTTCCGCAAATATTGACGAATTTCCTTTTCAGATCGAATCCGATTCGATAAGAAATAGATGGCTTTGTTTAAGGCTTTTCTTGTTTTATCTGCGGCGCTAATTTGCTCAATCTCCGCTTCAGTAAGTTCCTTATCTTTAAGAAGTACAAATCGAGCCAAAACTTCTTCATCAACGCTAAACGAATAACAACCATCAATGAAAATGTTGTAGCGCTCCTTGTTTTTTTGCCCACGTGTAATTGCTGTAATTTTCAACTTCATTCCCTCCCTATTTATATCATATCGCAAAAAACGTTTTTAATGCTAGTTAAAAGGGAATAAGCTAAAAGAATTGAGGTGAATAATCAATGAATATTCTTTTAGCGGGTGGAACTGGTTTTATTGGCAGTGAGATGGTTCATGAATTTGAAAAATGGGCAGACGAAATTTATATTTTAACAAGAAGCCCTAAAAAAGATTACGCAAATGTTCATTATCTTGAATGGTTAACAGAAGACGTCCCTCTCGCTGATTTACGTCATTTAGCGATTGATGTTGTAATCAACTTAGCTGGTGCTGGGTTGATGGAGGGAAGATGGGGACGGGCGCGTAAACAACTTATCGTCAGTAGCCGCATCGAAGCTACTTCGGCACTTATTTCTATGATTCGCCGTTTAGATAAAAAACCTGAATTATTTATAAACGCAAGCGCTATCGGTATTTATCCTGCTTCAAAAAGCGCTGTTTACTTAGATACAGAAATGAGTAATAAAGATTATCACTTCCTTGGACGCACAGCGATTGAATGGGAAAAAACGGCGCAAGAACTCGAAAAATATGATATACGTGTTGTTTATGCAAGATTTGGTTTAATTCTTGGAACAACTGGAGGTGCCTTTCCGTTATTTGAAAAAACTTTTCAAAGCTTCCTTGGTGGACGATTTGGTAGTGGAAATCAATGGTATTCTTGGATCCACATTGCAGATATCGTCCGAGCCACTGAATTTGTCATTCATCATAAAGAACTTTCAGGAGGAATTAACTTTACGGCTCCGCATCCAGTTCAACAAAAGAAATTTGCTGAACAGCTTGGGAAAAAATTACATCGTCCTTATAAAGTGATTATTCCAAAGCAATTGATTAAAATAGCCCTTGGTGAAAAAGCGGTTTTAATTACAAAAGGGCAACGCGTTTATCCTGCTAAATTGATTAGTAACCACTTTGACTTCCAATTTGATACATTGGATAAAGCACTTGAAGACTTAAAATGAGGGACATAAATGGAATAAATCGGCGAAGAGCGCTCGTTTTATTCCATTTATGTCCCAATTTAGTTTAATTACTCTACCTTTTCTTTTTCAGAAAGCGGTATTTCAAATAGCAATTGTTGTTTAGGTAAAGGGCGTTTCTTACCAACTAAAAGCATCAATTGGATCATTGTAAAAGCAATCGAACTCCGTTTACGATAAGCAACAAATTTTTGTACCCATTTAGTGGTATATTTATCTTTGTATTTTCTTAAGCCTTGAAAACCATAAAATCCTTGGCTATAGCGGTATACAAGTCCAGCAAGACGTTCGCCTAAGAAAGCATACTTAGATTCGCCAACATTTGCTAGTGGGGCCATCCCGATATTAAATTCTTGATAGCCTTGTTCTTTAGCTTGCTCAAATAATTTAATGAATAAGAAGTCCATGATCCCAGAAGGAGCGTCTTGACCATATCTCATCAAATCAATCGATGTTTCTTTCTCATTATATGCTGGCATAATCGAAGCAAAAGCAACAATTTTTCCATTGCTGTCTTTAACAATAGCCATTTCTGCTTGTTCTAAATAGTAACGATCGAAAAAACCTAGTGAAAAACCCTTCTCTGTTCTTCCGTCAAGCCACTCATCTGAGATTTGGTGAAGTCGTTTCCACTCTTCTACGCTAAAAGGCGGTTTAACAATTTCAAAAGAATATTCTTCTCGTTCTAAGCGATTCATTAAGGCTCGTTCGCCCTTTTTCTTTTTGCCTGAGAGTGTAAAGTTTGTTATATCCACATAACCTTCTTCTCCAAGCTTGATAAAGTCAAAACCAAGTTCATGTAAATAAGGCAACATCCCACCTTTAACCTCATAAAAAACAGGACGATAACCAAACTTATCAGCCGTTTCTAAAACTTCATAGATAGCTTCTTCTTGTCTTGATAAATCTCCTATCGGCTCACCCATAATCACCATTTTATCGGCAATTAGACGAAAGGCAAATAAAACATTGCCATCTTGCCCCCAAAATAATAATTTATCGCGTAAAAAGATGGTATGGCTCACTTCATTGCCACCCCATTTGGCAAGATGCTCCCTGACACGAACTTCATCGAATGGTGAGCCAAGTTTTTTATTCGATGAGGAAAGGTAAAGATAAATAGCCACTAAACAAATAACAGCAATAATAATCCCAATAAAACCAGTAATCCAAATATGCTCAGACACAATCGCTAAATATTCAGGAATTCTTTTTTTATGCGGGATACTAGGCGAATTATAAATTCCAATAATAACGTAACCTACTGTACAAACTAGAAAAATAAGTGCATCAATAATAATTTTACTCCATGTATAAACCAATTTTTCACGATAAAATTCTTTTCGTGCTAAAACAACACATAATAACACAATCCCTAAAAAGATAGCTTGCTTGATTGAAAACACACGAGTTAATGTATTAAAAATGGCACATCCTAAAACAATAACTGTCGTAACATAAGCTTTTTTCGTCTTGCTCTCAATTCCCCGCCCAAGACCAAGCAATAAGAAACCAAACGCAACATTTGTCACTTGCGAAATAAATAAAAAGGTAAAAGGCATTAATTTATATAAAAATGGAACATGATAAATAACAAACGGAAGCACAGAGGTTAAAATCAACATCAAGCCACTAAAATAAACAAATAACACCAAAAATTGATGGGCTAGTTTTTGTAAAAATAAAAGCGGCAATCCTTCTAAATAATCATTGAATCGCTTTCCTGCTTTTTGAACAAAGAAAAGAAGACCTGCTAAGAAAGGAAGAATATAGTAAAAAATGCGATAAAACAATAGCCACGCAATGGCTAATTCACTAGATACCCCTAAATAACTAAGCCCATTAATCATAAATAAATCAAAAGCACCGACGCCCCCTGGGACAAGTGTTGCAATCCCGGCAATCGAAGCAGCTACAAAGAGTGGAAATATTTTTAATGGATCAACTGGCTCATTTAATAGCATCCCAATAATCACAAAACAGCCAAAAGCAAAACCCCATTCAAGAAGTGAAGTCCCAACCAATGTCGCTTCACGTTTTAAAGGGAGATCTTCAAATAGCGCCTTACTTTTCCATTTTGTAACAAAAAATAAAATTGGAAAATAAAGCCCTCCACCAAGTAGCCACGGCCAGTAAACTTTAAAATGACCAGCAAAACCAGGAATCGGCAAAGTCGCTAATGCGATTAAGCAATAAATCGATAACCCAGAAATTAAAAATAAAGCAATTTTCGAGATTGCAAGCAAAATTTCCTTGTTTGAAGCCCCTTTTCCATAAAAACTAGCGCGAAATGAGGCCCCAAGAACACCGCCAAAACCACCAATATTCGTAAATGTATTTGTAATCCATCCAGATGAAACCACGTGCAGTTTTGAAAACTTTCCTGGTAAAAGCCTTACAATTACAAAATCATAGATCAACATAGGCGTTACAGCAATAAACCCAACTACGATCATAAGTAGGATCGATTCCGGGCTTTGATTTGTCATATTTTCTTGTAATTTTTTATAATCAATATCCGTTGCAATTTTAATAAATTGATATACAACAAAAATCGCAACAAGGGAAACAAAACTAATTTTTACGAGTTTGCCATTTTTTTGGAACCAACTATAAGCTTGTAGTAACTTTTCTTTCATCTCTTCTGCTCCTTTGTACACAAATATAGCTTTCCCCAAAGCCTATCTATTGATCACTTCTTGATTCGTTTTCTAAACGATGGAAATAAATAAAAAAATATAACCCCTAAACCACCACTAAGTGTATTTAAAATAACATCATCAATATCTGTCGAACGCTCTTGTGGCAGGGCCATTCCACTAAAGCCAGTAATTAATGTTGTTTGACCAAACTGAATAAGTTCAATGACACAAGAAACAAAAAACACAACAATAAAGGCACGCCAAGCGCTTTTTATTATTTTAAAATACAATAAGAAAAACGCTAATGGCGCAAGCATCACTGCATTTCCAATAATTTGAACAATGGTTGGCATGGTTGGTAATGTTTGGTGAAATGTACGTTCAATTGTTGTAAATGGCGTTAAGTTAATCAGCGCTTTTTGCAGATGAAAAGCTCCTGTATACGTGCTATTTACAAAATTTCCAACAGCGAGATACGTCACTAAATGATGTAAAATGAAAATATACAAAATAAAGACAGAGAACCAAATAAAATCTAACCCGTTTTTTAATTTGGCAAATTTAATCAATAAAAATGTAATCACAAATAAAAAAAGTCCATTTGAAAATGAATTTATCAGCTCAGATTTACTGCTAAATTGCAGAGCAAGCATTAATCCATAACCGAGGTATAAAACCGGAAGACAAATGGCTAAATATTTTAGCTTTTTCAGTTTCAAAATGCTGTTCCCTCGCCTTCCAATATACGTTTCTATAGTTATTTCTAGTTTAGCAGATCAGTAAGCGAAATGAAAGTACATATATGGGGTTTTAACTTACATTTTTGAAAGGATTCTTAAATCTAAACTCTGATTTTGTTCAGTAAAAGAGCCACCCATTTGTTACATAACGCCATCCAGCTTTAAAAACGATTTGACCAAGATAACAAACAAATCGACAACTTGCTGCTTTTATTGTAAGATAAAAGCAGTTTTTCTTTGAAACGGGGGATTTTTTATGTGGAAATTACTGCTTATTCTACCCTTTTTATTTATTCTTCTTGGGATTCCATTTGCTAATCGTATTCATCCATTTCTTCTTGGGATTCCATTTGGGCTGTTTTGGGTAAGTTTTGGCATTCTGTTTTCTTTTTTAGTGATCTGGATCCTCTATCATCTTGATCCCAAAAACAAGGAGGAGGATGATTTATGATCGCACTTATTATTCTTACATTCTTTTTTATTCTAACCGTAATAACTGGTATTCGCGCTCGTAAAAAACAGCAAATGACGTTAGAAAACTGGGCAGTTGGTGGTCGTAATTTTAATACTGTCTTTGTTTTTTTATTAACTGCTGGTGAAGTTTACACAACATTTTCTTTCTTAGGTGGTAGTGGTTGGACTTATTCAAATGGGGTTTCAGCCGTTTACGTGATGGTGTATATTGCTTTAAGTTATGTAACTTCATATTTTTTATTACCACTTATTTGGCAATATGCAAATGAACATAAACTTGTCTCCCAATCTGATTTTTTCGAAGCTAAATATCAAAGTAAAGCTCTTGGTGTTTTAGTTGCGCTTACTGGTGTGATTGCCATCATTCCTATCATTGTGATCCAATTAAAAGGGCTTGCTATCATTGTTTCGCTTACTTCTTACGGGAAAATCCCTGATCAAGCTTCTGTCATCATCGGTGTGCTCGCCATTATTATTTATTCGATTGTTTCCGGAATCCGCGGGGTTGCTTGGGTTTCTGTTTTGAAAGATTTTATGATTTTAATAGTGATTGTTTTTATGGGCGTTTATTTACCCATTCATTATTTTGGAAGTTATAATGAGCTTTTTAAGCAAGTTGAATACTTAAAACCAGAATTGCTTACTTTTCCTAAAACAGGTTACACGGTGACTTGGTTTATTTCGACCGTTTTGTTTTATGTTCTTGGCTTTTATATGTGGCCGCAAGTTTTTGCTTCTACATTCACAGCAAAAAGCGCACGTACTTTCCGTAAAAATGCCATTATTAGCCCGATTTATACATTGATGCTGTTATTTGTCATTTTTATTGGATTTACGGCTGTGATCAAAGTTCCTAATTTAGCTGAAGGAAAAAGCGATTTAGCACTCTTACAACTTGCAATCCAGTCTTTTGATCCTTGGTTTGTTGGGATCATCGGTGCCGCTGGAATGCTAACGGCACTCGTCCCGGGATCGATGCTTTTAATGACAGCAAGTACTCTCCTTTCAAAAAATATCATTTATGGGATAAAAAGCAATACATCTGACCAGAATGTAACACGTCTATCTAAATTATTCATTCCGGTTATTGGAATCATTTCTTGTTTGCTCGTTTTTCATGGATCAAGTGCACTTGCTGCGATTTTGCAAGTTGGATACAGCTTAATTGTTCAGCTTTGTCCAGCGCTTTTCTTTAGTTTGAGTAAGAAAAACTTTCTCACTAAGGAAGGGGCAATAGCCGGGATGCTGTCAGGAATTTTTGTTGCACTGATGATTAGTAATTATAATTTGACGACAAGCGTGATTTTTCCCTATTTGCCACATTATTTAAGCGATATTAATGTTGGGTTTATCCCTTTAATTATAAATTTAGTCGTGGGTATTTTGATTAGTTTGTTTGTAAGGAAAAAAGTAGCTTGAAATAGAATTTCTATTTTAAAAAAGAATAAAATGCCAAAGTTTTTCAATTATGATCGAAAAACTTTAGCATTTTTGCTATCGTAGGTTCTCATATATCGTTTTAACCCCTGTCGTTCTTGCTGTTGATTGATTACTTGATTTTGATGAATCGATTTTAAAAAAGCATCTCAATTGGCGTTAGCCCTTTAGGAAGATGCCTTTTGCCAATCAAAATGCATTTAATAATTCCGTCTCTGCATTCTCACGACACATTCTACATGACTGGTCATTGGAAACATATCAACTGGCTGAATGTAACGGATTCGAAAGCGTTTAGCAAGCACAGCTAAGTCTTTTGCCAAAGTAGCCGGGTTACACGATACATAAACCAGTTGTTTTGGACGCACACGAAGAAGCGTTCGCAAAAGTTCATCATCAAGGCCCGTTCGAGGAGGATCTACAACAACTGCATCCGGTTCGTATCCCTCTTTTATCCACTTTGGAAAAAGTTCTTCGGCTTGTCCCACTTCATAATGAACATGATCAACGCCATTTTTACGCGCATTTTCTTTTGCATCAGAAATAGCTTCTGGAATAACATCCATTCCGCGAACCTCCGCTACTTCATTCGAAAGCGCAAGGCCAATCGTCCCAACTCCACAATAAGCATCGACTAATTTTTCGTTCCCAGAAAAAGAGAAAGCATGACGAACTTCTTGATAAAGCTTTTCAGTTTGTACAGGATTAAGCTGAAAGAAAGCACGCGCAGACAAGTCAAAAACAAGCTGATTTAGCTTTTCTGTTAAATGTGATTTTCCGTATAGTAGTCTTGTTTCTTCACCAAAAATGAGTGAAGTTTTGCTAGTATTAATATTTTGCACAATCGAAACTAGTTCTGGATGGAAAGAACAAACTTCTTTAATCAATTCACTGATGTTTGGAAAATCTCTTCCATTTGTTACCAAGACAAGCTGCATTTCGTTCGTTTTAACACCAACTCTTGTAACGATTGTTCGAACAATACCTGTTCCTTTTCGCTCATTATAAATAGAAACCTTAAACTTTTTAAGCAAGTCACGCACGGTATTATTTAGCTTCATTGTCCGCTCGTCTTGAACTAGGCAATCTTCAATTGGCACTAAATCATGACTTTCAGCGCCGAAAAGTCCGGTATTTATTTGATTAAAATGATCTTTTCGTACTTGAAATTGACTTTTATTGCGATAACGAAATGGTTCGTCCATTCCAATCGTATCTCTTATTTTCATTTTACTTAAATCAAATGAAGTATATCTTTCAAGCGCTTGCTTCACAAGATCTTTCTTAAACACTAACTGTGCTTCATAAGTTAAATGCTGCAACTGACAACCCCCACACGCCTCATAAACCGGGCAAGGAGGTACCATTCTATCTACTGCTTTACGCTTGATTTTTTTTAACTTAGCAACAATATAATTGGAGGCTACCTTGATGACTTCAACGACTACCTCTTCGCCTGTCAATGCCCCTTTTACAAATACAATCGTCTTTTTAAAATAGCCAATCCCCTCACCATTAATTCCAATTCGCTTAATCGTTACTGGCAATTCTTGACCAAGCTTTACTTTTGCTTCATTCAAAATTCTTTCTCCTCCATTTCAATTCCTTCTTATACTAACAAATAGACAGGCAGTTATCAATTTTTTAAAAAAGGGTATAGGGTAGCTAATATATAAGAAAGGTGCCGATTTCATTGATAAGAGGAGTTGATAATAACGTGATTGTCCTTGCAGGAATGATTGGTTCTGGTAAAAGCAGCTATACAGAAATGATTGCCAAAAATTTAAATTCTACTGCTTTTTATGAAAAAATCCAAGAAAATCAAATTTTAGAGTTGTTTTATCAGGCACCAAAAAGATGGGCTTTTGCTTTGCAGATTTATTTTTTAAACACACGGTTTAATAGTATTAAACAAGCATTAGCTCATTCCAATAATGTGCTAGATCGCAGTATTTATGAAGATGCATTATTTACGCAGATTAACTATGAAGAAGGTAATATTTCCAAGCCAGAAATGGATATTTACCTCGACTTATTGGAAAATATGATGGAAGAGCTTGATTTTATGCCTAAAAAAGCACCTGATTTATTAATTTATTTACGAGGTGATTTAGAAACGGTTTTACATCGTATTAAACTTCGCGGTCGGTCTTATGAGCAAATTGAGCTTAACCCTGGGCTATACCGTTATTATAAACGTCTGCATTCGCACTATGATGATTGGTTTAATTCCTATAACAAAAGTGAAACGCTTGTCATTGATATTGATAAAATTGATATTAACAAAAAAAGCGATCGTGAATTTGTTCTGCAATTAGTACATGAAAAACTTAGAACTATTCATAAAAAATAGAGACTGGGCCACATGTTCGAAACACACATCTGTCCCTGTCTCTTCCCTAATTGATATCCCCCGCTTGCTTTTTCACTTTCAAAAGTGCCAACGTGGCATTTAATTCGCCACCAATCATCAAGATAATCCCTGTTAAATAAAACCACAACATTAAAATGATAATGACGCCAATACTACCATAAGTTGCTGAATAGTTACTAAAATGATTAACATAAAAAGAAAAGCCTAACGAAACAAGTGACCAGCCAATCGTTGAAAAAATGGCTCCAGGAAAAATGCTGATTAAATGGCTCTTTCTTGCCGGTGCTACCCAATATAAAAATGTAAAAACAACAAAGATAACAACTAATGTAATGATCCAACGCACATTATTCCAAAAATCTAACAGCTCTTTTGAACCGTGCAAATGGTTGAACACAAAGGAACCAATCTGCTGTCCAAAAACAAGTAGCAGTAATGTCGCACCGATCGTTGCAATCATTGCAACAGTAAACGCAATGGAAAGCAAACGTTTTAAAAAATAATTTCTCCGATCCGTCACACCATAAGCGCTATTTAAAGCTCTCATCACAGCATTCATCCCATTTGAAGCGGACCAAAGTGTAGCAATAATTCCGATAGAAAGCAATCCCCCATTTCGTTTTGATAGCAACGAATCCAAATTGTTTTCTAAAAAAGAAAGAATCTGTTTGGGTGCAAATTCTTGAATCAGATTAAAAACAGAGTCACGATCAATACTAACGTACGCAAGCAATGTCGCAGCAATTAATAACATTGGAAAAATAGAAAATAGCATATAATACGCTAGCTGAGCTGCATTGCCAGATACGTCATTTTTACCAATTTGATTAATTAAAACGGAAATAAAACGATAAAATCGATTATTGGTTAATTTTTTCAACATACTGGTTTTTCTCCCTTCTTTTTTATTCAGTTTTTAAAATGAAATGCTATTTTTGCGGTAGCAGAAGTAGGTAATTTGTGATAAAATTCGTGTTATCAGCTTAAAAAGGAGAAAAGCAAATGAACATTGAACAACCTACTCAGGAAAATGCTAATTTTTTACTTAAAGAAATTACGACAAAGCTTAAGATGGTAAATAGTGGTGTGTTCGAACACTTACAAATCACTGAAATCGACTATCAAGCCTTACTTGAAATTTACCAACTCATTTCTCGAAAATCAACTTTTAGCCCTCGTGAAATGCAAATGTATGCAGAGGAATTACGAAATATCCGTAAATGATGGCTGATTCAAATAATGCGTGCCAAAATCAACTAAATCCTTTAATGGATAAATTTTGGCTCCGGCACCTGCCAAATTTGTTGTGCAGTTGCCTTTTTGTTGTTCATAGGCTTTTCCAATGGCAATAAAGCGTTCGCTATCGTAATGCGCTTCTTCAAATTGTTTTAATACGCGCTTACCGTTTTCAATAAAATAAGCTTGATTTTTTCGATTAGGGATCGTGCTTGCTCGTTCTTCTGCTAAGTGTAAAGATGTATTGGCATCATTATCAACACCAAAAAGAACCACCTTGCTATCTTTCATTTGATACAATTTACCAATAGGCGATTTTTCACCGAGGCCATGGTCAAGTGGATGGTTTTCTGTGATGTATTCCGCATCTTTTCCCCAAGCAGTAACGGATAAATAAGGATGATTACTACGCATAACATCAGGTAAAGAGCGAAATGTTTCTGCAATAACCCCCATATGATGGCAAGGGGTTCGTTCTTTATCAAAAACTGGCATTTCTAAGCGAATTTCTTCCCACCAGCTTTTTGGCACCGGTGGATTTTCCCAAGAACTTGGATCGCTTAATCCCCCTGTTTGTGCAGCCATAACAATATTTCCACAGGGTGTGATCACTTCTTCCAAAGCAGCAATAACAGCAATCGCACCCCCGCAAATCCACTTTGCTTGGCCCATTGCTGAATGAAAAATAATGGTATCTCCCTTTTTTAATCCAGCCTTGATGAATTCTGCTTTTAACCTTGTTATAGTAAAAGGCTTGCTTGTTCGCAAAACGGCTAATTTTTCCCCCATAGCTATCAACTCCTAAAAAAAGAGCAGGTCACTTAGTGGCAAATCCGCCAAATGCCCGCCATTTTTATTATTCATTTTCACCTTGATAAGTTAAAATTTCTGGACCATTTTTAGTAATCGCAATCGTATGTTCATATTGAGCTGAGATTGAGCCATCGACAGTCCGAGCAGTCCATCCATTATCATCCATTTTTGCATGCCAGTCACCAATATTTACCATTGGCTCAATGGTAATGACCATGCCCTCTTTCAACCTTGGCCCCTTACCACTTTGCCCATAATGAGGGACTTCTGGCTTTTCATGTAGTGTTGGACCGATTCCATGACCAATAAAATCGCGTACAACAGATAGCTTTTCACCTTCAACATAGCTTTGAATGGCATGACCAATATCGCCAATTCGCTTGCCAACTTGAGCTTGTTCAATTCCTAAATAAAGTGATTTTCGTGTCACTTCCATTAAATGTTTGATCTCGCTTGTCACTTCTCCAACAGCATATGTCCAAGCAGAGTCAGCGAGCGCACCATGATAGTTTACAACCATATCCACAGTAATTAAATCACCTTCATTTAAAACTTGCTTCCGCGGAAAGCCATGGCAAATCTCGTCATTGATGCTTGCACAAATAGCATATTTATAGCCTTCAAAACCCTTTTGCTCAGGCGTTGCACCATTTTTTCGTAAAAATTCATCCGTAAACACTTCAAGGTCCCAGCTTGTAATACCAGGTTTAATCAACTTGCTAATTTCTTTATGTGTTGCTACTAAAATATCGCCAGCTTTTTTCATCTCATCAATTTCGCGGCGTGATTTAAGAGTAATCATTATTTTTGTTCATCCTTTCCAAAAATCCACTGATTATCATTATACCTTTCAAATTGCTATTTTTCTAGTAAAAAAGCCAGTTTAATGTTTTTTCAAGTGAAAAAAGGTTGCAGAATTTAGGAAGATATTTATAATAAAGATATTGATAAAACTTCAGAGCGTCTAGCTCAAAGTAAAAATTTTTCAGAAAATGGTGATAAAAAAATGGCAAAAGTGATGATCGTTTATGCTAGTATGACTGGCAATACAGAAGAAATTGCAAATTTTTTAGGCGACGAGCTCGAAAAATTTGATATCGAAGTAGAAATTGAAGAATGCACAAATGTTAGCCCTGAAGACTTGTTAGCGTATGATGGTGCTTTAATTGGTGGCTATACATATGATGATGGAGCACTTCCTGATGAGTTCGTTGACTTTTACGAAGATATGGCTGACGTTGATTTTAATGGCAAAGTTTGTGCTGCTTTTGGTTCCGGAGACACATTTTACGACGAATTCTGTGCCACCGTCGACTTTATCGAAAATCGTTTGAAAGAAAAAGGCACTACCGTTCCAGTCGCTGGGCTTAAAATTGATCTTGATTTAGATGACGATGATATTCCAAATGCAGAAGCCTTCGCTAAAACATTTGCTGAAGCACTGCTTAGTTAAGCAATCGCACTTGTAGCTAATCCAACGCTACAAGTGCTTTTTTATGTTACAATAATTTGTAAGAATCAATTTCTAAGGGGGAATTTTAAATGAAAAAAACGAGTAGTGAACAAAAACCAAAAGTACCAATAAAAATGATCATTAGTGCTGTTTTAGTGGTACTTATTGTTATTTTTGCAGCCATTAATTCTAGCATGGTTACCGTGAACTTCCTATTTGCTAAAGTGAGCTCACCTCTAGTACTCATTATTTTAGGCTCTACCTTAATTGGAGCACTAATCATGTTTGGTTTTAGTTATTTTAATAGAAGAAAGTAAAAATTGCTTTCCATTAGGTTTTAAGATACAATTTTCATATTGACGAGAGATGGGTGTGGTAAAATGACAACGTTTGATAAAAAATTAGAAAAATATGCTGAATTAATTGTAAAAGTAGGCGTAAATGTTCAAAAGGAGCAAAAAGTTTTTGTGCTATCTAGCTTAGATGCGGCTCCATTAACACGACTTATTACAAAATATGCTTTTAAAGCCGGTGCAAAGGACGTTATCATTGATTGGCGTGATGAAACAGTTTCTTTGGAACGCTATAAACACGCACCATTGAGTGTATTTGAGGAAGCCCCAAAACATCAAGTCGCTGAAAAAACCGAACTTGCTAAAGAAGGCGCTTGCTTTATTTCGATCGTTTCTGATGATCCTGATTTGTTTAAAGATGTCGATAATAAAAAAATTGCAGCTAGCCAAAAAGCTATGGGAGAAGCACTAACTGAATATCGCGAGTTAGCCATGTCAAATACAATGAGCTGGACGGTTGTCGCCGCTTCTTCTCCTGGTTGGGCTGATAAAGTATTCCCTAATTTGAAACCTGAAGAGCGTGTCCGAGCTTTATGGGAAGCTATTTTTGAAACAACACGAATTAACACAAACGACCCTATCACAGCTTGGAAAGAACACGATAAAACACTTAATGCTAAGGCGAAAAGCTTAAATGAAAAACAATTTAAAACGCTTCATTATAAAGCCCCCGGTACAGACCTTTATATCGGTTTACCTGAAGACCATATTTGGGTAGGAGCAGGCAGTTATAATAAAAAAGGACATGAATTTATGGCGAATATGCCAACAGAAGAAGTTTTTTGTTGTGCTGAACGCAATAATGTCAATGGTTATGTATCCAGTACTAAGCCCCTTAGCTATGCTGGAAACATCATTGATCAATTCAAGTTAACATTTGAAAACGGGCGTATTATCAAAGTGGAAGCTGATGTCGGACAAGCTATTTTAGAAGAACTAATCGCAACAGATGAAGGTTCTCATTACCTTGGTGAAGTTGCTTTAGTGCCTGATCCTTCTCCTATTTCACAAAGTCATATTTTATTTTTCAGCACATTATTTGATGAGAATGCCTCCAATCACCTAGCAATCGGTAGCGCCTATGCTTTTAATGTAAAAGGCGGCGAAAACATGACTCGTTCTGAACTAGATGAAAAAGGGGTAAACACCAGTTTAACTCATGTTGACTTTATGATCGGTTCTGACCAAATGGATATTGATGGGGTCACCCATTCAGGAGAAAAAATTCCTGTGTTCCGTAATGGTGATTGGGCCTTTTAAGTTCTTTCTTATGATAACTACTGATAAGCGAATAGCGCGCTGAACCTCCAAAATACTCTTTTTTTGGAGGTTTTAGTTTTTAACAGAAAGAAGGGATTTCATGAAATTCAAAGATTGGGATATTAATTTAAAAGTCCGCCTTTTTGGTGAAGCATTGCTGGATATTTCTTTTTGGACCGTTTTTCCTTTTTTAACACTGTATTTTTCTGAAGCAATTGGACGTTCTTTGACAAGTGGATTATTAATTATTTCGCAGGTTCTGTCAGTGATTACTGCACTATTCGGTGGATATTTTGCAGATAATTACGGTCGAAAAAGGATGATGAGCATTTCTATTATTGGCGAAGGAATAGGGTTTTTAATTTTTGCATTAGGAGCTACATCATGGCTTCAGTCTCCTTTTCTTAGCTTTTTCGGCTTTTCAGTAGCTAGTATATTTATGGCATTTTACCAGCCAGCAAGCCAAGCGATGATTGCTGATGTGGTTAAACCAGAACACAGAAGCTATGTTTATTCCATTTTTTACATGATGATTAATGTTGCTGTCGTTATTGGACCGATCATTGGCTCCTTTGTTTTCCATGCTTTCACCGTGCAGACACTCGTCATTATTAGTTGTGCTGATTTATTGCTGCTTTTTTTGCTACAAAAATTTGGTCACGAAACAGCGCCACTTGTAATTTCACCTGAACTTAAAGCAACTCAATCTAAAAAGAGCCTTTTACAAGTTTTAGCCGAGCAACTAAGAAGTTATCAGTTGATTTTTAAAGATAAAATTTTTTTCCTGTTTGTTTTAGCAGGTATCATTATTTCTCAATCGTTTATGCAGCTTGATCTGCTTTTCCCTCTTTATATTAAAGAAGTGATTGGCGATTCGAAACTTTTTGAAGTCTCACTTACTGGGGAGCAATTATTTGGACTTGTTGTTGCAATAAATGGTTTTTTTGTTGCCACATTCACAGTCTTAATGACAAAATTAATGAGTCGGTATCGCGAAAAATTCATTTTTACTAATTCTTCATTTCTTTATGCCATTTCGATTTTCTTATTCGGGATGTTTACAAGTGCTTGGGGCACCATTTTTGCGATCATTCTTTTCAGTATTGCCGAATTAATGACAGTCGGTATCCAACAAAATTTTGTCTCTAAACTGGCACCAGAAAATAAACGAGCCATGTATTTTTCAGCAGCCGGCTTGCGTTATACATTGGGCAAAGTCGTTGCTCCACTTGCGATTACACTTGCTGCTTTTACAAATTATTTTATAACATTCACGATCATCGCGGTTTTGGCTTTTATAAGCGGGTTTATTTATGACTACATGTATCGCCAATTTGAAAAAGATTCACGCTTCTCTTAACAAAATTTGTTTCATTCCTTCAATATATGGGAAAAATAGTATACTGTACTATTACAGCGCACCACGATCTATAAAAATCTTACTAGAGAGAGTTAGGTGTAAAAATGTTCAAATCAACAACTATCGGAATCGACTTAGGAACAGATAATATACGTGTTTACGAAAGTGGTAACGGCATCGTTTTAAATGAGCCTACCGTTGTTGCTTTAGATACAAAGACAAAAGAAATTTTAGCCATTGGGCATGAAGCAAAAGAAATGATTGGAAAAACACCAGCTTCTATTGTAGCTCTCCGTCCAATGCGTGATAGTGTGATTGCTGATTTTGATTTAACGAGTGGCTTGTTAAGAGAAATCATGCGACAGATCAAAAAAAAATCTGGTCGCCGTATGAAAAAGCCAAATGTCGTTGTTTGTTCGTCAACGGGTGCCACTTCTGTCGAAAATAGAGCGATTCAAGATGCTGTCTCTACAATTGGTGCACGCTCTGTCACTTTAATTGAAGAGCCTGTAGCTGCCGCAATTGGGGCTGGCCTTCCTGTTGACGAGCCAATCGCGAATGTGATTGTTGATATCGGCGGTGGAACAACTGAAATTGCCATTATTTCTTACGGAGGCGTTGTTACAAGTACGGCCATTCGGGTTGATGGGAATCATTTAGATGAGGAAATCATACAATATATCCGGAAAAATTATAATGTTTTAATCGGTGAAGCCACTGCTGAACAGATTAAAATCGAACTAGGCCATGCTCCTACTAAACACCTCACCGAAAAAACAGCTGAGTTCCGCGGTAGAGATCTATTGACAGGTTTACCTAACACCATAACCGTTTCTTCCGCTGAAATTCAAACCGCTATCACAGAACCACTCAACCGGATTTTAGAAGCGATTCGCTCAACACTTGAAGAATGTCCCGCCGAGCTAAGCGGTGATATTGTTGATCGCGGAATTGTTTTATGTGGAGGTACTTCACTTATCCACGGTTTTAAGGAGTGGCTAACTGAACGTATTGATGTTCCGGTACATATGGCAAAAAATCCAATGGAAGCTGTAGCTATTGGTACAGGGAAATCATTAGAACACATTAATAAATTGAATAAAACGCTTTCAAAATAAGCGGATAAAACAAGCACACTAAGGCCTAGCCATGCGATTTAGGGGGGCTTAGTGTGTTTGTTTGTGTTTAGAAAAAGTATGGACCCGCCACTTCTTATCGCGTTGCTTCTTTCTTACTGTTTATGGTAAAATAGCTTTATGTCCTGATAGCTCAGTAGGATAGAGCGACAGCCTCCTAAGCTGTAGGCCGTGGGTTCGATTCCCTCTCAGGACGTTGATTTTAAGAGCGCACTACTACCGAATGGAAACAGAGAAGTTGATTAAACTCGTTTATCAGTTTCCTTTAAGAAGTGACGATAGATCTTCGAGGTAGTAGTGTTTTTTGTCTACGTTCATGAAAATAAATACGCCTTAATTTATTGCCTTTTTATAAATCGATTCCACCATGCTATCTGGGCAAGTAAGCTTTTTATTCTTTCTTAGAATAATATTTCCACTTAATTCTTCAACTTAAATCATAAGTCAAAGTGGATTCTTCCAAGTTGAATTGAACGATAAAATTAGCTGAATGATTTCACAACAAAATAGCCATTCGATGCTTACAAAGTTAAAGATAAAGCGAGAAAAAACAGACTTGAATTCAAAAATAGCTTATCATCTTAAATAGAATGATGTTATTATGTCAAAATTAGAAAAAAACCAATTAAAAACGGTATATGATATGATTTGATTAGAATTACTATTATGACATATATGACATAGCAGTTTTAAATGCAGGTCTACAATAACCGTTGGGAGGAAGTTGTTCATGAAAAAAAGTATTGATGATGCATTTATTGTTTTTGGAATGCTGTTTTTAGTGCTAATTATTTTGTCAACGTTCATGTCGATAAATCCATTGTTGAATTCATCCAACAAAATTTATTTGCTTATTTTTTTTGTTGCAATAATTCTGGGAGATTATTATCGATTTCGCAAAAAAAGATCAAAATAAGGAGTGACAATTACTTCAAGGAAAACAATATTTGTCTTTTTCTTCTCTGATAATGTGAAGCATCAAAAACAATCGCGTGAGAAATGATTGGTTTTGGCGCTAATATCAAATAGCCATACAAGAGAAATGCTTATGAATATAAGTACTCACTCTATGGAAAGGAACGGCTTTTATGTCAATTGTTGTTGTATTGATTAAGCTAAGGAAAATTCCCATCTGATTTATGGGCGCCGCCTTTTTAACGATATTACTATGGTTCAGAGAGTCATGTTCTCGCAAGGCTCTCTTTTTATATTTATTATATGATAAGTATTTATTTCTAATCCATCGCACATCCCCACTTAAATCAGCCAATCTCTAAACCTTGTTTTTTAATTTCAGCATCCAAATGGTTGTTGTATTGATCTACAAATTTCAGTATCTTATCCAGCTGTTCATCGGTAATTTGCGCAAACATTTCTTTATCGCGCTCTTGAAATTCTTTATGCAAATCCTCATGAATTTGATAAACACTTTTTCCTTTGTCTGTTAATTTGAAATAAACTTCTTTTTTATTAGCTGGTTTTTGGTAGCTTTCGATTAGCTTTTTTTCGATTAACTTTTTTGTTAATTTGCTGATGGCGCCTTTTGTCATATAAAGAGATTCTGCAAGCCTTGTCACGTTAGGGTCACTATTTTTCATAATCGCTTCTACACAGTGAACTTCAGAAGGCTTATATCCTCTTAGTTGATCTTCCATTTTAAATTTATTAAGCCAGACTAATTTATCCACTAAGCCTCTAAACGCTAACGTGACTTGCTCTTCTTTTTCCATCGATATCCTCCTATCTCGTTTCTATTCTTCTTAATTATAGCTAATTTTTGTTTCCACTTCAACAATATAAAATAGACCAAGTTTAGTGGAAAGATTCTTTAACAAAAGAAACCATCCACCAATCTTAATCTATGTAGGTTACTCATTCTTTTTCAACGAAGCGAAAATGTTGCCATGGCTTAACCATCTCTAAAAGGTAGCGCTCTTTAGGAATCACACGTGCGACAATATTTGTGTTCCCAGAGTTCTCCATCGCTTTAAGCGCAACTTGTAGCTCGCCTTTGTACCGCTCATAACCATTATTATCAATGGTGACATCACCGCATTCAATTTGCTTTGTATCATGAGCGGTAAAGTGATGATCTTTATAATTCACACGTGTCATGGTTGACCGTAACATATATTCTGAAACATCGCCACGATTAAAATGTTTTTGCGTTAAAACAACTTCTTTCTCAATTGCTGTTGTATCAGAGAGGAATTCAACACACAGCTCTAGTTCATTCCGGTTTAGTTGACTTAACGCTTTCAATTCCTCTTCGCTTGCAAACATATTCCCAACCAGAATATCATCAATGAGCCCTGTATTAAAGAGATCTTTTGCTTGAATAGCAATATCTTTGCCGCGATGCTCTTCAAGCGTCGGTAGGCCTCCATCAACAACAAACCACGGACCATATTTACCATAATTAGAAGAAACAAATGCAGCTGTTCGTAGATTTTTCTTTTTAAATTGCCTGCTTGTACGTAAAAGATGTTCGCGTGATAGTCCTGTATATTTGCGCGGATAAAAATTATGACATCCAATGATATTTTGCACATTCGCTTGATAAGATAAAATATTTTCAACATATTTAGTGCCGTTGCTAATATTCAGTTCGATTTTCAAGTCATGCTCATCAAAACTCATCGCGGCTTCTTCTGCTCCGGAAAAACCTAGATCAAGTCGTAAACCACTTAGGCCAATTTTTTTAAAGTAGCCTAACTCTTGATATGTGATGTTTAATGATGCAAAAACGGTTGGGTCTACATCAGCAATTATTTCATATCCTAGCTCTTTTGCTCTTTTACAAATGATTTTTAGTTTTGTAAATTCTTCCTGATCATTGGCAGAAATCAAGCACGTAAATATTCTTGAAAAACCATATTTCGCCGCCATTTCAATATAAGAAATAGATTCCTCTAATGGAACATGTTGTGGAAAAACAGAAATACCTAATTTCTTCATCGATGTGATCCTCTCTATTTTTTATTTTACACGGTATAGTTCAACAATTTCTTTCGCCAAATCTTTAAAAGTGATAGCATTCATTAAATGATCTTGCGCGTGTATTAATAATAGTGAAACTTCCGTACGTTCTCCGCGAGCTTCACCTTGGATCAGTGCAGTTTGTGAACGGTGTGCTTCGAGCAAAGCACTTTCTGCTAATTGCACTTGCTTATCTGCTTTTTCAAAATCTCCCATTTTTGCTGCTTCAATAGCGAGCATTGCGTCACTTTTTGCGTTTCCACCAAATACAATTAAGCTCATGATGGTTTGTTCTATTTCTACCATTTTATTACACTTCCTTTATTTTTAAGTTAACTCCATAGATTATAAAGCAAGAATCATGCCAAAAAGTTTCCTATAATTCCCTTATTTGGTCATTACACATATGAAAAAAAGTGTGTAATTTGATACACACTTTAGTTTCCCATTTTAACTTTATTTGTTATTAACATTTGCGTTAAGTAAGCAATTTCAGCTTCTGGAATATTGATTTCATACTCACGTTCAATAGATTCCAACATTTGAGCTGTGATTTGCATTTGTTCAGCATATTTCTTCTTAAAATCATTTAAGTCAGGAAACTCACGGTTGATTGCCCCAAGTCTCATCCGTTCAATTAGAAAAGCAAGATGCAAGATAATCCCCGTATCAACACCAGATTCTAGAACAATACAAAGACGTGCCTGGAGTTCAGAAATGGTTGTTCTTAAAAGGTAAATCAGTTCTTCAATGGATCCAGCAAGCTTTAAATGACCTTTCAAAGAATCAATTAACCTTTCATAAGGTGCATTATCACTTAAAACACGTTGAACGATATCTAAACCGCCTTCTGAAAATATCTCCATTGCACTAAAAAACGGGATATCGCGGTATTTGAACTCAACAGGGCCCATAATAGCCAAAATATCATATTCCTCCATTAACTGGTCAACTTGTTCGCGAAAAGCTTCTTTATATAAAAATTGCAAAGTGATCACTTCAACGTGGCTTTGATCAATGATTGGATTAATCCGAAGCCGCAATTGCTCTGTTACACCTGCTTCTGTGAAACAAGTAATGATAATCGCTTTTTTCATTTTCTTTTCACAAAGTTCTAGTGTTTTATATCTGTTTTCAAAAAGAAGTTCACAGCTTTGATAAATATCTTCTAACCCCCGACCAAGAGACGCCTTACGCAGTGCTTCTAAGACGATAGGCGTACTTGTCATCGCAATTGTTTTTGTCCGAATCCCTAATTCTTCAGCTAGCATATCACCAAAAGAGTTTAGCGAACCCATATCTGATAAAATAAGGATTCCTCTGACATCAAAAAGCGCTTGAACTTGCTGCTTCACCTTTTCATACATTGTCTTAACATCCATTGAAAGCGGCATATCAATAGCCGTTCCATTTTCAATATCTAATAATTCTTGAACAGTTTCAACCATGCTTGTTGCTGTTGATCTGCCGTGCATCATGACGATGACTTCGACTTGTACTTCACTTTCAAGTAAAGCTTCACCAATTTCTGCGGTTAAAAACATCGTTAAAAAGCCGATTTCATCAAAAGAAATTTCGATGGTAAACGTTTGTTCAATCATCATGGATAAATCGATGGCTACTTGGAATTCTTTCGGATATTTTTTACGGATATTATTCAGATCTGGATGAACAATATGCTTTTGTTCACGAATTCGTTCAATAGTACTTTGAAGATGAAGGGCAAAAGCAAATTTCATTTTTTCATTATAGTTGCGCTCTAAGCGTTGACTTGCATGCTGATAAGCTTTTTCGGTTAATTGCCAAATGGTTGAATCGATAATTTCCTTTGCTGTTTGTTTGGTTGGAAGCTCGATCATATATTTATGAAAATACTGGTCAATATCAATGTATAATTCTGTTTGGTCCTTACCTGCTTTGATTAACTGATCAGCTTTTTGTTGAATAACATCATAAACATCAGCCGTTGCAGCAGAATTTTTTTCAGCGATTTCGTTTTTGTAAGTAAAGGTGAAGACCGTTCGATTAATATCGATTAAACGATTTAATTTTTCTGGCTCATCTTTTAGGTGAAGTAAGCCTTTTTGGACATGAATAGGTAAGTCATCTTGTTCAATCAATATGTAGTTTGTCATTTTTGTTTTATAATGTAAGAAAGCTTTGGCACAAGCAAGTTTCAAATCACGCTGTAATTGGCCAACATTCGCACTGGCATGATAAAGCAAAAAAGCAATCAATGCTTGACGGTGTACACGAATGGATTGGTTTAAGCGGCTTGCCTCTTGGTTTAAGAAAAATTCAATCAATTGATACCGCTCTTCTAAATTTCTTTCCGTAAGCGTAGGTAACGTGATCGTCATTGGAATTCTTCTGGCAAACGTTTCAAGTAAAAAATTATCTGGTGCCTCCGTTGTTGCCCCAATAATTTGCACATTAGCATGTCGTATAACAGCACTTTCACCAAGTGGCCTGTACTCACCTTTATCAATGAATGTAAATAACATTTCTTGACCTTCTGGTGGTAATCTGTGGATTTCATCTAAAAAAAGAATTCCTCCATCTGCTTTAGCAAGTAAACCAGCACGATTTTCATCAGCACCTGTATAAGCACCTTTTATCACGCCAAAAATATGCCCAAATAAAAGCTGCGGGTTCTGTGCATAGTCTGCGCAATTAAAAGAGACAAAGGGCGCTTTTTTTGGAATCATCTCTGTCTCTTTTGAAAATTCGTACATGCATTCGGCAAAAAGTGACTTCCCGGTCCCTGTTTTACCGAGTATTAAAGTATGTAATCCTCTTGGTGGATAAAAAATCGCGGCTTTTGCTTGTTGAATGCTTACTTTTAGGCTTTTGCTAGAGCCAATAAGACGATCAAAAGCTGACTGATGGTTTAATTCTCGGTCTTGTTTCTTTTTTAATGCCTGATATAGTACTGGTTTTCCTGAGATTTTTTGAATTTTTTCTTCTTTAAATAAATCATTTAGATAACGACTAACATTTGCTCGATCCATTTGCAATCGCTCGGCCACGTCACTTGCAGAGATTCCTTGATTGATTTGGTTTAAAAGCTTGAGAACTTCTTCTTTTCTCCCGGTCATTCTCTCAACTCCTTTAAATCAGATATCCTTTTCTACAAGCAACACGGCCCTAAGCAAAAGTGCGGCTTGTAAATGTTTTTGCACAATTTAGTTGACTAGCGTTCATCTGTTTTTACTAATTCCCCTTGATAAAATCTTATTTGCTGCACCTTTTTCCCAGATGATTTAACGTATTGTTTCAGTGTTCGCATTTCGCGCTTATTAACAAAGCTAATGACAATCCCATCTTCACCCATACGGCCAGTCCGACCAGAACGATGAATATATTCTTTTTCACTACCAGCCATGTCATAATGAATGACATAAGGTAAATGGGGGATATCAAGTCCTCTTGCTGCTAGATCGGTAACAATTAAAAAGTGTAGATCTCCCTTTTTAAATGCTTGTAGTGTTTTTTTGCGCGTTTCTTTGCGGATTTCTCCATGAATACCTGCTGCTTTTACACCATCATAAGCTAACTTTTCAAGTAAAATATCCATTCGTGGCTTATCTCTTACAAAAACCAGTGCACGTATACCATTTACGTGTTCAAGTCTTCTTAATAACGTTGCTTTATCACGATTTTCAACTTCCATAAAAAGATGCTCTACTTTGCCATGTTCATTCTCTTCTTCGCCCATTTCGATCGTTATCTGGGATTTTCCTGTTTGTGCAAAAATTCGTTCTGGCTCTTCAAGCTTTGTAGCGGAAACTAAAATTAATTGCCGATCACGCATAGCGCCTTGAACGATTGCCATCACTTCTGCCATGTTTTCCTGCTTTAATAATTGATCACATTCATCAAGTGTTATTGTCTTCACTTCATGCAGTTTGATTTTCTTTTGCTTAATTAGTTCACTCGCTCGTCCAGAAGACGCAACGATAATCTGCGGCTTTTTTTTCAGTTTTTCAATCTGGCGTTTAACATTTGCACCACCGATAATGGCAAGAACACTTAATCCTGTTGGTAAAAATGAACGAATGACTTCTGTAATCTGCATAACAAGCTCATGACTTGGTGCAAGAACAAGCCATTGTAGCTTTGGAATCGCTTCGATACCTTCTAAAATAGGCAATGTATAAGCAACTGTTTTTCCTGTTCCTGTTGGTGAGATGGCTATGACATCTTCACCTGCTAGGATTGGCTGATATAAAGCTTTTTGAATAGCAGTTGGTTCCTTAAAGCCGTGTTCTTGCCATTTTTTTTGCCACTGGCTTGGTACTGATCCGTTTTCGTTCATGATTAACTCCTTCTTAATTTTTCTATTCTCTCTTTATCATAGCAAAAAACACGAGCACTAGCTATTCGTTTCACCTTTAAACCAAATATTATTTTGATGGCGCAATTCGTTTGAGACATGTAGGACTTGTAAACTCAAATCAGCTAAATCTTGATAGCTTGTTTGGTCATTTTCTTTGATAATACGAGCAAATTCTTCTGCTTCAAATTGCATATCATTTGAAATAACTGGGCCAGCAAGTTCTTTTGCTTCGTCTTGATGGTAATCATAAAACTTTAATTCTTTAATGGATGTAAGTGGGTTAATGACTAGTGTCCCTTTCTCACCATAAATTTCACTTGGCAGATAAGAAGTCTGGTTTTTTCCTTGAATAATTGTAATATTGAACGCTGGATATTCCAAAATGATCGTTCCATGACCGTCGACGCCTGTATGGATTTTTTCGGCAAAATAAGTTGCTTTTTTAGGAGCTCCAAATAAAGCGATCGCAGTATAAAGCGCATAGACACCTAAATCAACAATGGCTCCTCCAGAAAAATCCAATGAAAAGATATTGGGTATAGAGTCGCCACTTAACACTTTATCGTAACGTGAAGAATACTTCATGTAAACTAGTGTAGCACCACTAACTTTGCCAAGGCGTGCGAGTTCTTTTTTCAAAATTTTAAAATTGGGTTCGTGGATATGTCTAGCTGCTTCAAATAAAAAAACACCATTTGCTTTGGCAAGTTCATGAGCCTGCTTGAGTTCAGCAACGGTTGAAAAGATTGGTTTTTCAACAATCACATGCTTTTTAGCAGCTAAGCATTTTAGAGCATATTTGAAATGTAGGCTATTGGGTGACGCAATATAAATAGCATCAACTTTATCTGAAGCGATCATTTCATCAATTTGATCGAATGGTGTGATTTCACCTTGATATTTGCTTGCAAAGTCACTTGCTTTTTCAAGTGTCCGTGAATATACGGCAGCTAGCGTCCACATTTTAGAATTTTGTGCACCTTGAATAAATGAATCTGTAATCCATCCTGTTCCGATAATTCCTAGTTTTAACATGAAGAGGACCTCCTTAATTTTAATTCCTTTTCAGTATAGCTCAAATGAATAGATTTTGCTTTATTGTTGCTTAAGCAAAAAAGAATTGGCAGACTTCTAGTTTCTGCCAATCCTCTTATTCACTCGCTTTATCCCAGCACTTTTTTACGGTAAGAAGGTTTCACCCATTAAGTAAAAGTCTACTTCACGGGCTGCTTCTCTTCCTTCAGCAATTGCTGTAACAACAAGGCTTTGACCATGCCTAGCATCGCCACAAGCAAAAATTCCCGCTTCACTTGTACGATAAAAACCTTTTGCTGCTTCAATTGTGTGCCGTTTTGTTTTGTTCACATTAAAATTCTCAAATATATCTTCTGTTGCTCCCATAAAGCCGACTGCGATAAGGACCATATCCGCTTCGTAAAACTGCTCCGTTCCAGGTACTTCTTGATATTGTTGTTTGGCTAAATCCTCTTTGACTTGCACCGTTTCAATGCCAATTAGCCTTCCGTCTTCATTTTTAACAAAAGCTGTTGTACTCAAGAGATATTCACGTGGATCTTTACCATAGATTGCTTTGGCTTCTTCATGAGCGTAATCGTTTTTTAATACACGTGGATATTCAGGCCAAGGATTTTTAGTTGTTCGCTCTTTTTGTGGTTCACTTGAAATGGATAGTTGGCGAATTGATTTTGCACCTTGGCGAAGGGCTGTTGCTACACAATCAGCACCTGTATCTCCACCACCAATGATAATGACATTTTTATCTTTTGCAGAGAGCACGGAACCCCCATTCTCTTCTAACTGGCTAATCGTCGCCTCAGTTAGATAAGGAACTGCAAAATAGATTCCTTTTGCATCTCGACCAGGTAAGCCCACATCACGCGGTTTGCTCGCTCCTGTTGCAAGGACAAGCGCATCGAAATCCCGCTTTAGTTCTGTTAATGAAATATCATTTCCAACATCACAATTCGTTTTAAATTCGATTCCCTCTTGTTTCATTAGATGAACGCGTCTATTCACTTGTGCCTTTTCAAGTTTCATCGTTGGTATCCCATACATCAACAAACCACCAATCCGGTCACTTTTTTCAAAAACAGTGACGGAGTGTCCAGCTTGATTTAGCTGATCGGCACACGCCAGTCCAGCAGGTCCTGAACCAATAACCGCAACACGCTTTCCTGTTCTTTTTTCAGGGGGATTTGGCTTTATCCAACCTTCTTTAAAAGCATGTTCAATGATAGCATATTCAATCGATTTAATGCCTACTGCTGGCTCTGAAATCGAAACCGTACAACTCCCTTCACAAGGAGCAGGACAAATCCGTCCTGTAAATTCAGGAAAATTATTTGTTTTAAGAAGTAACTGTAATGCTTCAAAAAAATCGCCTCGATAAACCGCATCATTCCACTCCGGAATTAAATTATGAAGTGGACAACCAGAAACACCATTTTTAATTTCCATGCCAACGCTACAGAAAGGAACGCCACAATCCATACAGCGTGCAGCTTGGGTTGTTAAATCCTTTTCAGGCATTGGCAAGCGATACTCCAACCAGTCTTCTGTCCGTTTTTTTGCATCTCGCTCTGGCTCTTTTATTCGCTTATAATCGATAAAACCCGTTGCTTTCCCCATGACAGCTCATCCTTTCTCCTCACTTAAGGTTGTTTTTTCGTTTTTATGTTGATAAAAAGCTTGTAACTCCGCTTCTTCTTTTGAAAGACCTTGTGCCTCAAACATCGCCATTTGCTTCAACATCATTTCGTATTCTTTTGGAATAACTAGGACAAAGTGTTGCTTAAGATTTTCCCAATCAGCAAGTAATTCTTTAGCAAATGAGCTATTCGTATAGTAGGCATGGTTTTTAACTAATCGTTCTAATGCTTCTTCTTCCTGTTCAGAAGATACAGCTCGACAACAGACTAATTCTTTATTTATTTTTGCGAAAAGAGCTGCTTTATTTTCTGCATAAACATAAGCAGTACCACCTGACATACCGGCTGCAAAATTATTCCCGAGGGTTCCAAGAATGACAACGATGCCTCCAGTCATGTATTCACAGCCATTATCGCCAATTCCCTCAACAACAACGTTTGCACCGCTATTTCGGACAGCAAATCTTGCACCTGCTTGGCCATTTATATAGGCTTCACCATTTGTTGCTCCATAAAGTGATACATTACCAGCAATTGCTGAATCATGTGCTGAAATAATTGCTTCAGCGCTTGGTTTTACAATCAATTTTCCACCAGAAAGTCCTTTGCCAAAATAATCATTGACATCACCAAAAACGGTTAATGTCATTCCCTTTGGTACATAAGCACCAAAACTTTGACCTGCAGAACCGATAAAGGTTAGATCAATCGTATCTTCTGGAAGCCCTTTTGCTCCGTATTTACGGCTAACATAAGAGCCACTGATGGTCCCAATTGCTCGATCAACATTGCGTACAGGGAAACTGGCCGTTACCTTTTTACCGCCTTCTAGAGCTGGTTCAATCGTTTTTAATAGCTTTCTCTCATCTAGTGTTTCCTCAAGCTTATGGTCTTGTTTTTTCGAGCAATATTGCGTTTTTTGTTTGTAAAAGTCATCCGTGTAAAGCATATTGGTAAAATCAAGATACTTTGCTTTCCAGTGTGTTGCTTTACGCACGTGTGTTATCAAATACTCTTTGCGTCCAATTAGTTCGGTAAGCGACCTAACGCCAAGTGATGCCATCAGTTCACGCATTTCTTCAGCAATAAAATGGAAAAAGCGAACGACCATCTCAGGTGAACCAACGAATTTTTTCCGAAGTTCAGGATTTTGTGTTGCAACGCCGACTGGACATGTATCCATGTGGCATACGCGCATCATAACGCAGCCGAGTGCAACAAGCGGTGCAGTTGCAAAACCAAACTCCTCCGCGCCAAGCATAGCAGCAACAAGTACATCTTTTCCAGTCATTAATTTACCATCTGTCTCAAGAACGACTTGACTGCGCAAATCATTTAGCAGAAGTGTTTGCTGAGTTTCTGCTAAACCAATTTCCCAAGGGAGACCTGTATGCCGAATACTACTCCTTGCAGCCGCCCCTGTTCCACCTTCATACCCGCTAACAAGAATAACATCAGCCTTACCCTTAGCTACACCAGAAGCAATGGTCCCTATTCCAGTTTTTGACACAAGTTTAACATTAACCCGCGCTTTTGGATTGGCGTTCTTTAAATCAAAAACAAGTTGTGCTAAATCTTCAATCGAATAAATATCATGGTGTGGCGGTGGTGAGATTAAACCAACACCTGTTGTAGATCCACGCGTTTTTGAAATCCATGGATAGACTTTATTACCAGGTAAATGTCCTCCTTCACCTGGCTTTGCGCCTTGCGCCATTTTAATTTGTAATTCGTCGGCATTCACTAAATAATGACTTGTGACGCCAAAACGTCCAGAAGCAATTTGTTTAATGGCACTTCGCTTAAGGTCACCATTACTATCTTGAATAAAACGATCTGGATTTTCGCCACCTTCACCACTATTACTTTTTCCACCCATTCGATTCATTGCTATAGCAAGCGCCTCGTGTGCTTCTTGACTAATTGAACCATAGCTCATTGCGCCCGTTTTAAAGCGTTTAAAAAGAGATTCAACCGGTTCTACTTCTTCCAAGGGAATCGGCTTTTTATCGCTCTTAAATGTTAATAAGCCACGTAGAAAAGCCTGATTATGATTTTCTATTAAGTCGCTATATAAATCGTAACGTTCTTGATCATTTTCTCGCACAGCTTGCTGTAAGGAGTGAATAGCAAGTGGATTGTAGACATGGTATTCTCCATCTGAGCGCCATTGATATTCCCCACCAGAATCAAGCGTCTCAACTTGGTAGCCAATATCATGGAAAGCTTTTCTATGACGCAACCAAGCTTCTTTTGCAATCATTTCCAGTGGAATGCCAGATAGCCTATTCGCTGTTTTAGAAAAGTACTTTGCAATGACTTCATCACTAATCCCAATAGCTTCAAAAATCTGTGCTCCACGATAACTTTGAACCGTTGAAATTCCCATCTTAGACATCACTTTTAAAATACCATCTGTCAGTGCTTCAATATAGCGTGTTTCTGCTTCACTAAGAGAAAATCCTTTTAAGCGTCCCTCTTTGATCAAATTAGCAAATACATCAATCGCTAAATAAGGAAAAATAGCATCCGCCCCGTAGCCAATAAGAAGCGCACATTGATGAACATCTCGTGCCTCACCCGTTTTAATGATTAAACTAACTTTTGTACGTGTACCTTGTTTAATCAAATGTTGGTGTACAGCACTTGTTATTAGCAATGATGGTATTCCGATTTGCGTATCGTTTATTTTTTCATCCGTTAGAATAATTAATTCGACTCCACTTGCAACTTCCTGATCAATTCGCTCGCAAATCATTTTTATTTTCTGCTCAAGTTGATCAGACTCCTCAGCTTGAAATAAAATATCAATTTCTTTTGTCGATTTAGTGAAAATATTTTGCTGAAGCAGTGCAATAAAGTCTAAACGCGATAAAATGGGGGTCTTTAATCTAATCCGATGCGCATTTTTAGCAGAGGGTTCAAGGATATTTCCTTCATCCCCAAGTAATGTCATCGTCGAAATAACCGCCTGCTCACGCAAACCATCAATCGGTGGATTTGTGACTTGGGCAAATAGTTGTTTAAAGTAATTGAACAGTAGCTGTGGCCGCTTTGATAAAACAGCAAGTGGTGCATCATAACCCATTGCACCCATTGGATCTTTTTTCTCTTCCACCATCGGGATTAGGATTTTATTTAATTCGTCCTGCGTGTACCCAAATGCGCGTTGTTTTTTTAAGCAAATGGTCTTATTTTGAGACGACTCAGTGAAAGTTGTTTTGTTTGTTAATAAGCTCAAGTCGCTTAATTCCTCGTTTAGCCATTTCCGATAAGGTTTTTCATTGGTTAATGTGTGTTTCACTTCCGCATCAGAAATGATTCGCCCAGCCTCTAAATCAATTAAAAGCATTTCACCTGCGCCAACGGTTTCTTTTTTTATGACATCTTTTTCAGCAACTGGAACAACACCGGTTTCTGAGGAATAAATAATCGTATCGTCTTTTGTTAAATAGTAGCGAGCTGGCCGTAAACCGTTACGATCAAGAATGGTTCCAATTACTCGCCCATCAGTGAAAGAAATTGAAGTTGGCCCATCCCAAGGCTCCATCAGTGTTGAATGGTATTCATAAAAAGCGCGTTTTGGATCTAAAAGCATTTCATTTTTATCCCATGGTTCTGGAATTAACATCATGGCAGCATGAGGTAAACTACGTCCTGTTTGAACTAGAAATTCAAGCACATTATCCAATGTTCCTGAATCGCTGCCATCTTCATCGATAATTGGCATCAATTTTTCTAAGTCAGCGCCAAAAAAATGGGAAGCTGCTCGTTTTTCGCGCGCTTTCATCCAGCTTACGTTTCCACGCTGTGTATTAATTTCACCATTATGAACTAAATAGCGATAAGGATGTGCTCGTTCCCAACTTGGAAATGTATTCGTTGAAAACCGTGAATGCACAAGCGCAAATGATGAGGTATAACTCGTTAAATCAAGGTAGTATTGCTCAATTTGCTCTGGTGTTAACATTCCTTTGAAAATAATCGTACGTGTAGATAAGCTTTGAATATAAAAAGGCTCAGTGATTGTTTTTTCTTTTGCAGCAAAATTTTCAACTTGCTTGCGAATCAAGTATAGTTTACGTTCAAATTCATTTTCAGTTAACGTCTTTTCTTTTGCAATAAATAATTGGAACATCGCTGGTTCCGTTTTACGGGCACCTTGACCAATTTTTGTTCGGTCAGTTGGTACTTTCCGCCAACCTAGAAAAAATTGTTTTTCCTTTGCAACGTATTTTTCTGTTTCTTTCATAAGAAGAAATCGTTCTGCTTCATCTTGTGGAAAATTAAACATTCCTACTGCATATTCATATCGATCAGGCAATTCAATATTGCTTTCTTGCGCTGCTTTTCTAAAAAAAGAATCTGAAAGCTCAAGTAATATCCCCGCACCATCACCTGTATCTCCGCCAATTTCTCCTCCACGATGCTTTAACTGACAAAGCATATGGATCCCTTGTTCGACAATTTTTTTCGATGCTTGATTCTTAATATTCGCGACAAAACCAATTCCACACGCATCGTGTTCATGAATTGGATGATATAAACCGTGTTTTTGAGGTAAACCAGTGTTTTTCATTTAAAATACCTCCTATTTTTTAATGACTGTTCTTATTTAACAGAATTGAAAGAAAATTATATTGTTCTAGTTTATATTTATAGTAAGTTTTATTTTATGCCTTTTCATTTATCGAAACAATATATATAATAGAACAAAACCATCTCAAATCGAGAATGATTGGAGCCAATAAAAATGGAATTTAGACAACTCAAATATTTTATGGAAGTCGCGCGTATGGAGCATATGACACAAGCAGCTGAACACTTACATGTTGCTCAATCCGCAGTTAGCAGACAAATTACTAAGCTTGAAGAAGAACTTGGCATTGAATTATTTGACCGTGCTGGCCGTAATATGCAGTTAACGACAGTCGGATATCAATTTCTAAATCAAATCAAAATCACTCTGAATGAACTCCAAAAAGCAGAAGCCATTGTTAATGAATACATGGATCCTAAAAAAGGGAATGTCCGCATTGGTTTACCAAATTCATTGGCTACAAAAGTATTACCAACCGTAATTTCCGTTTTTCGAAAAAAGTATCCAGAAATTACGTATTCTTTTTTAGAAGGCTCAAATGCAGAACTTAAACAAATGATTCGATCAGGTGAACTTGATATGACCTTTATTTCACCTGTGCCAAAAGAAAATGACTGGTTCAATATAACACGCTTTTTTAATGAAAAATTAAAAGTGATCGTTCCTAAAAATCATCCATTAGCGAACGAAAAAAAAATTCGCTTAGAACAACTAAAACAAGAAAAATTCGTCCTTTATCCACCTGAATTTGATCTCTCTAAAATCATCATTTCAAGCGCATCAAAATCCGGTTTCACACCAGAGATTGCTTTTCAAAGTAAAGATTTCTATACCATTCAAGGGCTTGTGGGTGCAGGGCTTGGCATCAGTATTTTGCCTGAAATGATTTTAGATGGTACGATTTTTAAAGAAACGAAAAGCATCTCACTACAAAACGCTGAATTATCAAGATCAGTTGGAATGATCACTACAAAAAAAAGAGCGCTCTCACCTTCTGAGGCTCTCTTTAGAGATTTTACCTTATCCTTTTTTAAACACATCTAATCTTTAGCTACTAACAAATAATCATCTTTTTGTTCAAAGATAATCGTAACTGTCGTGCCCATCCCTTCTTTGGAATCAATTTTGATCATGTGACCAAGCTTGCCTGCCATTTGTTTAGCTAAATAAAGCCCCATCCCTGTAGCTTTCTTTTCTTTTCGGCCAGTCATACCTGTAAAGCCTTGATTAAACACACGCGGCAAATCCTCTGCTGCAATTCCACGCCCATTGTCAGAAACATGCAACATCTGATCACCATTTTCAGCTTTATCTATCCAGATGCGAATTTCACCATCTGTATCCGTATATTTCAAAGCATTGGAAAGGAGTTGATCAATAATAAAACCAAGCCACTTAGAATCCGTGCGTAAATCAATATCAATCTCACCAAGAGAAATCTTTTTTCTACCCGCAATAAAAAGCTTTGAATGTCGTTTAATTGAATCACGAACGATTGTCCCTAGATTCTGTTCTTGAATAAAATAATCTTTAGCAAACGTATCAAGCCTAGAGAAATAGAGCGCCTGCATCACAAGTTTATCAACTTCATCTAGTTCTTCATCGATTTTTTTAAAGATCGTTTCTGTATCGTTTAAATCCGGATTATTGATAAGCATTTTACTTGCTACAATCGGTGTTTTTACTTCATGCACCCAATATAAAATAAAATCATGATACTCTTGCTGCTTATCTTGAAGTGCATCGATTATTTTTTGTTCTTCAAGATGTTTTTTACGCATCAATTCATTAAAAAAAGCTTGTTCATTCGTCCTTGGCTTCGGTAAAAGCTCAATGATGTTCTCTTCAATCTCGCCACTTACTAATTCACGCATTTCTTTCCAGTACTGATATTTGAATGAAAAACCGGCGATCAAGTAAACGACTAGAAAAACAAGCATAAAAACAAATAGATAAATAAAATTATCGAATGAAAGCCTACTATTCATATCCACTGTAATGAGTAAGCCAACAAAAAACATCACACTGAAAAAAAATAATAGAAAAAAACGTTTATCTTTCAAGTAACGCCATAAATCCATTTTTTTAGCTCCTTTTATTTGCTCTTAAAAAACCCTTCATCAGTTAAATAGCTGAGCGCTGCTTCGCGTGTTTTAAAAACCGCTTCAACATTCCTAAAAGCATAGATAAGCCACATCTTATTTTCATAAGAGAGCTCTAGCTTTTCACCATGATCGTCTACATACCACTCCGTATAGCCTTCAGCAAATTCGTCTCCATCACTTGACATGTATTCAAGCGCTTTTTTCAATAGATCGATGAGTTCCGTTTTTTCCATTTCATGAATATTAACGTAACCATCTTTTCCACTTTCACTAACAAATGGCGCATAAATAAAGCCATTACCGTTTGGATGTAGATATTTAACAATAATCGTTTTGGGGCGCTTGCTTGCTCTAAAATGATAGTTCAGTCGTCCAAGCGAAACAGGTTGCTCCTCAAGTTCATCAAATTGCTGAAACAAGGCTCTTTTTTCTGCAAAACTTAACATTATTTTTCTTCCTTTACGTTAAAAGTTGTTTTTTCAAAAAGCGTTTGCGCAAGCTTTGGAAACCAATCAGCTAAACGATCAAATTGAAATCCTGCTTGTTGTGCTTTTTTGGTATTTAGATAGTAATCTCCTTCAAGATCAAAAGGTGACTCATCATTATCTTCTGTTACTTCTTCAATAACAGCTGTTTTTTTAGTGATCGTCTCTAGTAAATCGATGAGTTCAGAAAGCGTATATATTCCATTTGATGCTGCATTAAACGCACCAGACAACTCACTTTTTGTTCCAATCCATTCCAAGAAACGTGCTGCTTCATTCGCCTGAATAAAACCGATATGAGCATCTTTATTTTTGATACCAATTTCTTCACCAGCTAACATATGATTTAAATGAAATTCCAAGCGTTTTGTATAATCAGCTTCGTCTAGTACAATCGGAAAACGCACGGCTACAACAGGGAAACTCGCTTTTTGAAAATAAACCGCTTCCGCTAATCTTTTTCCTTCACCATAATAAAAATCTTCTCGATCCCCTGTCACGATTTCATATTGCGCAGGATCAAAATCGTCCTCGAATAATTCCTTATCTTTCGGACAATAAACCGCTAACGTTGACGTAAAAATATATCGAATCGATTGATCTTTAAAAGCTTGAACAGCATAAAGCGCTTCTTGCGGAGAATAACAAATATTATCATAGACAACATCAAATTTAGTTTGTGCTAACTCAAATAAATCATCGCGTTCTCTCCGGTCAAATTTCTTATGCGCAACCGCTTCTCCAAAAGGATTCTCATGTGTGCCACGTGTAGCTATCGTTACATCATGGTGAGCTTCAATTAAGCGTTCTACGAGCTTTTTACCGAAAAAACGCGTTCCACCTAAAACTAAAATTTTCATTTCTATCCCTCACATTCAACAAATGGTAGGAATTTTAAGCGAAGCAAAAACAAAAAGCGCTTGCATTAAAATGATCCATGTTTTTATTCAATCATATATCCCTGGCCTTTTTTCGTTTTAATGAAATGGCCTAAACCAATCTCATCTAATTTTTTTCTGATGCGAACAACATTCACAGTCAGTGTATTATCATCAACAAAGCTCTCATCTTCCCAAAGCGAGCGCATAATCTCGTCTCGGCTAACAATACTTCCTTTTTGCTTCATTAGTTCATATAAAATTAAAAATTCATTTTTGGTTAACTCAATTTTATTATCTAAATAAGTCAGCGTATTCGTGTCAATATGAAGGAAAATATTATTATGTTCCATCACATTGGGCTCTTCTAGCTCTGCATATGAATAAGTTCTTCTAATTAAAGCATTAATACGTGCCATAAGCACATCTAGATCAACCGGCTTTTCAATATAAGAATCTGCGCCCATGTTCATCCCCATAATCTGATCCATTTGCGAATTTCGTGATGATAAAAAGATAATCGGTACATTGGATACTTCACGGATCTTATTACACCAAAAAAAACCATCAAAATAAGGCAAATTGACATCAAGGATGATGAGCTGTGGTTCAAACTCTAAAAACTCATTCAAGATGTTGCTAAAGTTATCAACAATACCGACATCAAACCCCCATTTACTGAGATGCTTCCCAATTGTGTCGCGAATGACGATATCATCTTCTACAATATATACTTTAATCATTTTTTGCCTCCAATCCTGTCATTACCTTTATTTTAGCGAAAAATATGCAACTTGGCTAGTTAAGTGTGGTTCCGCATCACAATTTTTATATAGTTATTTACACATAGCCAATAGTAACAGCCATAAAATAGACAATAGAATGTAAAAATAATTCCAATGGGTATATGAACTTGAACGTCCATTAATTTCCCATAACTTAAAGCCGCAACAAAGCTATGCACAATCCCAACAAATATTGGTAAAACAAACATTGGTATCAGCTGAACGATGATAATCTTTTTTAACTCTTGATAAGTCAAACCAAGCTTAAAGAGCACGTGAAATTTACCTTGTTCATCATAAGCCTCGATAATTTGTTTAAAATAAATAATACTTCCAATAGCCAAGAAAAATATATTAACAAAAAAGATACTAATATACAACATGATACCCGAAGAAATTAAATGCAAATGATAGTCAGTAAAGAAACTACTAACTCGTTCAGACCAAAGATCTTCTCGCCCATCAATGAGTATTTGAATGTTACGTGTCAGCGCTTCCGAATTTTGTTGATCTTTTACTTGATAAAGTGAAAGTTGTCTAGTCTTGTCTATCTGTTTTAAAGAGCGATAAGTTTTTTCATTGACGACAAACATCGTCTCACTTGCTCCCCAAACATTAAGAATTGGACGATTTCTATAATCAATCGTTTTAAAAGAAGATCCATTTTTTAAATTTAAATTCGTTAAAACTTTATCTTCCCTAACATCTTCATATCTTTTTACTCCATAAGAGACGATAACGGTTTCTTTATCTGCTAAACCTGTTATTGGCTTATTTTTATTTCCTTCTAGTTCATTTAGACGATTAAACTCATTTTCAGAAATAAAACATAGTCCAACAGGATCCATAAGAATCGGGCTAACACCTTCTTTATCACGATTGAACTTTTTTAATTCCGATAACACATACTCAGTTTCTGTTGTATAAACCAGTGGATGTGCTTTTTGTTTTTTTAGAATCTTTGTTATTTCTTGTTTTTCTTTTTTTGAAGCATTTAAAATTTGAAAACTTACAGGTGTCGTTATTTTTGCCTCATCAATGGCAGGCTGATACATACAACTTGTCACACCAATAATCGTAAGGGCAATTGCGCTAAAGGTCGCTGTTAAAGCAAGGGTATTGACGCTTTTTTTAATCCGATCGCCTAACACATTTAAAACAAGCATGTTAACGCCATGATAATAAGCCATGCGCCTTTGCAAAATGATTCTAAAAATAAAAGGCAGTCCAAAGCGAATGACAAACCAAGTTCCAAGTACAACACAAGTTAAAATGCTTAAACTAATGAGCATGATTTCGTTACTGCTGATCTTCTCTACTATATTGACTAATTGCAAAGCCCAGTAATAACCGAAAGCGATCAGAAAAATCCCAATAATCATTACCCAAAATGAGCCTTTTAAAATCTTTTTTTCTAGCTTTTTCTTTTGAAGTAAAATCACTAGTTTATAACGAAAGACAAAAAAGATACCATACAATGAAACTAAGCACATAATCGCTAAAAAGGTCATTGTTGTTATTAAAATAGCTTTAGCAGAAACCATGAAATAGGTTTTTTTATGTAAATCAACCACCCAAAATAACAACATCATGAAAAACTTTGAAAAGAAAATCCCACCTAGTATTCCAACAATTAGTGCGCTAATATGTAGGAATAGGTTTTCATAAAATAAAACTAAACAAATTTGTCCTCTTCTTAAACCAAGCAGTGAGTACAGCCCAATCTCACGTTTTCTTCGTGTCATAAAGTAAGCACTGGAATAAAAAACAAAAAAAGCAATAAAGACAATTAAGAAAAACGAAGACACAAGAAACAGTGAATCTGTTGACTCAATCCAACTATAAAAAATTTTCTTAATGAGTTGGTTATAAGCAATGGCCATAAAGATAAAAATAACTAACACACAAATGGCTACGGAAACAAAATAAAGCAAATACTGCGTAAAGTTTTTGCGTAAATTTCGCATAGCAATTTTAAAAAGTGTCATTTACGTCACCACCAAGCATTGCAAGCACTTCTAAAATTTTATTAAAAAATTGTTTTCTGCTCGCATTCCCGCGATAAATTTCTGTATAAATTTCCCCATCTTTAATAAAAAGAACGCGTTCACAATAACTGGCGGCAAAAGCGTCATGCGTAACCATCAAGATTGTTGCATTTCTAATTTCTTTCGCTTTGGCTAGGCCTTCTAAAAGATTCGTTGCTGATTTTGAATCTAAAGCACCTGTTGGCTCATCAGCAAAAATAAGCGCTGGTTCTGTAATCATCGCACGGCAAACGGCTGTCCGCTGTTTTTGCCCACCAGAAATTTGACCTGGATATTTATCTTTAATGGATAAAACATCAAATTGACGGGCAATTAGCTCAAACCGATCTTCAATTTCCTTTACTTTCATTTTATTTAATGCTAACGGTAAAACAATGTTGTCTTTTACCGTCATGGTATCAAGTAAATTATAATCTTGAAAAATAAAGCCGAGCATATCACGACGATACAAAGCAAGCTCTTTTTGACTCATTTCTTTTAGTAATTTTCCACCAATTTCGATTTCACCAGATGTTGGTTGATCAATAGATGAAAGAACATTTAAAAGCGTTGACTTCCCTGCACCAGATGGGCCCATCACACCAACAAATTCTCCGCGAAGAACTTCCATCGAGATGCCACTAAGCGCAGGATAAAGGCTTCCTTTTGAACCATATACTTTACGAATCTTACTTGCTTTAAGGATTGTTTCCATCGTTTCCCCCCTCTTCAGATTAATCTTAATTCAATTGTACATGATATTCCATCTGTTGACTATAGGCTAGAGTTGTATATAAGGATTTTTATTGCTTGTTTTAGGTTGCACTTTAGCTAATTTATGCTATACTTTCTTTAGTACTTTCAAGCGTTAAAAAAGGAGAGGTTTATCATCAAACAAGTGATTTTAATCGGGTTTATGGGTGCCGGAAAAACAACCATTGGCAACCGTTTAGCCACTAAAATGAAAATTCCTTATCTTGATATCGATAATGAAATTGCTTACACAGAAAAAATGAGTATTACTGATCTTTTTAAAATGTATGGCGAACAAAAATTTAGACAACTTGAACAAAAAAAATTATTAGAATTAATAGAGACAAATGCAGTCATTGCAACTGGAGGTGGTATCGTTTTAGATCCCATCAACCGTGTGAAACTAATCGAACATCCTGCACCTGTCATTTATTTGGAAACTTCACCTGAAATCTTTCTTGCTCGTCTAAGAAATGATATATCAAGGCCCCTTATTAAAGGAAAAACAGATACTGAAATCAAGTCAGTTTTTACACCACGGAAAGCGCATTATGAAGCTTGTGCAGATTTTATTGTAAAGACAGATGATAAAACACAAGAAGAAATTGTGAAAGAGATTCTTACATTGTTAAAGATATGGGATTAAAAAACACTAAGATTAGTGAGTATCAAAGAGCCCTTTCACTAATCTTAGTTTTAGATAAAATCTAATTTTCATTATTTATCTCTAGCACCGTCACACATTCCACATGCGTTGTCATTGGAAACATATCGACAGGCTGCACTTCCCCTGCTTGATACCCCCCATTTACTAAAATGCGCATATCCCGAGCAAGCGTTGCCGGATCACATGAAACATAGACAACACGTTTTGGTTTCATTGTTAAAATCGTCTCCAGCAGTTTTTCATCGCAGCCTTTACGTGGTGGATCAACAACGAGTACATCTGCTTTAATTCTCTTTTTATACCAATTAGGGATCACATTCTCTGCTTTTCCTGTTTCAAAGGTTACATTTGTAAAGTGATTTTCGTGTGCATTAAGTAAAGCATCTGCAATAGCCTCTGAAATGACCTCAACGCCGTATACATGCTTTGCTTGCTTCGCTAAACATAACGAGATAGAACCTATGCCACAATAGGCGTCAAATACAATTTCTTCACCTGTTAATTCGGCTTTATCCAGTACTAATTGATACAATTTCTCTGTTTGTACAGGATTAACTTGATAAAATGAACGTGCCGAAATGACAAAGCGAATGCCATGGATGGTATCAACAAGATATTCGTCACCAGCTAAAACCTGTGTTTTTTCGCCAAAAATAACATTTGTTTTATGCGGATTGACGTTTTGTACAATGGAAACAAGATTTGGAATCGTTTGCTCTAGCTCTTTTATAATCTGCTCTTTAAATGGAAATGATGCTTTACGTGTAATGATGACAAGCATCAACTCTCCTGTTGCAAAACTAACACGTGTCATAATATGCCTTAAATCACCTTGATGTTGCTCTTCATCATAAGGAACGACACCATATTTTTCAAAAATACTTCGAGCAATTTGAACACCATCATCATTTGCTTTCGATTGAATCAAGCATGTGTCCATATCAATAATTTGATGGCTACGTTTTTGATAAAAACCTGCTACAAGCTTATGATGAACGTATCCCACAGGAACTTGTGCTTTATTACGATAACGGAAAGGCTCTTCCATACCGACTGTTTGGAGAACCGGAACATCTAGTTTCGCAATTCTTTTCATTACTTGAGCCACTTGGTTTTGCTTATAAACAAGCTGTGCATCATACGCCAAATGTTGCAACTGACAACCACCACATTTATCATAAACGACACAAGGCGGTTCTGTTCGATGATTACTTGTTTTTTCTAAATAAATCAACCGTCCAAAGCCAAATTTTTTACCGACTTTAATTAGTTTAATCCGTGCAATTTCCCCTTGAAGGACCCCGGGAATGAATACTGAATAGCCTTCAATTTTGGCAACTCCACTTCCCTCATGATTTAAGTCAATAATTTCAACGGTATGCTCTTGATTTTTCGCTAAAAGTTGTGCAGTCAAAAGAGCACAACCTCCCCTCGTCATTCTGTTTACACCTTAACTTATTATAACGTAAGCAAATGAGAAAAAACAGGGGGAGTTCTTAATTTTTCGTTTATTTCTGGTTGATTGGGTGGCGGGCCAAAAATATTATAATCTCTCTAATATCTCATTTTCTTTTCCTTCCATATATTTTTCCATAAACGGATAGTCAGGTTGTTTAGTTACATCTATAGGTAACATAATATTGAGTGCTATTGTATCATTTAGCCGTATTTGATTACCATAATCAAATTTGTCACTTTGCATTCTTATTTGGTTACATATAAATAAAGCTGAAAACTTATTTAAAGTGTAATTTTTAGGCTGGATGACATTAACATCTGAAGAGCAGACGAATTTATATGGTTGATAAAATGCTTTTGCATCTACTTTACCAATTGTTATTCCATTTCTAAAATAAGCTTCGTTTTTGATATTTAACCAATTTGCGATCCCATTTCCATTTAAAGCATGGTTTAGCAAACGCGAGAAAAATGACCTCAATAAGAGCTATAATGCCAATGCAATTTTTAGAAAAAAGCACCATTTCGGTTAAGGCACTTTTTTTCTATATTTTATCTTCACCGTTAATAGTTACTTGAACAAGCTGCATAGAACCTGTCATACCAACAACGTTATCCACTTTAAATTTAGAAGCTTCATATCCATCACCAGTTAACGTGCCCCAAACTTTCACTTTATCGCTAACCTTACCCTCACTATATACACTGCCAGTAATGATAGGCATAACATAGCCATTTATATTTTTTACTAGCCAAGCTTTATAACCATCTATTTTTGTTAGCCCAACAATATCACCACTAAAATAATATTTCTTACCAGTTACATTAACATTGCCTTTTGTGTAAAGCATAGTCCCCGGAGTAGCTTCGTATTTCTTAGCGCCAGCTTCGGCTTCTTCTTTGAAACTCTGTTTATTTCCTATTTTCCCTATCGTAAATGTCTCTTTGTACTTTATAACGCCTTCTTTATTAACATATTCCCCTTTAATATTACTGCCCTTTTTACCAATTACTTTACGTACTTTTCTAGGCTGTTTTTTAGGCTTGTAGGATTGATATTTGATTGTATAGGTACCATCTTCTAAATTTTTAACTTTCTTTTTCAGATTGCCATATTTGTTCGCTTTCAATTTTATTTCTTTTTTATACTCATCTGAGCCGGTAATAATTGCAAAGAATTTTGTTTTCTTTGGTAAGTTGGTATTAATTTTTAATGCAATATCTTTACCTTTAACTTTACTCTCCGTCTTAACTGTCAAATTTAATTCTCTTGCTGCTACAATTGATGGGCTTGAAATTAAACTGCACATAATTATCAAGATAAATACCACTCTTACATATTTTTTCATTTCTATTTTCTCCCTTCTCCACTTTTTTACCCGCTTCCATTTTATCCTAAAATAAGGTAAAATACCATTGTATACTATAAATAAAGAATATAAGGGAGTTGTCTCAAGATGAATGGGAAATTATTAGTTACAGTGGGAAGTATTGCTTTTTTAAGCGTGGGATTAGTAGCATGTGGCAATAGTGAGACAAAAAAACAAAATCAAGATGATAAAACAGAAACAGTCGCTGCTCCAAAAGCCGAAGCAAAAGACGAAGTTCAATTTAAGAATGATGTATTAAAAATTAGTCTGGCAACCATCAAATTGACTGGCTCTGAAGTCTTACCTCCTAACAAAGATTATGGCGAAGATAAGTCTTCTCTCGTTATTACATATGAGTTTACAAATACTAGCAAAAAACCGCTTGAACCTTCCACTGTTTTTATTGCTTGCTTTAAGGCAACCCAAAAAACAGATGCAACAATCGAGGACTTAGGGCTTGCAGTGGCACCTCAAGAAGTTAAATATGAAAAAATGAATGCTATGGCTAACATAGAAGTCCAACCTGGAAAAACAGTACAAGCTGTCATTTCATACTCGATAAACGATACCAAAAAACCCGTTAAATTAAATGCTACGCAAGGTATTGGTGGCAAGAAATTAGGCAGTAAAACTTATAAAAAAAGCGCTGCGCATTAACGTACAGCGCTTTTTCTACTCGACAAACAATCTGTTTCTATTCTCATGTATGCAATTACTTAAAAACGTATTAGGATCATGCTATTTTCACTACTGATATAGTCTGCAAATAATAAATACGCTTTTAAAACTATTTTCTTATTTCTTGGTACCACAACTAACTCTTAACATATGATATTAATAATTTCTTAGCAATATACTAAATTAAAATTGACTTTCACATAAGTGTACATTAAAATTTTAGTGAACGGATACAAAATATTATACAAAGATAGGAGGTTCGCAATGAAAAAAATATTAATCATAACTTATATATTGTTTATCATTTCTTTAATTTTAGGATTTCTTGGAATGAATGGTCAGTTTGATATCTTTTTCAATTCTTTTTTAGCTAGTGATTGGATAATTTTGATTATTTACGCAGGAATTCCACTTATGACATGTCTCTTATTTATCTATCTTTTACGTTTTAAAAAAAGGGGGGGTTTACATATTCTCTGCCTGACTATATCTTTTCTTATCTTCTTTACAAATACCCTCTCCATTTTAATCGGGATTGCCTCTACCAATATACACGCTTAATACTTTAGTCAAGGAGGACAAGATCTATGAAGAAATTAGAAGTATTTTTTATTTTGCTAATATTTTCTATTCTATTATCCGCAAATGTAGCGAAAGCAAATGATAACAAAAATTTAGATCTATATAATGAAGGCGTTAAGAATAACATTATAAATAAAGAAAAATATACTTATACTGTATGGAAAAAAACTATTTTATCTGAATTGAGTACAAATTATAATGAGATACCAACTAATGAAAGCGCTACTTTTAATGATTGGGTTAAATTAAATAATTATGGTATAGTTCCTAGAACTGATGACAATATTGTCAATACCCAAAAAAACACAGTTATGTTAAGGAGCGCTACAACCAATATTAACGCGTTTGTTAAATCTATAAAAGCAGGAGATATTATTTTTACAACAAAATATACGTTTTCCGGTTTTATTGGCCATTAGCTATAGCTAATGGAGATGGGCATATTTTAGAGATGCCTGGTGGAGGAAACTGGAAACGTGGTATCCCCGACAATAATCGTCAAGTAACTACAAAAAAGTACATTCAAGATCATATTTCCTATTGGAATTATGTATATAGGGTACCAAATAGTAGTTTAGCAAAAAAAGTAGCACAATATGCTGATAGGACCTTCTATTCATCAAAAGGCACTTCGAAAAAAGATAGACACATTGATTACGCTATTGATTTATATATGAAGCGAAAAGATCCAAATTATTGTTCTAAATTAGTTTACCAAGCATATTACTATGGTAGTGGTAGTCTACCTGTCATGAACCCTTATCCATCAATCAATGCACCTATACCTCCACAACAAGTTATTAATACTTTTTCTAACAGATACTTACCATATTGTATAGGAAAATATTGACCTTATAACTACTTTAACTTCATATTGCCCATTCAAAAAGATTCAATTGATATTGAGTCTTTTTTTATTTTAAAAACTTTACTATCGTAGTCTGAAAGTAAAGTTAGTCCCTATTCTGTTTTATCGCTAACCAAAATAGTCTCTATTTGCATTATCAATATCCAAAGATTTTGCAGATGTACAAGAAAATTAGCTAATAAAATGGATCTATATCATGATATAATGGAGTTCGTGAAAGTGGTTTATCCTCTTAATGAACGGAGGTGAGCCCATGACAGTTTCAGAAATCGTTTCATTTACAGCAATGCTTTTTACCGATGGACTTTTCATGCTGGTGCTGTTAACATTTTAACCGCCAGTGTTAGCGTACTGGTGACTTTTTTAATCGTCCAGTTCAGGAAAATAAACTTCTTCAAAAAAAGAGATGCGTTTATATTGTTCCCGCTCAAGCATTATGGATAGCTTTATCTCACAATCATTTAAAGTAAATAATACATTAAATAACAAATAAATTATAGAAATATCATTTTCTCAGCATGATTTTTAAATTTACTTCGACAAAAATTTAAAGTTTAATCCCATAATTTATATCATCCTATAAAAAAGCTTCGAAAATTCTATCAAAAAGTATTTCCGAAGCTTTGCTCTTTATTCCCACTCCACAGTCGCCGGCGGTTTGCTCGTCACATCATAAACTACCCGGTTCACGTGCTTCACTTCATTTACAATTCGTACCGAAATTTTCTCAAGTATCTCCCATGGGATTCTGGCCCAATCAGCTGTCATTCCATCGATGCTTGTTACTGCACGCACGACAACAGTATGATCATATGTTCGACCATCTCCCATCACACCAACGCTTCGAATGTTTGGTAGCGCAGTGAAATACTGCCAAATTTCTCGTTCAAGTCCTGCTGCTTTTATCTCCTCGCGTAAAATGTAATCAGAATTACGGACAATCTCAAGTTTTTCTTCCGTTACTTCACCTAAAATACGGATACCAAGACCTGGGCCTGGGAAAGGTTGACGCCATACAATGCTATCTGGCATACCAAGCTCTGTACCAAGCGCACGGACTTCATCTTTAAACAATGTATTTAATGGTTCAATTAGCTTAAACTGCATGTCTTCCGGTAATCCGCCAACATTATGATGCGATTTAATCGTTTGTGCAGTGGCCGTTCCGCTTTCAATAATATCTGTATAAAGTGTTCCTTGAGCTAGAAACTCTACGCCATCAAGCTTGCTTGCTTCATCATCAAAGACATAAATAAATTCATTCCCAATGATTTTACGTTTTTGCTCAGGGTCAGAAACACCTGCTAGTTTAGATAAGAAACGCTCTTTAGCATCTACTTTAATAATGTTCATTTGAAACTCACCTTGTAAGGTCGCCATGACTTGATCAGCTTCGCCTTTTCTTAACAAGCCGTGATCAACAAAAATACAAGTTAATTGATCGCCAATGGCTTGATGAATCAAGACGCCGACAACAGAAGAATCCACGCCACCAGAAAGAGCAAGTAATACCTTTTTGTTGCCTACTGTTTCTTTGATTTTAGCGATTTCTACATCAATGAAATTCTCCATTGACCAGTCGCCTTTGCAACCACAAATATTTAAAGTGAAATTTTTTAATAAATCATTTCCGTATTCAGAATGGCGGACTTCTGGATGAAACTGAACACCATATAGCTTACGTTCTTCATCTACAATTGAAGCAAAAGGGCAATGTTTGCTTGTTGCGACAACGTCAAAATGGTCTGGGGCTTCTACAACTAAATCTCCGTGACTCATCCAGACTGTTTGATCATGCGGGATCCCAGCAAATAGATGGTTTGGGATTTCCAGGTGAACGTTTGCTTTACCATATTCTCGGTCTTTTGCTGGCTCTACTTTTCCACCAAAATGAAGTGTCATAAGCTGCATACCATAGCAAATTCCTAAAATTGGAATCCCCAGTTCAAATAGATCCTCATCGCAGCGAAACGCGCCTTCGTCATAAACGCTGTTTGGACCGCCTGAAAAGATAATTCCCGTTGGATTTAGTGCCTTTAATTCACTGGCTGTAATTGTATGGGGGTGAAGCTCGCTATACACGCCAAATTCGCGAATTCTTCTTGTAATCATCTGGTTGTACTGGCTACCAAAATCAAGAACGATAATTTTTTCTTGCTCAATAAAATCTTCCATCTTTGCCCAAAACCACCTTAATCTATAAAATTAAGCCGAAATTGTTCGGCTCATGTATTTTCTATAAAGGTCCGAAGCTCCTTCAGACGTATTCTTCTTACATTTTAACTTCTTAAGCAGAAAGTTGCAACCTGCATTTTTATAATCCTTTGCCACCGATGAGTTGTAATTCTTGGTCTTTCTTCATTTCCCTGATGAGTGGTTTTGCTCTTTCAATAATTGTTTTGATATTTTCGTTATCCAATGAAGCAAGCTGATGCCCTTTATCTGCCCATACTTCTAGCACAGTTACTGATTCGCTATTTTCTTCAGAAGTTCCTACGACATATTCAATACAAGATGGTATATCTTCCAAAATAGTTGCTGCTTCAAATAAAATGTTAGCTAGCTCTGTTTGTTGGTCTTGATGTGCATAGAAAGTCGTAATTAAACCGTATCCTACGTTCATTTTCATCAAATCCTTTCCTATTTCCAAAAATCATCAAAAATAGTAATTGCTAGGTGACGTTTATGCTGGGTCTTTAAATACCAATACTCGATTTTTTCAGCTGCACTTTGTTCTACTTGCTTTCCTTCAAGATAATCATCAATTTGATCATATGTAACGCCTAATGCTATTTCATCAGGTAGACCTGGTTTGTCATCTTCTAAATCAGCTGTCGGTTTCTTTAAATAGAGATGTTTCGGGCAGCCCAATGTTTCTAAAAGTGCCCTACCTTGGCGTTTATTCAAGCGAAAAATTGGGTTAACATCTGCACCGCCATCTCCATATTTTGTATAAAATCCAGTAACAGCTTCTGCAGAATGATCGGTACCAACCACAGCGCCATTTGTCATCGCTGCAATAGAATATTGTGCTTTCATGCGCTCACGTGCTTTTTCATTTCCTTTTGCAAAATCAGATAGTTCAATACCCGCTTGTTTTAGCGTCATTTCACTGGCATCAACAGCTGCTTTGATATTGATTGTCATTATTTTATCTGGAACGATAAATGCTAGTGCATCTTGACGATCAGCTTCATCTAATTGATTGCCATAAGGAAGACTAACCGCAATAAACTGATAATCAGTTGCCCCTGATTCTGCTCGGATTTCATCAACCGCCATTTGTGTAAGTTTCCCAGTAAGCGTGGAATCTTGTCCTCCAGAGATGCCAAGAATAAGTGTTTTTAAAAATGAATGCTTTTTGAGATACTCTTTTAGAAAATCAATACTACGCCTAATTTCTTCGTTAGGATCAATGTTTGGTTTCACTTTCATTTCTGCTAAAATTTTTTCTCGTAACATACCTATTCCTCCAATAGCACACATGTTTCACTTTAAAATGGGATATCCAAATCGACTGGGGAATGCTGTTTAACACTCTTTCGTACTTTTTCGATATTGCGCATTTTATTTTTCCAGCATTTAATACTTAAATCAACTGGATATTGTTCAGGTCTGATCGTCCGTTTATATTCATCCCAAAGCAGAGCTAAATTTTCTTCTTGATAAGATTTGATTTCAGCAAGTTCTGGCTCCTCATAAACTTGTTTGCCATCGATAAAAATGGGAATAAGCAATTCTTTTGCCTCAAAATTCGTCACGGTTTTTGTGATGTAAGTATGCACTGGATGAAACATGGTCAACTCACTCACACTCTTAAGGGTTTCATCAGCAAGAGCAATATAATCTCCTTCTGCTTTAGGTCCTTGTTCAGACGTAATGATTCGATAAACTTTTTTCTTGCCTGGTGTGGAAACTTTTTCAGTGTTACTTGATAATTTAATTGTATCTTGTAGGTCATCATTTTCATCGGCAATTGCCACCATTTTATAGACAGCGCCTAGTGCGGGCTGGTCATAAGCCGTAATTAGTTTTGTTCCTATACCCCAATTGTCGATTTTTGCTTTTTGGGCTTTTAAAGAAAGAATGGTATGCTCATCTAAATCGCTTGAAGCAAAGATTTTTGTTTCCGTAAACCCAGCTTCATCCAGCATTTGTCGTGCTTTTTTTGAAAGAAAAGCCATATCGCCGCTATCAAGTCGGATGCCGACAAAATTAATTTTATCCTGCAGTTCTTGTGCCACTTTAATCGCGTTTGGTATCCCTGATTTCAACGTGTCATATGTGTCAACAAGAAAAATAACATCGTGATGAGCCTCAGCATAGCTTTTAAATGCTGTATATTCGTCACGGTAAGCTTGAATCATCGCATGAGCCATTGTTCCAGATACTGGAATCCCAAAAACTTTACCTGCACGCACATTGCTTGTTGAATCACATCCGCCAATGTAAGCCGACCTTGCTCCCCAAAGTGCAGCATCCATTTCTTGGGCTCTGCGTGTTCCAAACTCAGCAATCTGTTCATCTGGAGCAACCATGCGGATTCTTGCTGCCTTTGTTGCGATTAATGTTTGAAAATTAATAATGTTAAGCAGTGCTGTTTCAATAAGCTGTGCTTCAGCCAAGCTCGCTTCTACTTGCAAAATTGGCTCTGTTTTGAAAACAAACTCGCCTTCACGAACAGAACGAATCGTACCTTTAAACTTAAAATGACGTAAATACTCAATAAAGGCTCCGTTAAAACCTAATTCATTTTCTAAATAAGCGATATCCGTCGCTGTGAACTGAAGCTTATTCATGTAGTTAATAATCCGCTTAAGTCCTGCAAAAACGACAAATCCTGAATCAAAAGGCATCTCTCGAAAGAAAACTTCAAAGACACTTCTGCGTTCGTGAATCCCGTCTTCAAAATAAGCTTTCATCATATTTAATTGATATAAATCTGTATGTAGCAACAAGCTATCATCATTATATTGATTATTCATTACGTACCCCTTGTATCTAAATTATAATATCAACATGATAGCATAAAACGCGCCTTGTTACTACTCCTAGTTACTTTAAATCATCTTTTATTTGTGTTGTAGAAATACCCTTTGTCCGCGGCAAATAAACAACTTCACAATAATCTTTCAAAAAATCAAACTCGCCGCGCCAATCATCACCCATAACAAAAAGATCAATCCCATATTTTTTTACATCGGTAATTTTTTGATCCCAATTTTCTTCTGGAATGACCTGGTCAACGTAACGAATGGATTCAAGAATCAATTTACGATGCGGAAAACTATGATAGGCCTCTTTATGCTTTAATTGGTTAAATTCATCGGTTGAAATGGCAACGATTAGGTAATCACCCATTTCTTTTGCCCTTTTTAACAGCTCAATATGGCCCCAATGTAGTAAATCAAATGTTCCGTAAGTAATTACTTTCTTCATATAAATTTACTCCTTTGTTAATTTTTCAGCTACTAAACGAACGATGTTTTCACTTGAATGCCCGTTTGAATATTGATTCCAAGTACGCGCAAACTGAGCAATCTTCTCAAGATCAGCTTCATGATTTAAAATACCTTTTGCAAGATCGGTGGTTGTTCGGTAAATTTTCCCAGGGATAATATTTTGAAAAGACGAAACGAGTCCACGAGATTGATCGTATTTTTCTAAATCCGGTGTAAAGAAATAAATAGGACGTTTAAGTAGTGCAAATTCAAAAGGTGATGAAGAATAATCAGTAATAAGTATATCACAAGCAGCAAGCAAGTCTTTCATCTGAAAAGTATTTGGAACCTGCTTAACAAAGTCATTTTGAGAAATAGCTAATTCTTTTGTGATGGCGGGATGAAGCTTAAGTAAAAGGATATAATCAGATGCAAGCATTTCCTCCATTTTCTTAATATCAAGTAGCACAGTGGCTTTATTTAATTCATGATCACGAAAAGTCGGTGCATACAATATGATTTTTTTGTTAGGAAATTGTTTTAAAACCTTATGCTTACTAGTTTCCATTTCATTTAGGTTAAAAAAGAAATCAGTGCTTGGTACGCCAATCTTAAGTATCCGCTTTTCATCGAGTAAAAATGAGCGCTTAAAGATCGTGGCCATCTCATCTGATCCGGTAACTACATATTGAAATGCCTGATACACGCTTTTAAAACGTTCTTGCTCTTTTTTCTTACGATACGGAACGGATTTGTCCTCCCAAGCAAATTTTTTTAACGCACCATTTGCATGCCAAATTTGCAAACAAGTTACGCCTTCGCGCCACTTTACTGCTGCAAGTTCGGGAAAATAGTTATCGATAATGACCACTTTTGCTGTGCTTAAATGATAGAGCCTAGCAAGAATCGTTGTTACTTTTATTGGAATCATCGTTGTAAACGGCTTAGTCATTATCGATGGATTTAATCTTGGATCATAATAAATCACCGTTTCTGGGGTAACACCTAATTCCTCCATTTTTTTCGTGATTTGTTCTGGATTATCAGCAAAACTTATCAACATAACCATCTTGTTCCGTAACTTGAAACAACGGAAGAATTTCGCAAAAACTTTTACAACAAACATGTAAAAAGATGCAATGACTGCTTTCATAAATGTTTGACCTCTTCTCTTATATAAAAATGCCGCGATTAAAAAACTTTAACCAGCGGCATTTTTATTCTTAAATATTCCAGGACATGACGGTTTTACCCCATGGGCTTCTTAAATCTGCTTCAAATGCTTCGATGACATCTTGAATGCTTCTCACGTCATGAAGCTCCCCAACAAGCCTTGCTAAATATTCAACAGCGCGCTTGTTATTTGCTAAAAAGTCCACCGTCTCCTCAAAATCAACTCGACCACTACGACTGCTTCCATAAACGGTCAAGCCTTTTTCAAGTACCATTCGTGTATTAAATTCAATCGGATACTCAGATACACCTAGAAGCGAGATCGTACCTTCTGGCTTAATCAAGTCAATAATTTGGCTAACTGCATACTGACTTCCTCTTCCACCAGCACACTCAAAGGCTTGATCAATGACCAGGTCTTCTGGAATGCGATCAATATTATACGCAGCATCGACAAAAGAAAAGAAATCTAATTTATACGGTGTTTTACCGAAAATATAAACTTTTGCCTCAGGATATTTATTCTTAAGAAGAAGTGACATGATAAAGCCAAGATTTCCGTCACCCCAAACACCAAAAGATGAACGATTTTGATTGGCTTTTGTTTCAAAGCGGATGAGTGCGTGCATAGCAACAGAAATCAATTCAGAAAACGCAGCTACACTCATATCAAGATCCTCAGGAAGTGTTACTAAACGATCGCGGCGCATAAAGACATTATCCTGCATCAAACCATCAAACCCACTAGAGCGAAACTTACTTGAGCGTAAATAATTTTCAGCAATGATTGGATCCTCATCAAATGGCGTGTTTGGAACCATAACTACCTTTGTGCCAACTGGAAATTCTTTTTTCGTATCATAGACAACTTCCCCAACACCTTCATGAACCAGTGCCATTGGAAGTTTTTGTGCTAAAATTTCTTTTCCACGTGAACCTGTATAATAGCGCTGATCCGCGGCACAAATAGAAAGATAGGTTGGCCGTACAACGACAACATCGTCTGTCAATGTTTCATCAATATTAGCCACTTCAAACTGTCTTTCTGAAACGAGCCGATATACTTGGTTAATCATGATTTATCCGCTCCTGTACAATTGCATTAGCAACTTGTAAATCGTAAGGGGTCGTAATTTTGATGTTAAAAATTTCACCCTTTACAAGCCTAACTTTTTCACCAGCAAGTAAGCTGATTTTACAAGCATCGGTAAGAATTTCTTTTTGTTGCGCTGTCAGCTCGCTATAGTATTGATGGATTTTTTTCATATTAAAGCTTTGTGGCGTTTGTCCTTGATACATCACATCGCGAACAGGAATATCTGTAATAAACTCATGATTTACTGACTCAACAATGGTATCAGTTGCTGTTATAACAGTATCAACCGTTCCATATTTAAGAGCTGCATCAATATTTTCTTCAATAATTCGGTGGGTTAAAAATGGTCGAACTGCATCATGCGTAATAAGTACGTCATCTTCTTGAACCCCGTAATTTTTTTCGACAAAGCGAATACCGCTCATAATCGTTTCATTACGATCCATCCCGCCTTCAATAACGATAACACGCTCATCTTTAATATATTTGTTTAAAATATCTTCTGTGTGGTTCATCCATTCTTTTGGTGAAGCTACAAAGATTTTTTCAAAACGAGCATTTAAAATGAATTTTTCAACGGTGTGAACGATGATTGGCTTATCATTTAGTGATAAATACTGCTTTGGCATACTTACATTTCCCATCCGAGTACCTTTACCCCCGGCAAGAATTTCAGCATAAATCATTTTTTTATTCTCCTTTAATTCTAGAGTTTGAAAATCTATCATCTATAGTATTGTAACATAAAACAACGAAATAAACTTTTAATACATTGCGAGCCTTTTATCATTAAAGTAAAGTTCATTGCATTTTCGTATTGGCTTTTCTGATCTAGCACGACTTGCCTTATAAAGAGCATTTGTCGCTTGACGATAAAACCTTAAATAATATTGTTTTGAATTAAAGTGCAGCTGACTAAATAAATAATCGCTAAAATCCAAATAGCACTTCATGAAAGCCTTATCGTGTTTCAACAATTGATAATTTTCAACAGGACATTGAACAAAGAAGTAACCTAATGAAACTAAATTGGTAACGATCGTTTTATCAAATGTTTGCAGTTTTTTCATTAATGATTTAAGGAAATCTGTCGCTTTTGTTGTTTCACCAGCTTCAATAAAACTTTGAAAACAAGGTCCGATCTCGGTTCGAATAAAATAATTTAATAAGTTCGTACTAAAATCATTATTTAGCAGTTCAATAGCCGAATAACGCTTTTGATATCCACTCCAAAAATCATAGCGTGAAAAAGTTTGATCAATTTGGTTGTTTATAGGTGGACAATCCGTTAATTCTTCTATCGTTTCCAAGATTCGTTGTTTGACAATCTTTTCACTTTTTGAAAATAACACAAACAATACCTCTTCGATTGATTGTTTGGAATCTACTTGTCTACAAACTTCTAGTAAACGTTCCTTTCGTACCAAAATCAAATGATAGTTTTCTTTAAAAATCAAAAACGGTTCACGCTCAAGGTATGTCGGAACAGATAATTGCACTTCATCAATAAAATGCATATCCACTTTTTGATCACTTTCAAAGAAGAGCTTTTTTGTATTTTTTAAAAATACCGGGTTTTTTTGAAAGTAATGAATATCATATTGTTCGATTGCTTCTCTAAAATGAGTAGCAAAATATTCAATTTGTCTCGTTATTTCTGTATCCTTTGCGTCACCGAGCAAAACAAAATCGGTTTGAACCGCCTCTAAAGCTAAAATAAGCTCTTGAGTTGACTCTTTTGTAGGAGCTTGAATAATTGAAAAAAGCATTATAATTCCTCCTCATTATCAATAAACTTCTTAACGAATCTTTCAGTAGAATGTCCATCTATACTGGACATAAATTTTTCTCGAAATCGTGCTAACTTTTCGTAGTCATAATCGCTTTGTTTAATGGCTGATATTAGGTTTTCAGTTGTCTTATAGATGTTTCCCGGAATCATTTCTTCATAGTTAAAATAAAATCCTCGTTCATCAAAATAATGATCTACATCATAAGCAAAGAAAAACATCGGCTTCGTCATAATGCTGTATTCAAAAATGACAGAAGAATAATCTGTAATGAGCACATCACTAATAAGCATCAAATCATTGATATCACCTAGAGGACTCATCATCATAATAAATGGATCATCATGATCAATATTTAAGCTAATATTTTTAATTAGTGGATGAAATTTCAGCATTAAAACATACTCGTTGCCTAATTCTTCCTTCATTTTTTTTACATCCATTACAACAGAATAATTTTTCCGTTCGTCTGGACCGCCTCGGAATGTCGGCGCATAAAGAATAACTTTTTTGTGACGCAAAATGGGATACTGTTTCCGATAAACTTCTGTGATATATTTTTTGTATTCGGCATCAAAAAACATATCCGTCCTAGGAACACCAACTGGTATAATCTCGGTAGCTTTTTTATTGAATGCTTCTGCATATTGAGGAATGATATTTTTTGAGCTACTTAAAACGCAACTATACGGAGAGTGTGCTCTTTCCTCAAATTCTTCTGTATTGGAGTCTCCCGCACCTAAAGCACTAAAACCAAACTTTTTAAATGCACCTGCTGCATGCCATGATTGCACGACGTTTGTTTTTCGATTAAATTTCAAACCGTAAATTTTATTATAATAATCATCTAGCACAATCGTTTTAGCACGTCCAAGAACGTAATATAATTGAAGTATTTCCACCCAATTTCTTTGTTTCCGTAAAAATACATAAATACGCTCCTTGCGCTCACGTTCAAACATATAATCATAAATCGCAAGCAAATTGCCTTCTAATGAAGTGCTTCGTTCAGTAGCCAGGATAAGATTATTTTTTCGTGGTAATAAACTTGCCGTTTTAAATAAAACTTTACGTGCAAAAAACTGAACAAGCCGCGGTGTTTTTAATTTTGAACGCACAATAAAGCGTTTGGAAACACGTTTGGCTTTTTTCCAATTATTGGCGTCAATGATATCCATTGCTGCTCGATAATGCAGTGGATATGATTTTGCAAAAGCAGCTTTTGCTTCTGGTAATTGCTTTTCCCACAGGTAAGCAATTAAAGCACGATAATCATCTCGTACATCTTTTTGAATGTATGCTGACCGCTCAATTGTACTAAAGCATAAAAAATAACGAAACGAAGGAATTAAATTTAAGAATTTATCAGATTTTGATTGGAACCATGTCAAAATCATCTGGTAACATGTCTTTTGGATGTGGCTATCCTTACTTTCTGTAGAAGCTTTTAAAGATGCCCATAATTCAACGCTTGAAACACGTTTATAATATTCTAAAGCAATATTTTCTGGTACATTACTTTTTAAAATTTCCTTTTCGCCAAAATCAAAAACATCAAAAACAGATTGTAAAATTTGGACAGGATCTTTATAAACAGATTGAGTCAATGATTCGTTTTCGCCATCACGAAAACGATAATAGTAAACGACTTTTTCAACGGTATAAATCTTTTGAGCATTAAGGAGCGCATGCAAAACAAATGGTTGATCTTCCCCATAACGAATCGTTTCTGGAAAAAAACAGCCTTCAATTAGTGTATAATGATATAATTTTGCACAAGGGCCAATCGAGTAAAAAAGTTCTGGATTTTTCAAAATATTTTTTTCGCCTGGTTTTGCAATATTATATTGAATATGGGAAGGAATGAACCATTCAGTTTCTGAATTGAAGCGCTTTGTAGCACCTGTAACTAAATCGGCTTCATTTTTAATGGCTGCTTCATACATTAATTGAAGCGCAAAATCTGGAAGAATGTCATCACTATCGACAAAACAGATATATTCCCCTTTTGCTAGTTTTAATCCGTGGTTTCTAGCAACTGCTGGGCCTCCATTTTCTTGCTTAATTAGTTTGAAATTATTACTTTTTCCAATGAAATCAGTAACAATTGTTACTGTTTCATCAGTCGAGCCATCATCAATTAAAAGCACTTCATAATCATGAAATGTTTGTTTTTCTATACTTATTAATGTTTCTAAAACAATATCTGCTACATTATAAAGAGGTACAATAACACTGATTGCACAGTCTCTTTTTTCTTTTAAATCCATGTTGTTCATCCTTTTTCTCCTTATGTTAGCCTAATCATATTGATTTTAATTTTAGCTTATTAACTGAGTTTATGTCAACAAACTATTTTATAATGATTATTTCCAAATCAATAAACAATCTTGAATTTCTTTATACCTTTCGTTTATAATAAAAAACAAGATATCAAAATTAAGTGGAGGTTTCAAAATGAAAGTTAGAAAAGCAGTTATCCCCGCAGCAGGACTTGGGACAAGATTTTTACCTGCTACAAAAGCGATGCCAAAAGAAATTTTACCCATTGTCGATAAACCTACGATTCAATTTATCGTTGAAGAGGCAATGGCTTCTGGAATTGAAGACATTTTAATAGTAACGGGTAAAGGAAAACGTGCGATTGAAGACCATTTTGATTCCGTACCTGAACTTGAAGCTACACTAAAAGAAAAAAACAAGCTTGAGCTTCTTCATTTAGTAGAAGAAACAACCAACATCAATTTACACTTTATTCGTCAATCTAAGCCAAAAGGTCTAGGTGATGCTATTTTACAAGCGAAGGGGTTTGTTGGTAATGAACCTTTTGTTGTCATGCTTGGTGATGATATTGTTAAATCAAAAGTACCTTGCGTAAAACAGCTAATTTCCCAATATGAAAAGACACATAGCTCTGTTATTGGTGTCCAAACCGTTCCTCACGAAGAAACATATCGTTATGGTATTATCGATCCTGCTGATAAGTTAAGTGACCGTCTTTTTAACGTCAAAGGCTTTGTTGAAAAACCTAATCCTGCTGAAGCGCCTTCTGATCTAGCTATCTTAGGTCGTTACTTATTAACACCCCAAATCTTTGATTACTTAGCGACACAAGAAGCCGGTGCTGGTGGTGAAATCCAGCTAACCGATGCGATTAATCGACTAAACGAAATCCAACGTGTATTCGCTTATGATTTTGAAGGTCATCGTTTTGACGTTGGTGATAAGTTTGGCTTTATTGAAACAACATTGCAATTTGCGCTTGAACATCCAGAAATAAAAGAAGAAGTTAGTCAACTAATTGACAAGCTATATCATGACATCCATAAAAAAGGTAAATCAACCAAAGCATAAATAAAAAGCAAACGAATTTGGGGCATAAACGAAATAAATCGACGACAAACACTTGCTTGTGTTGTCCCATCCTTTTTAGATCACTTTTTTCTAAAAAGGATGGCGAAATCGATTTATGCCCCTTCTCGTTTGCATTTTTATTTAGATAAATACACTTCTGGGATGTAACCCTTTATTGTATTATATGTTACATAAAGCCAACCGTTTTTTGTTTTACTTAAGTCAACAGCCACTTTTGCTTTTGCAGGGATCACTCCTACAACCCCAGAATCCCAATTGCTATCTTTTCGTAAGTTTATTGCATTAATAGCATAATAAGTTGTATAAGGATTGGTACTAGCAACATAGCCCTCAGGAAGATATCCTCCCTTGCCGTTATAAGACATATATGCCCAGTCATTTTTTTCTTTGGCTGTATTAATTTGAACTTTTTCGCCTGCTGAAACAACAACACTCACATTTGAATCCCAGTTGCTATCTGAGCGAACATTTAATAGATCCTTAGCATAAGCATAGCGAATTGGATTGGTTTCTTGTAAATAGCCCCCTGGTAAATAACCGGATACACCTTTATAGATGATATACCACCAATTATTTTTAGTTAGTGCCGTATTTACCGTCACCACTTCACCTGTTGGAACAGCAACAACTACCTTTGAATCCCAATTACTATCTGCTCTTAAGTTTAACAAATCTTTGCCATAATATTTCTTAATTGGATTAGTTTCTTGTAAATAATCTCCCGGTAAATAACCAATTTTACCATTGTACGTAATATGCCACCAGCCATTTTTAGACAAAGCTGTATTTACCGTTACTGCCTTTCCAACAGGCACTGTAACTGTAGTACTTGCATCCCATTTACTATCTGCTCTTAGATTAAGGTCATTTTTTCCGTAATAGGTTTTAAGCGGATTGGTCGTTTGGAAATAAGCAGAAGGAATATATCCTGATATGTTTCCATTGCTTGTAACATATGTGACATATGCCCAGCCATTTTTAGCTTTTGCGCCATTAGATGTAATGGCTTGACCAGCAGGCACGACACCAGAAACACTTGAATCCCATTTCGCATCTGAACGGAGATTGAGCTTATCTTTAGCATAAACTTTCTGGAAAGTATTTTCTTTTTGAATATAAGTGTATGGAATATAACCAATTGTGCCTTTGTAATTTACATAGGCCCAACCATTTTTAGCTTTCGAAGGATCAACTTTCATTGACTCACCAATATTGATTTTTGCAGCAATACTTGAAGACCAGTTAGCATCACTTCGTAGATTGATTGGTGAAGAAGCATAATAAGTTGTACTTACATCGATACGTCCATACATATACTGTACTAATTGGAAAAACTCATTAAACGTATAATTCCATCTTGCAAAATAACCAACTGGGTCCCCGTGTGTTGTACCACCTAAATACCGTGATACTGCATCATGTGACCATACAGTCCCTGACCCTGAATTATGCGCATTTGTAGGAACTAAATTATATTTTTTTAAAATATAAGCCGCGTAATAAGCGTCATTATAAATGGAATGATAAAAATTATTAGCTGTTTTTTCACGAACTAATTCAACTTGTACAAAATATGGATTTGCTTTTGGCCCAGCTCCCCAAGAAGCATAATCAGTTGGATGAATTTCAATGACTTGATTTCGATCAACAAATGTTTGCACAAAAGCATTTTGCCAATTATTTGTCATGTAATTAATTTCTGATTGGATTGTGGAATTATCATTGGCTGTTTCATGAATGACTATACCACGCGGTTTCCCAACGCCATCTGCATAAGGAAAACGATCAAAATTTTTCAGTTGTTTTTCTATCTGTGGTGTAGCAAAGTTTTTGTTTATGATGGTTTGATTCAAGTTTGATAAGCTAGTCGTACTGGGTGTACTTGAATATTCTGGAAGAGTGATTGAGGAAAAAAAAGCTCGAATAGTTGAGGCTTCTTCTGTAGTTGGTTTTGCTTGATTTTCTTTTCTTTCTTTTTCGCTTTGGATTCTAGGCGTATATACTTTTTCATCGACTTTGTTATTCAAAATCTCATTTGCATCAATTCCTTGACTATCATCTTTAGCTGACACCTGGTTGATATTTACCCAAAAGAAAATTCCAATAATCCCTAAGAAGAATGCGCATTTCAACAAATTTTTTTTAAACATACTCTATCCTTTCAATATAATGATCAAAAAATTTAACATATCAATTTTATTATAACTCGTTGCATAAAAGCAATAGGCCAAATTATTTCTTTCAATAGTCCTACAAAAATAAAAAAAGAATATCATGTTCATGGCAGATATTCTAAAAATCAACCTTGTGAAATTAAGATGGCTCCAAAAATGATGAGCATAACTCCTATTACTTTATGCCGGTTTATTGTTTCTTTCATAAAAAGATAGGATAATAGTAACGTCCAAACATAGGTAAACGCAGTTAACGGAAAAACAATCGTATAAGGTAAAAACCGCAAAATAATTACATTTACAATGGCGCCTGCTCCGTAGAAAAAGCCTCCGATTAAAAACATATACAATTTCTTCTTACGAATACTCGTCAAGCTTACCATTTTTAAAAAGAAACCGCCTAGAGCTCCAAACAAGGTCATCATTAGCAAAGCAAGTAAATACATCATACTTCTTCTTCCCCAACTTTCCTGCGTCCACTAAATCCCAAGCAAATAGCACCTGCGATGATTAAGCAGTTTCCGATTAATTGTTTTGTTGTTAAATTTTCACCTAAAACAAAAGCTCCGATAAAAATGGCAAAGACATATCCTATAGAAAGCAATGGGTGTAACACTGAAAGCTCTCCAAAGTGAAAGGCAACGATCATTAAAATGGCACCCGCACCATAAAAAACAAAGCCAATATAAAGCTCTGGTGAAGCTAAACCGTTTTCTGCTAGTTTCCAAAACGCCTGTCCACATGAAGTGCAAAAAGCGGAACAAACCATCAGTACAATACCTATTAATAATCGTTGATTCACTTTTTTCACTCCATTATATTATTTTGTGTACAATATTTTGTAAGTTCTAAATAATACATTTGCCGATTTCGATACTGTAATGTGTCTAAAATCAAACCACAAATAAATAGCATCATAGCAAGTAAAATGAATCCGACAGCAAGTAAAGCACTTGGAAATTTAGGTACTAGTCCAATTTCAGCGTATTCAATAAGCACTGGTAAACCGATTAAAAAACCAATAACAAAGATAACTAGTGCTAAACTACTAAAGAACATTAGTGGCTTACAATTTTTAAATAAACGGATAATTGTATGAATAACTTTTATACCGTCACTAAAAGTATTTAATTTCGACTCACTGCCTTCTGGGCGGTCACGATAATCAATCGGGATTTCTTTAATCAAAAAGCGGTTTTCAAGTGCATGAATTGTCATTTCCGTTTCAATTTCAAACCCTGGACTCATCACGGGCATTGTTTTAACAAAATAACGATTAAAACCCCGTAAGCCTGTCATAATATCCTCAATATTACTTTTAAAAATTCGATTAATTGTATTTTTTACAAGGCTATTTCCAAATCCATGGAAATTACGTTTATTCTCAGCAGAATAAGTCCCATTACTGAGGCGATCGCCAATGACCATATCTGCTTGGCCACTTCTAAGCGTCTCTAAAATGGCATGTGCTGATTCTGCTGGATACGTGTCATCACCATCTACCATAATATAGTAATCTGCATCAATATCCGCAAACATACTTCGCACAACATTTCCCTTACCCTGTCTAAATTCAGCTTTTACAACCGCTCCTTCACTTTCAGCAATTTCGTATGTTTTATCTACAGAGTTATTGTCGTAAACGTATACGATAGCTTGAGGAAGCTCTTTTTTAAAATCTTGAATAACTTTTTTTATTGTAATTTCTTCATTATAGCAAGGTATTAATACAGCTATCTTCTCATGCATAATCTACTTCCTCCTGAATTTTTATCTTAAAATGTAATAGCTTCATCTAATATATCAAAAACACTAGCAATTATCAACACAAGACCTTAAATATAGCAAAAAATCGGATAATGGTCACATAAAAATATCTTTTCCCCCTCAACAGCTGTTCTTTATAATAATTTATGCTAAAATATATTTAATTAATTGAAAACCTATATAAAGGAGCTTGATGATGAAAATCTATGCAACTAAAATTATTTTTGATACAGACAAAAAAGAATGGCAAATAATAATTAAAACAGATCTTCCCATCTCTGTAATCAAAGCTTATTATAATACAACGATAAATTCTCCATTACAATTAATAAATCTCCCCTTCAAGAAAAACGAGCATGGTTACATTTTTTATATGAAACACGAATTACTCGTCGCAAAATCTTTCAGTAATACAAAAACGAATTGGCATTTTGTGGCTAGCTTTGAGGATACCCACTATACGATTTCAACAGATGGACCACTTCAATACGAGCAGATTTCATCACCTAACTCTTTATTTGATTATCACTTTGAATTCCCAGAAGGCATATTGACATTTATTAGTGAACCCAAAAAAATCAATATTTGGCTAGAAACATTTGAATTAAATAATGATCAAATTTCAGGAAAAATAAGAATCGAATCCAATATAACTTTAAATGATTTACCATGCAACATTGTATTATTGCGTCGATCTCAACCTGATTTATACTTATTTCATGAAGAAAGTCTTTCTTTCCCACTACCAAATGGCTCTGAAAAACATATACCGTTTTCAATCCCAACAGCAAAAATTCTTGGGACGCTTAACATTGACTCACACAATATCCTTGATGTATTGCTCGAAATTCCTACATCAAGCAATGGAAACCGTCTTGAATATTTACAAATCAGTGACCATTTAAAGGGAAAAGTTGCCTCTAAACTGATTTTTGCCGATCCGACTTATGCCCTTTTATCATCCTATGAAACGGGTTCAAATAGGCTCTCATTGACGCTGAAAAAAGAAGTAGAACAAGTTGCATGGCTTACTGAATTGAAAGAAGAGGATGAAACGCTTCATTTGCATTTCTCGTTAAAGAAAGAATTTTCACCTACTGAAATTGTATTAAAAAAACAATATACGAAAGGTGATTTCATTGAATATTTAAATGAAAAAAATTGGTTGCTCAAAAAAAGCTGGGGTTCTTTTAACATTTCCATCAAAAAAGAAGAACTTTTCGCAATAAATCAATCGATTGAAGAGAATTGGGCCTTTTTTGTTCGTTCCAAAAACAGACCAGACATGCCAATCTTTTCCCAAGGAGAGCATACCAAATTTACTTTAAGAGAAGCAGGACATTATCTTAAATTAATAACTGACCCTCTTAAAACATTGATGTTATCTTGTATAAATTTTCCAGAGAATACGTCACAAGCTACGTCACTGGGTTTATTTGGAAGTTGTATTAGTTTAGATGCTTTTTGTACAAACAAATACTACAATTTAGATGCTAACAACTTTTTTGCCTTAAAAACCGTCACGCAAGATAGCTCACTAATTAGTCTGATGTCTAAACAGATTGATATACCCGAGCAGTCAGCAACGATTCCAGAAACCGCTAAGTCGATCATTCAAGCCGATCTCACGAAAAATTTCTTCACAAAGCTTCAACAAGAAAAACCTGATTTTCTACTTATTGATTTAGCAGCTGATGCAAATTGGCCTATCTTATGGCTTAAAGAGGATGCTGCCATTACCTATAATCCTACTTTTGAAAACAGTATGTTAATCGAGCAGCTCCCATTCGAACGTATGTTAGATCATCAAAATAATCAAGCGTATTTCAACGTATGGAAAAGCTATGCTGATCAGTTTATTGCTACCCTTTTAGAAATTATGCCAGCTGAGCGAATTATTTTAAATCGTGGTAAATTAGCCACTTCTTACTATAATAAAGAGGAAAAAATACTGCCCTTTAAAAACGCGATGGCCATCAAACATACAAATTTACTTTGGGACCAAATGAACAATTACTTTGAAGCAAAAATTCCAGCGATTAGAATCGTAAATATGTCAAAGAAAAATTATCTTGCCTCAGAAATGCACCCTAACCAATTAAGCCCAGACCACTACATCTCTAGCTACTATCAAGACTTATTAAAAGAGTTAATTTATATTAGGGAAAGTACAAATTAAAAAATAAATGCGTTTGTGGTGTCATGTATTTAGCGCTATTTTTAAGAAATAGAGCAAAAAGAGGTTTGCCAGAATCCGGAAATAGAGCGTACGACTGGTACGTTAGAACCGGAAGTCTGGCAAGCCTCTTTAAATATGAACTACGAGCACTTTTCGCTGATTTATTTTGTTTAAAAAGGAATAACTCCTTCAGAACTAGCATATACCCCATTCGGCGCGTGATCAGAAAAGTCTAGTGCATATTTAAGTGGAGCGGCTGCACCTTCTTGTGGTGTTTTCGTGCCACGATGGCCATTAAAATCTGTATCAACAAAACCTGGGGCAATCATATTAAAATGCAAATGACTATTTTTAAACTCAGAAGCATAATGAACGGTCAGCGCATTCACTGCTGTCTTGGAAGATGGATAAGATAGTGGAAGATCAGCAGATTCTTTTTGTAATTGAAGCGAAGCCACATCACTTGAAAGATTTACAATATTGGCATGCTCAGCTTTTTTTAAAAGGGGTAAAAATCGATTTGTCATACCAACGATTGAAAAAACATTTGTTTCAAATACAGTGCGCATTTCTTGAACAGTCACTTGGCTTGAAGCCGCCGCACCTAAATTCATTGCTGCATTATTTACCAAAATGTCTAAACACTTTTCATTTTTATTGATCGCTTCATAAGCAGTATCAATACTGGCTTCGTCTGTTATATCTTGCTGTATAATCTCAATTTCAGCAGCAATTTCTTTTGCAGCCACTCTTCCTCTTTCTAAATTTCTTGCGCCAAGGTATACTTTTACGCCCGCTTCATATAAACCACGGACGATTTCCTTTCCGATACCTTTATTCCCACCTGTAACAAGAGCTACTTTCTTTATCATCATTTTTCCTCCTCCAAACATTTAACGTTTACAAAATAAGTGTATGCCAGATTTAAATTGCATTCAATCATCAATTTAAGACAAAGTGTTGCATTTTAGTCGTTATATCCTTAAACTAATAGCGGAGGTGAACCAGATGACGAAATATAAAAAAACAATCCAAACAAAAAAGCGACTTATCTCTTCTTTCGCTCAACTAGTCGAGGAGAAACCGATCGCTAAAATTACAGTCGATAATATTTCAAAACAGGCTAAAGTTAATCGTTCTACTTTCTACAGGCACTTTATTGATAAGTATGAACTGATTGAGCAAGTTGAAGCAGCAATTTTTACTGAACTTGATCAAATTCACGTAGATGGTTCCGCTATTTTTGCTAAAGTTGATGCCACAAATCCAGCTCTAACACCTTATATCATTGCATCAATTGCTGTTTTGGAAAAAAATACTGCGTTTATAAATGCAATGCTAAGCATAAACGGCGACTTAGGATTTGAAACGCGCATGCAAAACCACTTAATCTCTTTAATGAAAGAGACAACGCTTTCAATGGAAAAGATAAAAAATGCGGATCCTCGGATGGTCGATCTTGCCGTCCATTATGAAGGTCTTGCGTTATTTGGTGTTTTAAAAAGCTGGTTACAAAAACCATTAGAAAGTGCCGAAGAACTTGCACATATTATCTTAGGGCTACAAGCTCACGGAAAAAAATTCATCTTTGGGTTTGGGTATACACAAAATAAATCGACGACAAACGCTCACATTTAAAAAGTTTGCCAGACTTCCGGTTCTCACACGTACAGTCGTACGCTCCGCTTCCGGGTTCTGGCAAACTTTTTAAATATAAATACTTTCGCTCGATTTGTCGTTATTCGACATGTAGCACTTACGCTTTATTTTTTATCGCATGGTGTCCCTAGATTCACCATTTTAGCCTTCTAAAATAGACTGATAAACGATTTTCCTAAAGCTACTAATGTTCCAAAAAGACCTGTTAAGCCTAGAAGAGCAATTAAAATAACTTTATCGGGAATACTAAGTTTATATCTACCTAACGCCGGGTTTTTAGAACGCTTTTTAGGTGGTGTCTTTTGTGCTTCTTTTTTTTCGATTTGGTACTCTTTTTTGAACTTACGTGGTTGGGTATTAAACCACTTAACGAATTCATCGTAAAGTACAGCTACATCTTTTGACGTGCCAATTTCACGAACTTCCCCATAATGCATCCAAATAATTCGGTCACATAAACTTTTCACCTGGTTTAATGAGTGGCTCACAAAAATAATCGTTTTTCCACGTGCTTTAAACTCTTCAATTTTATCCACACATTTTTGGTAGAAAGTTTGATCACCTACAGACAAGGCTTCATCAATAACCAAAATATCAGGATCAATATGTGCTGATACTGCAAAACCCAAGCGTGAGCGCATTCCACTAGAATAGTTTTTTACTGGCTGATTAATAAAGTCTCCAATATCAGCAAAATCGATAATGCTTGGAATAATTTGATCGATTTCACTATTTTTAAGACCATGCATCAAACATTTTAAACGAATATTTTCAAGCCCGGTAAGTGGGCCTTTAAAACCAACATTGATAGCGATCAACGAGGCTTCCCCATTAACATTAACTTCGCCTTCACTTGCAGGAATAACGCCAGAGATGATACTTGAAATAGTTGATTTGCCTGAACCATTAATACCAATTAGTCCAACCGCTTCACCTTCATAAATATCAAAACTCACATCTTTGAGCGCCCAAAAAGAAGGGATACCTTTTCCCCCTGGTTTAATTAAAGCTTTAATACTATCTGTTTTATTTTGAAATAAATCATATTCTTTTGAAACGTGTTTAAATGAGATCTTTAACGCTTTAGCCATTTGTTTTTCCTCCTATACAAAGTCAACAAAACGTTCACGGAATTTCATATGAAGTGCTGAACCCGCGAATAAGAAAAACGCAGTAAGCATCCAGAAGTATAATGCATACGAAGGCGAATGCCAAAACCAGTTTTGCATCAAGAACGTATCACGGAAACCATTAACGAGATACATAAATGGATTTAATTTTAGCAAATCTGAAGCCCAGCCTGGAAGCAACTTCGGAATGTTCCACACGATACCAGTTAAGTAAAATAACACGCGCATAACACTTTGTAAGAACATTGTATAATCTCGTACCAATATTGTAATCGTTGAGTTGAAAAGTGAAAAGCTAAATAAAAAGATCATCATCGCCAAGAAATAATAAATATATTGTAACCAATAAACTGTAATTGGAGTACCTTTCAGTATAAAGATCACGATTGTAATAATGGTCATAACGACATAACTCATTAGGTTAGAAACGATCGTAATATTAGGCAAAATACTCATTGGAAAATTCATTTTTGAAACTAAATGGATTTTATTAAGGATACTATTTGTCCCTTGCATGACGATGCTATTAATAAAAAACCAAGGAACAATCCCTGCTAACATCCATTCAAGAAAGCCAACGTGCCCACTGATCATTGCATTCCCTCTTAGTCCATATCCAAATACAAGGAAATAAATAGCAACTTGAATAAGTGGATTTAATATCTCCCAAAGCAAACCTAGATAGTGACTTTGATAATTCGCTCGATCTTCATATCTCGAGATTCGAAACATCATTGGAGTATATTTAATTTGTTCTTTCAAAACCTCAATTACTTGTCTCACACAAACACTTCTTTCTAAATTTAATAAAATTTATAAAAGCCGGCCATTTCTTATACTTATCATCCCTTGCCTGAAAGTCATACTGAACCGCTGCCTATTCAGTGAATTCTTTTGTCAAAACTTCCATTTCAGATCACTTATTTATTTTCGAAGTTTAGAAGCAACTCCTTATGTTAAGTTACATTAAAAAATGTGTTTTGTAAAGAGTTTTTACATAACCAGGTCATATACAGAAAACTAGACATAGGCTCTTTTAAAAAGAGTTTATGCCTAGTTTTTTTAGCACTATATACGTGAAACTTCAATTAATAAATCACCAGACTCAATCGTATCGCCATCTGAAACATAAATTGTTTTGATTTCACCATCAAATGGCGCTTGAATGGTTGTCTCCATTTTCATTGCTTCTGTAATGAGGAGTGGATCACCTTTTTTAACTTGATCGCCTTTTTTAACGACAACTTGGATAACAGATCCGGTCATTGTTGCACCAACATGCTCTGGATTTGTTGTATCAATTTTACGACGAGCGACTACGGTTGATTGAACGTTGAAATCCTGAATATTGATTTCGCGTGGCTGCCCATTTAATTCAAAATAAATAACACGCGTTCCATCAGCAATAGGTTCGCCAATTGAATTTAGTTTAATAACTAAGATTTTGCCACGTTCTAGTTCAACTTGAACGGTCTCACCTAAACGCATGCCTTTGTAAAATGTTGGTGTATCAAGTACGGTTATGTCACCATAAGTCGTATTCATCTCTTGATAATCAAGAAATACTTTTGGATATAAAAGATAAGCAATTACATCACGTTCAGAAGGTTCATAACCAATTCTTTCCTGCAATTCTTCTTTTACTTTAGCAAAATCAGCAGGTGACATAGAAGCTCCTGGTCGTTCTGTTAGAGGTTTTTGACCTTTCAACACAAGCTTTTGCAATTTTTCGGGAAAACCGCCATATGGTTGACCAAGCTCGCCTTTAAAGAATTCAATAACCGAATCAGGAAAATCGATCGAATTGCCTTTTTCATAAATGATTTCCTCAGTTAGATCGTTTTGCACCATAAACAAAGCCATATCGCCAACAACTTTAGAAGATGGGGTAACTTTAACGATATCTCCAAACATTTGATTCACCGTAGCATACATTTCTTTCACTTCATCAAAACGTTCACCAAGACCAACTGCTTTTGCCTGTTGTTGTAAATTCGTATATTGACCTCCTGGCATTTCGTGAATATAAACTTCTGTTTGTGGTGAGTTTAATGCGTTATCGAAGTCTTTATAATATTTACGAACATCTTCCCAGTAATGATTTAACACTTGGGAATTATGCGCATTTAAATTCGTTTGGCGGTTGCCGTTTTCAAGACCATAATAAAGTCCTGTCATACTTGGTTGGCTCGTTGCACCACTCATCGCACTTGTTGCAACGTCGACAATATCAACACCAGCACTCACTGCAGCAGCATACGTATAAATGCCATTCCCGCTTGTATCATGTGTATGCAAATGAATTGGGACATCAACGGTATCTTTTAATTCACTGATCAAACGATACGCGGCTTGTGGTTTAAGTAACCCAGCCATATCTTTAATCCCTAGAATATGTGTTCCTTGATTAACAAGTTCTTTTGCCATATTTTTATAATAATCGACCGTATATTTCGTTCTTGTTTCGTCATCAATATCACCGGTATAACAAATAGCTGCTTCAATCACTTTCCCTGTTTCACGAACGGCATCAATTGAAACTTCCATACCTTTTACCCAGTTTAAACTATCAAAAATACGAAAAACATCAATTCCTGATTGCGCCGATAATTTAACAAACTCGCGAATAACATTGTCTGGATAGTTTTTGTAACCAACTGCATTTGCTCCGCGAAGTAGCATTTGGAACATCACATTTGGAATCTGTTTACGCAATGTTTCAAGGCGTACCCATGGATCTTCATTTAAAAAGCGGTAAGCTACATCAAACGTTGCCCCTCCCCACATTTCGAATGAAAACATATTTGGTAAAAGATGCGCCATCGCTTCAGCAATTTGAAAAATATCTTTCGAGCGAACACGGGTTGCAAGTAATGATTGATGGGCATCACGAAGCGTTGTATCGGTTAGCAGCACTTCATCTTGTTGTTTTACCCAATCGACAATACCCATAGGCCCCTTTGCTTCAAGAATTTGTTTTGTTCCAGGTGGTATTTTTGCATCGTATGGAATTTTAGGGATACGCGGCGCTGCATACACTGGTTTATCATCTTGTTTTATTCCAGGAAAACCATTAACCGTTATATTACTAATATAGCGCAATGTCTTTGTTCCTCGGTCACGTTCATGTGGGAATTTAAACAATTCTGGTGTTGAATCAATGAATGATGTATTATAATTTCCGCTGATGAAGTCTGGATGACGAACAACATTTAACAGAAAAGGAATATTTGTTTTTACACCACGAATTCGAAATTCAATTAAGTTTCGTACCATTTTACGGACAGCTTGTTCGAACGTCATGCCCCAAGTTGAAAGCTTAACAAGTAATGAATCATAAAAGGGTGTGACAACCGTACCTTGAAAGCCATTACCAGCATCAAGTCGAACACCAAATCCCCCTGTTGAACGATATGTATTAATCCGTCCAGTATCAGGCATAAAACTATTTAAAGGGTCTTCTGTTGTAATTCGGCACTGAATAGCAGATCCAATAATCCGAATATCTTCTTGCTTTGGAATCGCAACAAGTTGGTCATGAAGTGCATAACCATCTGCAATAAAAAGCTGTGATTGGACAATATCAATTCCAGTAATCATTTCAGTAATGGTATGTTCTACTTGGACGCGTGGATTAACCTCGATAAAGTAGAAATCCTCTCCTTCAACAAGAAATTCCACTGTTCCAGCATTTAAATAATCAACGTTTTTCATTAACTTAACGGCTGCTGAACAAATTTTCATACGTAGTTCTGAAGTGATCGCATTACAAGGCGCTACCTCAACAACTTTTTGATGCCTTCTTTGAACGGAGCAATCCCGTTCAAACAAATGCACGATATTTCCATGAGAATCGCCTAAAATTTGGACTTCAATATGCTTTGGATTTCTCACACATTTTTCAACATACACTTCGTCATTACCAAAGGCCGCTTTAGCTTCTGAAGCCGCACGTTCAAAAGCTTCTTTCACATGTTCTTCTGATTCAACGACACGCATACCACGTCCGCCTCCACCAAGAGAAGCTTTAATCATTAATGGGTAGCCATTTTCTTTCCCAAATTGAACAACTTCGGAAATTCCAGAAACTGGACCGTGACTTCCGGGAATAACAGGGATACCTGCTAATAATGCCTGCTCTTTTGCCTTGATCTTATCACCAAACATATCAAGATGCTTTGATTTTGGACCAACAAAAATAATTCCTTCTTCCTCACAACGTCTAGCAAAATCAATGTTCTCAGAAAGAAAACCGTAGCCAGGATGGATAGCATCTACCTCTGCTTCTTTAGCAATTTCGATAATATTTTCGATATCGAGATAAGCATCAATTGGTTTCTTCCCTTCACCAACAAGATACGCTTCATCCGCTTTATATCTGTGAAATGCCCCAGTATCTTCTTGTGAATAAATCGCTACTGTTTTAATTTTCAGTTCAGTGCATGCACGCAGTACACGAATCGCAATTTCCCCGCGATTAGCAACTAATACTTTCTTGATCCGATTCATTTTGTTCCTCCTAACTGACGTGTTCGTTAATTAAATAAAAGACAAATGTCTTATTCTATTTGTGGTATGTAAATTCAATTATAATCTTACAAAAGCATTATGTAAATTCTTTTCCTTTTAAAAATCAGGAAAGTGAAAGTTCACTTCCCTGACTACTTGTTATTCTCGTCTTTCCCCGTACTTCCGCTGATAATTATTGAACATTCCAATGTTAGAAACGATCCCAACTAAGATCGATAACACCATCAATGAGGATCCGCCATAACTAATAAACGGAAGAGTAACCCCAGTAATCGGAATGATCCCTGTAGCACCGCCTAAATTGATAAATGCCTGAATCCCAAGAAGCGCAGCCGTACCATAACAAATTAACGCTCCAAATGAATTCTTAGTACGGAGCCCAATCATAATCGTTCTAAAAACAATAAAGAAAATTCCCCCAACCACAAGCATTACACCAAAAACACCCAATTCTTCAGAAATCACAGCGATAATAAAATCGGTATGCGCTTCTGGCAAATAGCCGAGTTTTTGAACACTTTGTCCAAGGCCTTGTCCAAAAAAGCCCCCTGAACCAATTGCAAAATAGGAATTAACCAGCTGATGCCCTGTTGTTCCCCTGTCCTTAAATGGATCAGTAAAGCCAGTTAAACGCCCCATACGTGTTGGTGAAATGATCTTACTTTGAATATCATCTGGCAATAAAAAAACGATGAGCGCTAAAATTAAAATAACAGCAATTCCAATACCCAATAATTTTAATATTGTCTTAAGTCGCATTCCTGAACAGATAATAATACAGCTTCCCGTCAAAAAAATGATAAAAGCTGTCCCAACGTCTGGTTGGATGATGATTAAAAAACAAACAAATGCCATAAAGAAAATAGGTGGTAAAACAGCTCGGTTAAAATCGTCAATATATTTTTGTTTTTTAGCATAAATCGCGGCCAAATAAACAATCACCGAGATTTTAACGAATTCAGCAGGTTGGAGCGATGCTGTCCCAATTCGGAACCAACTTTGCGCATTATTTGCTGTATGTCCAAGTGAAAAAATAAGAAAAAGCAGCACGACAGAAAATAACATCATTGGTATTAAAAATTTATTTCGTTGATAAAACTTATATGGAAAAAAAGTAAAGAATAAGAAAAAAACAACGCTGATAACGATATTCTTCATTTGCTTCACATAAAAATAATCGGCCGGCAGATCTTTACGATAAGCAAGCGGCCAGCTAGCGCTATACACCATAATTAAACCAAAAATAAGCAGTACAACATAAACTACAATTAAGGAATAATCATAAGATTTTATTATTTTTTTAAACATAATTCTCTTTCATTCCTATCCACTGCTTCTTTTTTACCTTGCTTATCCGAAAAAAAGGAACTCTTTAGCGTCCTTGAGCCCCTTTACTATTTATTATTTATTCATTGACATATCATGTAATGTTGATAGTTCTTTTTCTAAGGCAACAAGTAGTTTTTTGCCCTCTTCCTGCTCGATTAAACCAAGTTTTGTCGCAAAATGAATTTCACGTGATAATCCGTACATCTGTGTATCAAGAACTTCTTCATAAGCTGGACATTTTGGCAAAGTTAAATTATCCATTTGCACTTTAATAAGTTGTAAGATTCGTTTAGCGTCTTCTTTTAAAAGTAACACGGCCTCTTCCCTGTGATCTTTCTTTTTATTCGGCATCACAGAACCTCCTGTCATACGCAAAATGAGCGCTTTATTTTTTGTAATTAAAGTATAGCATAAATTATGGCTACTGCAAACAGATACTTCATTTTGCTTATCATTTGTTTACATGTCTATTATCTCTAAAAAATGCTATAATAACTTGAGAGGTGAAAAACATGAAAGCAAAATGTGTCTTATGTGATCAGACCCATGAACTTGACGATAAGAAATTCAAAACAAAACAATTACGCAATAAGCCTGTTCGTCTTTATCTTTGCGATGAATGTAATGATCGGATTTCAGCGAACACAATTCGCCGCGTTAATTCTGGAAACTTCCATTTTAATAAACCTTATACCAAGCCTTTTAGCCAACTAAAAAAAGAGCTTGAAAAAGATGGTTAAATAAAAAAGCTTTTCTCCTTCACAAATTGTGCGAAGAGGAAAAGCTTTTTTTATTAGCTAATTTTAAAATTTAAAACGGCATCTTTTGAATCTGTTGATTTAGGTGAATTGCTGTCGATGCTGTTTGGGTTTGGTAAAACAATTTTAGTCTCTTTTTTGAGTGCATTATATTTTGGTACATCAAGCATATAAGTCACTAAACCACGTGTGGATTTTCCTGCGAGAAATTGGTACGGATCTTTGCTCCCTGAAAGATGAAAAGCACTAGGTACAAAATTGTCCATGCTTCCACCTGCGCTTTGTGTCGCACTCTTGATGTTGATCATATCAGGTTTATACATTATATTTTTTGATGTTTTATTTTTAACGGTTAGATCAATCGTAACTAGGTAGCCCTCACGTTTTGCTAAATAGCTTTCTGGAGTGGTTTGTGGAACCTGCTTCGTTGCATTTTTAACATGTTCGACTTTATATTGATTGATTTCAAATACCAAATTGCCAAAATCTTTTTTTAGCGCTGGTGTGCTATTAAGATATGCTGTACGAACTGTGCCACCAACAACAGGAAGTAAGTTAGAAACTTTAAAACCTTCTGTACTTAAAGAAAAACTAGTCGCTGCTTTTTGTTTTGCTGCTTTATTGTCTTCATTCGTTTGGTTAGCATCAGCTGAATCGTTTGTTTTGTTGTTTTTTGAATCAGCTTGCTTTTGTTCTTCTTGGCTATTATCAGTAGAAGACTTTTGTTCTTCTTTTTTTGATTCATCGCTATCTTTATTGCTATTCTGCTCATTTTTTTGTGATTCTTTTGGTGTCGATTCACTGCTGGATTTGCTTTTATCCTCACTTTTATTTCCACAAGCTACTGCAAAAAGTGACAATAGAAGTAATAGTGATACTAAACTAACTTTTTTCAACGCTAACACGCCCTTTCTATTTTTATTATAACAAAAGTTTATTAATATTACAATTACATTACAAAAAAGATGAGGCCATCGCCTCACCTTTTTTTATTCAGCGCTCTTTGCACGCTTAGCTGCTTTTTCACGTTCATTTTTGTTAAGAATTTTTTTACGTAAGCGAATATTTTCTGGTGTAATTTCGCAATATTCATCATCATTTAAGAACTCAAGAGATTCCTCAAGTGACAAGTGACGTGGCTTCTTAATGACATTTGTTTGATCTTTTGTTGCGGAACGGACGTTTGTCATTTGTTTAGCTTTTGTAATGTTTACCGCAATATCATTTTCACGGTTATTTTCACCAACAATCATTCCTTCGTAAATTTCAGTTCCTGGCTCTACAAAGATTGTACCGCGATCTTCAATTTGCATGGTACCATAAGTTGTTGACTTACCTGTTTCCATGGAGACAAGTGCTCCATTACGACGTCCACCAACACGTCCAGATTGTAATGGCTCATAGTCCGCAAAAGTATGATTAATAATGCCATAACCACGCGTCATGGATAGGAAATCAGTTGTATAACCAATTAAACCCCGCGCTGGCACTTTAAATTGCAGACGTACTTGTCCGTTGCCATCATTTATCATATTTTGCATTTCACCTTTACGTTGACTAATGGATTCGATAACCGTACCCATATATTCTTCTGGTGTATCAATTTGGACATCTTCTACAGGCTCACACTTAATGCCTTCGATTTCACGGATAATGACTTCTGGTTTAGAAACTTGTAGTTCGTAACCTTCACGGCGCATCGTTTCAATTAAAATAGATAAATGTAGTTCCCCACGACCAGACACAACCCAAGCATCAGGTGAACTTGTTGGCTCAACACGAAGCGATACATCGGTTTGAAGTTCAGCGAGCAATCTTTCCTCAATTTTTCGGCTAGTTACATGTTTTCCTTCACGCCCAGCAAATGGACTATTATTTGTAACAAAAGTCATCTGAAGCGTTGGCTCGTCAATCCGTAAAACAGGAAGCGCTTCTTGCTCCTCAAAAGGAGTTACTGTTTCCCCAACAAAGATATCTTCCATTCCAGAAAGCGCCACAAGATCTCCTGCTTTTGCTTCTTTAATTTCTTCACGCTTTAAGCCAAAGAAACCAAACATTTTTGTAACACGGAATTGTTTCACAGTACCATCAAGTTTCATTAGAGCAACGGTTTGTCCTACATGCATCGTCCCGCGGAAAATACGACCAATTCCAATTCGTCCTACATAATCATTGTAATCGAGTAATGATACTTGAAATTGTAGTGGCTCATCACTATTATCAATAGGCGCTGGAATATGCTCAATAATCGTATCAAGAAGGGGCGCCATTGTTTTTTCTTGCTTCATAGGATCAGAATCCATACTTGAAGTTCCGTTAATTGCTGAGGCGTAAATGACAGGGAATTCAAGTTGATCATCGTTTGCACCAAGCTCAATAAATAATTCTAAAACTTCATCAACGACTTCTTCTGGACGCGCAAAATCACGGTCGATTTTATTCACAACAACGATAGGTGTAAGATTCTGTTCGAGTGCCTTTTTTAATACAAAACGAGTTTGTGGCATTGTTCCCTCGTAAGCATCAACAACAAGCAGAACTCCGTCAACCATTTTCATAATCCGTTCTACTTCCCCACCAAAATCGGCGTGTCCAGGTGTATCCATGATATTTACACGCACATTTTGATAATTAATGGCCGTGTTTTTAGCTAAAATGGTAATGCCACGTTCTCTTTCAAGATCGTTATTATCCATTGCACGTTCGTCAACATGTTCATTTTCACGAAATGTGCCAGATTGCTTTAATAATTCATCAACAAGCGTTGTTTTTCCGTGGTCAACGTGAGCAATAATGGCAACGTTGCGGATATCTTCTCTTAATTTCACTTTCAATTTCCTCCTACAAAATGGGTCAAGTTTTTATTAGCAAAAGCTTGAGACATAAAGCGATTTAGCTATCTTTCGACATAAGCACTGTACTGCAAGCACAACAAATCGAGCGAAAGCATAACTTTAGCAGAAGCTAGAAGTTGATCAAGTCTGCAAATATACCGCTTACCACTGATTTATTTCGTTTATGTTCCAAACACATTGAAATCATTTAGTTTTCGTTAACTTATCAATTATAGCATAACTAATTTTATTTTTCACCTTTTATTTTTCATCGACAAGATAATTCGCACGGAGCTCGTGATATACTTTTGGTAAAGCTACAATAGAACTGCCCTTTGCTAAAAGGTTTATCTTTGAACCGTCAAGCTTTGAAACGATACAGCCAGTCTCTTCAGCAATGATTTTTCCAGCAGCTAAATCCCACGGCGAAAGTCCAGCTGATAAATAAGCGCCAACGCGTCCGGTTGCAACAGCCATATACTCAAGTGAAGCAGCTCCGTATAATCTAAGCCCTCGTGAATCTTTTATTGCCTCCCATACCTTTGGATATTTTCTCGTTGAACTTAAATTAGCAATTAACAAGTTATCCGCTAAACCGCTATTCTCTTTAACAGAAGTTAATTTTTCACCATTGACAAAAGCGCCTTTCCCTTTTTCTGCTGTATAAAGCTCATCTTTGGCAACGTCCAAGATATAGCCAAGTAAACCGATACCATTTTCATAGACACCAATTGAAATGGCAAAATCACGTGATTGTTCAATAAAATTAAGCGTCCCATCAATGGGGTCAATGATCCATACCACACCATCCAAATCAAAGATATCTTCAGCCATACCCTCTTCGCCTAATAAACGATGTTCAGGAAAAGTGGCTTTAATTTTTTCCAAAAAGTAGCTTTCTGTTTCTTTATCCACATTTGTCACAAGGTCATTTCGTCCAGATTTTATATCAATATTGAGCCTCGTTGAAAATGAAGCGCGGATCATTTCCGCTGCTTCGTTTAGCCACATTCGCGCAAAATGATCAATTTTTTTTCTATCCATTGTTTTCGCTCCTTCATTTATTTTCATTGCTATTTTAACATAAAATATCACTGGCTAATAGTAATGCAAGTTGCTTTCTTCATAACTATAGTTTACGTATAATAAAAAGGAACATGAGTCGAGATGGAGGAATGACAATGCAAGGTTTCACTGCAAAAGATTTTAAAATAATGAATATAGAGGGTCTTACAGCACGCATGGAAGGCATTCAAACAGAAATTCAACCAAAATTCCAAGCACTTGGGCAAACACTTACCGATTACTTAAGTCTCAAACTCGGGGATGAGATGCATCTACATATCGCACGCCACGCCAGACGCTCTGTTAACCCGCCAGAAAGTACTTGGTTCGCCATTTCAAGTGATAAGCGTGGCTATAAAAAACACCCCCATTTTCAAGTTGGTTTATACGATGATTATTTATTCGTCTGGCTTGCTTTTATTTATGAAAATCAAAATCGGATAAACATCACTTCCCAATTTTTAAATAATCTAGCACTCTTTAAAAAGCTACCACAGGATTACGTTTTGTCTAAAGATCACACTGTAAAAAAAACCTACCCACTACACAGCAGTGAACTTGAGCAAGCGCTGATGCGTTTTAAAGATATAAAAAAAGGGGAATTTTTAGTTGGTAAAAAGTTCTCAGCAACTGATCAATTATTAGCAAATGGCACTGAACTTGAACGCCAAATTAAAGTTGTGTTCGCTTCTCTTTTACCCCTTTACAAACTCGCTTTAAAATAGTCATGTACAAAAACAGTTAAAATGGTTATAATAGTAAAGTTGCAAACGAATTTATTTGTAAAAAGGAGTGTGAAATCGTGGAAGAAGTCCAGATAAATCAAAGCGAACCTGAACCACATCGAAGGCTAAAAATAGTTGATTCCACGCATTTCTACTCTAGCGTGTGATCTTAGCCTATAGATCAAAAAAAGGAGGTTATCATCATGCATCAAATTTTTAAATCTAACCAAGATGGCAAACTAGAAGAATTAGAACAAGTTGAACGCAATTCTTGGATTAATATAGTCGCACCAACAGCAGAAGAAATTAATCAACTTGCGGCTGAATACAATATTCCGCTCGAATTTTTAGAAGATCCCCTAGATAAAGATGAAAGTGCTCGGATCGAACGCGATGACGACACAGATTCTGTCCTTATTATTTCCGACTTTCCGATCGTGGATGAAGATGATATTCACTATGCTTCATTTGAAACCATCCCACTCGGTATTATTATTACAAAAGATCATTTTATTACGATTTGTACGATTGACTCCTCGATTATTCAATCGTTTGTAAAGCGCCGTATCAAAGGATTTTACACACACATGAAAACTCGTTTTGCTTTACAAATTCTTTATATGATTTCAACGCAATTTCTGCGTCATTTAAAGCGTTTAAATCGCCAAACAGACACAATCGAAAAAGAATTACACGAATCAATGAAAAACAAACAACTTTATGATCTAATGGGTATTGAAAAAAGCCTTGTTTACTTCGTTACAGCGCTTAAATCAAATAAGCTTGTGCTTGATAAAATGATGCGTCAAAATATTGTTAAAATGTACGAAGAAGATCAAGAGCTTTTAGAAGATGTTACCATTGAAAACCGTCAAGGAATTGAGATGGCAGAAGTCCATTCGAATATCTTAAGTGGGATGATGGATGCTTATGCTTCAATCATTTCTAATAACATGAATATCGTTATGAAATTTCTAACGAGCTTTACGATCATTTTAACGATTCCAACAATGGTGTTTAGTTTTTACGGGATGAATGTTAAACTTCCATTTATGAATACTCCACTTGCTTGGGTCTTAACATTAGGAATCTCTTTTGGAATTGCTGGACTTTTAGCGCTTGTATTTTGGCGTAGAAAGTTCTTTTAAAATAAATTAGCGACAGCGTTTGTATTTATAGGTTCCATTACCTATAGATACAAACGCTGTCGCTTGTTTGTCATGTTCAAATGTAGCGCCCCACCACATTTTTCACCTCATTTCTGATATTCCATTTCAAGTAGCTCGGTTAATTCACTTGGTGTGATGTGTTCGTCAAAGATATGTTTACCGACAATGACTGTAGGAACAAATACGATATTCGCATCGTTTGCTTCGGCAACGATTCTTTTAGCAGCTGCTTCATTGTTTTGTTTGGTTAAGCCAAGTGTCGTTTCCATATATTTCGCGACATCTTCAAGTGATAAGTGGCCCCACTCATCTTGTGTTTCATAAATGCGATCAATTGTCTTTAGTGTTTCTTCTTGCGCTTCATAGTTTAAATAACGGTGTGTGATGTTCCCTCGCTGAAGTGATTCTTTTTCTTTGTCAAAAGGCTTAATAATTAGCTCTATTTTACCAGACTGGATAAATTGATCCAAAACTTCACGTGATTCTTCATGCCACTTACGACAATAAGGGCAACGCAAATTAACAAAACTAATGACTTTAACTTTTGCATTTTCTTGGCCAATATGAATTCCTTCTTTTGAGGTTACAGCATCTACAACGATTTGACTAATATCCAATGGTTCATTCCTCCTTTAAAATTAAGGCTGCATTTTCACTCTACTTGTTGTAGCGTTCTTGATATTTTGCATAACTTGATAAGGTGAGTATCCACTTGCTTCTTCAAATTGTTTCCCAATACGCTTTTCTTCTCCAATTGAGGGTACGACCTCTTTAAACGCATGGTATTTTTCTTTAACTTCTTGCACGCTTATCCCTTTTTCATAAGCTCTTTCAACAGCTTCTAAAAAAGCGATGACTGTTGTAATTTCTTCATTTGTCCAGTCAGGATTAAGCGGATAACCATATTCCAATCAAAAACCCCTCCTTTGATAAATCTTTTATCTTCTCTTATTTTATCACGAAAACAAAGGATGTAAAAATATTCAGTTTTAAAAAGCGATAGGCTTTCAAGCTGTTTACAAGCAAAGAAGTGCATGTCTTTATGTGAAAATTTTTACTAGTTTATTATAAATAAAAATACTAGAAGGTTAAGATGAAAAACCCTCTAGTATTGATTTCATTTAGATATGAATTGGACGCCCTAAAGCAAGTTCAGCAGCTTCCATTGTTAGCTCGCCAAGTGATGGATGGGCATGGATGACTAAAGCGATATCTTCTGCTGACATTCTTGTTTCAATCGCTACGCCAACTTCAGTAATAATGTCTGAAGCATTCATACCGGCTACTTGTGCGCCTAATACTAAGCCATCTTCTTTACGTGTAACAAGACGAACAAAACCTTCAGGAGCATCAAGTGAAAGGGCACGACCGTTACCACCGAACGGGAACTTAGCTGTTTTTACATCAAAGCCTTTTTCTTTTGCTTCTTTTTCAGTTAGACCAACTGTTGCAAGTTCAGGATCACTAAACACAACAGCAGGTAATGCAGTATAATCATTTTCTGATTTTTCACCAGCAATTGCCTCAGCAGCAACTTTTGCTTCGTAGCTTGCTTTATGAGCAAGGGGAACACCCGGAACGATATCTCCAATAGCAAATACATTAGGGACATTTGTGCGTCCTTGTTTGTCTACTTCAATCAAGCCGCGTTCACTTACTTTTACACCTAATTGTTCTAAGCCAAGCTCATCTGTATTTGGGCGACGACCGACTGTGACTAACACATAATCAGCATCAATGGTTTTGGTTTCACCAGCAGCTTCGTAAGTAACTTTTACGCCATCTTTTGTTTCTTCGGCTGATTTAGCCAATGCTTTTGTTACGATTTCAACATCTTTATCTTTTAAATTACGTTTAACAAGCGAAACCATATCTTTTTCATATGTTGGTAAAATTTCAGGTCCACCTTCAAGGATGGTTAATTGTGTACCTAGATTGGCAAATGCTCCGCCAAGTTCAGTACCGATATAACCGCCACCAATGACAACGAGTTTTTTCGGTACTTCTTGAAGAGCAAGTGCGCCAGTTGAGCTTAACACGCGTTTGCCATATTTAAAGCCAGTTATTTCGATTGGGCGAGAACCTGTTGCAATGATAGCATTTTTAAATGTATACGTTTGTGCAGAATCAGGATGAATAACACGAAGGGAATGCTCATCAACAAAAAACGCTTCTCCTTCTAACATTTCTACTTTATTTTTCTTAAGAAGAGCACGCACGCCATTTGTTAACTTACTAACGACGCTACCTTTCCATTCTTGCGCTTTGGTAAAATCAAGCTCAACGTCTTTGGCTTGAATTCCCATATTATCAGAATTTCTGGCTTCTTTAAAACGGTGACCAACTGTAATTAGTGCTTTAGAAGGGATACACCCTACATTTAAGCAAACACCGCCAAAATATTCTTTCTCAATAATTGTTACTTTTTGCCCTAGTTGTGCAGCGCGAATAGCAGCCACATAACCACCAGGTCCAGCACCAATAACTATCGTATCTCTTTCTTCTGGAAAATCTCCTACAACCATTATTTTACGCCTCCATTAGTAATAATTCTGGGTCATTTAGTAAACGCTTGATGTTATTCATTGCTTTTTGTGCTGTAGCGCCATCAATGACACGATGGTCGAAGCTAAGTGATAAAGCAAGTACAGGAGCTGCTACAATTTCACCATCTTTAACAATCGCTTTTTCAGCAATACGTCCTACACCTAAAATAGCGACTTCAGGATAGTTGATAACTGGTGTGAACCACTGGCCACCAGCAGAACCAATATTAGAAATCGTTGCTGAACCGTGACGCATTTCATCTGCTGTTAATTTTCCATCGCGTGCTTTGCCGGCTAATTCATTAATTTCACCTGAGATGGCGAAAACAGATTTCATATCGGCATTTTTAACAACGGGTACGTATAATCCGTGATCTGTATCAGCCGCAATACCGATATTGTAATAATGTTTGTAAACCAATTCTTCCGTGCTGTCATCCATTGTTGTGTTAAGCACAGGGAATTCTTTCAAAGTAGCGACGAGCGCTTTGACGATATATGGTAAGAATGTTAATTTAACACCTTTTTCAGCAGCCACTTCTTTGAAACGTTTTCGATGAGCCATCAGAGCAGAAACTTCAATTTCGTCCATAAGTGTTACATGCGGAGCGGTATGTTTAGAATTGACCATTGCTTTTGCAATTGCACGACGAGTTGGTGAAAGTTTTTCGCGTGTTTCTGGATAAGCTTCACCTGTTGACACAGTTTTTGGTGCTGCTTTTGTCGTTTCGGTTCCAGCGGTAGTAGCTGCTTTATTTGCTGTTGATGCACCATTTGGTTCTGAAACTGCTTCACCGTTTAAGAACGCATCAATATCAGTTTTTAGGACACGATTGTTTTTACCGGTACCAGCAATTTCTTGAATGTTAACATCTTTTTCACGAGCATATTTACGTACAGAAGGCATTGCGATAACTAAACCGTTTGGATCTCTTTTCGCTGAAGGCACCTGATTTGTACCGATAGCTGATGGTGATGGTTGTTTTTCTTCCATTTTAGGAGACTCAGCAGGAGATTCTGGTGTAGATGAGTGATCTTCGGAATCAGAAAAGTCACCTGTAAAAGTAATAAGCACTTGGCCTACTGTTGCTACTTCACCTTCATTTACTAAAATATCTTTTACCGTTCCATCTACTGGAGAGGTAATTTCTTCTACTGATTTATCATTTTGGACTTCAAAAATAGCTTGGTCTTCTTCGACACTGTCGCCAGATTTTACAAACCATTTAACAATTTCGCCTTCATGAATCCCTTCGCCAATATCTGGTAATTTAAATTGGTAAACACCTTGATTTTGACCTGAAGCTTTTGGTGCTTCTTCTTTTTTAGGTTCTGCTGGTGTTTCTTCAGCATCATTTTCATGGCCACTTACACCATCAAATGTAATAAGCACTTGGCCTACTGTTGCTACTTCGCCTTCTTGGACTTTGATTTCTTTTACTGTTCCACTTACTGGAGAAGTAATTTCTTCTACTGATTTGTCATTTTGGACTTCAAAAAGCGATTCATCTTCTTCAATTTTATCGCCAGGTTTTACGAACCACTTAACGATTTCGCCTTCATGGATACCTTCACCAATATCCGGTAATTTAAATGAATATGCCATTATTAATTAAGCCTCCTGTTTTCATTAAAACTTTAAAACTAAAACGATTTGACCCGAATGTCACGAGCCAAACAAAAAATCTAGAATGCTACTACTTCTTTTACACATTCGATAATGTCATTGTGATTTGGAAGCCATACCGTTTCCGCTTGAGAGAATGGGAAAACGCTATCCGGCGCCGTAACACGCATAACAGGCGCTTCTAAAGAGAGAATTGCACGATCATTGATTTCTGCAATGACGTTTGCTGCAACTCCGCCTTGTTTCTGTGCTTCTTGTACAACGACTACACGATTCGTTTTCTTAACAGAAGCAATGATTGTATCTGTATCAAGTGGGCTAATTGTACGTAAATCAATAATTTCAGCAGAGATATTTTCTTTTTCAAGTGCTTCTGCTGCTTTTACTGATTCTTGAACCATTGCACCATAAGCAATAATGGTTACATCAGTGCCTTCGCGTCTAACAGCTGCCTTACCAATTTCAACTGTGTATTCACCTTCTGGCACTTCTTCACGAAATGAACGATAAAGCTTCATGTGTTCTAAGAAAATAACAGGATCATTATCACGGATAGCTGAAATTAATAGGCCTTTTGCGTCATAAGGTGTAGATGGGATAACCACTTTTAGACCTGGTGATTGAGCCATCAAACCTTCTAAATTATCAGCGTGAAGCTCTGGTGTATGAACACCGCCACCAAACGGAGCGCGAACAGTTATTGGTGCTGTACGTGTGCCGCCTGTCCGGTAACGCATACGTGCCATTTGCCCAACAACTGAGTCCATGACTTCAAAAACAAAACCGAAAAATTGAATCTCAGCAACTGGACGAAAACCTTCAAGCGCAAAGCCAATAGCAAGGCCACCAATACCAGATTCTGCAAGAGGTGTATCAAACACGCGCTCCTCACCAAATTCATCTTGAAGTCCTTCAGTAGCACGGAAAACTCCGCCATTTTTACCTACGTCTTCACCAAAAACCAAGACGTTTTCGTCAATTTTTAGTTCATCTGCAAGCGCATCTGTAATCGCTTGAATCATTGTTTTTTGCGCCATGATTATTTCGACTCCTTCGCTTCATAAATTGCCAATTGTTCTTTTATGTTGTTTGTTGGCACTTCATACATATTTTTAAGAAGATCAGATACTTTTTGTTTTGGTGTGGCATCTACTTCTTTAATAGCTTGTTTAATTTCTTCTTTTGCACGTTCGATCACTTCATTTTCTTTTTCTTTATTCCAAAGGCCTTTACCTTCTAAGAAAGCACGGAAACGAACAATTGGATCTTTAAGCTCCCATTCACCGTCAAGTTCTTTTGTACGGTAACGGGTTGGATCATCACCGGAAAGCGTATGTGGTCCGTAACGATAAGTCATTGTTTCAATTAATGTTGGGCCTTCACCACGTACAGCACGATCGCGAGCAAATTTTGTTACTGCATAAACAGCTAGAGGATCCATACCGTCAACTTGAACACCAGGAATCCCTGCTGCTACAGCTTTTTGCGCAAGCGTTACAGCAGCTGTTTGTTTTTCGCGTGGTGTTGAAATAGCAAACATATTATTTTGGACAACAAAAATAGCAGGAGCACGGTAAGCGCCGGCAAAGTTCATTCCTTCATAGAAATCACCTTGAGAGGAGCCACCATCACCTGTATAAGTGATAACAACAGCATCTTTTTTACGTTTCTTAAGTCCAAGTGCAACACCAGCTGCTTGAACAATTTGTGCGCCGATAATAATTTGTGGTGGCAACGCCTTTAAATCTTCTGGATACTGATTTCCAGCAAAATGGCCACGAGAGAATAAGAATGCCTTTGTAAGTGGCAAACCATGCCAAATAAGTTGTGGCACATCACGATAGCCAGGAAGAATATAATCTTCTTTTTTAAGTGCATACTCAGTTGCTAGTTGAGAAGCTTCTTGACCAGCAGTAGGTGCATAAAATCCGAGTCTTCCTTGACGATTTAAAGAAATCGAACGTTGATCAAGCACACGTGTCCAAACCATACGCGTCATTAATTCAACAAGTTCTTCGTCTGTTAAATCAGGCATAATACTTGGGCTTACAATTTCCCCTTTTTCATTTAGGATTTGTACCATTTCAAATTGTTTGGCGATCGCGTCAAACTGTTTTTTTTCATCAATAACTGCCTTCTTTGTTTTAGAAGCCATTTTAGAATCTCTTCCTTTCATTCGTCAATTTAGCGGTTAAAATAAATACGTAAGCATTTATTTTGCTAGATAATTTTGATTGCGTATTAATGTTCCTTTATTTAGATGCCTCTAAATGATCAGACTTTTATCATTTTCCCATAACAAAGCGATGGAAAACATCATCCATCTGTGAAAAAATGTATTTAGCAGATTGTTTCACAAACACCAATCAACATGCGTTTTATTTATAGAGAAAAACTGTTTTAAAAGGATTTCATTTGAACTAATACACTAATCTCCTTCTTTAAATTTACACTATGCTTTGAATGAAGTCAATACAATGAACTTAAATACTCCCGCGCTTACAAACGTTGAAATATCAATATTATTCGGTTTCTTTCTCTGTATTATAAATCAGCTTATTCTAATGAATCTGTTATATAATATTACAAACCGCAAGTTATCTCATTTATATTGAAACCCCTATCATTACGTCAATTTAGTTTGTGAATTCACAAACTACTATTATTTTTACATCGATAATTTAACGAACAATTAAAGCCGCTCCTATTGTTAAGTTCGTTTTTATTCTATTGTTATTTTTTAAAATAAAGTTGGAATAAGAAGACTTGATGAATAAAAATCAATCCATTCCTTTTTTTAATACTTTTTGTTAGAATAAGAAATAAGTCAAGATGAACAGGAGAGATTAATGAATGATCCTTATGAAAGATATTGTTCGCGAAGGTAACCCCGTGTTACGTGAAATTGCTGAACCAGTTACCTTTCCGCTTTCAGACGAAGAAAAAAAACTCGGGCATGAGATGCTTGCATTTTTAAAAAATAGCCAAGATGAAGAATTAGCTAAAAAATATGGACTTCGTGGCGGCGTTGGTCTTGCAGCACCGCAGCTTGGTGTTTCTAAACGAATAATCGCGATTCATCTGCAAGACGAAAATGACAAAACCTACAGCCACGTGCTATATAACCCTAAAATCCGCAGCTATTCTGTACAAGAAGCTTGCCTTGCAGGTGGTGAAGGTTGCTTGTCTGTAGATCGTGAAGTCCCCGGATATGTCATCCGAAATGAGCGGATAACAATTGAAGCGTTTGATGAAAATGGTACACCACTTAAGTTTAAACTTCGTGATTACCCAGCAATCGTTGTCCAGCACGAAATTGATCACATTAATGGCATTATGTTCTATGACCACATTAACAAAGAAAATCCGAACCATTTGCCACCAGATGTCGATGTTTTAAGTTAACGATGGAGGAAAGATAATGAACCGCTACGATAGACAAATACGCGTAAAAGAAATTGGCCTAGCTGGTCAGGAAAAATTAGCGCAAGCAACGATCCTTATTGTTGGCGTGGGGGCCACTGGTTCTTATGCTGCTGAAATTTTAGCAAGAATGGGTGTTCATAAACTAATTTTAATTGATCGCGATTTTGTTGAGCTCTCCAACTTGCAAAGACAATCGTTATTTACAGAAGCTGATGTCGCTATGAAATTGCCAAAAGCCTATGCCGCTAAAGAACATTTACAAGAAATAAATCACGAGATTGCCATTACTGCTATTGTTGATGAAGCCACGATGGAAACATTGTCACTTCTAAAAAATGAAGTTACTGCAGTGCTTGATTGCACAGATAATTTTTCTACGCGAAGGATGTTAAATGACTTCTGCCTCGAATTTGAGATTCCTTGGGTTTTCACTTCTTGTGCGGGAAATTTTGCTAATGTGATGCCAATTTTACCCAACAAATCAGCTTGTCTGACTTGTTTGATTGGTGAAACGCCTCAAACCAATGAAGCAAGTTGTGATATTATTGGCGTAAACGGTGCATTAATCCCTATTCTTGCTGGATTCCAAGTTTCGCTTCTTATGCGGATGCTGATTGATCCTTCATTCAAATACAATCTTTATTATCAGCTTGATAATTGGCAAATGACATTTCAAAAACTGAATGTACTGAAGCGTTCCGATTGTCCTAGTTGTGGGCTTAATCGAAAAAAAAGAGCCATTAATTTTTTTGACCAACCTACTTCACTTTGTGGTCGTGATACGGTTCAGTTTAGGTTGCAAGAAGGAGCAGAAGCAGATTTTAAGGAAATTAAGCGATTACTAAATAAGGAACAAATCCTATTTACGGAAAATCCTTTTATCCTTACTTTTTCTTACCAAAATTATCAATTTTCTATTTTTAAGAATGGACGTGTATATCTTCACGGGACGTCTGACTTACTGCAAGCAAAGAAAATATATCAACATTTTTTTAATTAGGGAGGTCTTGCTTTGGAAGTTCAAACATTTACCTCGGTTCAATGTGGTGTTTTGACGATTAGTGATACACGCGATCTAGTAACTGACCAAAGTGGAGCGCTAATTGAACAGAAATTAAAAAATGCAGGACATACTTGTCTAGCACGCATTGTCGTTAAAGATGAGCTAAGGGAAATTCATACCGGTTTGACACAATTAAAAGACAAAGGTGTTTTTTGTTTAATTACAAATGGCGGTACAGGGATTGCTAGGCGTGATGTGACCTATGAAGCTTTAAAAGACCAAATACAACAGGAAATTCCAGGATTTGGCGAAATTTTCCGGATGTTGAGTTTTAACGAAATTGGGAGTCGCGCCATCCTTTCACGAGCCTTTGCTGGATTTACTGCAGAAAATGTATTGCTTTTTTGTTTACCTGGTTCAAAAAATGCTTGTTCAACTGCAATGGAACGGTTAATTTTGCCTGAGCTCCCTCATGTTTACTTTGAACGGCATAAATAGATTTAATGCCACATCTTGAGAACGACATGTTTGGATTTGCAGGTCTTGATAGCAGCCGGAAACAGAGCATATAACGCAAACGATCAAAACCTGCAACTGTGAACGTTTGTTATCGGTATATTTCGTTTATATTCATCTTTAACCACCAATTTGGCTCATTCGGCGCCAAGTTGGTTTATGGCTTGTTTCTTCACCTTGAAGTTTAAGAGCCATTTCATGATTTTCAGGCTTTGTATCAATGGCTTCTTGAACAATTGCTATCAACTTTTCTGGCTCTTTAATAAAGGGTCTAATATTTAATTCTTCATCCCAATAAAGACACGCCTTAATATAACCATCTGCTGTTAAGCGTAACCGATTGCAGCGATCACAAAAATGAGAACTTACGGGATGAATTAAGCCAAATGTCCCTTTGGCACGGTTTAAACGGAAATTTTCGGACGGACCATTTCCAGAAATTGTATCCACCGGCTCATAAGATAATCCTGCTTTTTTACATACATCAAAAATGGTTTCAAGCGAAAGGTATTTTTCTTTCCAACTATCTCCAGATTGCCCAATTGGCATATATTCAATAAAACGAATATTGATCTCTTTATCCTGAGTAAACTTAAGAAAATTAAGGATTTCATCGTCATTTTGTCCTTTAATTAAGACGACATTTAATTTAATAGGAAAAAAGCCAATTTCCTCTGCTTTATTAATGCCTTCAATCACTTTTTGAAGTCTGCCGCCGCGTGTTATTTCCTTGAATCGGTCAGCTTGAAGTGAATCCAAACTGATATTAACACGTGTTAAACCTGCTTCTTTCAATGCTTTTGCTTTTTTTGCCAAATACATTGCATTTGTAGTGATAGCAATATCCTCCACTTCAGGTATAGCGCTAATCCCAGCAATAATCTCAACGATATCCGTTCTAAGAAGAGGTTCACCGCCTGTAATCCGCACTTTTTTTATACCAAACTGAACCATAATTTTCATAAAGTCAATAATTTCTGTGCTTGAAAGTACTTTTTCATGTGGTAAAAATTTTAAGCCTTCTTCTGGCATACAATAAACACAGCGTAAATTGCAGCGATCTGTAACAGAAATTCGAATATAATCATGACGCCTTCCGAAACGATCATTTAATTCTTGCATAATGTTTACCTCCCCAAATGGCCAAATTTTTATTCGGCACGAAATGTGCCGCTTTTGCCACCTGTTTTTTCGATTAAATACGTCTTCTCAATGATCATGCCTTTATCCATGGCTTTACACATATCATAAATCGTTAAAGCAGCTACTGTAACAGCAGTGAGAGCTTCCATTTCAACGCCGGTTTTGCCAACGGTTACGACTTCGCTTTGAACGATGATTGTATCTATGCCATTGTCAGAAAAAGAAATATCAGCTTTTGTTGTCATCAATGGATGGCACATCGGGATAAGTTCACTCGTTTTTTTAGCAGCCATAATCCCAGCAACTTGAGCAACGGCAAGTACATCTCCTTTTTCAACTCGACCTTCAGTGATGCGTTTTAGGGTTTCACTTTTCATTTTAATCACGCTACTAGCTATTGCTTTTCGATTTGTTTCATCTTTTTTTGTGACATCAACCATTTGTGCTCGATTTTCTTGATTAAAGTGGGTCAGCTTATCCATTTTTCCCTCCGTCTTTTAAAGTTTAACCACCGCTCACTGGTGGAATGACAGCTATTTCACTTGGGTGATCCAATACATCACTATCTTGTTTAAATTCCATATCAACAGCAATCATACATTTTGCTAGATCAATGGCGATTTCAGGGAATTCTCGACTGATTAGATCACGTACTTCGCCAACTGTATTACACCCAGCTAAATTTAAGTTAACTTCTTGCTTACCAATCTTTTCTGGCAAAAAAGCAAAAAATTTAATTGTTGTCATCTCTTATGCCACCCCATCTTATTTTATCCGTATCAAATTCTTCTTTCCAAATTGGCACTTTTTCTTTCAAGCTCTCAATAATAGAGCGCGAGGCTTCATAACTTTCTGCTCGATGTCCTGTTGCAACACCAATAAAAACAGCAATATCCGTAAGATTCAACAACCCAAGGCGGTGAACAATGACTACATTAGCTTGATATTTATCTGCTACCTCATTAGCCATTTTTTCTAGTTCAGAAAGAGCCATCGCTTCATAAGCAGTATAGCGTATACGCTTTGTCTGCACGTCACCTGTCCATTCGCGAATCGTCCCACAAAAAACATTCATTCCACCAAACTTCGGGTCAATTAATTTTTGATAAAGCGGCTCTATCTTAATTTCTGATGTTGTTAATTCAACGTGGATCATCGTGAAAACTCCTTGACAATTTTTTTTGCTAATGCTACTTTTTGAGACGTTTCAGCAATGTTGATAATTTCTTTTTTATTTAATGAATATCTTGAGGCAAAATAAAGAGGGGTTGTAACTTTTGCCTTCAGTTCCAAATAGTCTGCTTCGCTATTAACTAATACAACTTTAGGAAATGGGGCTTCTTTATATCCTTCAATTAAAACAATATCTGTTTTGGGTAATTTATTGAGTAGTTCTTTTAATGGAACAGCTCGGGTTTCCATTAAAGCATAATGACTGGAAGAAGCGATTAAAACTGCATCAGCACCACTTACATGAAAACTGTATGAGTCTGTGCCCTCATGATCGATGTTAAAGTCATGATAATCATGTTTTAATGCAGCCACAGTATAAGACTCCTGCTTAAATTCATGGATTAGCTGATTTATAAATGTCGTCTTTCCGCTGTTTTTAAAGCCTATCACTTGGATAATAACAGCCATGCGTCTACATCTTCCCCTCTTGTTTTACCTACTTTACCATATGGAATTTTAACCAAGCAAGTGGCTTTTTGTAAATTTCCAAGCGAACTTGAAGCATCACTTCCAACTGGCTTGACTTGATAAATACCATCTACTTGTTTATAAGTTGCGCGCAAGAAGCGATCAAAACCATTGTTTTTTAAGTAATCACTTGCCATGATCATTTTCACTTTCAAAAGCGACGAATTTTTCCCTACGAAACTTTTTAAAGCTTTTTCAACAAACAAATAAAAACCAATAAAGCATGCACCTGGATTTCCTGACAAAGCAATGACTGGCTTTTCTTTAAATAAAATCGCCGTTGTTGGGCTACCAGGGCGCATCCTAACTTTATTAAATAAAAGTTCATCTGCTTCTTCTTTTGCGATTTTTGCCATAAAATCAAAGTCGCCTACAGAAACGCCACCAGTTGTAATGATCATATCAACTTCTTTCGCCACTTTTTCTAAACGGCGTAAAGTCAACGCATAGTCATCGGGTAGTTGTTCTTGGTAGGTCACAATACCTCCATGCTCAACGACAAGCGTTTCTAGTAAAACTTGATTGCTATTATAAATTTTCCCATCTGGGAGTGGGGCACCAGGTGTAACGAGTTCACTTCCAGTGGAAAAAATCGCTACACGTGGTTTTTGATAAACTTCTAACTCCGTAATTCCAAAAGCAGCACACAAACTTAATGCTCCTGCGTTTAATACTTCAAAGCGGTCGAGTAAAAGATCACCTTTTTCAAATTCTGCCCCTACCTCTGTAATATTGCTATTTTTTTGTGTATTAATTAAAGTAATTGTCCCCTCTTCTTGCTCTCTTGATTGTTCTAGCATGATGATTTTACTTGTATTCTCGGGGACTTTGGCGCCAGTCATAATGCGAACTGTTTCACCTTTTTTTAAAAAAAGATCATACGTTTCACCACAAGGGACTTCAGCGACAACTTTTAATGTAATCGGATAATTCCCATCATCTTCTTCGCAAATTGCATAGCCATCATAACCAGCTCTTCTGAAGTTCGGATAGGAGTAAGGCGCGAAAATGGGCTTGGCTAAAACTCTTCCACTCGCAAATTCTAAAGCTATTTTTTCTGAATCAACCTGTTTTATCCTTCTTAAAAGCAGTTCTTGTGCTTCTTCAAACGAAACGGTCTTTCTTCTTTCAATCATTCTCCCAAGCATCCTCTCTTCATTTAAGCAATTAACATCAATATACAGGAAAATTCACTAAAAAAACAGGAAACAGCTTGAATCATTTTACTGCTTGGAAACCGTATTTTTTAAGGGTATTTTGAGCTTCTTTATCAACAAGTGTTTTCATAAAGGTTTGAACTGCTTTTTTATTTTTTGAGTCGGTAACAACACCTGAATAGTAACCAATTGGTGAATGTAAATTTTCGGGTATTTTCGCAGTAACTTTTACTTTTTTAGAAATTAGCGCATCGGTTTGGTAAACGAAACCAGCCGGAGCATTTCCAGAAGCAACGTAAGCTAAGACTTGACGCACATCTGAGCCTAGTACAAGTTTACTTTTTACTTGATCTTCAATTTTTAAATTTTGAAGTGTTTCCTGTGCGTATTTCCCAGCTGGTACAGAATTTGGATCACCAATTGCCAGCTTATTGTAACTTTCTAAGCTTGCTTTTAAATCTTGCTCTTTTTTCTGTTCAGCGTCTTTTGGCTCAATTAAAACCAATGTATTTTTAGCAAATTGTTGTTTGTCTTCTGCTTTGTTTTTCTTAGTTAGCTTATCCATATCTTGTGCGCTAGCAAAAAGCACACCATCAATTGGCGCTCCGCTTTCTACACGCTCTCTAATTTGACCAGAGCCACCAAAGTCAAAAGTCACCTTAATATTAGGGTGTTCCTTTTCAAATTGTGGCTTAATATCATCGACTGCTTCCTTTAAACTCGCTGCCACTGAAATGTGTATTTCAGTTGGCTTATTTGCCTTTTTATCAGCTTCTTTTGCACCAGAACATGCTGATAAAAGGACAATTAATACTAACAAACCAGACAATGCTAACTTTTTCATTGTAAAGCCTCCTCTTTTATTCTTCTTTTCTATTCTACTTAATATTGACAATTTATGCTAGCCCTGTTCTAATATAAGTGTAAGCCTTTTTAAACTAGTGCAAGAGCTAATTTGGCTGTTTACAAGGTGGTTTTGAAAATAAATATAGGGAATCTCCCTAGTTTTTTACTTAATTTGGAGGCGCTTAGGCTATGTTCATCCCTGTTTTACACTCGCTTATTGTAGCGATCTTATCTACATTTTTTTCTTTTTTACTGATGTTACCTGTAAGCTATTATTTTGCTCGAAAAAAGTCTACATTACAGTTACCTATTGAAATTATTATTTTACTCCCTCTGGTCTTACCGCCTACTGTTGTTGGCTTCATCTTACTTGCTATTCTTGGGAAAAATCAGTGGTTTGGAAGTTTTATTTGGGAGACATTTGATTTTAGTTTTATCTTTTCTTTAGCAGGCGCTACCGTTGCTACAACCATTATTATTTTACCGATCATGTACCAAGGCTTAAAAGCTGCATTTCTATCGATTGATCACGAACTCATTTGGGCTGCTGAAACGTTATCCGCTAGTTCAAGACAAATTTTTATCAAGGTGATTTTACCTAACTGTTGGCAACCTATTTTAGCTGGGATTCTGCTTAGTTTTTGCCGTGCAATGGGCGAATTTGGAGCAAGCTTAATGGTTGCTGGCTATATTGAAGGGAAGACAGATACCATCGCTTCAAGCATTTATTTTATGGTTCAGCAGGGCGATATCAAGGTCGCATTTTATTTAGGGATTTTGAATGGTTTAATTGGTATTATTGCCCTTTTACTCATTCATATCCTTACAATCCGGCAACGAAATTTAATGAGGGGAATGTAGCCTAAATGACTTTAAACTTAAATTTCACGAAAAAAATGCCTTTTCATGATCTAAAAGTGAACTATACTTTCACCTCACCAATCACGGCAATCATGGGAGCAAGCGGTGTTGGGAAATCGACGTTATTCCAATGTGTTAGTGGCTTAAAACGCATTGATTCTGGAAAAATCGAATTTACTAATAAAGTTTGGAATGATGGATCGCTTTCACTTCATTTGCCTACTTCAGAAAGAAAAGTAGGCTATCTTTTTCAAAATTTAGCCCTTTTCCCCAATATGAACGTATATCATAACATTGCCTTTGGATTACGCGTTCAAAAAATAGCTAAGGCAGATATCGATAAAAATGTACGCCACATTAGTGATTACTTGAAAATATCACATTTGCTGTATTCTTCTATTCAAAAGCTGTCCGGTGGCGAAAAACAGCGCGTAGCTATGGCACGAGCGATGATCACTGAGCCTAATTTACTTTTACTTGATGAACCTTTTAACGGCTTAGATGAGGAAACACGCGAAATATGTATGAATTTAGTTGGCCAGATGGCTGCTGATTTTCGCATTCCCGTTATCTTTGTTACGCATTACCGTTTTGAAGCTGAAAAAATGACAAATGATATTTTAATGATAAAGGATGGTCAAATTGGAAAAGCTTAATGTCGCAGGGGTTGTTCTTGCTGGCGGACTTTCAAGGAGGTTTGGTGAGGATAAAGCGATGTATCATGGACAAGATGGCAAACTCTGGGCTGAAAAAATGATCTCAAAATTAAAACCATTTTGTAAAACGATCTTTTTGTCAGTTAATCAAAACCAATTCGCTTTTTTTCAGCAATTTTTTCAAAATGACCCTACCATCCACGTCATTGTTGATCTTGAGAGCATGACTGCTTTTGGCCCTTTAGCTGGACTTTATAGCGTTATCCAACAAGCGAGTTCCTTCTCCTCGTTTTTAATTGTTCCAATAGATACACCTCATCTTAAGCAAAGTGAACTTAAATGTTTGCTCCGCCATCCTAATCATTTTGCAAAAACAACGAGCCAGAATCATTATCTAATTGCTCATTTACCTAGTTATCATGAGGCTTTAACTGAAACGTTAAGCCAAGATAAAAACCGCGTACGTGATCTCTTAAAAAGACTTGGTACAAAACCGCTTTTATTTACTCAAGAAGCTGCTTTTAAAAATTATAATAACAAGCCAGAAATTTAAAAAATGCACAAACTTCCATTTTTAAAATAGAAGTTTGTGCTTTTTATTTATGTTTTTTTCCACTCTAGCCAACCGTAAGAGTCAACAATTTGTAAAAAACGTACTAAACGAGCAAGGCTCATATCATCTTCATTACCAAAGTGTTCGTTAAAAACTTGTTCTAGATCGGTTACTTTTTTTACGCCATCTAAGCTGTTTAGGATTAAAGCTCCTTCTTCATCCAATTTGATTGTTCGCGTAGCTCGTTGCTTCATGAAGCGAATCGCAAATTTTTCAATTGGATTTTTTCTTGGAACCAGTAAGAAAGCTTGTCCCTCTTCTGTTGTTAACTTTAGATGTGCTTTTAACGTAGGAATTTGATCTAGTAAATTCGCTTTTTTTCGTACCACTTTATCACTTCCTAAGATAATTTTTTCTTACGTGGCACAGTTGCAATATAAAGAAGTCCACAAACAATGATAAAGACGATGAAAGGTAACCATTCGTTTTGAATCAAAACATCTTTTGGAATGATGTTTGCGTTAATTGAAATGACAAAAGCAATAATGACCCCTAATAACGATTCACCTGCGATTAAGCCTGAAGCAAACAATGTACCGCGTTCAATTCGATCACCGGCTTCTGCTTGGGTTTGTTTTTTACGTTTAATGACACCGTTAACGATCATACGTACAAAACCACCAAACATAACCGTTGCACTAATATTAAGTGGTAAATAAAGTCCAACAGCAAAAACAAGTGAGTTCATACCCATAAATTCAACAACAATGGCAATCGACACCCCAATAAAGATAAGCGTCCATGGTAAGTTTCCATTCAAAATACCTTCTGCTAAAATTTTCATTAACATGGCTTTTGGTGCTGGAAGTTCAGCTGATCCCATTCCATAAGCATTATCAAGAAGTGTCAAAATATATCCCATCACAAGACCGCTTGCAAGCACACCAATCATCATTGCTACTTGCTGCTTCCAAGGTGTTCCTCCAACTAGATAACCTGTTTTCAAATCTTGGGAAATATCACCAGCAACAGCAAGTGCCGAACAAACAATGGCAGCGACTGTTAATGTCAACAAGATCCCTTCGTTGCCTTGATAACCAAACGATTTATATACAAGTGCTACAATAAGTAATGTTGCAATGGTCATACCAGATACTGGCGAAGAAGAACTTCCGACAATCCCAACAAGACGAGAAGCAACTGTTACAAATAAGAAGCCAAAGATGCCAATAGCAATAGCACCAATGATGCCAACTTTCGTAAATGGATCAAAAGCAATGATAAGTAGCAAAATAATAATACAAATCGTAACCCATTTCATCGGAATATCTCTGTCTGTTCGCTCAAGCTCAAGTATGTGACTTCCTTTGTTTTTACTCATACCTTGCATCGTACTTCTTAACGTTGCTAAAATCGCAGGGAGTGTTTTAATAAGTGTAATGATCCCACCAGCAGCAACTGCACCTGCACCAATGTAGCGTACATAGTTATCCCAGATACCAGCTACATCAATGTTTTTTAAAGCTTCAGTTGCCGGAAAAATAATTTGTGAGCTTTCTCCGCCAAAAAAGGCAATCGCTGGAACAAGAACAAGGGAAGCCATCAAACCACCGGCAACCATTTGCCCGGCAATCCGTGGTCCAATGATAAAGCCTACACCAAGAAGCGCTGGATAAATTTGTGTCCCAATAAACGCATTTTGAAATTTATAAACACCAACAGAGACTTCGCTTTTAAACAGCTTTAAGCCGTCTGTAAGAACTTTAACAAGCCCACCTGCAAGAAAGCCAAATGCGACTAATTTAGCTTGTGAGCCACCAGTTTCACCTGATTTTAAAACTTCTGCACAAGCCGTTCCTTCTGGATAAGGAAGTGTTTCATGTTCATTAACAATTAACATCCTTCTAAGTGGAACCATCATGAAGACACCAATAAAGCCCCCTGTTAGGACAATGAAAATCAACATAATTTGTTTGATTTCAATCCCCATTAGAAAAAGTGCTGGTATTGTAAATACGGCACCTGCACCTAATGCTTCCCCTGCTGTTGTCATTGTTTGTACAATATTGTTTTCTAAAATTGAGTCCCGCTTAAAGATTCCACGTAAAATCCCCATTGAAATAACTGCAGCCGGAATGGATGCTGACACAGTCAACCCTACTTTTAACCCTAGGTAGGCATTTGCAGCACCAAAAAGAATGGCTAAGATAATACCTAACACAATGGAAGTAACAGTTAATTCTGGCAGGGATTTTGATGCTGGAACATAAGGAACGAATGTTTTGTTGCTTTTTTGATCACTCATGTTTATTACCCCTTTAATTTTTTATACTACTTCGTTCATTTAAAGCAGTCCCTTTATAGTAACCTTTTCAAAAGCGATTTACAATGTATTTCGCAAAATGATGTCGAAATCACTCCAAATTTACCTATGCAAAAAGAACCGTTTTCGCACAAAATAGGTCTTTAGATTTAAAAAGTTTTTTTATCACTTTTTTATCAGAATTGTCTCACAAAAGACCGACATGTTGTAATCCTTTTAAGATCCCATCATCATCGACAGAAGTTGTGATATGATTAGAAACGCGTTTTACCTCGTCGCGCCCATTTCCCATGGCAATGCCAACGCCTGCTTCTTGCAACATTTCAATGTCATTTAACCCATCGCCAAACGCATAAGTATCTTCCATCTTAAAACCTAACTTTTGGATCAGTTTGCGGATCCCATTTGCTTTTGAGCCATTTGCCGGGCAAACATCCACAGAAACATCATGCCATCTCATAAAGCTATATTGTGGAAACTCTTGCCGGTAAAATGAATCTGCTTCCTCACCACAAAATAATAAGCATTGATAAATTTTGCGTCCTTTGTAAAATTCAGCGTCCACCTTTGGATATTCATGTTTAATTGAAGCCATTCCTTCCGAAACGCCAGGATGATCTGGTAAATTGGCACGTAATTCATCCTGTGCCGAAAAAATGATTGGATGTTCATTTTCAGTCGCAATGGTAATTAATCTTTCCAATGATTCTTGCGGCAAAGGATTTTCATAAATTTTTTCTCCTTCAAAAATAACATATTGGCCATTATAGCTGATAAAAGAAGTAATCTCTAACTTGCTAGCAATCTCATGTAACATAAACGGGGCTCGACCAGTTGCAATGGCTACATATATCCCCTTTTCCTTCAATTTACGAATCGCTACAATTGCAGAATCTGGAAGTTCTTTTGCATCATTTACTAGTGTTCCATCAACATCAAAAAAGACAATTTTACTCATTTTAAAACCCCTCATTTTGAATTCACCCTACCAGTATAGCAGAAATAGTGAATAAATAGACTAGTTTTAAATTTTTTCTTAGAAATAAAGTTATTCTAGTAGCATTTCTGTTAATTTGTGGTATATTAGAGAATAAGGATATAGATCGGACGAAACAGATAACTTGATTAACAAAAGTGTGAAAAGAAAATATTATATTGAAGCGATCACTTTTCATTTTTTTTAAATGAGTTGTATCATTGTTTTCAATTAATTTTTCTAAAGGAGAACGATGCAGAATTGATTTCATTCTGCTATCTTTTCTTTTGTCTTAAAATAATTTTAACCCCGTATATCCGTATTTCAAAGACGAACAAATGTTTTATTTTAAAATAAAGTTAAATAGAAGGAGCGAAAAATATGATTTTTAAAGTATATTATCAAGAAACAAACACAGAAACACCTGTAAGAGAAAAAACGCAATCACTTTACATCGATGCAAACGATGAAGTTGAAGTACGCCAAAGTTTAAAAGCCAAGCCTTTTCATATTGAGCACATTGAAGCTCTTAGCGACAAACACCTTGAATACGAACAAAGCCAACCTGATTTTAGGCTCTGGGAGAAGTAGACTTATATGAAATTTGTAAAAAATAATGAAACGGCTGTTTTTGCCTTAGGTGGACTTGGTGAAATTGGTAAAAATACGTATGGCGTACAATTTCAGGACGAAATCATTTTAATTGATGCTGGAATTAAGTTTCCAGAAGACGACCTTCTTGGTATTGATTATGTTATTCCTGATTATGATTACCTTGCAAAAAACAAAGAAAAAATTAAAGGTCTTTTTATCACACATGGTCACGAGGATCATATTGGTGGTGTCCCGTATTTATTAAGAGAAATCAATATTCCGATTTATGCAGGTAAACTTGCTAGCGCGCTTATTCGAAACAAACTAGAAGAACATGGCTTGCTTCGTCAAGCAAAAATTTATGAATTTGAAGAAGATGACGTTTTTAAATTTCGAAAAACAACGGTTTCTTTTTTTGAAACGACTCATAGTATTCCTGATACTTATGGTATCGTCGTTAAAACACCTTCTGGCAATATCGTGCATACCGGTGATTTTAAATTCGATTTCACTCCAGTTGGTGAACCTGCCAATTTAACTAAAATGGCAGAAATTGGAAAAGATGGTGTCCTTTGCTTATTGTCAGATAGTACCAATGCTGAAGTTCCTAACTTTACAATGAGTGAACGCATTGTTGGTGAAAGTATTAAAAATATTTTTCGTGATGTGGAAGGTCGAATTATTTTTGCGACATTTGCTTCAAACATTTATCGCTTGCAACAAGTTGTTGAATCTTCCATTGAAACTAACCGAAAAATAGCTGTTTTTGGACGTAGTATGGAATCTGCTATTGATATTGGACGCGAACTCGGCTACATTAAAGCACCAAAAGACCTCTTTGTTGAATCGAATCAACTGCAACGAATTCCAGCGAATGAAATCACGATCCTTTGCACCGGAAGTCAAGGTGAACCTATGGCAGCTTTATCCCGTATTGCTAACGGAACGCATCGTCAAATCCAAATTCAACCAGGTGATACGGTTGTCTTTTCCTCATCTCCTATACCTGGAAATACGATTAGTGTAAACCGGACGATTAATTTACTTTATCAAGCGGGTGCTGAAGTCATTCATGGTAAAGTGAACAATATTCATACATCAGGTCACGGCGGGCAACAAGAACAAAAACTGATGCTTCGCTTGATAAAACCAAAATATTTTATGCCTATTCATGGTGAATATCGCATGCAACGAATTCATGCAGAGTCAGCAGAAGAATGTGGTATTCCTGCTGAGAATAGCTTTATTTGTGGAAACGGTGATGTTCTTGCCTTAACAAGCGATTCTGCTCGTGTTGCTGGTAAAATTTCAGCTGGAGACGTTTATATTGATGGTAGCGGCATTGGTGACATTGGTAATATTGTCTTACGCGATCGCCGTACTCTGTCAGAAGAAGGACTTGTCATTGTTGTTGTTTCAATTGATATGAAAACATCTAAAGTTATGGCCGGCCCAGATATCATTTCTCGTGGCTTTATCTATATGCGTGAATCTGGTAATCTAATTGGCGAAGCACAAAGCTTACTAAGAAGGCACTTAAACAAAGTCATGGCGAAAAAAACATCGCAATGGTCAGAAATCAAAAATGAAATCACAGATACACTGCAACCATTTCTTTATAATAAAACAAACCGCTATCCAATGATCTTACCGATTATTATGGAAGTCTAAAAGTCTTTGATATACAAAAAATAAATCGGCGACAAACCGAACATTGAAGAAGTCTGGCAAACTTCTTCAATGTTCGGTTTGTTATGTTCGAAATGTAGCACCTACAGTTCCTGACCTTTTTCTTTTAGCTCTTTCACGTGTAAAAATCCTTTCGCTAAAATCAGCAAATAACGGAGGCAATTTAGTTTGCAAGTTTATCCCCCTCTCTTAAAAATTAGTTCATTATAGTATGAAATAATGAAAGCGCAATCTTCTTTTTAAGCAAAAAAAACTTGTATTTTAAGCTTTAGATAGAATTAGAAACCTATCCAAATCCGCAAACACAAGCGTTATCTTATTGAATTTTTTCTTGTAAACGTTCAATATTATCATCTGGGCCAATTACAATCAATACATCGCCTTCTTGCAAGACATCCCCTGCTTCCGGCGTAATAATCATTTGTCTGTCTCGTTTGATACCAACAATATTTACACCATATGTATTACGAAAGTCAAGGTCAACCAAACTTTTCCCTAGGAAACGAGGATCGGACACAGAAACTTCAACCAAGCTGTATTCATCTGAAAGTTCAAGGTAATCAAGCATGTTTTTAGAAACGATATAATGAGCAATCCGTCTCCCCATATCGCGTTCTGGGTGAACAACACGGTCAGCGCCTATTTTGTCGAGTAACTTTGCATGTTTATCATTGGTTGCTTTGGCTGTGACAAATTTAACGCCCATTTCTTTTAAAATGAGTGTTGTTAAAATACTTGATTGAATATCTTCACCAATCGCTACAATAACATGTTCAAAATTACGAATCCCAAGCTGTCTTAGAGCATTTTCATCCGTTGAATTTGCGATGACAGCATGTGTTGCAATGGACATATATTCATTCACGCGCTCTTCGCTAGAATCAATCGCTAGAACTTCCATACCTTGTTCAACAAGCGAATGGCAAATACTGCCGCCAAATCTACCCAGTCCAATAACTGCAAAACCCTCTTTCATCTTCAATTCCTCCTAAGATTCTTTCTTAACAAGACCGTGTTTAAAAGCATAAATCGCTGCTTGTGTGCGGTCTTGTACATCAAGTTTTGATAAAATGTTGCTGACATGCGTTTTTACTGTTTTTAAAGTGATGAATAGCTCGTCGGCGATCTCTTGATTGGATTTACCTTCTGCAATTAGCAGTAAAATTTCATTTTCACGATTCGTTAAATCATCATGTAAATTTTTTTCTGGTCTAGCTGTCAAACGTTGCATCATTTTTCCAGTAACTTCGGGTTCTAAAACAGAATCTCCTGCAAATGTGGCACGAATAGCGTCGGCGATTTCACTTGCCGTTGACGTTTTTAACATATAGCTACTTGCACCTGCTTCAAGCGCTGGATACACCTTCTCATCATCAATAAAACTTGTTACTATGATAATTTTTGCATCCTTCCATTTTTGCATGATTTCTTTTGTTGCTTCAATTCCATCCATCTCATCCATAACTAGATCCATCAAGATAATATCTGGTCGCAAGTTTAAAGCCATTTCAACACCTTTTAAACCGTTTTCTGCTTCTCCAACGACTTCCATATCATCTTGAACAGATAAATAAGCAGAGACACCGATACGAACCATCTCATGATCATCTACTAGTAATACTTTTATCATTTTTTATCCACTTCCTTCTCTAGAACAAGTGGAATTTTAATTTCGACACTTGTACCTTTTTTAGGAAAACTAATAATTTTAATCGTTCCCCCAAATTCAGCTACACGCTCGCGCATATTTTGCAAACCGTAAGAGCCTTGGGGTGTATAATTCATATCAAAACCGATGCCATCATCCACTACCTTAAGAACAGCAAGCTTGTCGATTTCAACAAAGCGGACTTCAAGAAGTGCTGCTTTGGAATGTCTAAGTGTGTTACTCAAAAGTTCCTGAATGATGCGAAATAAGTGGTCTTCAATTCCTTTTTTCAGCTTGATATCTTCAATTTGCCACTCGACTTTAATCGGTAGCTTCGTCGTTAGTTCTCTTAATAATTGTTCGATTCCTTTTTTTAGTGATTTACCCTCTAATTGGGTTGGTCGTAAATGAAGAAGAAGCGCTCGCATTTCTGATTGTGATTCGTTAACAATTGATTCAACCATCTTGAGTTGCTTCATTAATATTGGAGAGGCATTTTCATCAACTTGCTCGTTTAAAGCTGATAGAAGCATCATTGCAGCAAATAATTGCTGACTGACGGAATCATGCAATTCACGAGCAATCCGGTGTCGTTCTTCTGAGAGAATGGCTTCTTTTGTTTCGCCGCTTGTTTCTGCTTTTTCGCTAGCAATTTTTTGTGTGAGTAGCGTTTGTTGTTTCATTTTATCACGTAATTGATCAATTTGCTTATAAACTTGCTGCACTTCAATAAAATTTTCTTCTTCTGACTTTATTTTTTTGTCTAAATCCCCTTGTTCAAGTAAACGAATCGAAAAATCCACGCTTTCAAATTTCTGTTTGATAAAATAACCAGAAATCGCTCCAATGATAATCCCCGCTGAAATTGCCGTCAGTGGTACAAATAAAATAAATGGCAAATAAAAAATTCTATTTTGAATTAAAAATTGGTAACTCGAGACATCATTTGAAAAATAGTAAAGAAAAGAAGCAACAATAGATGCCCCAAGCAGGAGCCCACTTGCAAGTAAAATTTGCGATCGGATATAAGTCATAGACGAATCACCTCTAAATCGCCAAATACAACAGAGGTTGTGATTTTTACTTTGCGAACGGCAGTTTCATAATTATCTGAGTAAACTTTAATGGTATTATTTTGAACCGTTGTATTTATTTTATCGTATTGTAAATTACCGAAAATCGCCGAATGCTCTAGACAGATGCCTAAATCAAATGGAATGAGTAAACGAATCTTACCAGAAATACTGCGAATCATGATCACACTTTCTCCAGTAGGCAAAACAGTATTTCCAAGATCGATAATTGTATCTCCAATACCAGTTTGAACATTAATATCGTCCCATTCATACACAACATCAAGCATGCGCCTGTTCCCAAACCACTGATTACGAATGAAATGATTAGCTTTATCTATTTTTGAAGCAGGCTCACAAGTTTTTACCATTAAAAGCTGAGGTGCCCGCTTGCGGTGAATATAATGGATAATGGCAAAGATCGCTGCAATAACTAAACCGAACTTAAATGAAACTGTTAATAAAACAGACATGAGCAGAAAAGTTACGGCTATGATCATGTGGTACTTTGCTGTTTTCTTTGTAATCCCTGCTCTTCGCGAACTGAACAAAAAACAAATACCAATTGCAAATAAAAAGAGTAACTGCCATTTAAAAAGCATCTCAAGACCAATGCCTACTGCTACAGCCACAACAAATACAAATAAAAATGAGCTCTCTATTTTCTTCAAGCTGACACACCTCCTTTAAAAAAACATGACTAATTCCTATTATAAAGGAAAGCTAATTTTGTTTACAATCCGCTATAGAACGATGCTTTGCTCATACTTTAGTCTGAGGTATCGTCTTTGGTTAGTTTAGTGATCACGCCTGCTTGTTGGGTCACTTTTTTTTGTTTCATTAGTGTACCAAGTGCACGTTTAAATTGAGCTTTACTAATCCCAAATTTTGCGCGAATGGCATCTGGATCGGATTTATCGCCAAAACCCATTTCTCCACCGACACTTCTTAAATACGTTAGGATCATTTCTGCGTCATCTGAGAGCACTTCATGAACGCGTCCACGAAGAGATAAATTTAATGAGCCATCAGGTTTGACAGAAATAACGCGAGCTTTGACATATTCCCCAAGACGAGGCTCTGAAGTTCGCTCACTTTCATGAATAAAGCCAATGTGGTAATTATCGGTTAAAATAAACGAACCAATTTTTAAGAGTCGATAAACGGTTCCGGAAATATTTTGATTAAATAAATTAGGATCTGCTTTCCTCGCAATCGCTTTAAATTCACGTTCAGTTGCAAGTACTCCCCAAATCCGATTTTTTTCATCGACGCGTAAAGAAATCATTAAGCGATCTCCTTTTTTTGGCCATAAATGTTTTAAAGCTGGCATATCATCAAGTGAAACAACCACATCTTTTTCAATGCCAATATCAATAAACACACCTAAATCTTTGCGAACTTCGGTTACAGTTCCAAAGCTATAGTGCCCTACTTGGATTTTTGGAATGATTGTTGTTGCTGTTATTTCATGATCATAATCAACATATAGAAACACTTGAACTAGTTCACCTGGCTGTAAATCAGAACGATTGCTGTTTCCTTTTTTTAAAAGAACTTCTTGATCATTTTTTGTTAATAGATAGCCTTCAGTAAGGACTTGTGTTACCGTCATTGTTTGGCTTGTTCCAAGATATTTTTCCATTTTTTCACCCTCAATAATCAATCTTTATCCATTATAGCTTATTCCATCCTATTACGCTATTTTTTCTAGAAAAGTGCATACACAAAATAAATCGGCGAAAAGCGTTGCATTTAAAAAATTTGCCAGACTACCGATCCTCACGTACAATCGTACGCTCCGCTTCCGGCTTCTGGCAAATTTTTTAAGTGCAAACGTTTTCGCTTGATTGGTCGTATTCGACATGTAGAACCTACGCTATATTTTTTAACAGATCCAAAGTGCATGATGTTTCAGGATCCCGCCTTTATTTATGTGTTTTGCTTGAAGAAAGCTATTTTAGTTTTATCTATGGTTTGGCTAAAATCGTTGGCAATCCGTGCGCCACTTCCAACATGATACCATTCATTAGCAAGTTCGCTATGCAGTTCTTGAACGTTTTTAGTTGAAACGCCACTTCCGACAAGGATTTTGAAAGAGTCCTGATTTGCCTCGCTATCTTTAATCCAGCGCTTTAATCTTGGCAGGGAATCGATTGCTTTTTCAGTTCCCCCAGATGTTAATAATTGCGTGATTTCAGTTCCATAATTTTTACGTAAAAGTTGATAACTTTCTTCAATATCACGTGTACTTTCAAGAGCTCGGTGAAACGTAAGGGCTAGACTTCCTTTTTTGTCAATGACTTTTTCTAAAAGCGCCTGATCAATGTCACCTTCTTTGGTTAATGCGCCGAAAACAATACCAGTAGCACCCAGTTCTTTTACTATTTCAATGTCTGTTAACATCGTTTTTTGATCGCTCGGTGAATAGGTAAAGGAATAGCTATGTGGACGGATCATGATCATTGTTTTTGTGCTTACACTCTTTATAATGTTTTTGATTGTACCGTAACTTGGTGTAAGCCCGCCCTCACCAATGGCTTGAACAATCTCCAAGCGGTCTACACCATACTGTTCTGCTCGCTTTGCATCTTCAGCATTTTGAACGATAACTTCAAGCATTTTGTTCACTCCTTCATAACATAATTAGACGCGTTTGGGGGATAAATAAAATAAATCGGCGACATGCACTCGCATTTATAGGTTTCAACTCTATCAAAATCTGTAAACGCAAGTACTTTCGCTCGATTTATTATCTTCCAAACCTTTATTTACCAGTAATATCATGCAACTTGTCAGCAACGAACTCTACATCCGCACCAACAATAATTTGCGCACTCTCTTTGTTCAATTTAACAACGCCACGTGCACCAGCTTTTTTAAGTGCTGGTTCATTGAGTAAGCTTGAATCTTTTACTGTTAAGCGAAGGCGTGTTGTACAATTATCGACTTTAACCAAGTTCTCTTCGCCACCAAGTCCGGCTAAATAACCTCTAGCCATGCGTTCATATTTATCAATTTGTCCAGAAACAGGAACGTCTGCTTCTGTTGCACCAAGTGAAGCAGCTTCTTCTTGTACTGGCGCATTTGACATTTCCATTGCAAGTCCTTCTTCCGTTTCATCTTCACGTCCAGGTGTTTTTAAATTGAATTTTTTGATGACGAAATAGAAAATTAAGAAATACACAACAGCAAAAACTAAACCGATTGGAATCAATTGCCAAGCATTGTGTCCTTTTGTATAATTCAGCGCGAAGTCAATGAAACCAGCACTAAATGTAAAGCCAAGTTTTATACCTAAGAAATTCGTAATAAACATCGATACACCCATTAATAATGCATGGATAGCATATAAGAATGGTGCAATAAACATAAATGTAAACTCAATCGGTTCTGTAATCCCTGTCAAAAACGCAGTAAGAGCTAAGGATAACATCATTCCGCCGACTTCTTTACGATTTTTCTTCTTCGCAGCAAGGTACATGGCAAACGCAGCACCTGGAAGACCGAACATCATAATTGGGAAAAATCCTACTTGGAAAACACCAGCTGTTGGGTCTCCCGCAAAGAAACGATTAATATCGCCGTGAGCCACTTGGCCGGTCGCATCAGTAAAGCTGCCAAAACCAAACCATAGATATGTGTTAAGCACGTGATGGAGCCCAGTTGGAATAAGCGCACGGTTTAGTACACCATAAACAGCAGAGCCAAACGCACCAGCACTTGTAATCCAGCCGTTTAATGAATCTAACCAACCTTGAATCGTTGGCCAAGCAAAGCCAAACAAAGCGACTAATAAAAGAGCCAAGATCGCATTAAGAATGATCGCTAAATGTTTTCCATCAAAGTATTCTTGATTGCCAAAAACTTTTTTATCGTACAAATAATTATATAGAATCGGTGCTGTAAGGCCTGCAATAAAACCAGCGAAAACCCCCATATTGATGTTAGGATTTATACCAATTACACCAAAGTTTAAAATAAAGAAGACAATCGCTCCGTTAAGACCTGCTGCTCCACTATTATCGCGGCTCAAACCAATTGAAATCCCGATTGCAAATAATAATGCTAGAAAGTCAAACAGCGCCGCGCCTCCTGAATGAATAAATGGTACATTTAAAACATCTTCTGCACCTAAGCGATTAAGTAAACCCGCTGCTGGTAATACAGCAATTGGCAGCATTAACGCTTTTCCCACTTTTTGTAATCCACTTAACATAATGATACCTCCATTTTATTCTTAAAAGATTGCTGCCACGAAAGCCCCGATAAACAAGGCAACTACAGATGTTATAATTGGAACAAATCTACGTCCACCAAAGAATGCTAACCATTCAGGCAAGCGAATGTTGTAAAATTTATTGTAAAGAAATCCTGCGATAATTCCCATATAAATTCCACTTATGAAGTTGAAATCAGCTGTTAATGTTGTAGGATTAAATACTCCTTTTGGATAGTTTAAAGATACAATAACTGCACCATATACTAACCAACCAACTGCGCCAGCAAGAGCAGCTGCACCACTATGATCTTTCGCAATCCCAATGGCAATCCCCATAGAAACAACAAGTGGAAACATAAGAACTAAGCCGTTATAAATTGCGTCCATTGATTTTATTCCTGTTTGCTGGGCTATCCAGAAAATACCTATAATAATGAGTGCAACAATTGGATAAACCACACCGATTGCCAATCTTTTTAATACATTCATTTTTTTAACTCCTCCTAAAAATTATTTCTTCCAAAAACTACGCAGTCTTTCAATATGCAGGGCTATATATCCTAATTCCGCTTCAGGCAATGTTTTTTTGTAATCTCGCTGAAGTAAAAAAGCTACTTTCCCCGCGGTATTAAAACTCGTTTCAAATTTCTTTTTAATCATTAAAAGCATTTCGCTATCCATCGTGTGTAATTCTTTTTTTTCTACACGATTTAACACAAAGCGTAAATGTGTAATCAGGCGTTCATAAGCGATATCTTGTCCTGAAAGCGTAATGCCTAGTTCGCTAGTAATCGTCTCAACCATACTAGCGATGATTGTCGCTGTTCTGACACTATCATGAATATCCCCAGAACCTATTTTTGCCGTGTGAATGTGAAGGGCAATATAAGCAGCTTCATCAATCGGCATATCAAGATGAAAGCGCTCCTTAATATGATTAATCGCCCATAATCCTATTTTGAATTCAATTTCATATAAAACTTTTATTTCATTAAGCAATTTGTTTTGAAGAATAATTCCTTCTTTCAAACGCTCAATGGAGAAGGCTAAATGATCTGTTAACGCAATATGAATATGCTCACTTAACTTTTCCCCAAGGGTTCTTTCAGCATGTGAGATGATTTCTTCAGAGACAGCAAAATACTCTTCATTAATCCGATTAAGCAGCTCTCGGAAATGCTCCTCTTCTTCTTGCATGATAAACATTTTTTCAATTTTATTCGCTGTGATGATATCATTTCTTTTTTTATTAAAAGCAATTCCTGCACCAATTGCGATTTTTTCTTGGTCACCATCATTTACGACAACAGCATTATTATTTAATATTCTTATTATCTTCATTCTGGCACCCTTCTCTTTAGGTGTGCGGGAAAGAGTCAACCTTCCCGCAACCGGATCATTTTACTTTTGCTTCAAATACTGCGGTTTCTCCAGCTGTTACACTTGTAGCTTCTTTCCATTCAAAATCGAATTGTCCTTCCGCACTATTTGTAACGACCATTGGGATAACTGTACTACTTGCATTTTTCTCAATATAATCGAGGTCTGCCTCAATAATCAATTGTCCCTTTCTTACATGATCGCCCAATTTAGCATGAACTGTAAACCCTTCACCCTTTAGTGCGACTGTTTCTAAACCTACATGAACAAGAATTTCTTGACCCAGTTCAGAACGAATGCCAAATGCGTGTTTTGTATCAGCTAATTGAATAATCTCACCATCGATTGGCGCTACGACTTTGCCATCAGCTGGCTTAACTGCAATTCCTTCGCCCATCATTTTTTGGCTAAAAACTGGATCAGGTACATCTTGAAGGTTTACAAATTCACCAGTTGCTTGTGCATATACGATTTCATTTTTATCTTTTCTAAACATTTTTTTAAACATTTTCTCATTCCTCCTGAAAGTCATTTGATATTCTTTATTGTACCTGGAATTTACTTAGAAATAAACGAAAAAAGCATGAAGAGATAAGCGAACGCAGCAAGACCGCACCCAAAAAGCTCTCCATGCCTGCTCGTAACAGTAACATGAAAACAATATTTCTCATTTGTTATACAATATATTACTTGTTAATTTTCAAAAAAGCAACCCCTTTTTTGAAAAAACTCTGATAGTAGGTTTTTGAACAATCTTTTTTTGTTTGGTAAAATAAAAGGAAGGTAATTTTGAAAAGGAAGTGGATCAAACGATGAAACAAATATCAAAGTGGTTTAACTCGATTGATTGGGATTCTTTTTGGAGCCAGACCATCTCAATTGGTGTAAAAATTATCATTCTCATCATCCTTTACTTTATCCTCAAGTATATTGGCATGAAGGTTATTCGTACTTTTTTCAAACGTTATCGTGAAAATCAAGCGGTTTCAGCCGGTCGTTCAGATACGCTTGAAAGCTTAATTTCAAATGTATACGGTTATATTCTTTTCTTTACGATCGCCATTTTAATTTTGCAAAACTTCATCAATGTCACTGCAATTATCGCAGGTGCTGGGGTTGCCAGTTTAGCTGTCGCATTTGGTGCGCAAGGGCTCGTTAGTGATGTTGTCACTGGCTTTTTCATCTTACTCGAACGACAAATAGACGTTGGAGACAGTATTACACTTGACCAAGTGAACGGGATTGTTGAAGCACTTGGCCTTAGAACAACACAAGTTCGCGATTTTGATGGAACACTTCACTTCATTCCTAACAGACAAATTATTGTTGTTAGCAATCACTCCCGTGGCAATATGCGCGTTATGGTTGATATCGAGATCAGCCCAAAAGCCGACATTGAAAAAGCAATGGCTGTGATCAATGAAGTTTGCACGAAAGTCTCTGAAACAAACAAAAATATTGTTGAAAAACCTGTTGTCCTTGGAGTAGAGAATGCGGGTGCTGCAAATATGTTGATTCGTGCAGTTGGAAAAGCTGTAAACGGCGAACAAGGGAATGTACAGCGTGAACTGTTAAAAAAATGTCACGAGGCCCTTACCGAAAACAATATTGAACTCCCTTTCCCATACTTTCCTTCATTTGGTTCAACCAATTAACTTTTCCCCAAAACAAATGAAGAAGCAGCTAGACTTACGGATATCGGCAATCCATTCTTCTGCCGAAAACCGCTAATCTAGCTGCTTCTCACTTGTCTTATTTTGCTAGAAACTTAGATAATACATCGATAGCAAAAGGGATGGCTTCTTCTTGTGGGTTCAGCTTTGCATGATGCAGTCCGTACTCTGAATTAACGCCAAGCCAGAACATAAAGCCTGGAATTTCCTCGAGAAAATAACCAAAATCTTCCCCTGTCATCGCTGCTTTAGCCTGAAGGTAACTCCCAGGAAATTCGGCTTCTAAAAACTGAACAAATCGCTTTGTTTCCTCTTGATCATTATAGACTTGACAATAATCGGAACCAGAAATGAAGCGAATTTGACACTCAAAGGCTTCCTCATATCCACGTGCAAGTTGCCGCAATTTTTTCCAAATTAATTGCATTGTTTCTTTTTTAGCTGTACGAATGGTTCCATCAAGATAAGCTTTCTCAGCAATCACGTTTTGGACTTCTCCGCCTGTAATTTTGCCAATTGTAATCACCGCACTGTCCATCGGATCGATGCTACGGCTAATAATTGTCTGCATTTGGCCGACAAAACTACTCGCATGTACAACCATATCATTCGCTAAATGTGGAAAAGCAGCATGCCCTCCTTTTCCAGTAAATTCAATGAAAAGTTCAGCTGTATTAGCGAACAACAGCCCTTCTTTAATTGCGATCTTACCAACTGGATATTCTGGCGCAATATGTAAAGCATAAATAACATCAGGCTTCCAGCTATTAAACTCATCGCTTACCAAAATCGGCTTTGCCCCACCTGGCCCTTCCTCTGCTGGCTGAAAAACAAAAACAAGATGGTTTTTCGGCTGATGTTCTGCAAAATAAGTTAGTAGACCAAGAGCAATACTCATATGCAGGTCATGTCCACAAGCATGCATTTTCCCAGGATGGTTTGAAGCAAAAGGAAGTCCCGTTTCTTCAGTCACCTGTAACGCATCCATATCGGTTCGGTAGCCAATTGTTTTTTGAGGCGCAAATCCGGTTAACTTTACTAAAATTCCCGTTTTCCAAGTCTCTACTTCTAAAAATTCACATGTTAGTGTATCGATGTAATCTAACAAATAACGCTGTGTTTTTACTTCTTCAAAGCCAACTTCTGGAATTTGATGCAACTCTCTTCTGATTTGGATAAAGCGGTTCAAATCCATCTTCTACCTCTCCTTTTAAAAATCCCGTTCTTGTTGTGTCTCAGTTAAAGTTGACGTAATCCTTGCATGATTTCTGTTTTAGATGCTGTTTTGGCATCGATTTCTTTTAAAACACGTGCAGGAACACCTGCAACAACAGTACCCGGCTCAACGTTTTTCGTAACAATAGCTCCAGCGGCAACAACTGCCCCTTTACCAACGCGAACACCTTCTAAAATCACGGTATTTGCCCCAACAACCACATCATCTTCAATCACTACAGGATCAGCACTTGGTGGCTCAATGACACCAGCTAACACAGTACCTGCACCAATATGACAATTTTTCCCTACGGTTGCCCGACCACCCATGACAACATTCATATCAATCATCGTCTGCTCACCAATCACAGCCCCAATATTGATGCTTGCTCCCATCATGATAACCGCATTATCTCCAATCGTTACTTGGTCGCGAATAACAACCCCTGGCTCAATTCGAGCATTAATCGATTTAAGATCTAGTAGCGGAATAGCTGAATTCCGGCGATCATTTTCAATAACGTAATCTTCAATATATTGTTTATTCTCCTTAAGAAGGGGTTCAATAACGCTCCATTCGCCGAAAATTGTTCCCGCATTCTCAGAAATAAACGTTTGAACCTCTTTTGGAAAAGTGATTTGCTTTAACTTTCCCTTTATGTAAAGTTTAACAGGTGTGCTTTTTTTACTGTTTTGAATAAATGAGATAATTTGTTGTGCATCCATTTGTTCCATTATTCATTCTCCTTTCAGCTTGCTTTTATTTATTTTAGTTTGCCACAGTTAGATTTCTGTTTCAAGGAAATCATTTGCAATTTCCAAAAAAGTCCGCACTTGCGGAAGGGATAGCGACTGTTCATAAGTCAATAGTGTTGTATCACGGCTTGCAATCGTGCCGTCTTTTTCTGTTAACGGGATTTTACAAATATCTTCATCATTTCGAATCATTGTAACAGCAGGCAAGATAGCAAAGCCAATACCGTTCAATGCCATTTGACGTGCTGTTTCAATTTGGTCCACTAGCACGACACGCTTTGGCGCTTTTCCAAAATTACGTTGCCAATAATCTTGGATAATGTCGTAATAGCTTGAATCGCTTTTAAATTGAATAAAGGGTCGATCTGTTGTAAAAATATCCTCAATACGGCGCATCTCACGGTCAACTAAAATTAAAGGGTCTGTAAATAAATGTTTTTTCTTACTTTTCCAATTGGTATCCCCACGGACAATCCCTAAATGAACGCTACCGGAAATAAGATGTTGGTGGACTTCACTGCTCCACCCCGTATGGAGTGAAATTTGCACATTTGGATAAAGCTCAGCATATTTTTTTAACACACGTGGCAGCCATCTCTGTGCAACCACGCTCGCACAAGCAATTCTAAGCGTCCCACGAACAACACCTTCCATCGCGGCTAGCTTCTCCTGGATTTGATGTTCCCGTTCAATAACGCTTGCTGCATGACGAACAATGGCTTCTCCTTCTGGTGTGAGTAAAAGACCTTTTTGTGTCCGAATGAAAATTTTTGCTTCCCAACGGCTTTCAATCGTTTGCAGTCGCTGAGATAGGGCTGGCTGGCTTAAAAACAATTTTTCAGCACTTTTCCGCATATTCAGTTCTTTAGCGAGACAAACAAGCAATTCATATTCTGTTACAATCATGTTTTTTCCTCCGCAGGCACATGTATAAAGTGATTTACTTGTTTTAACACGATTTTCCGTGTCAGAATTCCTTGAAATTTGAAATCCTCACTCGTAACGCAGACGAAAGGATGGTCAACAAGTAAACGCACAACATTCTCAATATCAAAGTCTTCTTTTACAACAGGAAAATTTGTTTCCATCGCATCTTCTACTTTTAATATTTCAAGTCGCTCATACTCAATGCGCTCGAGCCCAATAATCGCATCTGTAATCAGCGCTGCACTAATTAAACCGTATAATTTAAATTCAAAATCCAACACAGGTATCGTTGAATAACCACACTTTGTTAAAACAAGCAAAGCGTGCTCTAAATTATTCCCCATTTGCACATGTGCTACCTTTTCCGCTGAAATCATACCATCTTGTAGTTTTTCATTTAAAAAAGAACCTAATCTATTAGAGATCATCAAGTATCCCTCTCTCACCAATTTCATCATAGTTAAAATGTAAAACCTTTAAGTTTATTTTACCATAGACTATAAAATAAAAACCAGAACAACAACTAGTTATTCTGGCATTTTAGTTATCAATTTTCTTGTAGAATTTCAAAAATTTCAATCGCTGTCCAGTCAGTATCAGTAAATTGATACTTACTATTTAGTGCGTAAATTTCAATTTCAAATTCCTTTGAATCTCGAAAATATTTCACTTCACATACAGGCGTGCCTTCTTTTTCAAAGCGTCTTGCCTGTGTTTCTGCGGAATCGTCCTCTTGCATGGCATTTAAACGTTGAATAATTCCCATCAATTGAGACACAGCACATTCTCCTCTCACATTACACCGGCGCCGAAACAACTACTCTATTATTTCTAACTACCTTTACTTGATAGTCGCACCAATTACTAATCATTATACTATCAAATTTTAGCGCATAAGGCACGTAATTAGCAAGAAGAATTTTAAATTATTTTTAACTTTTATCGTTCATTCTTAGGATTATTTATATGATTTAAACATAGCTTGACCGCTTTTGTTATCATTTTATTACGATTAAAACCTTTTACACAAATGGCTCCATTTCCTCGTTCAGCAAAAACTTCTCCCCATGACCCACAAGGATTAAATCCATAAACCTGTATTTTTAAAAGCCCGTTTTTTGTTGGAAAATAGAAAATCTCAAATCGTTTTGATTTTGCCATACTTCAGGAACTCCTTTTTATAATTGAAAATGATTCTCATTATTATTCATTTTACGTGATCCACAAAAAAGATGCAAGTTCTTTTTAGGCCAAAATCCATAATAAAATAAATTTGTGTTATGATAAAGAAAATACAAAAAAGAAACAGGGTGAAAATTTTGCCAAAACCAATAAAAAAAGAGATGGCGAACATTGAAATTAGCGGAATTCGCAAGTTTAACAATCAGATTAATGACATTCCTGATATGATTCGCCTTACATTAGGTGAACCCGATTTCAAAACGCCAGAACATATTAAACAAAAAGCAATCAAAGCTATTCATGAAGATTTTACTAACTATACAGCAAACGCAGGAATGCCTGAACTTAGAGCAGGTGTTGCCAACTATTTGAACAATAAACATCAATTAGAGATCTCTGAAGAGGAAGTTATCATAACAGTTGGTGCAACAGAAGCCATTGCGATTTCACTTGAAACGATTTTAACCGCAGAAGATGAAGTGATTCTACCAGATCCAGTTTATCCTGGTTATGAGCCACTCATCCAGCTTGCCGGTGCAAAAACGGTGAAAATCGATACAACGGAAACTGCTTTTAAAGTGACACCTGAAGCGTTAAAAAAAGCGATCACGGACAAAACAAAAGCTGTCATTTTACCTTATCCTTCTAATCCAACCGGCGTTACACTAACTAAAAAAGAGTTAGAAGATATCGCTAATATTCTTCGTGATACGGGCATTTATGTCATTGCTGATGAAATTTATAGTGAGCTTACTTACCAAGGAAAACATTATTCCATTCGCTCATGTCTAAAAGAACAAGCCATTGTCATAAATGGCTTGTCGAAATCACATGCTATGATTGGCTGGCGAATTGGCTTTTTAATTGCTGATAAATGGTTAATTCAAGAAATGCTTAAAATTCACCAATATACAGTCACCTGCGCGACTTCAATCAGCCAAGTAGCCGCGCTTGAAGCTGTTTCAGCAGGGGCTGATGACCCGTTTCCTATGCGTACAGAATACAAAACACGAGCCGGATTTGTATTCGACCGTCTAACGAAAATGGGATTTGAAGTGGTCAAACCAGACGGAGCCTTTTATTTCTTTGTTAAACTACCAGATGAGATCACAATCCCTTCTTTTGACTGGGCAATAAAACTTGCACACGAAGCAAAAGTAGCTGTTGTTCCCGGCAATGCTTTTTCTGAAAAAGGAGATCGCTACTTCCGATTATCCTATGCCGCTTCCTTCGATCTCTTAGCTGAAGCCATGGATCGTTTAGCTAACTTTATGGAAGAAGTTTGACAGAGCTCAAGAAAGCATACCCAGCAAAAGTCGACTTTTTTTATATCTGTCTAGAATAATAGTTAATTAACGCTTGCGTCCCTTTTTCACTTAAGCCTTGATCAGCAAGCGTTTGATACATTTTTTCAGCAAGTTTCAAACCAGGAAGATCAATCGCCATCTTATTGGCTTCATCAAGTGCAATACGCATATCTTTAATGAAATGTTTAATGAAAAATCCCGGTGTAAAATCATTTTTAAAAACACGAGGAGCTAAGTTTGAAAGCGACCAACTCTGAGCGGCACCAAAAGAAATCGACGCTAGCACGCGTTCAGGATTTAGTCCAGCTGCCTCAGCGTAAACAATCGCTTCTGTAACGCCAATCATGTTTGATGCGATCGCAATTTGATTAACCATTTTTGTATGCTGCCCCGAACCAGCCGCACCTTGTAAAATAACGTTTTGTCCAAGGCGTTCAAAAAGCGGTTTTGCTTTGTTAAAAGCCGCCTCATCACCGCCCACCATGATGGTGAGTGAACCGTTTTTTGCGCCAACATCGCCCCCTGATACTGGAGCATCTAAAACATCAATATCCGCTTCTTTGGCTTCATTTGCAATTTTTTTCGCAAGCATGGGTGAAGAAGTTGTCATATCAATAGCAAGTTTTCCTGGTTTTAGTGTTGCCAAAATACCATACTCACCTAAATAAAGCTCTTCAACATCACTTGGATAGCCAACCATTGTAATCACAACATCAACCGTTTCCGCGAGCTGCTTTATATCCTCCTGCCAAACAGCTCCCTCTTGCAACAATTTCCGAGCTTTAGCTTTTGTGCGTGTATAAATCAATACTTCATAACCAGCACGCAATAAATTAAGAGCCATACTAGCCCCCATAACTCCAGTCCCGACAAAACCAATTCGTTTCAATTCAAACACCTCTTTATTAGCCTAATATTGAAAATAGAATAAGAAAAACAGTAAAACAAATGGAAGTAACATAAGAATAATAAGCGTTATATGTACCCATTTATACATCATTACAATGGCAATAAACTCTCGAAGTAAAGCGTTAGGTAAATAGTAATAAGCGGTCTTTGAGCCAATACCATGACTTTTCAATCCAGCTTTCCTTGCGTATAAACTTGCACGGAATAAATGAAAATTATTAGTTGCAAAAATACTGTTATATTTATCTAAAATACTGTCCATCTTTTGTTTAGAAAAACGCATATTCTCAAGCGTATTCGTCGACTTATCTTCCATAATAATATACTCTTCTGGAATTCCTTTATCAAGTAAATAAAGCCGCATAGCATTTGCTTCTGACATCAATTCATTCGCGCCTTGACCACCTGAAACAATAAAAGTAGCCTTTTTTCCCGTTTTTTGAATTTGTTTTTCCGAAAATTGAATCGCTCGGTTTAACCTGCTTGCAAGAAGTGGTGGCACACGATCGCCAATAAGGCCACTTCCAAGTACAATAATAAAATCCTGATTTTTGCGCAAGAAGCTAATGCGATAAGCAATCATAGATACTAAAAAGCAGAGAAAGAAAAAAGAAAAATAACCACAAATCATCACCGCAAAGAAGAACGGAACACTAAGCCATATAATATGTTCAATAACCCCTAAAGCAAATCCCCAAGCAATAAGTCCTAAAATAAGTAGGCCTAAAAAAAGCGGCAATAAATTAGCTAATCTTCTCCCTTCTCTTTTCATCATTAAACGGCCATTTGCTACTAAGCCAACGCCAATACCAATAATGAAAAGCGGCAACATCAGCAAAATTAAAATAAAGACGCCAATAACGATGATTCTTAACCATTCACGCTCATTCGCTGCATTAAGAACAAAACCTAAAATGAATAATAACAAAAAAAACAAACCAATTGTCAAAAAGATACCATTGCTAATTCTCCGACGATCAAAAATAGATAACCCCACAAAAATAGCAAGAAAAATCAATACGATGTAACCTAAAAACAAAGCTGTTCCTCCTTTTTTCAATTTCTCTTTAATTATACGTTGTTTAAAGAGCAACTTTCAAGTTACAATGATGTATTTTTAGTTACACTTATAGAAAAAACTGCGTGATCTCTCTTGAGATCACGCAGTTTTTCATTTGCTGATCATAAATTACTCAGCCGTATATTTATTAACCAAATCAACAACTTCTTCAGCTGTACCCTTTGTTAATGCTTCTTCAGCTAGTTTTGCCATTTCTGACTTATCTAAGCGCTTGATAAGTGAACGTGACTTAAGAATACTTGATGCACTCATTGAAAACTCATCTAGTCCCATACCAAGAAGAAGAGGAATTGCTGTTTGATCTCCTGCCATTTCGCCACACATACCAGTCCATTTGCCCTCTTTGTGTGATGCATTAATGACATTTTTGATCAATCTTAGAATAGATGGATTGTACGGCTGATAAAGGTAAGCAACACGTTCATTCATCCGATCCGCAGCCATCGTATATTGAATCAAATCGTTTGTTCCAATTGAGAAGAAATCTACTTCTTTTGCAAATTGATCAGCTAAAACTGCTGCTGCTGGAATTTCAATCATAATACCAAGTTCGATATCATCAGCGACTTTTGTGCCAGACGCAACTAATTTCTCTTTTTCGTCAAGTAAAATTGCTTTTGCTTGACGGAACTCGCCAATCGTAGCAATCATTGGAAACATGATTTTAAGCTTTCCATACACACTTGCACGAAGTAACGCACGTAACTGTGTACGGAACAACTCTTGATTAGCAAAACACAAACGAATAGCTCTGAACCCTAAGAATGGGTTCATCTCTTCTGGAAGCTCAAGGTAAGGAAGTGTTTTGTCTCCACCGATATCCAGTGTACGAACGACAACAGAACGATCTTTCATACCTTCCAAAACAGTTTTGTAGGCTTCAAATTGCTCTTCTTCTGTTGGGAAGTTGTCACGACCCATATACAAGAATTCAGTTCTATAAAGCCCTACTGCTTCACCACCATTTGCATTGACGCCTTCAAGATCATTTGGCGTACCAATATTAGCAGCAAGCTCAACATGAATACCATCTTTGGAAACTGTTTTCTCATGTTTTAGTTTTTCCCATTCTGCTTTTTGACGAGCAAAATCGGATTGAACTTGCTTGTAATGAGCGATTTGATCATCAGTTGGCTCAATAATTACATTTCCTTCAAGCCCATCGATAATGATCATTTGGTCATTTTTAACACTTGCTGTTACTTCTTTTGTACCAACAATGGCTGGAATCTCAAGGGAACGAGCCATAATGGCAGAATGGGACGTACGCCCACCAATATCTGTTACAAAACCTTTAACAAAATTGCGATTAAGTTGTGCTGTATCAGACGGTGTTAAATCTGCTGCAACAACAACAACTTCCTCATCAATTAATGCTGGATTTGGAATGGATACACCTAAAAGATGCGAAAGCACGCGTTTACGAACGTCTTTAATATCAGCTGCACGTTCACGCATATATTCGTTATCCATCGATTCAAACATGCCAATAAATGTATCTGTTGTTTCCTTAAGCGCAAATTCCGCATTTGATTTGCTTGATTTAATACTTTCTTCAATGGGTCCAAGTAATTCTGGATCATTTAAGACAAGTAAATGTGCATCAAAAATTTGAGCCTTATCTTCGCCAAGGCTAGCCGCCGCTTTATCGCGAATTGTTGCTAGTTCTTTTTTAGAAATTTCAACAGCACTATGAAAACGTTTAACTTCACTTTCTGCATCGGTTACAACCGACTTTTCAAAAGAAAGATCTGGTTCTACGAGCAGATAAGCTTTCGCAATGGCAATCCCATCAGATGCTGCGATACCTTTCAACTCTTTTGTCATTATTCAGCCAAGCCTTCTTTCTTAAGTACCTCAGTTAAGCCTGTAATTGCTTCTTTTTCATCGCTTCCCTCAGCATAAATGACAACCTCAGCATTTTGGCCAACGCCAAGAGACATAACACCCATGATAGATTTAAGGTTTACTTTTTTATCTGTGTATTCAAGTTGAACATCAGAAGTGTATTTACTTGCAGCCTGAACGAGTACTGTTGCCGGTCGTGCGTGAATTCCTGTTTCATCAATTATTTTAAAACTTGCTTGTTCCATAATTACATTCTCCTTTGTAGACCAAAATTTATTTTGACTTTTTCCACCAAAAAATTTTATTCAGCAAAAAAAGAATATCCTTCAATTAAACAGAGTAACATGTTTTTTTCATGGATACAACTATTTCTTGAGAATTTAGTGTAAAAAATCACTTACTTTCTATTTTAGCTGACCTTTTTTAAAAACGCAATGCCATCTTGTTATATGACTTATTTTATTTTAACTATTTCATTCATCTTTTATGGAAAAAACGCAAAATTTATGATATTATTTTAGAAGCCTTTAGTTGATTTTATTAACAAGATGGTGCAAACTAATATGAAAGCTCAAAGGTAAAGGCATTTCTTTTACAAATTTTTATAAATCATAAGGAGTGATAGCAATGGCAGACGTGCATGTTGGCGATATTATTGAATGCAAAAATGGCCATACAGGAATTGTAGAAAAGATAAATGAAAATTCCGTAATTGTTGTTCTAACCCGTACAGAAAATTTCGATCGCCTAGGAATTGAAGAAAAAACAGTCGTCAATCATCGAAATTACAAAATCATCCACTCATCTCAAAATGATCACTAAATAAAAAACAAGATTTTATAAGGAAAGAAATGATTTCTTTCCTTATAAATTGTATAAAGCGCTGATTCAAAAACTTTTCAGGCTTTTTTTAATTGCCAAAAGCAATAATACGAAAGGAGGCTCCCTTGTGACAACTAAGAAAGTAATTATCATCGGGGCTGGACCCGGTGGCCTAGCTGCTGCAATGCGCCTTATTTATCATGGTTATCAAGTAGAAATTTATGAAAAAAACAATCAAATTGGCGGCCGAACCGGTATATTAGAATTAGGGAATTATCGTTTTGACATCGGCCCTGCATCCATTACGATGCCACATGTCTTTACTGCACTTTTTATGGAATGTGGTTTAAATATTCGCGACTATATTAATTTTATACCCATTCAACCGACTTACGAACTCCATTTTGGCGATCTCAAATTTTCACCATCTGATAACCAAGCCACGATGCTACGTGAAATTAACAAAGCTTTCCCTGGAAATGAAGAAAATTACTTGAAATTCATGACTGATAATGCGAAAAAAATGCTTTTTATCACACCACTAAATGAATCTTCTTTTTCAAGTTTATTCGATTATTTTAAGCCCAATATGATTCGAGCGATTCCAAGTCTTCATATTGGACGTAATTTATCAGATGAAATTTCGCGTTATTTTTATGATAAACGTTTGCGTCTTGCTTTCTCCTTTCAAACGAAATACTTAGGAATGGCGCCAGAAGATACACCAGCTGCTTATAGTGTTATTCCCTTTGCTGAATATTATTACGGCACATACCACACAACAGGCGGCCAACATCTGTTAACAAAAACAATGGCCGATTATATCACGAATAGCGGTGGAAAAATCTTTTTAAACAGTAAAGTAACTGACTTTGAGATAAAAAATAGAACCATTCAATCAATGACCCTTTCAACTGGTGAAAAAATAACCGGTGATGCATTTTTCATTAATGGAGATTTTGCTTATTCCATGTTAAATCTTTTCAAAAATAAACGGCCATTTAAGAAAAAAAAGATTGAGGCAAGTAAATATTCAGCAAGTGGCTTTGTCATTTATTTAGGACTGGATAAACAGTTCCCAATTGCCCACCAAACCGTACTTTTTAAAAACACAGCAGAAGATAACATAATCCATATTACGAATCCTTCCCCAAATGATACTTCACTTGCTCCAATTGGGCATTCTAGTATTCGGATTATCGTTTATGTACCAAATAATAAAAGTGCGACCCCTTGGAATGATATCAAACAAACTTTCCGCGATAAAATAATGAAACAAGTACAAACAAAACTAGATTTACCTGATCTTGAAAACCATATTGTTTGCGAAAAAGTTATCACACCAATTGATTGGGAAAACGATTATCATCTTCACCTTGGCGCGCTTTTTGGAATGCAACAAACATTTAGTCAGCTAGGCCCTTTCCGCATGCCTAGCATGTTAAGCCGCCGCATGAAAAACGCCTATATCGTTGGCCGAGACGCTCACCCTGGTAGCTCACTTCCTACCATTCTAGAAGGAGCAGCCATTGCTACTAAATTATTTATGAAACGCATGAAAAAATAAGCAATACGCATTTCAGGTTTTTAAACTTTTCTAATAGATTAGAATCAACTTGTTAAATGCGTTTGCTTATTTTTTTCTATTTTTAGCTAAACTTAAATAATAGCCACTTGTAAAAAGTAGATTCGCAAATAAAGTAATAGCAATCGAAAACCATAAACCACCAAAAGATGATAAAAAGACAAAGAAAACAATAATGATCCAATAAACCGTAATAATTTCTGATTTTAAATCTGGATATTTCAAATTCTCCCAACGATTCGTTAAACTTAAAATAAAATAAATCATCAAGTGCAAAATAAGTCCAAGTGTCCACCAATTAACAAGATCCGATACTTGAATATCCGTAAACCCAAGATTCATTAAAAATAAGCGCTTAGCTTGAAGTAAAATGGGATCAATCAGAATTTCAAAAAACATGATCATCGTTGCACCAATAATCGCATAAATTCCACCGCGTATCCAATCAATGTTGATCTTAAGCGTTATCTCCCTAGCAATAATATGGGTTCCTGCGATAAGGCCTATCCAAATAAAAGCAAAAGTAATTGGCATGCCATTTAAGACCATTTCAAAACTCTCGCTAGCCGCATTTCCAGTATAACTAAGCTGCATCCATTCAATACAAAGTGTCACAACAAAAATTAAAATGGTAATCGCTAACCCCAGTCCCTTACCATACTGCATAATAAAAAAGACAGCTGCAAAAATTCCAGCAAAAATCAAGAATAAGGAATGAATACTTGTTAATTCCGGCCCCAAAATATGAAGTGAAGTGAGCAGCACACTTCCTAAAAACCAAAAAATATAAATCCATAGTAAAAATTTGTAGTTTTTTTCTAGCACTAAAAGCACTCCTTCTATTCAAACGAACTACGCTATTGATTATTATACCAGTTATCAGCCATAATCTCCTCTTTTTTTATAAAAATTACAACTTTAAACCGATTTAATCTATATTTGTTGCCAAAGTGAATTTTTTCATTTAAAGTACTTAGAGTAAGAAGTTTTTTATGTAGAGGAGTTATTCAATTGAAAAGCAGCAAGATAGATTTAAAATTAATTATCGGTCTTATTATTTCTGCCATCTTGATTTTCATTACATTTAATTATACAGAGAGCTTCTGGTATATATACGGAGCCAGTATGTTATTTTTACTTAGCTTCAGCATTTTTACTGTTGATTTGAAAAAAAGATATTCTTTTTTTGGCGGTCTTATTCCAGCCATTTTCTCAAGTGTTGTCTTATACATAATTTTTTATTTAGGCGCTTTACTGCTTAAAATCTTACCTTTTGGACTTGATAAATCCGTTCGTGCCGCTTTTAGTACATTCGCTACTGATTCTTGGCCGATTTGGCTTCTTCTCATTGTAGCGATTATCCCAGGTGAAGAAATTTTCTGGCGCGGATTTGTACTTAATCGATTATTAAAGTTAGTTAAACCTTGGCTCGCCATTGTAATAAGCACAGCGTTAATTACCATCCTTATAAGCTTTAGTGACAGTTTCGCTCTAATCATCAGCACGCTTATAGCTAATCTCTTTTGGAACTTGCTTTATCTTTACCGTCCAAGTCTACTGATGACTTATTTATCCCATGTATTATTCATTTTTTTACTGCTATCATTGTTGCCTATTTATTAAATAAGGAATTTTTTTCTGCTTTGAATTTAGATATAAAGCTGTGCTCGCGGTTTAAAGTGCACAGTTCTTTTTATGAAGTTTTAAAATGTGAACTCAAATAAAGTTTTTTGAGCAAAACACTTGAAAGTCAGAATAAGTCAAGTTATACTATAAACATAAGGTCAAAGATAGTCAAAGTCAAAAGACCTTTTACTATTTCTCAATTTTAAAGGAGGAATTTGACTTATGAAATGTCAAAACTGTCATCAAAATGAAGCTAGAATTCAATTATATATGAACGTCAATGGGCAACGTATAGAAATGCCTTTATGTGAAACTTGCTACGCCGAATTACGCAAACAAGGCCAAATGAATAGAAGTAGCTTTTCCGGAAACACTCCATTCGATGATCTATTTCGCCAACTAAGCGGGCAAAACGCAGCAAACCAAAATCAATTTGAACAATATAAAAATAGTCGTGTAAAAACGCAAGCTGGTGCTACAGGTAACGGCTTACTTGATGAGTACGGCACAAACTTAACTAATTTAGCCAAAAAAAATCAGCTTGATCCTGTTATTGGACGAGATGAAGAAATTAAACGTACCATTGAGATTTTAAATCGTCGTAACAAAAATAATCCTGTATTAATCGGTGAACCAGGTGTCGGTAAAACAGCCATTGCAGAAGGGCTAGCAAATGCAATCATGCAAGGAAACGTACCAAATAAACTACTAAATAGAGAAATTATCTTGCTTGATGTTGCCTCACTTGTTTCAGGAACGGGCATCCGTGGCCAATTTGAAGAGCGCATGAAACAATTAATCACTGAACTTAGTGAACGCAAAAATACGATTTTATTCATCGATGAAGTGCACACGATTGTAGGAGCTGGCTCTGCAGAAGGTTCAATGGATGCAGGCAATATTTTAAAACCAGCACTTGCTCGTGGTGAACTACAGTTGATCGGTGCAACCACGCTTTCTGAGTATCGCAAAATCGAAAAAGATGCTGCACTTGAACGTAGATTTCAACCCGTTATTGTCAACGAACCAAGCGAAGATACCACTTTAACTATTCTTAACGGTTTAAAAGACAACTATCAAGATTTTCATGAAGTCGTTTACTCCGATGAAAGTCTAAAAGCTGCCGTCACATTGAGTGCACGTTATATTCAAGATCGTCATTTACCTGATAAAGCCATTGATTTGATGGACGAAGTCGGCTCAAAATATAATTTGACCATCGAAATAATGGATGAAAAAACAGTAAATGAACGCTTAATGAGACTGGAAGAAGAAAAAAATACGGCATTAAAAAATGAAGATTACGAAAAAGCTGCCCATGTTCGTGATGAAATCACACGCCTCAACGAAAACAAAGCAAACAGCACCATTTCAGAACGACCAGTTATCCAAGCATCTGACATCCAAAAACTGATTGAAGAAAAAACGGGTATTCCAGTAGGACGTCTACAACAAGATGAACAATCCAAAATGAAAAATTTAGAATCCCATTTAAACACTAAAGTGATCGGGCAAAAAGATGCTGTAGAAAAAGTTGCAAAAGCCATTAGACGTAGCCGTGTAGGTCTAAAACAAAAGAATCGCCCTATTGGTTCATTCCTCTTTGTCGGCCCAACTGGTGTTGGAAAAACAGAGCTAGGGCGCACCCTTGCAAGTGAATTATTTGGTTCTGAAGAGGCAATGATTCGTCTTGATATGAGCGAATTTATGGAAAAACACAGTGTCTCTAAACTTATTGGTTCACCTCCAGGATATGTTGGTCACGAAGAAGCAGGGCAATTAACAGAAAAAGTTCGGCGCAATCCGTACAGCATCTTACTTCTTGACGAAATGGAAAAAGCACACCCAGATGTACAACATATGTTCCTTCAGATTCTAGAAGATGGGCGCCTAACTGATTCACAAGGAAGAACGATCAGTTTTAAAGAAACAGTGATCATTATGACAAGCAATGCTGGAACCGGAGAAAAAGAAGCAGCTGTTGGCTTTAATAAAGAAGCAAATGATGATCATTTGAGTTCCAGCTCATCACTTCTTGCACGCCTTGGCTATTACTTCAAGCCAGAGTTCTTAAATCGACTTGATAGCGTCATCGAGTTCCACAGCTTATCTCAAGAAGATCTGCTTGTTATTGTTGACTTAATGCTTGCTGATTTAAACGAAATCCTAGCAAATCAACAAATAGCAATTAACGTAACGAATGAAGTAAAAAGTAAACTCATCGAACAAGGATACGATGCTAAATTCGGAGCACGTCCACTTAGAAGAACGATCCAAGAACATTTAGAAGATCATATTGCTGATCTATTGATTGAAAAACCAAATGCTACAGTACTTGAAGCTGCCCTTGATCAAGATGGAAAAATTCAAGTAAGTGAGAAAGTTTCTGTACAAGCTTAAGAAAAACAGAGTAAATCTGGGAAATAAGATGACTCAGCTCGATTTTTAAGAAAATATGATTTAAAAAATCGAGCGTGAGTTCCCCATTTTGAACACAATAAATCGAGCGAAAGCGTTTGTATTTAAGTAGTTTGCCAGAATCCTGAAGCGGAACGTACGACTGTACGTGATGGCAATCCACTTAAATCACGAGCGCTTGTCGCCGATTTTTTTATCTCAAAGACTCACTCCGTTTTTCTAATGATTCCTATGTAATAAATTGTTAACAATCTGTCTGTTTATTGTCATCTTTTAGCGGGAATTTAATCATGCAATACTTATTTTATAAAGAAATTGTGTGGTGATCTAATGACGGTAAAAGTCGCAAAGGAACGAGATTATTATTTTGACAATGCCAAATTTATTTTAATCTTTTTTGTTGTATTTGGGCATTTAATGGAAACTTTTGTTGCTGATTATACAAGTGTTCATATCCTTTATCTGTCTATTTATACTTTTCATATGCCTACTTTTATTTTAATCTCTGGTTTTTTCGCAAAAGGATTTCGTAAACCTGGTTACTTAAGAAAAACGATTAAAAAGTTAATTTTACCCTATATCTTCTTCCAGCTTATTTACTCTATCTTTTATTATTTTCTACTTAACGAAGCGCATTTATCTGTTAAAATGCTTGACCCAGAATGGTCTCTTTGGTTTTTAATCAGTTTAGTTTTTTGGAACGTTATGTTACTAGCTTTTGCTAAATTAAAACCTATTATAGCGATCTTAATTGCCATTCTCATCGGTTTAACAGCAGGCTATTTTAACGAAATTGACGGTTTTTTAAGTCTTTCGCGTACATTTGTGTTTTTCCCATTCTTTTTAGTTGGTTTTTTCTTAACAACAGAGCATTTCAAGCTCGCGAAGCAAAATAAAGCAAAGATTATCGGTGGAATCATTGCTATTCTTATCGTCGCCTTTCTTATTGCCAATCCTTCATTAAATGCAGATTGGTTCTTTGGTTCTAAGCCCTATACTGACTTTGTTGCAGTAAAATGGTTTGGTCTTTTTATACGGATCATTGTTTACATGGTTAGTTTTGCAGCAATGATTGCCTTTTTCACTTTTGTGCCGAAAAGAAAATTATTTTTTACAAAGTGGGGGGAAAATACGCTCTATGTTTATTTATTACATGGCTTTTTCATTAAAGCCTTTCGTGAAGGAATGACAGCAAATACTGACTATACCGCGCAAACATTCGTGTTACTACTTGCTGTTTCGTTTGGCCTCACTGTTCTTTTATCAAGTCGTCTTATCACTACATTTTTACAACCTGTCATTGAGCTGAGAATATCAAAAATACGCGCCTTGATTAGCCGTTTAAAAGAAAAAATTCAGCCGCACGAAGGCTTTTAATGTTTAATTATGGTAAAATAAATGAGTCTCGGACATAAACGAGGTTTGCCAGCTCACGTACAGTCCGTGCGCTGGCAAACAAGCGTTTTCGCTCGATTTGTTGCGTTCGACATGTAGAACCTACTCCCTATTTTTTACATCTTTTTTTCTTAAAGTTTACTTAATTTAATATTACTTAAAGGAGCCTACTTATTCCATGTCTAATTATCTTCTACCGATCCAAACCGCAGCTATTATTTTTCCTATTTTAGCTTTTTTTCTAACACTACCATTTGCCATTTACTCTTATCGTAAATTCGGGGGCATTACCTTTATCCGTATTTTTGTTGTCTTTAGCTTTATTTTCTATTTATTGGCAGCTCTCTTCCTTACGATGTTGCCTCTTCCTGATCCAAAGGTTATTGCTCATACAAAAGCACCTACCCCACAGCTTGTTCCTTTTACGTTCATCCGTGATTTTATTAACCAATCTGGTTTTATTTGGAATGAGTCATCAACTTATTTACATACACTGACAAAGCATGTGTTTATTCAGCCATTATTTAATATCTTTTTATTTTTACCACTTGGTGTTTATTTACGTTATTATTTCCGTGTATCGCTCTTAAAAACGATCATCATTTCTTTTCTCATTTCACTATTCTTTGAAGTGACACAACTTACTGGAATTTATGGTCTCTATCCTCATGCTTATCGTTTATTTGATATTGATGATCTTCTGTTAAATACATCTGGTAGTATGATTGGCTTCTTGATGGCACCTCTTATCACATTCTTTCTACCAAGTAGGGAAAAAATTGATTTAAAAAGTTACATCCAGAGTAAACAGGTAAGTTATATCCGCCGCTTTTTCGCTTATCTCATTGATTGGTTTATCATAAACTTGCTGACAGAGTTACTTGAATCATTCAAAATTCTCCCATTCAATGCGTTAAAACTTTCTAAAAGTAATGATATCATGCAACTTGTTTGGTTATTTATTATGGTCCTACTTTATTTCATTGTTCTCCCAGCACTTACAAATGGCAAAACAATCGGTAAATGGATTGTCCACATTAAAATCGTTCAGCAAAATGGCAATAAAGCTACATTTAAACAGCTTTTAGTACGTTATAGTTTACTTTATTACGCTGTTTTTGGCTTACTTTATATTATTCAAATCGAATTAATGCTAAATAATGCAACAAAACAAATCCAATTGATTCTATTTATTCTTTCATTCGGTATAATCGCGTTATTCTTACTTCACCTTTTTATCAATATCATTTTACGTGATCGAACCCTTTTTTATGAAAAAATAAGCCATACAATGAATCAAAGCACCTTTAAATAAAACGGAAAAAACGTTTCAAAGCTTTCTCCATGTGTAGAAGCTTTGAAACGTTTTTTAACCTGTAATCATTTTTTCTTTTGGTAGACGAATCGCATTTTTACGCTGGTGTTTGCTTCGTAGACTTAGCATGGCATACATAATACCAATACGCCCAATAAACATCAGGATAATGATCACAATTTTACCCGCAGTGCTAAGATTTTCAGACAAACCTAGTGAAAGACCACATGTTCCAAAGGCCGAGAATACCTCAAAAATAACAGAAATGAGTGTAGCCGTTCTTTCAGTTTGCATTAAAATCATAACAGAAGTAAAACATAAAACTGTGGCAAAAAGCGTCACAGCTAATGACTTCCTGACATCTTCTTTAAAGACTTCTCTACCAAATATATAAATATGGTTACGCCCTCGAATCACCGAATAAAGGAACAAGATCGTGATCGCAAACGTCGTCGTTCGAATCCCACCTCCAACTGAACTAGGTGAAGCTCCGATAAACATTAAGAAAGAAACAAACAGCAAAGTTGGAATGGAAAGTGCCCTACTATCAATTGTCTGGAGTCCAGCACTTCTTGAAGTTGCCGAAAGAAACATCGAATTAAAAAAGCCTTCACTTAAACTAGAATGCTTGAAAAAATGGTTGAATTCCATCCCCCAGATTAAAAGCCCCCCACCAATTAGGAGCACGACATAAGTAACCGTCGTCACTTTCACAAATAATGAAAAGCGGAAGGGAATGAGCGCATTTCTTTCAAATAAAAAACGTCTCGTTTCAAGCAACACAGGAAAACCAATCCCACCTGCAACAATAAGTAAAATAGAAATAACTTGAACAAAATAGTCATTCACAAATGGCGTCAAGGAGGCTCCAGTAATATCAACACCTGCATTCGTTACAAGCGAAACAGAATTATAAATTCCTTGAAACATCGCTTCACCAAAGGTTGGATAAAACGGAATAAAATAAAGCCCTAAAATCACCGCGCCAATCACTTCAATCCCAATAATTAAAATAAGGATTTCGCGTAACATTCGAACCATACCACTCATCGTATATTGATTGGTATCGGTCATAATAAGCTGACGTTGCTTTAAACCAATTCTTCGTCGCAAAATTAAATAGAAGAACGTACTAAGCATCATGACACCTAAACCACCAAGCTGAAAAATGATAATTAATACCCAAATCCCCGCTGTACTATAAGAATGACCGATATCAAACGTTGCAAGCCCAGTCACACTAACTGAACTAGCAGCAGTGAAGAGTGTATCAATAAATGAAATGTGAAACCCTGGCTTCTTCGTAAATGGCAAGCTTAAAAGAATGGTTGAAATTGTCACCGCAAAAAAATAATACGTAATAATCAGCTGTATAGGCGACATCCGTCCCAAAAGAATGCGTATTTTATCTTTTATTTTTTGATTTTCGAGATAAAGTTTTCTTTTTCCTTGCAATGATATAACCACCTAAACCTAATATTATCATAACGGACCAAAAGATTAGTTTCCAAGCAGTAGATTCTGGAAAGCTTTCTGGTAAAATATGAACAGCTGGATGTGCAAGCGTATAAATAATCAGTTTAACGCCTACCCAGCCAACAATTAAAAAAGCAGCTGTTTCGAGAGTTGGATAGCGTTCGAGTAATTTCACAACTTGTGTGGCTGCAAATCGAATGACAACAAGACCAACAAGACCACCTAAAAACATGACAGTAAACTGACCACCATTCATACCGCCAATATCAAAATCTCCTAAATTTGGTAACGTCATAGCAAGCGCAAGAGCAGCAAGCATCGAGTCAAGCGCAAAAGCAATATCAGTTAATTCAACGCGCAGGACCGTACCCCAGAAAGAAGTTGTTTTTACATTCTCAACCTCTTTTTCACTATGACTGTCTTTACCCTTTCTCAAATCCCAGACATGTTTCCCAGATAAATAAAGCAAGTAAAGCGCACCAATCGCTTGAATTTCCCAAACTTTAACTAAAAATGAAATGACAAATAATGCAATAAAACGAAAAACAAATGCGCCCACTAAACCATAAAACAGTGCCTTTCTCTGCTTGTCATGTGGTAAGTGCTTTACAATAACCGCCATAACTACGGCATTATCTGCTGAAAGTACTCCTTCTAAAACAATAAGTACCATAAAAACCCAAGCATATTCAGCCAAAATTGATACATCCATCTCCTTGCTTCCCACCTTTCCCTTTACTTTACCACACTATCTTTAGAACTGCATCAGTTTTTCACTACAGAAAAATAGTTTGGAACATCACACGATTCAGCGATCTATTTTTCAAGAAAATGTGATTTAAAAAATAGCGCATAAATGCGATGTTTTGAACACAACAAACTGAGCGAAAGCGTTTGTATTGGAAAGGTTTGCCAGATTTCTGATTTCTGGCAAACCTCTTAAATTGCGAGCGCTTGTCGCCGATTTATCTTGAACTCTAATCTACGTCCTTACTCTTTTGGCTTACGATAAGAAACGAACCAACCAAAAATAATAATTAAAAGCAGCACACCCCAGAAAATGAGCTTCCATAAAGTGGATTCTGGAAAACTATGCGGGATGATACCCAGACTTTTATGTGCAAGTGTATAAACAACAAGCTTAATGCCAACCCAGCCAACGATTAAAAAAGCAGCTGTTTCAAGCGATGGATAAGCCTTTAACAATTTAACAAACTGTGTTGCAGCGAAGCGAATAATGATTAAACCAATTAAGCCACCTAAAAACATCACAGCAAATTGACCTGTATCAATTCCTCCAATATGGCCAAACCCTGTTTTAGGCAATGTAATCGCAAGTGCTACAGCCGCAAGCATTGAATCGATTGCAAAAGCAACATCTGCAACTTCGACTTTAAAAACAGTCATCCAAAAACCTGATCCCTTTTTTTCTTTCCCTTCCTCTTTATGTTCAGTATACTTTAAATGTCGTACAATATGACTGATTGAAATATATAATAAATAGGCCGCTCCTAGTGCCTGTACTTGCCATACATTTGCCAAAAATGAAATTAAAAATAAAGCGGCAAAACGAAAGACGAAAGCACCTAACAGACCGTAAAAAAGAGCTCGCTTTTGCTGTTTCTCTGGTAAATGTTTAACCATTATTGCCATAACAACTGCGTTATCAGCTGCTAAAATCCCTTCCAAACCGATTAATACAAGTAACACCCAAGCATATTCAAATAACATTGATGTATCCATTTTATTCCTCCTCACTCCTTTTAACATGGAGATCTCCACTAAAAAAGCGAGACCTCACCCTAAAACGGGCAAAGGTCTCGCTGACATTTAAATAAATGCGATAAAACCGATGGCAAAACCACGTAATGACGACTTTATCCTGACTATCGCTAGCCAGTGCTACTCCCCTTTGACATTGTCAAAAGAATATTAAATTTAATACAAAAATCATACCATAATAATGAGCCTCACGTCAATTTGAAAAAATTTAAAGTAAAGCAGTTAACTCAATATCAGGATTTTTATCACAGAACCAATTAATCGCGAATTGATTTTCAAAAAGGAAAAGCGGCTGATTAAAGCGATCTTTAACAAGCATACTTCTAGGAGTAGACAGCTTTTCATCAACATCTTCCACTCGAATCCAACGAGCAATTTTTTTACCAATTGGTTCCATAATAATTTCGGAATTATACTCATTACGCATGCGATGTTCAAACACTTCAAATTGAAGCTGTCCAACAGCGCCAATAATATAATCTTCCGTACGCCACGTTTTAAATAGTTGAATGGCACCTTCTTGGACAAGCTGGCCGACACCTTTATGGAAGTGTTTTTGTTTCATTACATTTTTAGCAGAAACACGCATGAATAATTCTGGTGTAAACTGCGGTAAGTCTTCAAAAGCTAAGTTCTTGCTTCCACTTGAAATGGTATCCCCAATTTGATAATTTCCGGTATCATATAGACCAATAATATCCCCTGCAACCGCCCGCGTCACGATTTCACGGTCATCCGCCATGAACTGTGTGGAGTTACTTAATTTCATTTGTTTTCCTGTACGCGTAAGTGTCACATTAATCCCACGCTCAAACTCGCCAGAACAAATTCTTACAAAAGCAATTCGATCTCGGTGTGCTGGATTCATATTCGCTTGAATTTTAAAAATAAAACCTGAAAAAGCTGGGTCCTCTGGCTTGATATCGCCTTCATTTGACAGATGATGTGCTGGAGATGGGGCAAACTCGACAAATGTTTTCAAGAATGTTTCCACTCCAAAATTCGTTAATGCACTGCCAAAAAATACGGGTGTTAGTTCTCCAGCAGCAATTCGTTCATGACTGAACTCATTTCCAGCCTCATCAAGCAACATGATCTCATCAAGCGCTTGCGTATAGTAACTTGAATCTTGTAATTTATGCGCTTCTTTCAAATCCCCATTTTCTCCAAGTGGCAAGAAAGTTTCTTCTTTTGGAACACGATATTGTTCTACTACACGATGATAACGGTCATATAGCCCCGCTAGTTCTTTTCCCATACCAATGGGCCAGTTCATTGGATAAGATTGGATGCCTAATACTTCTTCAAGCTCGGCTAAAAGCTCAAGTGGCGCTTTCCCCTGGCGATCCATTTTATTCATAAATGTAAAGATAGGGATCCCACGCATCCGACAAACTTTGAATAATTTGATCGTTTGCGCTTCAATTCCTTTAGCTGAATCAATCACCATAAGCGCAGCATCAACAGCCATCAATGTCCGGTAAGTATCTTCACTAAAATCAGAGTGTCCTGGCGTATCTAAAATATTAATACGAAATTGATCGTAATCAAATTGCATCACTGAACTTGTAACAGAAATTCCCCTTTGTTTTTCAATTTCCATCCAATCACTAGTTGCAAACTTTCCTGTTTTTTTCCCTTTTACAGTTCCTGCTGATCGAATCGCACCGCCAAACAACAACAACTGCTCAGTAATCGTTGTTTTCCCGGCATCCGGGTGGGAAATAATAGCAAATGTTTTGCGCGATGCAACTTCTTTTTGCAAATTCTGACTCATTTTCATTTCCTCCTACATTTTTTCACGTTGTATAAGTATAACACAATCTGCCTATTGTTTGGAGCTTTTTTTAGGTGTCAAAGTTGTTAAATGAATAAATAGCTTAGAGCTTGGGACATCATACGATTCAGTTCTATTTTTTAAATCGAACTTGCTCAAAAAAAAAAGTTTGCCAGAATCCGGAAGCAAAGCGTACAGCTGTACATGAGAACCGGAAAACTGGCAAACCTCTCCAATGGCGAGTACTTATCGCCAATTTATTATAAACAAACTATTCTGGCAAGTGCTGACTAATTTCAGCTTCAATATCTTCTGGTTTTGTCTTAGAAGAAAAACGTTCAATGATCTTGCCATTTTCATCGATTAGAAATTTAGCAAAATTCCATTCGATTTTCTTTCCGCCTGTTTGCTCAACAAGATATTTATAAAGCGGTGTTGCGTCTTTCCCCTTTACTTTGATTTTCTGAAACATTGGAAAAGTTACGCCATAATTGATTTGACAGAATTCCATAATTTCCTCATTTGTGCCTGGATCTTGATGTAAAAATTGGTTACATGGAAAGCCAAGGATCACAAAGTTTTTGTCTTTATATTTTTCATAAAGTGCTTCTAGACCTTTAAGTTGTGGAGTTAAGCCACATTTACTTGCTGTATTTACAATCAATATTGCTTTTCCAGCATATTCTTTTAACGAGATTTCCTTACCATCCATCTTAACCTCAATAAAATCGTGAACATTCATGTCCATTCCTCCTTGACCATTTTGATAACAAATATCGTTTCTTTTGGAATTACCGTTCAATTTTTATTATAACGCGGAAAAGGGGATTTGAGTAAAGAAACAGCTTACAAATAAAGAGAGAATATGCTATAATTCGGTTTGGTATGAAGGAGGAATTATTTTGAAGCATACAAACGTAAAAGCTGTTACTATTGCCGTGTTTACAGCCACATTCATGGCAGCAATTGAAGGTACAATTGTTAGTACTGCAATGCCTACAATCGTTAGCCAACTAAATGGCATCGAATTGATGAATTGGATTTTCTCTATTTTTTTACTAACTTCTGCCGTAACAGTTCCAATTTATGGTAAGCTTTCTGACCTTTATGGTCGTAAACTCATTTTTGTAATTGCAGCACTTATTTTTATTATCGGATCATCTTTATGTGGCTTTGCTCAAAATATGGAGCAATTAATTATTTTCCGAGCCATCCAAGGTATTGGTGCTGGGGGGATTTTACCTTCAACAATGACTATTATTGCTGATATTTATCCTTTTGAAAAGCGCGCTCGTGTCATTGGCTTTATGGGATCTGCTTGGGGGATTGCTGGGGTTTTTGGTCCGCTTTTAGGCGGCTTTTTAGTTGATCAGCTTTCTTGGCATTGGATCTTCTTTATTAATGTTCCAGTTGGGATTATTACGATTTTCTTAATTTGGGTTTATTTAAAAGAAGATATTCATCATGCGCGCTTACCGATCGATTATCTTGGAGCGATTCTTTTCACAACGGCATTACTTACATTATTATTTGCTTTTCAGCGTGCAGGTGAAACGTTTAATTGGCTAGAACCACTTGTACTACTTTTATTATTTACTTCGATTATCTTGTTTGTTTGTTTTTATTTTGCCGAAAAAAAGGCACCGGATCCTATTATTCCGTTTGTTCTATTTAAAGAACCGGTTGTTTTAATCGGAAATTTAATTAGTTTCTTTACCAGCGCCTTTTTAATTGGTCTTAATGTGTATGTTCCAATGTGGGCACAAGGAATGTTAGGGTACGGCGCAACCATTGCTGGATTCATGCTAGCACCGCTTTCAGTTGCTTGGATTACCGCTTCTTTTATTAGTGGACGATGGTTAAACAAACTTGGAACGCGGCGAACAGTGGGAATTGGTAGTCTGCTTGTGATAGTAGGTGCACTGATCCTTGTCCTTTTACCGCAAAAAACACCTAGCATTTCTTTTTACTTCGTTAATCTTGTTATTGGTTTTGGCTTTGGTGTTATCTTTACAACAACTACCGTTACGGTGCAAGCAGCCGTTTCAAGAGATAAGACTGGTGTCGCTACAGCTTCGAACGCACTTTTTAGAACAGTTGGGCAAACCATTGGTGTTGCGGTTTTAGGCACCATCTTTAACTCTATCTTATCCACGCAATTTAATGCAGCTAATGATAGTGGCGTTACTAGAAAAAACCTAAATTTATTAATTAGCCCAAAAACAGCAACTGAAGTCGATACAAGTTTGTTCGAGCCCATAAGAAATATCTTATATCACGGATTAAATCTTGTATTCTTAGTCATGCTTCTCATTGGAATTATCAGTTATATTTGCCACTTTATTTTACCAAAAATGGTAGCAAATAATAAAGAATAGCAAAAAATCCAAGGCATCATGCGACTCAAACTCTATTTTTCAAGAAAGTATGATTTTAAAAAAGCTGCATAGACGCTACATGTTGAACACGACAAAGCGAGTGAAAAAAGAGGTTTGCCAGACTTCCGGATTCTGGCAAACCTCTTTCATTGCGAACGATTTATTTTATTTATGTCACTAAGCTATTTCCTACATATCTTAGTAATCTACTTTTACAATCCAATCTTCTTCTGGTGCTTCAATGTCACCAAATTGAATCCCGCATAATTCATCATAAAGTTTGCGTGTGATTGGCCCTACTTCAGTTTCACTATAGAATACATGGAACAGATCTCTATTTTGGATGCCACCAATTGGTGTAATAACTGCTGCCGTTCCGCAAGCTCCTGCCTCGATATAGTCATCTAGCTGATCAATGTACACATCGCCTTCCTCTACGGTTAAACCAAGCCTATGCTCTGCTAAATAAAGCAAAGAGTACTTAGTAATACTTGGCAAAATAGACGGGGAATACGGCGTTATAAAATGATTTTCTTTTGTAATTCCAAAGAAATTTGCTGCCCCAACTTCTTCAATTTTAGTATGGGTAGCTGGATCAAGATAAATACAGTCACCAAACTTACGATCGCGTGCCGTTTTACCTGGAAGTAAACTGGCAGCATAATTCCCACCAACTTTTGCAGCGCCAGTCCCATTTGGTGCCGCTCGGTCAAACTCTGATACAACAAAGTTCACTGGACTTAAGCCCTCTTTAAAGTAGGAACCAACTGGGCTACAGAAAACTGAGAAGATATATTCTGGAGCTGCTTGTACTCCTAAATTATCGCCTACACCGATAATGTAAGGTCGCAAATATAGTGTTCCCCCACTTCCATATGGAGGAACAAATTCTTCATTTGCCGCAACGACTTGCTTACATGCTTCGATAAATTTTTCAGTTGGGACGATTGGCATAAGTAGCCGTTCACAACTTTTTTGCATCCGTAAAGCATTTTGATCAGGACGAAAAAGGTTAATTGAGCCATCTTTGGTACGATAGGCTTTTAAACCTTCAAAACATTGTTGTCCATAATGCAAAGCTGTTGAGCCTTCGCTAATATGAAGGATATTGTCGCTTGTTAACGTTCCCTCGTCCCATGCCCCGTTTTTCCAATATGAAAGATAGCGTTGATCTGTTTTAATATAACTAAAACCTAATTTATCCCATTCAATATTTTTACTCATGTTGGAATCCCTACTTTCTAAATTTTAAATGTAGTTTTTAGTATAGCACAATCCAGTAATGATAACAGTATTTAATCCAAAAAAGTTGAATACACATTATTTTCTATCTTTTTGAAAAACAAGGCCAAATTTTTTCCAAGTCCTATTTTTTCATGTTAAAATAAAGAAAAAATAAAGGAGCGAGTGAAAATGGCGGATCAAAAGATAATAGAAGAAACTATTTTTAGCCATGCTTTAAATGAAACGTTAGATTTAATCATCTGTTTGCCCAAAAATTATACACCGCTTTATAAATATCCATTTTGTATTGTTCAAGATGGAAAGGATTATTTGCGTTTTGGTAAATTACTGCACTTGGCTAATGAACTTACTGATCAAGATAAAATACATAAAGTCATTTTCGTTCTTCTTCCTTATAAGGATGTCCAGGATCGGAGACGTAAATACCATCCAGACGGGGAACAAAATGATGCCTATATTCATTTTTTAGCCTATGAATTGCTTCCTTATTTAGAGGATCGGTATTCGTCCTTTTATTTACCAACAAGCCGTTTTTTAATGGGCGATTCGCTTGGCGGTAGCACGTCATTAAAAGCTGCACTAAAATACCCTCATACGTTTGGTAATGTCATTTTGCATTCACCTTTTATAAATGATGACTTACTAACGTTATTTAAGGGCATCGAACCCGCCCGCTTAAAACTTTTTCACATCATTGGTAGTGAAGAAACTGAAGTACAAACAACGGATGGACAAATTGCGAACTTTTTAGACGCAAACCTTTTACTCCATAAAACAATGATCCAGAAAAACGTTTTACATCGTTACTATTTATTTGCTGGTGATCATCGCTGGAAATATTGGCAAAACTATATAAAAGACAGTCTTATATATATGTTTCCACCACAATTATTTGATCTTGATAATGCAAAATTTTAACTAAGAAAAGGAGAAAAAAATTGACAGTACAAAAAGCTATTACTTCAGAAATAAGAAAAGATGCTTTAAAAATCCGGCGTAACGTCTTTATTGAAGAACAAGGTATTGATCCTGAACTAGAATGGGATGAATTCGATAACGTAAATAGCGCAACGATGTTTGTTGATTATGCTAACGATGGGACAGCAATCGCTACAGGAAGGTTCCGCATGACTGACGGTTACGGCAAAGTTGAACGGATCTGCACGCTAAAAGCAGCACGTGGACTCGGAGCTGGACGACGAATCATGGAAGCAATTGAACATGAAGCTCGCCTTCAAGGTATTCTAAAATTAAAACTTGGCGCCCAAGTAACGGCTATTCCATTTTATGAAAAGTTAGGCTATCAGATAGCTTCTGAACTTTTTGATGATGCCGGGATTCCTCATAGACTGATGGAAAAGACTTTGAAATAAAATACTTCTGGTGATCTTTTGACATAACGAATGTTATGTCCCAAAAGATCATTTTCGCAACACTTCTTTGACAGTTCCATCTTGCATGCCAATCATGACGATATCAGCAATATCTAAAAACAACCCATCTGTGACAACTCCCGGAATACGCTCAAGTTCTTGTTGTAATTCCCATGGGTTATCAATTTTGCCGATATGAAGATCATAAATATAATGCCCATTATCTGTCATAAAAATTTTTCCATCCTGTTCTTTTCTAAGAATGATTTCTTTAGCAAACGTCCCGAGCTTTCTTTTTATTACTTCATGACCAAATGAAACTACTTCAACCGCAAGTGGAAATCTACCTAAAGTGTTCACTTGTTTTGATTCATCCACTATCCAAATATTTGTCGTGCTTGCAGTCGCAACAATTTTTTCACGTAAAAGTGCGCCGCCACCACCTTTTATTCCATTTAATTCATGATCAACTTCGTCCGCACCATCTATTGTTAAATCAATTTTTTCTACATCATTAAGGCTATATAAGGGAATGTTATTTTCATGTGCTAGCTGCTCAGATATACGTGAAGTGGCTACAGCTTTTAAATTCATGCCTTCTTGAATCAACTTCGCTATACGTTTGATAGCATAATAAGCTGTACTCCCGGTTCCAAGACCAATTGTGCTTCCCGCTTTTATATGCTCACAAGCCTTTAAAGCCGCCATTTTTTTCGCATTCATGTTATATCTTTCCTCCTTCAAAGCGAAAAGTTCATAAAAAATTCATATTTGTTGTCATAAACAGACTTTGTCTAAATTTTTATTCTTTTTCGCAATATTTTTCTCCGACATTTTTATATTTTAGCGCAAATTATGATAAATAAATATAAAAATGACTCAACCTTACAAAATTGTAATTAGACAAATTAAGTCACATGCGTTACATTATATAAGGGATAAAAACATATTCTTAATATTTGTCATTAAACAGTAATAAATGAGGTGATGAACATATTTAGCAAATTAAAACTTTTCTTCTATAAACCTAGTACAATTTTTGTCCTTAAAACCCTTTTTTATTTAATTGTTCTTCTTAGCTTACTATGGTTTTATGGATTCAAAAATCCAAATAGCACTAATTTTGTCTATAACGAATTTTAATAGAAAGGACGGATGCAGATGAGTATCCAAACGATGGATTCTACAATCGCGGCTCGTATTGATGAGTGGGCACAGAAAACACCAAATGCACCGTGTTATGAATATAATAAGGAAGTCTTAACTTATAAAGAGCTTAAAGAAAAGTCTGATGCCTTTGCGCTATTTCTTGAGAACAAGATTGGTTGCGAAAAAAATAAGCCTGTCATCGTCTATGGTCATATGAGCCCACTAATGATTATTTCTTTCTTAGCAGCAACCAAAAGTGGTCATCCATATATACCCATTGATAAATCAGTTCCAAACGAACGCGCAAGTCAAATTATTACAGCTTCTGGTTCACTAGCTGTTATTTTAGCAGAAGACGCTGATGATGAAGTTATTGTAAATTGCAAAGAAAAAGTGATTACTACAACAGAAATAACAGCTACTTTCAACAAAAATGAAGGCAAACTTCCAAATCCAAAAAATGCAGTAAGTGGTAATGATACCTACTATATTATCTATACTTCTGGAAGCACAGGCATGCCTAAAGGTGTACAAATTTCACATAACAACTTGGCAAGCTTTAGCCATTGGATTTTACAGGATTTTTCCTTTGCACAAGGAATGCGCGTTTTAAATCAAGCACCTTATTCCTTTGATCTGTCAGTAATGGGAGTTTATCCAACCCTTTTATCAGGCGGCACCCTTTTACCACTTGACAAAGAGATTAGCGCCAACTTAAAAGATTTATATGCAAAACTTCCTGAAATGGGGCTAAATGTTTGGGTTAGCACACCTTCTTTTGTTGATGTTTGCCTACTTGATCCTCATTTCAATCAAGAAACACAACCTGGGCTTACTAACTTCTTATTTTGCGGCGAAATTCTTACAAAAGAAACCGCTCGTGAGCTGTTGAAACGTTTTCCAAAAGCAAATGTTTATAACACCTATGGCCCAACTGAAGCAACTGTTGCTGTCACACAAGTAAAGATTACAAATGAAATCATTGACCAATACCCAAGCTTACCACTTGGTGAAATGAAACCCGATTCTAAACTACAAATTGTCTCAACTGAAACTGGTGAAGTACTGCCAGACGGAGAAAAAGGTGAAATTGTTCTGATTGGACCAAGCGTTTCAAAAGGTTATCTAAACGATCCAGAAAAGACAGCACAAGTTTTTAAAGAATATCCACCTTTTGTTGGTTATCATACTGGAGATGCGGGGATTATTAAAGATGGACAACTCTTCTTCTATGGTCGCCTTGATTTCCAAGTTAAACTGCATGGATATCGGATTGAACTTGAAGATATCGAAAATAATTTGAAAGAAGTCAGCTATATACGTAGTTGCGTTGTCATTCCAAAACTTGTTAATGGGAAAGTCGATAGTTTAGTTGCCTTTGTCGTACCAAACTCACACGAATTTCAAAAAGAATATCAACTTAGTTCTGCAATAAAAAAGGAATTGCAAAGTGTGTTACCAAGCTATATGATCCCACGCAAATGGATTTACAAAGAAAGCTTACCATTAACAAATAACAGTAAGGTTGATCGTAAAGCGCTGGCTCTAGAGGTGAACGAATGACAACACCTTATGGTACGATATTCTATTTTGGGATATTGTTTCTATTTTTAGCTCCCATTATCATTGCAGGCCTAAATGGTCGCCGTTTACCTGTTTATAATGCCTTTGTAACACTTCTTTTCATTTATTGGATGTTCTCTGAGAACTACATTCAAGGGATTGCGTTTATTGCCTTTATCTTTTGGCAATTAATTATTGTACGGCTTTACTTTAATTATCGCCGTGTTTTAAATAAAAATCATGGTGGTATTTTCACTTTAGCAATATTGATGTCCATTTTACCACTCATTGTTACCAAGATGCAGCCATTACTTGCAGGCCATCTTTCACTCGTTGGCTTCCTTGGTATCTCTTATTTGACATTTAAAGCCGTAACCATGGTGATAGAAATCCGTGATGGCTTAATCAAAGAGTATAATTCTGTTGAATTCGTGAATTTCTTACTCTTTTTCCCAACGCTTTCTTCTGGACCAATTGATCGTTATCGTCGCTTTAAACAGGATGTCGATAAACCACTTGATAAGGAAAAATATTTAGCACTTTTAAACAGAGGTATTTTTCTTATTTTCTTAGGTTTTCTTTATAAATTCATTATTGCTTATTTAGTTTCCAAATACTGGGTGGAGCCACTTAAATTTAATTTAATAAACCATATTAATTTTGGCTCTAGCATGCTTGGTTATATGTATAGTTATAGTATGTATTTGTTCTTTGACTTTGCTGGTTATAGTGCGTTTGCTGTCGGAGTCAGTCATATGTTAGGGATACAGACACCAATGAACTTTAACAAACCATTTATCGCTCGCAACATTAAAGATTTCTGGAATAGATGGCATATGACCTTATCATTCTGGTTCCGAGATTTCGTTTTTATGCGCCTTGTATTCTGGTTAACAAAGAAAAAATGGTTTAAAAGCAAGTTTACAATTGCCTATATCGCTTATTTCGTGAATTTCATGATTATGGGGATTTGGCATGGTCTTCATTGGTATTACATCCTTTACGGGTTATACCAAGCGCTCATGATTATCGGTTTTGATATCTTTGAACGCATTAATAAAAAATATAAATTCTATCCAAAAAACAAAGTAACACATGTCATTGGGGTATTTATCACATTTAATTTTATCTGCTTTGGATTCTTGATCTTCTCAGGAATATTAGATAAAATCCCATTTTAACTAAAAATAATTAAAGGTGGTTTTTAACATGGCTTTTCGCGATGAAGTATTAAAAATTTTAGAGGAAATTACAGAAACAGAAGAAGTTAAAGATAACACAAACGTTCAACTTTTCGACGAAGGCTTGCTTGATTCAATGGCAACAGTTAGTCTACTCGTTGAAATTGAAGCTCGTTTAGGTATCACAGTTCCAGTCTCTGAATTTGAACGCACGGAATGGGCAACTCCAGAAATGATTATTGCTAAGCTCGAGGAACTCAAATAATGAAAAAAAAGCTTTGGATGACATTTGGTCCAGTACTTGTTGCTGGACTTGTCTTCCTGTTCATCCTTTTCGGCCCAAGTGCTCTTTTCAATGGCGTTTCAAATAAAACCATTGAAAAAAGTGCTACTTCGATGAATGAAGGTGTCATTCAAGGACAACTTATTCAAGACGATGCGTTTTCAAAAAAAGAATACTTACCAATCTTTGGGTCTTCTGAACTCTCTCGTATTGATATGTTTCATCCAAGCGTTTATTCTCAAAAATACAATAAGGGTTATACACCGTTTTTAATTGGCCGTGCAGGGACACAATCGCTTACACACTATTTAAATATCAACTCACTCGGTACCCAATTAAAAGGAAAAAAAGTAGTTTTCATTCTCTCCCCACAGTGGTTTCAACCAAAAGGAGTAAATGCTGGTCATTTTGGGATTAACTTTTCACCGCTTCAAGCTTATAAATTTGCTTTAGAAGACAAAAAAGAAACACCCGAAAGACGCTATGCTGCACGCAGGTTGTTACAATATAAAGTCGTGCAAAATGATACAACTTTAAAATCCTTACTTGAAAACATTGCTACACCTGGACCAAATAAACCAAACGATGAAACTTTCACACGCTTATCAGCAAAATTCCAATATGCTATTTTAACTCGTAAAGATGAATTGGAATCAAAATTTGTCACTGGTTCTAGAGAAGAAATGGTTGAAAATGGTATTAAAAATCTCCCTGGCAACTTATCCTATGAAAAACTAGATCAACTTGCTATAGAAGCTGGTAAAGCCAATACTGGTAACAATGAATTTAACATCAAACAAAAATATTACGATAAAAAAATCAAACCTATTTACGATAAGTTAACAGACAGCCGTCGCTCATTAAGCTATGCTCAATCACCTGAGTACGCTGACTTACAGCTAGTTATGGATGCGTTTAAGCAGGCTGGTGCAGATGTTCTCTTCGTTAATCCACCAATTAATGGAAAATGGATCGATTTTATTGGCATGAATAGAAAAGAATTAAGTTTATATTACCAAAAAACACAAGCAATGGTGGAACAGAATGGCTTTAAATACGTTTCACTTGAGAAATTTACAGATGATCCTTACTTCTTAGAGGACCCAATTCATTTAAGCTGGCGTGGCTGGGTACAAATAGATAAGGCGATTGATCAATTTAGACAAACTAAAAAACCAGCCTTTTACCCACCAACACCAAAAGAATTTTATCTTTCTCAAGCACCACTTAAAGATAACAAAGGTAAATTAGAGAAAAAAAATTAAAAACATGTGCCGAGGACATCAATGAATGTCCTCGGCACATGTTTTTTTAAAATCCGATAATGTGATAGCCGCTATCCACATGAATCATTTCACCAGTAATCCCTCGTGAAAGTGAACTAAACAGGAATAAAGCCGTATCTCCCACTTCTTCTGGTTGTGTCGCTCGTTTTAGCGGTGCTTTCTCTTCTACTATGCTTAGTGACTTTGTAAAACTACTCACACCTCTTGCTGATAACGTACGGATTGGACCAGCTGAGATCGCATTTACACGGACGCCCACTTTTCCAAGATCAACTGCCATATATTTAACACTTGCATCAAGAGAAGCTTTTGCGACCCCCATAATATTATAATTTTCAACCACGCGCTCGCCACCAAGATAAGTTAACGTAATTAAACTTGCATCCTCTGCTAGCATTTCTAAATGCTTCAATGTTCGAGCAATTGCTGTGAAAGAATAAGCACTGATTTCATGAGCTTGTAAAAAGCTTTCACGATCCACTTCTAAATAATCACCCGTTAAATAGTCTTTATTTGCAAAAGCAATACAATGTGCTAAGCCGCTAATTTTCTCATGTTTCGCTTTTACAGCTTCAAAAGCCGCTTTTATGTTATCTTCACTTGTGACATCACAGTGAATCAATAATGGATCTTTATTTATGTCAGAAAGCGTGTCTACTAGTTCTGTAATGCTTTTTTTAGCCCGATCGTCTGCATATGTAAAAACTAACTTAGCCCCTGCTTCGTTAAGTGATTTAGCAATACTCCAAGCAATACTACGTTTATTGGCAACACCCATCACAACGTAAGTTTTATCATCTAAAGTTAAATTCATTATTCTTCCTCCTAAAATTAAACATTTATTCCATTATTTATTTTACATGAGTCTTGTTTTTTTTTAAACTTTTTTCACTTTGTTTATCATGTTTTCAATATCTGCTGGTAGTGGAATTTCAAACTCAAGATATTCTTCTGTAAAAGGGTGTTGTAAATGAAGATGATACGAATGAAGTGCTTGCCTTTTTAACTGATCTACTTTACCGCCATACATTTCATCTCCAATTAATGGATGACCAATATATGAAAAATGAACGCGAATTTGATGGGTTCTCCCTGTTTCAAGTTCAATTTTGAGATGATCAAAATCCTGATAATGTGCTATTCTTTGGTAGTTTGTTTTTGCATATTTTCCTTCTGGTGTGACTATTCGTTCCATGATACTAACATCACGCCTACCAATTGGAGCGATAATACTTCCACTAGACTCTGACAATTGTCCCGTGACAAGCGCCTGATAACGCCTTTTCAAAAGCCCTTTTTGCAGAAAATCACTTAATCGCGCATGAGCAAACCGTGTTTTTGCAATCAGCATCAATCCAGAAGTTTCACGATCAAGCCTTGTCACAATATGGATTGCAGAATCAATACCTTTCAGATGGTAATACCCTTTCACATGACTTGCAACCGACCCCTTTGGATGATATTGTGCAGGAATCGATGCCATCCCAGCAGGCTTATTAATAACAAGAATAAAATCATCCTCAAACACGATATCTAAAAGGCCAAATTCAGGCACTAAACGGTCGTTTTGCTTTTCTTTTGGAAAAGTTAGCTTAATAATATCTCCTGTTTTTACTTTATAAAGGACGGTTTCTTCTTTTTTATTGACTTCAATTTTCCCGTCTTCTTGATATTTCACAGAAGCTAAAAGCTGTTTTGAAATATGATGATGCTTAAGAAATGTCCTAAGCAGTATGCCTTCTTCCTCTTCTTTCACTTGCCACGATAAAAACAAAACTTCCTCCTAATCTTCAATAAACGAATCATGTACTCGTTGCCAAAATGGAAACGACCTGAATCTTGCAAATTGAATTGACTGATCTGAAACCTCATAACGAATTTCTTTTACATCGCGATGTAAAATACTTAAATGATCCACTGATATTTGAAAGTCATTATGGTTAACTGGCTGTAAACTAACTAAGTGATGATTTGGGAAAACAAGTGGGCTCCCAATTGTACGATAAACCCGATTATTAATTGACGCCATTTCGGTTAACTGCATGGCTGAAATGGAAGGATGCATTAAAGCCCCTCCAAGCGATTTATTGTAAGCCGTGGTTCCACTTGGTGTTGACATACAAAGACCATCTCCGCGAAATCGCTCAAAATGACTATCATTGACAAAAACATCAACGACAAATGGCCCTCCAGAGCTTTTAACCGTTGATTCATTTAACGCTAAATAAATCGCTTCTTGTTTTCCTAACGCATAGCGTACGGTTGTTTTTAAAAGCGGATAAATCACTCTTTCAAACTTGCCTTTTACAATTAACTTGACCAATTTATCAACTTCTTGCGGGCGCCAATCAGCATAAAAGCCTAAATGCCCCGTATGAATACCTAAAAACACAGTTTGATCTAAACGATTTTCATATTGATGAAAAGCAGCAAGCATCGTCCCGTCACCGCCAATGGAAATCACAATTTCTGGGTTAACCTCATCATAGACCATATCATAATTCCCAAATTCAGCAACAATTGTCAATCTAAGTAAATTCGACTTTTCATCCCCTTTGGAGAAAATTACATATTTCATTTTGTGTTCTCCTTTATCTATTGTTTAGGAATTTCATGGTGTACAGTATTTTGGGCTTTGATGACATCTTTATTTTTTGAAAAAAAGACCTGAGCATCTCTTACTTCTTCACGAATTTGGCGCATCTCTTCATCTAATTGATATGCAGCTTCTGCAGCGCGTTTTAGTCTTGTATTAATCGCTTCTGGAAACCCACCTTGATATTTATAATTCATTGAATGCTCAATCGTCGCCCAAAAATTCATGGCAAGTGTCCGAATTTGAATTTCAACAAGTAACTTTTCTGTACCTTGGATTGTTTCCACTGGATATTCAATAACTACATGGTAAGAACGATAACCACTAGGCTTTTTATTCGCAATATAATCTCTTTCTTCTATAATACGAAAATCACTTCTTTGTCTCATTAACTCGACAACAACTTCAATATCATCCACAAATTGACACATCATTCTAAGTCCAGCGATATCTTGCATTTCTTCTGCTAAGCAATCAAGTGAGATCTCCTTTTTTGTTGCTTTATCCAAAATGCTTGCCACGGGCTTTACACGACCCGTCACAAATTCAATCGGCGAATGATTGTTTTCAAGTATAAACTGGGAACGCATTCCTTTAAATTTTACTTTTAACTCTTCTACAGCTTGCTTATACGGCACAAGAAAATCTTCCCAATGATTCAAAAACCTCACCTCTACTAGCTTATTTGACTGAGTCTCAAATGCACACACCTATTTTACCATATTTTTTAAGATTCCTCTTTTGTGATAGCGTATTTTTAGCATATTTTTTTCAACACTGGTACTATAGAAGAAAAGAAACTTTTTATGCTTGAAAGGATGATTATTTTGTCACAAGAACTTGAAATTGAATTTCGTAATATGCTAACAGCCAGCGAATACGAAAAACTAACAACAGATTTCAACATAAAAGCTGATGATTACTTTGAGCAAATTAACTATTACTTCGATACACCAGCCTTTGCCTTAAAAAACAGACAGAGCGCTTTACGTATTCGAAAAATAAAAAATAACGATCAATTAACATTAAAAACACCAGAAGGAAATGGATTGCTTGAAACCACGCAAATATTAGGCGCTGATCAAACGGATGCTATCTTAAAAGGTGCGAATATCCCCATTGGTAAAGTACGCGAACAACTTGCTAAATTATCTGTTTCGTACGAAGACCTTATCTTGTTCGGCTCACTAAAAACCATTCGAAGCGAAATCGAATACAAAAAAGGATTGCTTGTATTTGACAAAAATTTTTATGGAAATGTTGTTGATTATAATCTTGAATATGAAGTACCCGATTACGAAAAAGGAAAAAGTATCTTTTCTGAACTTCTGGAAAATTATTCAATCACTGAAATCCCTGCACCAAATAAAATTGAACGCTTCTATACCGAAGTTTATCACAATGAATAAATACAATTTATAAAGAAATTCTGCTTTTTTTGAGGAGCAATTATTTGTTAATTTATGTAGACGCTGATAAAATATAAATAGACTTAAATTATTTTACAATATAGTTTACAGCTCAAGCGATACTAAGTACGGGCAGTGTATATGTCAGAATTTGAAAATCAGGTGATAACAATGATTAACCAAAATCTATATTATGAATCTGTTTCAAGTTCCAAGCCGATTGAAATTTATTTATTTTTCGATCCTACTTGTGAAGATTGTTGGAATATGGATGTCAATATTAAGCGCCTCCAGTTAGAATATGGTAATTATTTTAAATTAAGATACATTTTATATAATAATTTACAAACTTTTATTAACAAACAAAAACGCACCCCACAATTAGAAATGTTCAAAGAGCAAAAGGAGCAGGCGCACCTTTCTTATATTTCTTGTCTTGCTGTAAAAGCTGCTGAACTTCAAGGAAAAAAACTGGGGATTAACTTTTTGCGTAAAATCCAAGAAGCCTATTTTTTAGAAGGCAAAGATATTTCTGATAATGAGACACTGTTAAAAATGGCGCATGCTGTGGGTCTTGATTTAAGCGAATTTAATAAAGACTTTGCTTCCAATATTGCTAAACGTGCTTATATTGGGGATCAGAAAGTAGCGCATGAAATGGATATTTTCGAAAATCCAACCGTCGTCTTTTTTAATCGGAATATAGAGGATGCTGGCCTTAAGATTACTGGTCCCCATCGTTATGATGTGTATGTGCATATTTTATCGGAGCTCTTAAATCATTTTCCTGAACCAGAGAATAGGCCTCCAATGGAAGAATATATCAAGCAAGTACGTGTAACATCAGCAGAAGCTATGGCTGAATATTATAATGTATCTACAGCAAAAATTGAACGCCTAATGAAGAAATGGCGCTTGCAACAAAAAGTCACTTCAGTCGAAATGGCAGATGGACAACTTATATGGCAATATACAGGTGGGTAAAAAGCCGTGATACTATTTTGGAACGATGTCCAACTAGAGTTTCACGGCTTTTTTTGTTTTGTTTACATACTTTTTAGACGTTCGATTCTTGTACTGATTGGTGGATGTGAATCAAATAAACCTGGCTTTTCTTTTTTCGACTTCAGGGGTGAAGCAAAATAAATTGATTCACTAGCTGCACTTACTTGCTCCATCTTCTTACTATTCCCGCTGATCTTTTCAAGTGCTGAAATTAAGCCCTCAGGATTTCGGGTTAATTCAACTGCGCTAGCATCAGCAAGATATTCACGATTCCGCGATAAAGCAAACTGGATTGCAGTTGCAATAATAGGTGCTAAAATAACAAATACAAGAGCAACTAAATAAATAATTACCTGTGCTGCACCACCACCATTATTGTCATTTTTACGGCTGTTACGTCCACCTGTTAAACTTCCCCAAAAAAGAAAACGCATCGCAATATCACTCAAAATTGCAATAACCGCTACAAGAGCTATCGCAATTGTCGAAAGGCGGATATCATAATTGCGAATATGAGAGACTTCATGCCCAATTACACCTTCTAGCTCATAGCGCTCTAATGCATTTAACAGCCCGCGTGTCACAGCGACTGCGCTTTTTTCTGGAGATGAACCTGTTGCAAAAGCATTAAGGCTAGCATCTTCTACAATATACACACGTGGCATCTTGATTCCTGCAACCATAGCCATATCAGAAACAGTGTCAAATAAGACAGGCTCTTCTTCACGCGAACGAATTTCTTTTGCATGATTCATTTGCATTACAATGCTAGAACTATTGAATAACATAATGGCGATATAAATGATGCCAACAACCGCAGCAATAAGCAGTCCGTTTAGATAATTGTTCCAAACAACAATGCCAATCGCAGCACCCACCAAAAGTACGAATAAGAAGAAACCGAACACAATAAAAACAGTTTTGCGCTTATTAGAAGCAATTTGTTCAAATAGCATGCGCTCTCTTCCTTTCTAAATTAAAATTGGACTTTTGGTGTTTCACGTTCCTCTTCTTTTGCACTTAACATTTCTCGTTTCGTAAAGCCATGTGCTTTAGCGATAATATTCGTTGGCAATGATTCAATTTTTGTATTGTATGTCATAACCGTTGTATTATACAACTGACGTGAGTAAGCAACCTTGTTTTCCGTTGTAGAAAGCTCATGCTGTAATTCGATAAATGATTGGTTTGCTTTCAAATCTGGGTAAGATTCGCCAAGAGCAAAAACAGATTTTAATGCACCTGTTAGCATATCATCTGCTTCAATTTGCTCAGCACGATCATTTTTTGATGTTGCCATCATTTTATTGCGCGCTTCAATGACCTGTGTCAGTGTTTCTTTTTCATGTGTGGCATACCCTTTGACCGTTTCTACCAAATTGGGAATTAAGTCAAAGCGACGTTTCAATTGAACATCAATTTGCGCCCAGGTTTCATCAACGCGATTACGATATTTAACAAGACTATTGTATAAACCAAAGTAAATCAACGCAAGAACAACGACGATTGCGATTATAATGATTAAAGTTATCATGCTAATTCCTCCTTATGTTACAATTTAATTACATTATACCTCATTTTCCGAATCGTTTCCATGGTAAACTATTTTTTCTTTCGCATAAAGTCAAATGGCTCAACCGGTTGATCTACAACCATTTTTACTGTCATCATTGCATTAGGAGCACGATCAATGACTTCATCATTTTCATTCCAAATTTTCGTTACGGTCTGCTTAAAGCCAGTATCTTTAGGGCCATAAAATTCAATTTTATCCCCAACGCCAAAATTATTGCGCTGTTCAAGCGTTGCAATTCGCGTTTTTGGATCATAGTCCAATACTTGTGCTGCAAAAGCATATTGTGGAATTTTTCTTGTTTTACCAAAAAGTTGCTCGTCTTCTGTTGGTTCTTTATAAAAGAAACCGGTCGATAACTCACGCTGAGCTACTTTCCACAATTCATCTTCCCAAGCAGGATCAAACTCGAAATGATCTGGATCGCTGCAATAAGCATCAACCACTTTGCGGTAAATACTAGCCACTGTTGAAACATAATGAATCGACTTCATCCGCCCTTCTATTTTAAGGCTGTCTACACCTGCTTCAATCATATCTGGTAGATAACGAATCATTGATAAGTCAACTGCACTCATTGAAAATGGCTCTTCGTCTTCTGCTACAAGATTTCGCTTCACGCCATGATCCACTTCAAACAAATCATATTTCCAGCGGCAACTCTGAGCACAACCACCACGATTGGCATCACGATTCGCCATATGATTAGAAAGTGTACAACGTCCAGAATAAGAAATACACATCGCCCCGTGAATAAAGGCTTCCATTTCAACATTGGTTTTTTCTGCGATTTCGCGAATTTCCTCCATGCTTACTTCTCGTGCCAAAACGACACGTTCAAGCCCTCGTTTTCGCCAAAATTCTAATGTTTTATAATTAGTCGCTGATGCTTGTGTTGATAAATGAACTGGTAAACCAGGTGCGTTTTCAAAACAAATTTGAATAAGCGCAGGGTCAGAGACAATAACTGCATCAATACCAATTTCTCGTAATGTCAGGAAAAATTCTCCCGCCCCCTCAGTATCACCTTCGTGAGCCACCATATTAGCAGCCACGTATACTTTAGCTCCATGTCCATGCGCAAAAGTAATACCTTCTCGCATTTCATCAAAACTAAAATTCCCAGCACGTGAACGTAATCCAAAAGCTTGTCCACCAATATAAACCGCATCAGCACCATAACGGATGGCAATTTTTAATTTTTCAAGATTTCCAGCAGGTGCAAGCACTTCTGGTTTTTTTGTTATTGTGCGCATAAATATCCCCCTTTACTTCACTTCATCCGGATCTTTCAAATAAAAACCAGCATCAAGGCTTCTCGTTTTATTTGACAGCTCAGCCAGTTGGTTAACAAAACTTTCAGCAACAAACGCATCTTTCACGATCATTTCTTTCGCCTCAACAAAAAGTTTTGCAATCCGAACAAAATTTTCACTTTCATGTAAAATGCCATCTAACTTCCAAGTTGTAATCCCTGCTTGATAAAGCTCTTTTAAATAAGGCATCAATGAAATATCTTCTGAGCTAAAAATATGCGTGCCATTTTCATCTTCATAAATAGGTAGCATGCTATCCGCATCCCCCGGCTCACGCAAATAAAGCCCACGTTCTTTAGCAGAGCTTTCATCTAAATCAGTAATATTATAGTAATTCGTCACCAACTTGCGCTTTGATTGGTGAATGCACGTTGGCCCATAAACAAGAACTTCTACAGGTACATTTAAGCTACTGGCAATTTTTTCGATTTCGATTTTTGTTAACTCTCTAGCAAGAACAGCACTAATTGCTCCTTGCTCCACCCAAAAGGCAATTTGTTCAGCGCTTGTCACAAATGTTTGTGCATCATAAATAAATGGTAAGTCAAGTCCCAGCTCTTCCAACGTCAAAATAACACCTGGGTCACCGCAAGCAATTGCATCAGCCTTTATTTCAGCTAATTGCTTTAAATAAGCTGGGATTTCTGCGATATGTTCATTGTGCATTAAACCATTTACGGCTATGATGACTTTTTTCCCTTGTCCGTGAGCAAAAGCCACGATCTCTTGTAATTCAGTTACACTAAATGAAGCAGGCAACCTAAGACCAAATCGGTTGTTTCCAACATATAGCGTATCTACCCCCGCGCGAAGCAACTTTTCGGCTTGCAGTGCTGAATCTGCTGTCGCAATGATTTCCATATTGATTTCTCCTCGACTTTCTGTAAAAAGCTTACCTGAATAATGTATCATAACCACGGCTCTCAAACAATAACTTTCAAGTAAAAAGGAGCACGTGAATAAGCTAACAAATAGCTCCTCTCACCATACTCCTTTTCTGTATGTACAAAGCATATAAAAAAAACGTGCACTTGTCACGCTTTTTTTACATTAACTATTTTTTTCTTCTTCGTTTTCTGAATTCATTTTAAACAAGCGCATAATTGGGCGATAATTTTTCCCAATCAAGCCTAATGTTTCAATCAGTACCTCAATTAAAATAACCAGCACAATCATTAAAATAATCGAACCTAAAAGCGTTGACATTGTAAAAATAAATGAAAAGAGCGAAAAAAGTGCTGCGATTGCATAAATTAAAATAACCGTTTGCCGATGAGTAAAACCTAGATTCATTAAGCAATGATGCAGATGATATTTATCTGCCATCGCAATAGGTTGCTTCGTTACCATTCGCCGTATAATGGCAAAAATCGTATCAGAAAGAGGTACCCCTAAAATTAAAATCGGTACAATAAGTGAAATAAATGTGACGTTTTTAAAGCCCATAACTGAAAGAACAGCAATAATAAAGCCTAAAAAAAGTGCTCCTGTATCACCCATAAAAATTTTTGCTGGATTAAAATTGTAAGGTAAGAACCCAAGCGTCGCAGAAATAAGCACCGTAGCCACTAAAATAACAACGCTATCCGACATAATAAAGGCCATCCCCAAAATTGTAAAAAGAGCAATCGTTGAAACCCCAGCTGCAAGGCCATCTAACCCATCAATCAAATTAATCGCATTCGTAATGGTCACAATCCAAAGAATGGTAAGTGGAATACTCAAAATCCCAAAATGTATTTCACCACCAAATGGTAAATTAATAAAATCAATATTAATGTCACCAAAAAAAACAATAACAAATGCCGCCAAAATCTGACCAAACAGCTTATAACGCGCTTTAATATCAAAAAGGTCATCAACTAAACCTGTAAGCATCATGACTGTCCCAGAAATAGCTAACGTCCAAACAAAGCGATCTTCAATCGGCAATAAGAACAGTCCAATCATAAAACTACTATAAATTGCCAAGCCGCCAATACTTGGGATCGGCTTTACATTTATTCTACGTTGATCGGGTTTATCCGTTATATCGAACTTTAAAGCTAGATATTTCACAAGTGGCGTCAATAGAAGCGATGCCATGAAACAAATACTAATTAATAAATAAAACAAGGCTTCCACGCCCTTTCCGAACAATTTGTTTATTTTATTATACTTTTTCCGCTATAAAAACACAATGAAAAGCTAAAATTCTCATCCAATCTTAATAACTTCTTAAAGATTAAAAATTTTTAATGACCTTTTTCATATTTTAGTATAAAATAATAATATGTACGTAAAGAAAGGATGTCAAAATTGCGATCAGACAAACGTAAAAAGAAAAAGCACTTCGTATTAAAAATTATATTAATCACGCTTTTAGTGATTGTTTTAGCTGCTGTAGCCCTTGTCGGCTTTGCTTATTGGAGAACAAGCTCTACTTTTGATAAGATTCATCATCCCATTGAAGGAAAAGGAAGTTCAGGCGTTGCTTTAAATGGTAAAACACCATTTTCTGTTTTAATCATCGGAACCGATGCTCGTGGTAATGAGCGTGGACGTTCTGATACATTGATTGCAGCAACAGTTAACGGCACAAAAAACAAAATTCAAATGTTAAGTATCCCTCGTGATACTCGCGCTGAAATTATTGGTCATAATTCGACTGAAAAAATTAATGCCGCCTTTGCTTATGGTGGCGTAAAAATGGCAGATGCCACAACAACGAATTTTTTAAATAACATTCCATTTAACTATTATATTAAAATTAATATGGAAGGTTTCCGTGATTTAGTGAATGCTGTTGGCGGCGTTGAAGTTTATAATGACAAAGACGGTTTAACGCTAAATAAACAATCAAGTACTGGTAGCCAAGGAACTTTCAACAAAGGAAATATTCATTTAGATGGTGACCAAGCTCTGGCTTATGTCCGTATCCGTAAAACAGATGCTGAAGGCGACTTTGGTCGACAAAAAAGGCAACAACAACTTATTTCTGCTATTGCTGAAAAAGCTTTAAGTACTGGATTAATCTGGCGCTTTGACGGCATTTTAAACGCCATTGGTAAGAATATCGAGACCGATTTTACAATGAATGACATTACTAAAATTGCTAAAAACTACCGTAACTCATTAAAAAATGTGGAAAACCTTCAAGTAAAAGGCGATGGCGGCAAACTAAATGATGGCCTATGGTACTATGTTGTTTCTGAACAAGAACGTGCTCGCTTACACGATGAGTTAGCTAAAAATCTTGAAATTAAATAAAAACGAGATTTAATATTATGTTTAAAAATAAAAATGCTTTTCTCAGAGAAGAGCATTTTTATTTTTGCTACATGAAACGATGAACACAAAAAAAGCGCTTAAAGACGCTAACTGAAAGCAACTCTAGAAAAAAATGGATCCCATTTTTCATTAGCACCCCTTAAAAAAGACACATTATTGTCACAATTATATCTCTTTCCTCGAAAACTTCATTTTTTTAAAAGTAACTTTTATGATAACGTGAAAGCGCTACCTTTAGAATGAAAAGTATTATAAAAAAATGGATAGGAGATGATTGGATTGAACGTAAAGAAAGTAATTTCGATTTTTAGCTCTATTGTTATCATCACACTACTATTAACACAAAGCTATGACATTACTCATGCAAACGCTTCGAAAGGCAAATTTACTACAAAAATAGCTACTCAAAATACTAACTTTATTAAAAATGGAACTTTTAATGACGGGATAACGAATTGGGATAATCTTTACCCAGAAAAAGCACAAATCATTAATGAAAACAATAATAATTTTCTTAGGATAGCCACAGGTTCTGGTTTTGGTCATGTCACTACTCAAAAAATAGTCGACTTGGAACCTTATACAGCGTATACATTAAGTTTCGATTCAAAGGAGCAGGATTTTGGCTTGGATGGTATAGGAGCTTTTGTCGCCTTAAATAATAATATAGGAGAAATTGTTTCTGGAGTACCACCGCATTCTCCTAATTTAGAAAACCAAAGTATCTCACTAAAAACAACGGATATCGGAGAGCTTACTGTTTTTATCTTTGTGAATCCAGAAATCGGGGATGGACAAGCTGATTTTGATAATTTTACTTTGCTAAAAACAAATTAATTCGTTGTACCTTATTTGATAGTTAAGCATGTTTCATCAATTAAAAAATGGCAACATTCATTCTTAAAGTAGCTTAGTCATTCATTTTATCGAAAAAAAGGAGAAAAAAATGAATATAAAAAAAATAATACCTACTTTTTTATTAACGTTAACGATTTTTTTTAGTTGTTTCATTATTAATTCAAATACTGCTTTAGCTAATAATAATTTAGACAGTACAAATGGGGTAAGCGCTGCAGCTGTTCCCGCTATAGCTGCACTAGCTGTAAGAACAGTTCATAACTATATGACAGTATTTTGGAGCCCTCAATTGCCAGCAGGCGGACCATACTGGAGAAGTAATGTTAATGGCGCCCATGAAAGAGAACGGCTACTAAGATATGATAATCGAGGTCCTGATGACATATTTCTAAATGGGTTTTCACCACGTCGTCAAACGAATGATATGGAAAGATACACATGGGGGTTTTTTCAATATGCGAGTGGTAAGTATACTTATAATAATACACCTTATGTATCCACAACACGCCCAGAAGTAGATGCTGATGGACAAATTGTCAGACAATGGATGCCAGGTGAGGAATTTCCATATAGATATCAATATGAGATCTTCGCCCCTGGCGGTATAGACACTAATGTATCATTAGGAAGTGATTCACCCTATCCAGACGAAAGTGAGATTGTCTTTCCAGGTGGGATAAGACCAGAGTTTATTCGTTCAGTACGCGAATATAGAAGAGGTGCAGGAAATACTCCAGACTTAGTACGGATAATAACCAACCCTTCTTTCTTAGAAAGACCGGGCATACCTGAATTAACAGCTCCAGAAGGAATCGAAGTTGTACAATGGCAAAGACCTCCTGAGGGTGAATTAAGAAAAGCTTCCTATACTAGTGAAGAGGAAAAAGACCCTATGAAACAAAAAGGTAGTGTACAACCGGTAGCTAAAGAAGGAGGAATAAGTTCCACTAGAATTCCAGATGGAAACTATTTTATTAAGAGTAATATAAATAAAAATAGTGTACTTACAGATCAGGGGTCCACTGATAATAATGTGAAAATTTGGAACCAAAAAAATATAGAAAGTCAACAATGGTCCTTTGTATATGATTTCAAGAAAAAAGCTTATAAAATTAGATGTGCCCCAGGAAAAATATTAACGTGGGACAGAAATAAGAAAAATCACTTGCAAACACTTCCAGAATTGAGAAATAACGATCAATATTGGAAATTAGAAAAGGTTTCAGATGGTACTTATAAGATTAAGAGCTATTCTGATCCAAATAAAGTAATCGATATAGAACGCGAAGATCCACGTAACGGAAACTCCATTTTAGTCTATCCATATAATGGTGGAGGGCACCAAAAATGGAAATTTGCCCCTGTTGATTATGCTCCTATTCTTGATGGAGAATACTATATTGAAAGTAAGGTGTCTAAAAATAAACTAGTTACATCAAATTATTACAGCAACCTTGATGTCGTTATAAAAATCTGGCAACGTGGCAAACCCGATGGACAGATGTGGAAATTTGTATATGATAACCAGAAAAAAGCTTATAAAATTAAAAGCGTAAAGAATGAAACTTTAGTATTAACATGGGACAGTAAGCGCTCAAACAAAGTAATTCTATTTCCAGATCAAGGAAACAGCGATCAATATTGGCAAGCTTATCAAGATAAAAATGGAAATTATCAATTAAAATCAAATTATAATTCATCCATAGTTCTTGATCTATCCTATGGTGATTCTAACAATGGAAATAATATCATCGCTTATTCAGAAAATGGAGGAAACAATCAAAAATGGGCAGTAAACCCTGTTAATGCTCGTATTCTTGAAGACGGAGAATATTACATTAAAAGTAACGTCGATCAAAATAAACTAGTTACTCCAGTTAGCATCGAGCATGACGCAAAAATAAGTACTTTACAAAATGGCAAATATGAAGGACAAACGTGGAAGTTTGTATATGATGAACAAAAAAGGGCCTATAAAATTAAAAATGCAGTAGACCCGAATTTAGTGTTGACAAGCTTTGGCCTTTATTCGCCTAACCCTGTTCTACTTATCGATTTTAACCTTAATGAACAGTATTGGCGAATAGAACGGACCGAACAAGGATATTATCAATTTAGCAACTTTGCTGATCCAACAAAAATATTTACCGATAACACAAATAATAGTTATAAGAAAGAATGGCAAATAAATCGTATAGATGAACAGCCTATTGAAGATGGGGTGTATAGTATTATCACAAGAGTAAATGACAAATCTGCTATATATGCAGCTTCTAGCGATTATATCGAGCTAAATACTTTTTTAAATAGTATAGAAACTGACTGGATGTTTAAATATAACGAAGAAAAAAAGGCTTATAAGATTTCCAGTATGCGGTCTCCCAATAACGAATTATTCTATCAATTTCCTACTGGTAGAGTACTCCTTTTTGATAGTAAAAGCAATTCATATGTTAATGATGCACTAGCATATTGGATTGTTGAATATAGTGTGAAAAGTGGTGGCTATTTAATTAGAAGCTTTTATAATCCAGAACAGGTTCTTGACTTACAATTTGCTAATACTAAAATATGGAGCCCTATCGTTACTTATTTACCTCGCTTTGGTAGCAATCAGATATGGAACTTAATTCCTCAAAAAAGTTAAATCACTAATTCCATTTCTACTACAATATCTAAAGTAATTTAAGCCTATACTAAATAAATGTAGGAAAATACCCTGATAAAAGCGGCTATTTTCCTACATTTTTTATGACACTGATTCTTTATTTAATTCTCGCCACAAATTGAAATCTGCTTCCTACATATTGTGAACGCGTAAATTCAAAAGGCCGGCCGTCTTCTAAAGTCGTGATTTGTTTTAACTTCATCACTGGTGAACCTACCTTCACATCCAAATAGGGTGCAATTCTTTCTGAGACAAGTGCTGCCTCCATCGTTTGTTCTGCTTCGCCAATAGGTTGCCCAATATTGGATTCAATCGCATGATATAACGAATGCGTAATATCTTCTTTTGTTAAAAGTGATGCAATTTTTTCTGGAATTGCTGCTACTTCAAATAAAATGGGGACAAGGTCACCATATCTAATCCGTTCGATTTTCATTACATTACTATTTTTAGGAAGTTGTAAAGCGATCTGTTCTTGTGTGCTAGCAGGTTTAATCCCGTATGAAACAATTCGCGTTGAAGGCGTTTTTCCTTCTTGGCGCATCAAATTAGTAAAACTTGTCACTGCTTCAAGCCGCTCTGTTAATTTCTTTTCAGCAATAAATGTTCCTGCACCAACACGCCGTTGTAAAACATTATCATCCACTAAGCCTTGGATGGCTTGTCTTACAGTCATCCGGCTAACATGAAACATTTCAGCAAGGTGCCTTTCTGCTGGGATCGCCGCCCCTACTTTCCACACTTCATTTTCAATGTTTTGCTTGATTTCTGCCTGAATTTGGATATAAATTGGTATTTCTGACTTTTTATCGATCATTTTTCAGCCCTCTTTTTTATAAAAGTGAACCCGCCTCTTCATCAACAATAATCGTTACATCTGGATGGTTTTGCAAGATAGAAGCAGGGCAGTTTACATCGATCGTTCCATTGATGGTCTCTTTGATAGCCTCAGCTTTACTTTTACCAAAAGCGAAAAGAATGATTTTTTTAGCATTCATAATGGATTTAATCCCCATTGAATATGCATGTGTTGGGACATCTTCTTCACGTTCAAAATAACGTTTATTTGCTTCGCGTGTTGATTCTGTAAGCAAAACTTTATGCGTTAAAGAATCAAACGCAGTCCCTGGTTCGTTGAAACCAATATGCCCATTTGTACCAATTCCAAGGATTTGAATATCGACTGGATGCTTGCTTAAAATCGTTTCATAATGTGCACATTCCGTGTCAGCATCCTCAGCCATCCCATTAGGTAAAAAACTTTCTTTAAACGTTTTTTTTGAAAATAATAGCTCATTCATATAGTAATGATAGCTGTTCAGATCATCAGCTGCAAGGCCTACGTATTCATCTAAGTTTACAGTTGTGATCTTACTTGTATCTACATCACTTTTAATAAGCTCAGCATAGAATGTTTCTGGTGTGCTTCCAGTTGCAAGACCTAGTGTATTGACTTTACCAGCTTGAATGTCTTCCTTGATGATTTCAAGGCCTTTTAAAGAGCCTTCTAATTTATCTTTTGTTTTGATCAGTTGCATTTGGTATCATTTCCTCTCAAGAATATTTTCTTCCGTAAGAATAGGTTTCTAGTAAGTTTAAGTCGGTATCAAAAATGTTAAAATCAGCGTCTTTTCCAGCTTGAAGTGCGCCTTTTTGTGATAATTGGAATTCAGTTGCTTGATTAACGGAACTCATAAGTACCGCTTCTTCAATTGTGCAACCTGTAAATTCAATGATATTTCGAAAAGCATCATCGTACGTTAAAACACTTCCAGCAAGCGTTCCATCTTCAAGACGAGCTTGTTTATCCTTTACAATAACCGTTTGGCCACCAAGTTCTGATTTCCCTTCTGGCATACCCTTTGCCCGCATTGAATCAGTAATGAGCGATATACCATGCGCACCTTTCATCTTATAAGCCAGTTTCACCATGTCACGGTTAACATGGATGCCATCACAAATTAGCTCAGCTTGAATACCATCTTCAAGGAGAACATGCCCCGGAACACCTGGTTCACGGTGTGTCATGCGGTGACAAGCATTATATAAATGAGTGGCATGCGTTGCTTTACTTGTTTTCAAATGCTCGCGTGTATCATTTGAATGTCCAACACTTGGAACAACGCCTAGTTCATAGCAAAGATCTTCAAAAGCTGGCGAAGTTTCATGTTCAGGTGCATAAGTGACTACTTTAATTAAACCTCCAGATACGTCAAACCATTTTTTAAATAGATCCAGGTCAGGCGCTTGAATATATTTTTCTGGCTGAGCTCCTTTAAAAATAGCTGATACGAATGGTCCTTCTAAATGGATCCCACCAATTATTGGCTCATTTTTTGCTACTTCAGCAATCACTTTTAGCGCATTTTCAATATTTTCATGTGATTGTGTCATGGTTGTTGGAAAATATGTTGTAATCCCCTCTTTTAACATTCCACGGACTTGCTCTTTTAACGCTTTAGGATCAGCATCCATTGCATCATGTCCGTAACCTCCATGAGAATGCACATCAATAAAACCAGGAATGATCATTTTATCAGAAGCATCAATCACTTCTTCGTCCTGATTGGCTTTAAAATTAGTCATTGTGCCTACTTCTTTAATCTGAGAATCAAAGCGAATATAGGCATCCTCTAATACATTTTTACCTGTATAAATCGTCGCATGTGTAATCACTTTAACAATCATTACATAACCTCCTCATTATTAATCGGTCTATACCAATTATTATACTGCTTTTTTTTATAAATGCAACCATCACTTTTTCTTTACCCTCAAAAAAAGAACGCAAAAGTTATTTGCGTTCAAAAGCAGATTATTTATCGTTTTCGTCCGTCTCTTCTGAGTCGGAAACTTTTTCTTTTTTCTTTGCTTGCTTTTCTAAATCATTTAAAAGGTCATCCATTGAGGCTTTTTCCTTTTTCTTGAAATTCTCTTTTTCTCGTTCAATAATTTCATCTACCATCGTCGAGAAATCTTGTGCTTTTTCTTTGATCACTTCTTTGCTTCTTGTTGTTTTCTTCTCTAGTTCATCCATTAATTCATCAAATGACTGGGAAAGTTCTTTTGTCATGTCTGCCTTTTTCTTTGTTTCATCAACTAAATCACGTTGTTTTTGCGCTTCATGGTAGTCAGTTACGCTCCCCCAACTCATATCATGAATCACTTTATCCATTTTTTGCGATGTTTTTTCAGCATTTTTTTCAGCAATATCAGCTAAATATTGCGTTTTTAGATTTTTCCACTTAAGGCGCATTTCGTGCATGCGCAGCTCGAGTTGCTCTAAGCTTTCTTTAGCTTGCTCATAATGCTCTTTTGTTACTTGTAATTGCTCTTCGTATTGCTTTACTTCTTCATTCGCAAATTCAGCTAATTTATCCTCACCGGCTTCACTTGCAACGACAGCTTGATGACGGCGTTTTTCAAGATACGTTTCCATTTCTTTGTATTCTTTATAAAAAAGGGATTTCAGTTCACGTTGTTTTTCTACCATGCGCTCTGCTTCTTTGATTTCAGCTTTTGTTTTATCCATATAATAGCTTACCGAATTACGGCGCTTTTCAGTACGTTCTTCAATTTTTTGGCCTAATTGTTTATTCCACTCTTTCATTTTTTCAAAAAGATTTGCCATGTTTTTTTCCTCCAATTATTTAGTATATGGGTAATCAAACGTATTTTTATGATGATTGTTTTTTCGTCTATTTTTCATGAGAAAATAAATTATTGCTACAATAACTGCAACAACAAGAATGCCTTTAAGATTTGCCAAAATAATGAGGGCACCTATTCCAAGCAATATACTGTAAAGCACTTTATCCACCGCCGACTTTGCAATTCGAAGCCTATTGAAGGCCCAAAAGCCCAATACTGCTCCAATAGCTGCCATAATTGCTGGCCAGAGTAACGTTAAAATTAAAGCTATTAAAATAACACCTAAAATTGCAATCATTAAGCCTCTCATAATTTTTCCCTCCTTGCTTTGACTGTATCCATCATAACGCGGCTAAACAACTTTTTTAAGCAACTGTAGAAGGAAATTAAACTACAACTTGAGTCTTATACTAAAAAGGGGGAATTGACGTAAGCCAATCCCTCCCACAAATAAATTATATTTCTTGTTTTTGATTTTCATAAGCAACTGCTGCAAGCCCACCTTCTGAAAGCATTTTATCAGCTTCAATTTGAGTCTCGTTTACAGTTTGTTCAGCATATTTACTCCGGATTTGATTGACCTCTTTGAAAGGACCTGATCTTTTTTGCTTTAAAAAAGAGTAAGCTAAAGTTCCGCTAACCGCTCCAAGTACTGCGCCAACCAATAAAGCACAACTTTTTGTTCTCATTTTAAGACAGCACCTCCTAAACAACTGGATCTTTTTCATTATTTCTAAAAAAATGGCTAAAATGAAAAAGAGCTGGCATAAAAGATCAATCCAACTCTCTTTTGTTAAAAATTATCCAATGAATTCCGCGGTTTTCTAGCCCAACACATAATTGCTGCAATAAGGAATAAAAGCGCTGGAATAAAGCCAACAAAAAGCGTCGAGAATAAAATAAGGATAGCTAGAATTAAAAAGATAACCCCAGCAAGCACTGGCTTACGATTTTTTGTAATAAAAATAATACCTAAAATGCCTAATATAAACGTGATAATAAGAACAGCTAAAAATAAACCAGCAAATGTATGTACCCCGTCAATCACTGTGCTTGCACTTGGCACATCCGCTTGGTTTATATTCGCTTCTTGCAGCCCTTTAATATAATTTCTATTAAAGCTGTCTAAACCAGACTGTGTATCAGTAATTCGAACAACAGCAAAACTAACGATAGTCATGCCAAGCTGTAAAAGTAAACCAAGGATCAAGCCAATCACCGAAAGCGTAACTTCTCCAGTTCTTTTGATCATGATACTTCCCTCCTTATATTCATAAGTATACATGTTTTTTGGGTAGTTGAAAATCAATAACAGTTTTTTTAGCGTTTTTTTACAAAAAAATGTATAATTAAAACTTAAGAAGGGATGTTGGAAACTAAATGAAACGCCTAATAATGATTACATTCGTATCTATTTTTTGTGTAGGGCTCTCGGTCTACCTATTATTCGAGCTAAATGCTGCTAACAAACAAATCGTTGTACCAAATAAAAAAATTCCAACTATTTTTATTCATGGGTATCGAGGAAATGATCGTACATTTCATGGGATGATTCGGCGCTTTGAACAAAAATATCATTGGGGCACAGAAGCGCTTACGATTCACGTAAGCCCAGAAGGAAAAATCAGCACGACTGGCCACTATTCTACAAAGCAAAAAAACCCATTGATCAATATTATATTTGATAACAGCCACGCAACACTGATTCAACAGTCGATTTGGACAAAAAATGCATTGCTATTTTTGAAGAAAAAAGAACACATTACTAAATTTAACGCTGTCGGACATTCAATGGGTGGTGGTGCTTGGACAGCTTATCTCGCTACTTATGAAAAAAATCCCGATGTTCCACGTGTCGAAAATATTATTTTTTTGGGCGTTCCTCTTTATCCAGAAGAATATATTAATGGTGCTGCTCCAGCTGTATTAAACAACACTGAGCTGCTACACAACCGTTTTGCTAAAAAAATATCAAAAGCTATTCCAAAAGACGTCAATGTCTTAATCATTGGTGGTGATTTAAAAAATGGCACAAAAAGTGATGGTGTCGTTAATTTATCAAGCGTCCTTTATGGAAAAAAATTATTTCCTTACCAAAAAGTCAAAACAAAGATCATTAGAGGAAGCAAAGCAACACATAGCAACTTGCATGAGCTTCCAAGCATCGATTATACCATTGCTGACTTTTTATTTAAATAAAATGAAAGAGGCCTAATCAATGAAAAAATGGTTTTTTACGATTGTTTTCTTAGTTCTAATTATCACTTGTTTCAGCATGATTTTCGCTGTTTATCTTCCAGTTGAAAATAAAACACCAGAAACACACGCTAAACAGAAAAAACCAAAAACAGTATCTACTTCCATTCCTACTGTTTTTGTTCATGGGTACGCTGGCACAAAAAACTCCCTTGGGAACATGATAAAGCGCTTAGAGCACAGTAGTGATGCTACAAAATCCCTTGTCTTAACTGTCAACACAGACGGTTCTATCGCAAGCTCCGGAAAATATGATAAATTCAGTCATCGTCCACTTATTCAAGTATTATTTAAAGATAATAAAAGCTCGATGATTAATCAAACCCAATGGCTAAAAAGTGTGATGGCTTACCTAAAAGCAGATGAACATATCAAAAAAGTCAATGTCCTGGGCCATTCCATGGGTGGTGTAAGTTTAACAAACTACCTTGAACAAACAACAAATGACCCTGCTTATCCTGAAACAGAAAAGCTTGTTTTAATTGCAGCGCCTCTAAATGGCCTTGTTATTGGTGATAACGGCGTAACAAACTATGATCTTACAAAAACAGGGCCAAAAACCAAATCTGAGCGTTTTCTTCAGTTTAGCAATGGAAAAAACAACCTTTCGAAACAGCTACAAGTACTCAATATTGCTGGTGATACATTAGATGGTACAAAAAGTGATGGGAGTGTTTCTCTTGCAAGCGCACTTTCTGGAAAATTTATTTATGATCAAGTAAAAAGCTACCAACAAAAAATTATTCAAGGTAATGGTGCCAAACATAGTTCTTTACATGAAAACACACAAGTTGACGAGTTGGTTAGCCAATTCCTCTGGGATAAATAAAAAAACAAGAATTTGGGAACAAATGTGCATTTTTCTGCCACAATTTATACTCCAAATTCTTTTTTTTATTTATTTTTTCTTTTTTCTCGGCCAAAAAAATTTCTGCGTGGAATTTCTTCAGTATGACGCACGTCTAGTACATCAAGTAAGAACACAAAAACCGGAATGCCAACAATCAATCCCCACACGCTAAAGAACTGTTCTGAAAAAATTAATACAATAAACGTATAAAATACAGGCATATCCGTTTTTGAAGACATTAATTTTGGATTTAATACATAGGTTTCAAGCGCATGAACGATGACAACTGTAATTAAAATGTAGATAACATCTTGAAAGCCACCAATGGAATAAGCAATGATTGTAAGTGGCACACAAGAAATAATCACACCAGCAACTGGAATAAGGCCTAAAATAAAGACCATAATGATCAGGCTTAATAACTGTGGAAAGTTCATCAAATAAAGCGCCAATGTCGTAATGATTGTATTGACTAAAGCAATCAATAATTGTGCTTCTAAAACGACACCAAAAGTTTTAACAAATTTTTCGCCAAAATAAGCGAGATCTTTAAAAATAAAACCCACTTTGCTTGTTAAAAACAAACTTGTAAAGTGAAAAACGCGCTCTTTTTCTAGTGAGAAAAATAAGCTTAAAATCAATGCTAAAAAAAAGGACAAACTGATAGATCCTATCCCCGATAAAGAAGTTAATGCGAAATCAACGCTAGATTGCAAGTATTTTTCGATATTACTTCTTTGAACAAAATCAACAATCCACTTAACAATTTCATTATCACCTGGATGATTATATGTAGTGACAAGCAAATGAATTAATTGCGAAATTTGCGTAATTAAAATCGGCAAATAATGCACCACCGCAATATAAAGAAAAAGCGCAACAACAAGATATAGTACGATAACAATTAGCTTTCGTGGAATTTTCACTCGCTTTAAAATCGCACTTTCTAATCGTGTCACTAAAAAAGCAAAAATAAATGTTAATAATATTAAATCAATCAGACACCGCAAAGCATAAATCACTAATCCAGCTAACGCAAAAACGAATAGCCTTCGTAAAGTTGTATTTTGTTTTAAACTTATAAGCCACTTCATTTTTTATCCTCCCCAACTCTTTTTCATTCTATCATATTCCTGCCATTATCCCAATTTTTTATCCAGCTTCTTTACAATGACATAAACAAAATAAATCGACGACAAACGCGCGCAATTTAAGAAGTTTTCCAGACGTTCGGTTCCCCGTCGCTTCTGGTAAACTTCTTGAATACAAACACTTTCGCTCAATTTATCGTGTTCAGACATATGATGACCAAGACTCGTTTATTTTGCTCTTTATTGACGTTTTCTTAATTCACTTAATTTCTTTGCAATACGATCTTTTGCTTGTTCGGTTTCCTTTTCGCTATAAGTGATCTTGCCATCATCAGAGATAAAAACCTCATCCCCCTCTTTTAAGCCTTGGGGTAAATGACTAGCAGCCATTTGCCATTCTACTTCTTCAGGATGAATTAAGAAAATAGCTTGTCCATCCTCTAATCGGTCAAGGGTTGCTTTTTTCATCTTTTCACCTACTTTACCTGCGCAATTCCCTGCGCTTTAATTTGGCGGACAATACCATTACCTATCCCGTTTACCCGTTTTAAATCATCAATTGAATGATAGGGACGCGCGCGAATAATTTTTTCTGCAAGTTCAGGGCCAACGAGTGGTAAAAATTGTAATTCTTCTTTTGAAGCACGATTGATATTGATTACATTAGGCATTTCTTCACTTTTTGCGCCTTCCATTTTTTCATGTGGTCGTATTTTTTCTTTTGCTGAGTAACTGCTTCCAGGCTTTGGGATCCCTTCTTTTTCAGTACTCGTGTGAAAAGTTTTTCCATCTGTTGTTATCGTAATTTCTCCATTTACATCCGTCCCCAAGGTTTTGATATGACGTTCATTCAACCAGGTAAGTACCTCCTGATGAGGATGTCCATAACGATTGGCTTGTTCTGCTGAATAAACAGCTATTTTGGGTTGCACTTTATCTAGGAAAAATGGTTGATTAGATGTAGAAGAGCCATGATGCCCTAGATCTAAAATATCGGCTTTTAAATTTAACCCGCTATGGACCATTTCCTGTTCGCGCGATTTTTCAGCATCCCCTGTAAAGATCGCTGAAATTCGACCATATGTCAAGCGAATACAAAGCGAATTATTATTTGCATCTTCACTTAATTGATCTGGGCTAAGTACTTCAATCTCAAATGGACCAAAATTAGCTTTATTTCCCCTTCTTGGTTCTTTATATTTTGCACTTGAAGCAAGGGCCGCATCAATAACACGCTCGTAAATACTGCTGTTAAAAACGAAACCGCTCATCCAGATTTCTCGTGGTTTGTATTTTTCAATCACTTTATCAGCGTAACCAATATGATCAGCATGCGGATGTGTTAATAATAATAAATCAATTTTGGAGACCTTTTTTTGTTGTAGTTTTTCTAAAATATGGTTGTTATCTTGGCGACCTGTATCAATGAGAATGGTCGTCCCATCTTCTGCTTGAATCAACGTACTGTCTCCTTGTCCAACATCAAAGAAACTAAATCTCGCTCCTGTTAAATTGTCGCTAGAACTTATGTTAGGATAACTACAACCTGTCAGGATAAAGAGTACAAATACAGCTAGTAAGATTATCTTTTTAAACATTTATCCTTAAAACCCCCTATTTTATTTAAGAATACCAAAGAAAGTTCTCTTAAACAATAAAAAAAAGTTAGGCGATTTCCCGCCTAACTTTGACTTGACAACTTTAATTAAAAGAATAATTAGCTTCTTCTGTTGTTGGATTATAATCAATTTTCCAGTTACGATCCTTAAAGTACCAATAGTCATGGTCTTCAATAAAAACAAACACGCTGCCGTCTTTATTATTCAAAACTACTGCTTCAATAGGTTCATCAGCCTCAACTCCAATGGAAAAACCTGGATGAAGAGTACTATTAGAACCACCATACTTCGCAAAAAGACGAATACCTTTTTGACCGGATACATCGAACTCATCTTTAAACCATTTTTGCGCACTATCTGTTACTTCGATTTCCATGCAAATCACTCCTCCATTCCAAGATCTTTACTGACAGAATAACAAATTTACGCTACATTTTCACTAATTCTGCACTGTGACATCTAATTGGATGCTGCATGATAAACTTTTGTAATAACACAGATGTTATTTTTAGTTACTATACCATAACAGATAAAAAAAGAAAAGATTTTTGCACTTTTTTTTACAATATATATGATATAATCCACTATATCCTAATTTTATTTAATTTTTCTCTCCCTAGTCTGTGTTACTTTGCCATAAGCTTCTAAAGCGCCTATAATAACAAGCAATTTAATATAGATATGATAGACTTCATCATAATAGACATATAGCCACTTATCAAGTAGCAATAACTGTTGTATTTCTTGATTGGTGCTTTTTTTCAGAATCTCAAAATAAATACCTAACGCTTCGTAGGCCATCTCACATAGCATTTTTCTATCGCTTGCTGCTGATCCAGCTGCTCGAATAGAACAAACAATCTCTTCCATTACTATCTCCTTAGCCAAGTCTTTCATGATGACAAAAATGGTCGTACTTGAGCAATTTTTTGAACAAAAAAGCATTTCCTCAAAAGGGAAATGCTTTTTCATAAATCCAAACCTTAATCTTCAAGTGGTGCTTTATTAAGAAATGCTTGGTACATCCAGATATGTTTATCAATACTATTTTTAAAAGCGATGAGCATATCATTTGTTACATCGTCGCCTTCTTTATCTGTTAATTCAATGCCTTGTTGATACTCATCTCGTAATAATTTCAATGTGCCAACAAGCATTTCAATGAGTTCTTCCATTGTTTTCTTTTTAGTATAAGGAGCTTCTTCCACACTTGCATTTTCCAAGAATTCTTTCAATGTAGAAAATGGTGCACCACCAATAGCAATTAGACGTTCAGCGACTTCATCCATTTGTTCACCAAATTCGCTGTAAAGATCATCCATTTTTTCGTGTAGTGTGAAGAAGTTCTTACCGCGCATGTACCAATGGATCTGATGGATTTTCACTGTAAAGACATTTAAATTGGCTACTTGATGGTTTAAGAATTGCTTTGTGTCGACAGAATTGATTGTTTTCATGATTAATATTCTCCTCCTGATTTATACTAATTATTATATAATAATTAGTATAATATTTATTCCTATGTATGTCCAGTGTGGTGACCTTCACAAACTTATTTTACCACAGAAGGAAGAAATTAAACGTTATTTTGTCTTCAAAAAGAAATTTACTTGCAAATGCCTTTATTTCTTTTGCATAATAGACTTAAGGAGTGATTTACGTTGACAATCTGGTTGGGAGAAAACAATTTACCCGTGGTGCAAGAAGCTTTACATCAGTTTGAACAGCAAAAACAAATTCTCTTGCCGGCTGCTTATAAACAATTATTGATGCAACAAAATGGTGGATATATTTATAAAAATCATTTACCGACAATCGAGCCTACTTCCTATGGTTTTAATTTTTTAGAAGTGTATCGCTTTCTTGGCATAAATGAACTGATCACATCGACTCCCTTTGCAGATGAAAACCCGCTAACTGGGAAAAAAATCTTTTTCCACCGCGACGGAATGCGTTATCTTGGTTTCGATTATATCCGTTTGGAACCAGAAATTATTTATGCTGATTTTGAAACGATGCAAACATTTACTGCAGCAAAAGATTTTAATCATTTTCTAAATGAACTTTATTTTAAACCATTTGATCTTACGTCAATAAATGGTTATTCAGTAGATAAATTAACACAAATTATGCGACAATCCACAGTAGCTGAGCAGAAGCTACTTTTCATAAAGTTAGAGGATTTTGCAGATAAAAATTGGTATTTTGATGAATTATTACGTTTTTTACAAGTTGCTGATAGCCTTATTGTAGCAGAATTATTTGAGAATCAGCTATTTTTCTTTCGGCGCAAATTAACGGATAAACTGGTATATAAACTTTTAAATGCGCTTCATCAAGCAGGTTTACCTCAAGAAAAAATAACTGTTTTAAAAAAAGAATGGGAGGAATCGTGATGATCAAAGTAATATTTGTTTGCCTTGGTAATATTTGCCGTTCGCCAATGGCAGAAGGAATTTTTTCTAAAATGGTGGAAGAAGCTCGACTAAGTGATCAAATTAGTATTCGTTCATTTGCAACTGGCTCTTGGAATCTTGGGAATTCGCCTCACCGTGGCACTAAACAAGTTTTAAAAAAACTAGGGATTGACTATGCTGACATGCGTGCTGAAAAACTAATGCCTGAGGATATTAAAACGGCGCAATATATTGTTGGAATGGATGATAGTAACGTTCGTAACATTTTGAAAGTTAGCCAGGATGAAGATGCTCATATGAAAGTAAAAAAATTAATGGATTATGTTAAAAACCCAGAGGCAACTAGTATTCCGGATCCTTATTATACTGGCGATTTTATGGAAACTGAACGTTTAATTACTGCTGGTTGCGAAGCGCTTTTAAAGTTTATTCGGGTAAAAGAGGGAATTTAACGTTTTGTTTTTGTTAAATGGTGGTATTTCTTTTCTTGTATAATTAAATGAAATGAGGTTGAAAAAAATGTTAGGGATTATTTGGGGTATTATTGTTATTCTTTTTGTTGTTTGGCTTATTGGGATTATTTTTCACATTGCTGGTGGGTTGATCAATATTTTATTAGTGGTTATTTTAATTTTAATCATTTGGAATTTAATTCAAAGTGCACGGGGTAGACGTAATAGATGACTATTTGTTTTTATTTAAGGTATTAATAACTTTCCGCCTGTAAAACGGGTGGAAAGATTGTAGCTAAAGTTTTTTATTTACTTTGTTTACAGTCTGAGTGTACATTTACACAACCGTAAATGTACACTTTTTTATTTTCAATATTTAATCTCTTTTATAATAAGAAGGCTAGACAGCTATATTTATCTTTAGTAGATCATTCATTCGTTCAGAAATAATTTTGATGGGTAACTGTCGCTTTTGCTTTTAAATGGCTGTATTTTTATTTTTAAATAGCAGTAACTATAAGCGTTAATTTCTACTGAAACTCTTTCATTGTAATTCTATATACACCTTATTTTCTCATTTACAAAAAGCCTAGAATGTGAATATTCTAGGCTTCAAACAAATTTTTATTACAAAGCATCAGCATCAAGAGCGCTTTTAAAAGATGGATACTTTGGTTTAAATCCTAATTCCGCTTTAATTTTTGTAGTATCGAGAAGCATTCCGTATTCATCATATGGCGTATCATGAGCTTCTGGACTTTGCTTTGGCATATGATTTAGGTCTAGAAGATCAGCTACACTAATAGGTTCTTCATCCGCAACGTTATAAATATGTTTAGCAACACCCTCTTTTTCAGCAGCTAATAAAAGAGATTGACAAATATCATCATGATGAATAAGAGACAGCTTTTGTTTTGGATTCCAAGTTTGCATGATAGGCGCAAATTCTTCAATATGCTTATCTCTATCACCGTAAACGAAAGCAAAGCGAACAATACGAAGATCTAGATCTAATTCTAATAAAGCTTTTTCAGTAGCTGCTTTTGTTTTGGGATAAAGCATTTTTGGTGCAAGTTTTTCTTCTTCCAGACAAGGTCTAGTATGTTCAATGCCTCCATAAACTAGGCTTGTACTACTGAAAACAAAACGCTTAACACCTGCTTCAATAGCAGCTTTAGCAACTATCAAGCTAGCCTCATAGTTATTTTCCCATGCTACTTCTTCATCGCTAATATTTCTAAATTGGGCAGCTAGATGGATGACAGCATCGGTTCCTTTTATAGCGTTTACCAAAAAGGAATAATCACTAAGACTACCTAAAATTAATTCCGCGCCTCGTTCTTGAAGAGCTTTACCTTTTTCTATGCTACGCACAAGTAATTTTACTTCGTATCCTTTATTTAGTAAATAACAAGCGAATCTACTTCCAACTTTTCCTGTTCCTCCAGTAATAAAAAATTTCATTAATTATCTACCTCTCTCTTCAAATTCGAATACATAAATAGTGTAACAAATATAGTAGTTGGCAACATGATGTTCTTTATCGTACTATTAATAGTAGTAGGATAATTATTAAAGAGGTGTTTATCATGAATGACAATGGAAATACACAAACTTTAGGTGCTTTTTTAAGAGAAGCTCGTAATCGAATAACTCCTAGACAAATCGGGCTCCTTCCAAATAGTAGACGTAGAACGCCTGGTTTACGCCGAGAGGAAGTGGCACAATTAGCCAATATTGGTGTATCTTGGTATACGGCAATTGAACAAGGTAAAAATGTTCATCCTTCTAATAATGTTTTAGAAGCCCTAGCAGATGCACTCTTGTTGTCAACTTCAGAAAGACAATATTTATTCTCTCTAGCTACTGGTACAAAATTAGAAAAAAAGAAAGAGCAACAAACAATCTCTATAGGCTTAAAACAAATTGTCGACTCTTTAGATCCAGATCCAGCTTACATCATTGATGAATATTGGGATATCCTTATATGGAATAAGTCCGCAGAATTTGTTTTTCACTTCCATCCATATGATCAAAATGTTCATTATCTTCCTAATCTATTACGTCATTTTTTAACAGATCCCTTTATGGTTGCCCTTAATGGTAACAGCTGGGAAAAGAGAGCAAAAGTAATGATTGCAAGATACCGAGCAGATCGCGCTAGATATCCACAAGATGATAAGGCACAGCAGTTGATTGAAGAACTAGAACAAACTAGCAGCCTATTTAAAAAGACTTGGATACAGCAGAAAATAAGCATAGCAAGCAACAGTAAAAAAATTTTTATGCATCCTGAAATTGGGTTGTTAGAATGCGAACAAAGTATATTACAAACTCCTGATAACCCTAGTTTAAGCTTACGGGTATTTACTACGGATAAAACGCTGCATGAGATCATAAGAAAGCAACTCCATCAATAACGATAGGAAGTAGTTTAGTGTATATTTTGCTATATAGCTTGGCAAACCTTATTGTTATTAAAAATTTGATCAAATTTAAGTAAATTATTTTAGTATATATTATTGATAAGTATTTTTTAATTAAAGATAATTATTTTACGCTAAACAAAAAACAAGCTGATTTATTTAAAAAATCAACTTGCTTATCTCTAATAAAATTATTTAAATTTATGGATACTTTGGAAATTGACTATAATTAGGATCGCGTTTTTCTTTAAATGCATCGCGATCTTCTTTAGCTTCATCCATTGTGTAATTAAAGAAGTGTTACATCGCCTACAAGCTGTTAAATTCCTGCTAAGTCACTCACACAAGTTAAATGAATGCTAACTTGTGTGAGTGATGTATCATTGAATTATTTTTGTACAATAACGTTGACTCTGTTGACAACTTTAAGTTGACTATCTAAGCCAACAATTTCAAATGTGTCTTGCCAATTTGCTGCGGTAATTGTTTCTGTGACATACATATCATAGGTGCCATCTGGGTTGATTTTCCCTGTACGTACAGGGATACCGTTTTGATACAAACGAACGTATTGGATGTCTGCGCCCATGTTTCCATGTACATAAGACCAGCTACCTACTGTATAAGGGCCGCTTATGATATCAAGTTTGTAATCTCTTACCTTATCGATCGCTACTGCGGCATGTGCTACTTCTTTTCCTTTACTGTTCAGTGCGACAACTTCTGCTTGGTCGGTTAGACTGGTTATCCACTGATTGGCATTCGAAATGGTATACGCTGAAGCGGTTCCTTTCACGCCTTCGGCTACGATGGTGCCGTTGACTTTTAAGATAACTTTGGCTACATCCGCGCCAAAAGTCCCGACTATGGTAGCGTCACCTAACAGATATGGAGAAGCAGTTAGGCTATAATTATAGTTTCCTGTGATAGGGACATGGATGGTCACTTGATTTTGTTTTGTGCGATCTTGAGAGACTAATTGAACGACATCATTGGGTTGGATTTCATAGCTGTTCATGTTCGCGAAGGCAAATGTTCCATTCGCTGTGACACTCGTTTCTGCGACGCCAATGCCATTAATCTTCAATGTGACATATTTAACATCTGCTCCAGCTGTCCCTGTTAGAGTTGCTGTTTTTATAACATAGCCATTGGTTGCTAAACTATAATCATAATTTCCTTTCACTGGGATATTGATGCGATTTTGCTCTCTGTATTTTTTATCAACGCCAATGACTTCGACTTTATCATTAGGTGTTTCCACAAACCAATTAACGCTAGTAAATTTATACGTATGTGTGGTTGGATCCAGTGTCGCTTGTTGTTGGATCGTTCCATTAACGACTAGACGAACATAAGCGATATCTTGTCCATAGGTGCCTGTCAGGATTGGATCCTTGAAGTTATAGGCATCTGCTTTTAAGCTGTAATCATAGTTGCCGAGTAGGGAAATGGCGATGCGGTTTTGTTCGACATAACGTGCATCGACACCCACGACGTCGACTTTGTCTGTGCTTTGAAGATCATATTTTTTCATATTGGTGAATGTATAGTTGCCTTGGTCATCTAAGATCGCTTGGGCTTCTGTTTTACCGTTTATGATCAAGCGAACGTAAGCGATATTTGTGCCGTGCGTTCCACTTAGTGTATTCTCTGTAATCATGAAGGGTTTGGCTGTTAAGGTGTTGTCTAAGCTTCCTGATAATGGCACATTGATTCGTGCGTATTCTTTGTACCTGCTATCCACACCAACGACCTCGACTTGATCCAAATGAGAGCGGATGAAAGCAGATGCTTTGTTAAAGGTGTAATTCCCTTGGCCGTCTGTGATCGCTTGGGCTTCAACTTTGCCATTCACAAATAAGCGGATATACGCCAAGTGACTGCCATACGTTCCGGTCAGTTGTGCACTTCCTAAACGATAAGAATCAACGGTTAAATGATCATCTTGTAAATCACCGTCGGTGGTTGGGACGATTTTTCTTGCGTGCTCTACGTAGCGTTTATCGACACCAACGATTTCGATTTTATCTGTTCCACGCGTTACATATTTGTCTACATTGTTAAAGGTGTAACGGCCTTGACCGTCTGTGATCGCTTGGGCTTCGACTTTGCCGTTCACAAATAAGCGGATATACGCTAAGTCTTTCCCGTGAGTTCCGGTAATGGTTTTGGTTCCGGTTTGATAGCTTGTTGGTACGGTTAAGCTATAATCGATTTCACCTGTGACAGGGATGGCTTTTCTTGCCTGTTCTACGTAGCGTTGGTCAACGCCGACGATGTCGACTTGGTCTGCATTTTTAGTGATATATTTGTCTGCATTGTTGACGGTGTAGTTGCCTTGACTGTCTGTTGTAGCTTGGGTTACGACTTTGCCATTTACGAATAAGCGAATATACGCTAGGCCTTTACCGTAAGTTCCAGTAATGGTTTTGGTTCCGATTTGATAATTTGTTGGTACGGTTAAGCTATAATCGATTTCGCCTGTGACAGGGACGGCTTTTCTTGTTTGTTCTACGTAGCGTTGGTCAACACCTACGATGTCAACTTGATCTGTGTTTTTAGTGATATATTTGTCTGCATTGTTGATGGTGTAGTTGCCTTGACTGTCTGTTGTGGCTTGGGTTACGACTTTGCCATTTATGAATAAACGAATATACGCTAGGCCTTTGCCATAAGTTCCAGTAATGGTTTTTGTGCCCATTGCGTAACTTTTTGGTACGGTTAAGCTATAATCTAGGACAGCTTTTACGGTGGTGGTGGCGGCCGCACTCTCTTGTTTAGAGCCTTCTTTGGCTGTGACATGGATTACGGTGCCAGCGGTTTGTTTGGTGATGGTGATCGTATAGATCCCGCTTCCGTTTGCGCTGCCGGTTCCAATGACTTGGCCTGCTACTTTTGCTGTGATCGTGCTGTATGGGGTGGCGGTTCCGTTTAACTCACTGTCGGTGTCTTTGACGGGATTTACTTTTGGTGTCGCCGTTTTGTTCGAAACAACCGTTGTGGTGGCGGCCGCACTTTCTTGTTTGTTTTCTTCTTTGGCTGTGACACTAATTACGGTGCCGGCGCTTTGTTTGGTGATGGTGATCGTGTAGATCCCGCTTCCGTTTGCGCTACCGGTGCCGATGATTTCACCTGCTACTTTCGCTGTGATCGTGCTGTACGGGGCGGCGGTTCCGCTTAACTCACTGTCGGTGTCTTTGACGGGATTTACTTTTGGTGTCGCCGTTTTGTTCGAAACAACCGTTGTGGTGGCGGCCGCACTTTCTTGTTTGTTTTCTTCTTTGGCTGTGACACTAATTACGGTGCCGGCGCTTTGTTTGGTGATAGTGATTGTGTAGATCCCGCTTCCGTTTGTGCTACCGGTTCCGATGATTTCACCTGCTACTTTCGCTGTGATCGTGCTGTACGGGGCAGCGGTTCCGCTTAATTCACTGTCGGTGTCTTTGACGGGATTTACTTTTGGTGTGGCCGTTTTGTTTGAAACAACCGTTGTCGTTGCGGCGGCGCTTTCTTGTTTGGCTCCTTCTTTGGCTGTGACGCTGATTACGGTGCCGGCGCTTTGTTTGGTGATGGTGATTGTATAGTCACCACTTCCGTTTGTGGTGCCGGTGCCGATGATTTGGTTGCCTGCTTTCGCTGTGATGATACTATTTGGTGTGGCGGTTCCGCTTAATTCGCTATCGGTATCTTTGACTGTGTTTATTGTTGGTGTAGCTGTAATAGGTGCACTACTAACGATTACCCCTGTGTCCCAGCTTCCTAATTTCTTTGGTGAGGTTGCACTTACATAGATAGCTGTATTTTTTTTCTGTGCGAGTATATTCACTTTAAAGCGTCCAGATGCATCTGCAACACCGCCTTCAATCATGATAGGATTATCGAATGTACCTGTTCTCACAAAAATATTGGCATTTGGTTCTGCAGTCCCAGTTACAGTTGTGTCGATCTCAGTAACAGGGTTTACTACTGGATTAGCAGTGGTATCTGGATATTCATTATCGACATCACTTGTTTTTACTGCTCTTACGTTTCCTATCCTCATGACAGCAGTTGCATCTTTATTATTGGCTCCATTTATAAAGCCCGCTCCATAAACTGTAGCGGTAGTTGATGTTGCTGTAAAAGAAGGTGACATTACCGTCATTTCTTCATCATAAATTTGTGTTCCTGTATCATTAATTGCTAAAGTAAATGCAGTATCCGTTCGACTTTGCATGTAATCATTGACAACTATAACAGGTGTTAAGTCCACGTCTCCAACTGTACTTGAAGGCGCTGGAGTAAGTGAATGAACCATAACATCTGCTTTTATTGTATAGTGTTGCCCAGGAGTAAGTCCTACTACTGTGATTGGTTGACTTTGTCCTCCGTTTTGATCGATAATATATTGCTCGCCTGATCCTGAATCTTCGACCTTAGCAAATACCGATAGAGGTTGCATTAAAGACATGCTCAACATCATTAATGTTAAAATTACTATAAAACTTTTTTTCACGTATATCCCCCTCATTATCTGATTGATAATCATTAAATTGTTTTGTACTAAAAAATTCCCTCCTTCTGTTATTTTCTCTATAAATAATAATAAATTTTCTTGCACAAGTATGTAGATAGTTTGTGAAAATTGATTAAAAAATTGTTAAAAGTTACCATTTTTAACAATTTTTTAAGTTTCATTCACTAATTTTATCTTTTAATCCAATCTGCTTGTCTTATTACTGTATTAACCTGCTAAGGCTCTTATTTTTATGCATATAAACAATTTATCATTTTCCCCTGTACTTTTATGACTCTATTATTTTTAAACAAAATAAATACACCCCAAAAATTAGACTTCCTAATCTAACTTTTAGCGTGCACTTTGATTTATTCATAAATTCATTTTTTAGCTAAGTTTTTTTCTGTAAGCAAACTTTTAATGTCAAGCCTTGTTGGATGGCTCGTGCCACGTGCCATTTGATCTGTCCAGTTTTCAATGCGCTTTCCGCCTGTCCTTTTTTCATAATAAGCACGAATCGTTGCATCGTATTCGTTATAAAGGGACTTATCTTTTTTCTGATAAACATTTTCATGATAAATTAACTCTTCTGGCATGCGGGGCTTGGGAGCAGAATTTTGAGCAGGATGGCCAATAGTTAAGCCAAAAATAGGTAAAGCATAGTCAGGAATTTCAAGCAGCTCGGATACTTGTCGTAAATTATTGCGAATCCCACCAATAAAGCAAATACCAAGGCCCATCGATTCAGCTGCAATAGCCATATTTTGAGCAGCAAGTGTAGCGTCAATCACTGCAACAAGCCATTTTTCTGTTGTTTCTAAAGAAGTGAAATCAACATTTTTCACTTCGGCAATTTCTTTATTTCTAGCTAAATCTGCCACAAAAACAAAGAAATGACCTGTTTGTGCCACATAACTAGCACTTCCGGAAATTTCAGCAATGACATTAAGCTTTTCCTGATCAGATACACCGATAATTGAATAAGCCTGCATAAAATTAGATGTCGAAGCAGACTGAGCTGCTTGAACCAATAAGCGAATTTCATCTTGTGTTAGTTTCTTATTTTGAAAAGCTCGGACTGAATAATGACTTAAAATTTGTTCAACGGTTGAATTCACTTTTCCCCCTCCTCTTTAATCGTGAAATATTTGCTGTTCATAATGAGGATCTACATCAAGCTTGCCAAAATGTTGCTGTCTTAATGCTTCATAAATAATAATAGCTGCTGTATTCGATAAATTTAGCGAACGGATTTTGTCAGTCATCGGGATACGCAGGGCCGTCTTCTCGTATTTTTGTAAAAGTTCTTTTGGGAGGCCGGTTGTCTCTTTTCCAAAGATAAAATAATGATTTTGCTTGTCATCTTGATAACAAGCATCACTGTAAAGATGGCGAGCAAATTTAGTAATACAATAGTAATTTCCCTCTTTATTTTTTTGGAAAAATTCATCTAGTGAATCGTAATAAGCAAGCTTAACATGATCCCAATAATCAAGTCCTGCACGTTTTAACATTTTATCATCTGTACTGAATCCAAGCGGGCGGATTAAATGTAAATGCGTATCTGTTCCAGCACAGGTGCGTGAAATATTCCCTGTATTTGCAGGGATTTCGGGTTGATAAAGAACAATATGATTTGGCATTTTTTCACCTTGTTTCTAATATTTTTTCAGCAAATTCCATTTCTTGTAATACTTCTTTGTCCGTTTCATTTTCTTTAGCTAAAGAAATGGCATTAGCTGCTTCTTCTCCGCCAATTTTGGCAAGAGCCCATGCTGCTGTTCCGCGAATGACCGGTCTTGGATCAGCAGTTAAGCATGTGATAAGTTCTGGTATAGCCGTCTTATCTCTAAAACGCCCTAAAATAATAATTGCATTCCGCTGAATTGGTTTTTTTCCACGCCAAGAAGCAGAACTTGCACCAAACTTTTCTTTAAATGCTTTGTTTGATATTGAAAGAAGCGGCTTCAATTCTGGACGAACAACTTGCGGATCTGGCTCCATCTCTTCGTGGAAATGAAAATCGTGTCCACGGTTATACGGACAAACAACCTGACAAGTATCACATCCATATAAACGATTATGCAGCACCTCACGATATTTTTCATCCAAAAAGCCTTTTGTTTGTGTTAAATAGCTCAGACAGATTTTGGGATTCATTTTCCCCATACCAAGAAGTGAACCAGTTGGGCAAGATTTGACGCACTGATTGCAATCTCCACATAAATCCCCAATTGGCTGATCTGGCTCAAAAGGGATATTTGTTATCATCTCCCCTAAATAAACCCACGAGCCATATTCAGGTGTAATAAGGAGTGTGTTCTTCCCACGTGAACCTAGTCCTGCCCGTTCAGCAACGGCAACGTCTGATAACTCTCCTGTATCGACCATTGATTTTGTTTTCGCGTTAGGAAACTGTTTTTTGATGAAATCATCAAGCTTAGCTAACTTTTCCTGTAAAATATGATGATAGTCGATTCCCCAAGCGGCCCTTGCTAGCTCTCCGCGTCTATTTTCTCGCCGATTTGTAGGAGAATTTTTTAATTTCGCAGGATAAGCTAAAGCAATAGCAATGATTGACTTTGGTTTGTCGAAAATTAAATCTGGATAGACACGTTCATCACTATTGGGGTGTTCAAAACCGGTTAAGAAGTCCTTTTTTTTAGCTACTTCAAGTCGCTCTTTTAGAAACAAAAAAGGATCAGCTGTTGTAAAGCCTATCTTTTCAATGCCGATTTCTTTAGCGTATTGGATGACTTCTTTTTTGAATTTCAGCAGATTCAAATGGACCACCTCATAAATACAAAAATAAAACGCAATGCTTCGCTTAAAAAGGTCGAAACACTGCGTTAGTAACAGGTTTAAGAGCGGGTGATGGGAATCGAACCCACGACAACAGCTTGGAAGGCTGTAGTTTTACCACTAAACTACACCCGCATAAAATTTTCTTGTAACAACTTTTATATGATAACATTCCATGTTTGTTTTGACAAGAGATTTTATCATTTTTTTTAGAAAAAGGTTTTTTTGTACATAAAAGTGGGTAGATAATAGGTTTAACAATTTTGATCTGACCTTTTAAAATTAAGGTCAGATCAGAATTTCATCATGTTATACATTCGTTTTCAAAATACCCACATAGCATTCTTTAATAAAGTAGCTCCAAAAATTCTGCTTTTGTGATATTACCAAAATAGTTTTTCACATCAATATTTGCTAAAGCCTGTTCTAATGCTTCTCTTTGGTAGTTTATACCCTTTAATTTGTCTTCAATCTCATCAATGTTAGCCACACCAAAGAAGTCTCCAAAAATCTTAATATCAGAAATGATCCCTCTAGCGACATTCAAACGGATATCAATCGAACCAATTGGAAAGCGTTTTGTGTGCTCTAAATTAAATTTAGGTGATTTTCCATAATTCCACTCCCAATTGGCATAACGGGCTACTGAAATTTCGCTAATGCGTTTCCAGTCCTCGGAAGTTAACTTATATTCTTTTACATCTTTTACATTTTCTACATCAAAAATATGACGCAATAATAAATCACGAAATTCTTCTGTTGACATTTCCTCATCCATAAACTGTGAAATATTAGCTACACGACTGCGTATTGACTTGATGCCTTTTGATTCAAATTTATCTTTGCGTGGCTTAAGTGCTGCTGCAACATGATCAAGATTTAAATCAAACATTAATGTCCCATGCGAAAACATCTTTCCTTTGGTTACAAATTGGGCATTGCCAGAGACTTTATAGCCATCAATCAAAAGATCATTCCGCCCTTTAAGTTCAGCGTTAACCCCTAGACGCTTTAATGCAGCGATAATTGGCTGCGTAACTTTAGCAAAATTATGGAAGCTATCCCCGTCATCATCCGTAATAAAGCTAAAATTCAAGTTCCCCTCATCATGATAAACTGCTCCGCCACCAGATAACCTGCGCACAACGATAATTTCATTTTTTTCAACATAATCTGTATTAATTTCTTCAACTGTATTTTGATTGCGACCAATGATAATAGAGGGCTTGTTAATGTAAAAAAGCAACACTGGTTCCTTAAGCTTAAGTTCAGTTAAAATAAATTCTTCTACTGCTAAGTTAATTCGTGGATCTTTTTCGTTATTATTATTAATGAAATACACCGTTCATTCTCCTCTTTAAATTAATTTTCTTAAGCCCTTTTTGGCGATTGTAATTGGGCCGGAATAAACTGTGCTTGCCTCTTCTTTTAGTGTGTTCAAATCGCCTACTTGCGGTAAATGAGTAAGCATTAACTCCTTTACATCTGCTTTTTCAGCAACTTCTCCCACTTCGATACTTGCCATGTGTACTTTAGATTTCCCGGCCATATCTTTATAAAAGTTCGTATCTGCAGCAAGTAAATCAGCTTCTTTGGCAAAAGGAATGAGCGCTTCAAAAAATGCGCTATCCGCAGTATATACAAAAGCTTTTCCCCTCGCTTCAAAGCGCATAGCGTAGCAAGGAACAGGATGAATCGTTTTTAAGAATGTCACCTTAAATGGGCCGATTGTTAGCGTATCATCAACTTGATATTCATAAGCTTTAGTTACGTCTTTCATGTCTAGATAAGAATAACCTCGCTCGTCTTCACGATGTGCATAAATTGGTAAAACAGGTGGTCTATTGACTTGATCTGAAAGTAGACGCACATGCTGTAAGATGCCAACATCAGCTACATGATCAGGATGATAATGACTAATAATGACTGCATCTAAGTCATTTGGGTTAATAACATTTTCCATAATTGAAACCGCACTTGCACCAACATCGACTAATAACTTAAAACCATCTTCTTCTAGCAAATAACTTGATGTTCCTTCATTTTTAACAGGGTATCCGCCCCAATGTCCAAATATAGTTAATTGCATTATTCTCCACCCTTCCTTTTATCCTCTCCTATCATACAACAAATTCATATTGAAGCCAAAAAAACAATGCTTAGAAAAAGTCTGGAACATCAGTGACGTTTCCAGACTTAATAGCTATGAATTAAAATATTTGTTTTTCAATTCTTTTGTTAATGTTTCTGTTTTAATAAGCTTACCTGTTGCGATAAAGCGTTTATTCGTTTCTGTTGGTTTATCACAAGTAATTAGTGTAATGGTTGGCTCTGTCGTTTGGTCTAAAACAGATACATTGGTATCTTTAATAATTTTAGTTTGTTCAATTTCGTATTGATAAATCTTTTTCAAATCAGTGATATAAACTTTGGCACCTTTTTTGATATTCATTAATGGTCCAAATAACATCGATTGTTTACGCATATGATGGCCTGCAAGTGGATAATTGCCTTTTCCTAAAGTTTGATCTTCAAGCATTGTTGTTGCACCTGCTAATAAATTGGCGTTATTTGTTCCTTTGAATGTAAGTAAATTAATGTCTACAGATGGGATTGCAATGTTCCCAATTACAGCGTCTTTATTATAATCTTTTGCGCCCTTCAATACATTTGTTACAGAAGGAGGTTCTACGCTGCTATAATCAAATGTGGCTTTTTTCTGGTTGTTTCTTTCTAGTTCTTCTGCTGAAAATTGTCCGATTTTGTGATGTGTGCTGAGGTATTCGACAATCCAGTTTTTAATAAAAGGAGAGAACACAAGTAGTAAGCCAATTAAAAGTATAATAATAGCAATTGTTTTCCTTTTTCTTAACATTTACTTCCTCCTTTGTTTGGTTTTCTTATTATACAGTAGCTTAGGCAATATTTCAACTAGAGGCTAACTGCTGGCCCATCCATTCCTCACATGCGCTGACATTTTTCGACCAGAAACATAAGGATTCCCACTAACAATAAAACGCAGCGGATAAAATGTGGCAAGTTCTTTATTTGGGATACCGATTCGTTCCGTTGCAAGAATGTTTTCCGGTGTTTTTCCACTTTCAAGCCAAATGTTGCTACTAAATAAGCTTTTACCGTAATCATCCATTGTTAAAGCAAGTGCTTTTGTTAACTTTCCAGGTCCATTTGTAATTTCTCGACCACTTTTCCCTTTTCGATTTCGAATCATTTGATCCATATTTTCAACTGGCTCAAGTCCACGAATTAAAACCGCCTCAGGAATTCCTGCCTGCATTGTTATAAAATTGAGTAAAACTTGTTGATGCATATGATACATATAAACAAATCCAGCTTCTTGAAACATAATTTCTGTTCGCTTCGTTCGCAGATGTTTATAGCTATGAGCCGCCCGGTCATAGGAACCAAGGTAGGCTTCTGTTTCTGTTATCAATCCAGCATAACGGATACCATCTTTTTCATGAACCAGTTTCATCCCAAGTAAATCTCGAGCAATCAGGATTGTATCATTTAATGAAAAAAGCTGTTCTACACTTGTCATTTTATCTTCCACCTGTCTTTATTAAATCGATCATCTTTTTTATTTTAACTGTTCCATTTTAAAATTGCATGCGAAAAATAGGAAAAATCATTCTGAAGCCCCATATAATATCATTTGCCTTTTAGTAAAGTTATGATAAAATTATGTTATTGTGGGATGAGTGTAAAGTTAATTTTATACATGCTCCTGCTTTTTTCGTCTTATGAAAATAACAATTTTATTGATACTCTGCTAAGAAGAGTATAGGAGAGGTGTACTATGAATGATAGAAAAGGAAAAATCCAAGCTTTTTTTAGTAAAAATTATGGATTTTTTATTCTAGCTGTCATTTTGTTTTGGCTGAAATCAGTCATTGCATATGAAACGCAATTTAAACTGGGCATTGAAAATACAATGCAGCAATTTTTATTAATGATTAATCCACTTAGTGCGGCCATTTTCTTTCTAGGCCTTGCACTTTTTGCTAAAGGAAAGCGATCATTTATTTGGCTTATCATCATCGACCTTTTGATGACGTTTATTCTTTATGCAAATATGGTATATTATCGCTTTTTCAGCGATTTCATTACCTTACCGAATTTAAACCCAAAACAAATGCAAAACATGGGCGATATGGGCGGAAGTGTTCTTGCGCTGATCCATTGGACGGATATTTTCTTTTTTGTAGATATCCTAATTCTCATCGCTTTGCTCGCATTTCGCTTTGTTAAACCAGACAAGAGCGCACGTATTCAAGCAAGAAAAGTTGTTGGGGTATTAACGCTTGGTATAGCCGTATTTCTTGCTAACCTTGGCCTTGCTGAAATTGACCGTCCACAACTTTTAACAAGAACCTTCGATCGAAATTACATTGTTAAATATCTAGGCATGACGAACTATCAGATTTATGACGCTGTAAAGAGTACAGAATCGCAAACACAACGCGCACTTGCTGACAGTAGTGATGTCAATGAAGTACTTAACTACACCAATTCGAAATATGCAGCACCAAATCCGACCTATTTTGGAAAAGCAAAAGGCAAAAACGTCATCTATATTCACTTAGAAAGCTTCCAGCAATTCCTAATTAACTACAAATTGAATGGACAAGAAGTAACACCTACGATTAATCAATTCTTCAAAGATAAAAATACATTAAGCTTTACAAACTTCTTCCATCAAACTGGCCAAGGGAAAACTGCTGATGCTGAAATGATGCTTGAGAACTCACTTTATGGTTTATCTCAAGGCTCTGCTTTTACAACAAAAGGACAAAATACATTCCAATCAGCGCCCGGTATTCTTGGTAGCTTGGGTTATGATTCAGCTGTTTTCCATGGAAATTATAAGAGCTTTTGGAATCGTGATGAAGTATATAAGCATTTCGGATACAAACACTTTTTTGATGCAAGCTATTATGATATGAATGATCAAGATGTATCGAACTATGGCTTAAAAGACAAGCCATTCTTCAAAGAATCCGAGCCTTATCTTCAGTCGCTTAAACAACCATTTTATGCAAAATTCATCACACTAACCAATCACTTCCCTTATCCAATTGATTCATCTGAGGCAAGTATTGGCCCAGCAAACACTGGTGATTCTTCTGTTGATACGTATTTCCAAACAGCTCGTTACCTTGATGAGTCAGTCAATAGTTTCTTGCAATACCTTAAAAAAACAGGACTCTATGATAATTCCGTGATCATTATGTACGGCGACCATTACGGTATTTCTGACAATCATGCGAAAGCGATGACGCAAGTACTTGGTAAAGACTATAATGCTTATCAAAATGCTCAAGCACAACGCGTACCACTCATGATTCATGTTCCAGGTGTCGAAGGTGGCATCGAACCACAATATGGTGGTGAAATTGATGTCTTACCAACACTTCTTCACTTACTTGGTATTGATTCAAAAGATTATTTACAGATGGGTTCAGATTTACTTTCAAAAGATCATAAACAAGTTGTACCATTTAGAAATGGCGACTTTATTTCTTCTAAATTTTCGTCTATTGGTGGAAACTATTATAATCAAGTAACAGGGCAGCCTATTACAACTGAAACAAAAGAAATGAAAGAAACAAAAGACGCTGTTGCAAAAGAACTTGAACTTTCAGATGCAATCTTACAAGGAGATCTATTAAGATTTCATACACCAAAAGGCTTCAAGCCAATTGAACCAAATAAATACAACTACAGCAAGAAAACTCCTTCTAAAACAACAGATGATGCAGCAAGCACGGAATCTAAATAGCAAAAAACTTGGAATGAGAAAAATGAATGGTTTCCCTTATCTAATTGCTAGATAAGGGAAGCGTATCAAAAGTTCCAAGTTTTTTTATGATGTTTTGCTATTCTTAATGAAGGACATTTTTGAAAGGGAGAAAAAAATGAAAATACTACGCAATTATACATTTACGATTTGTCTACTACTTGGTATTATACTTGGTGGAGTTTCTGGCTTTATCTTTGGTGAAAAAACACAAGTGATAAAGCCCATCGGTGATTTATTTTTAAACCTGATGTTTGTTATGATTGTTCCACTTGTTTTCTTAAGTGTTGCTTCAGCAATCGCTGGTATGAAGCAAATGAAGCGTCTAGGGAAAATCATCGGAACGGTTTTTGCTGTTTTTGTTATGACAGCACTTCTTGCAGCAATCATCGCGTTTATTGGTGTAACGCTCTTTAATCCACTCCATAGCGTTAACACTAGCGCTTTACTTAGCCATTTACCGACAATGCCTGCTGAAAAAGGAAAGACAATTGGTGATATTCTTGTATCTACGTTTACTGTTTCAGATTTTCTAGCACTTTTTACAAAAGCTAATCTATTACCACTTATCCTTTTTTCCATTTTATTTGGCTTGGCAACAACCATGCTTGGCGAAAAAGGAAAACCTATTGCTGACTTACTTCATTCAGGTACAGCAGTGATTTTAAAGATGATTCAAATCATTATGTACGCTGCACCGATTGGGTTAGGGTGCTATTTTGCCACAACGGTTGGGAGTCTTGGTCCACAAATTTTAAATGGCTATCTCAATGCCTTCTTATTATACCTGACGCTTACAGTCATTTATTTCTTTGGTATGAACACTTTATATGCCTTTATTGCCGGTGGTAAAGCAGGAATTCAGACATTTTGGAAAAACGTTATTCCTCCAGCTTTAACAGCTATTGCAACTTCTTCTAGCGCTGCCTCCATTCCAGTTAACCTTGTCGCAACAAAAAAAATGGGCGTCCCTGATGATATTGCAGAAACAGTTATTCCTCTTGGCGCAAACACCCATAAAGATGGTTCTGTTATCGGTGGCATGATTAAAATCGCTTTTCTTTTTACTTTATTTGGAAAAGATATGACTAGCCCAACAAGTATTGTAGCTATCATTTTAGTAGCCTTTTTAGTTGGTGCTGTTATGGGGGCCATTCCTAGCGGTGGCATGACAGGAGAACTTCTCATCTGCTCTATCTTTGGTTTCTCTCCTGAGCTTGTTGGTACCATCATGATTATTAGTACCATTATTGATATTCCAGCAACTCTGCTTAATTCAACTGGGAATACAGTTTGTAGCATGCTTATTACACGCTTTGTTGAAGGAAAGAATTGGCTTTTAAATAAAAATTAATCCTTCAAAAAAGCACCCTGATTCGAGGTTTTGAATCAGGGTGCTTTTTATTTTATAGCGATACCATGTAAAATATATGCTACAGTAAAATCGATCTCTTCTTCATCTTGCCAATCCGAATCTGGCATAACGACAAAACGTGTTAATAAAAAACCAACGATGTTTGTAATTAATGCTCGCATAATGGTACTATTTGGCATTGCAGCAATTTCGCCTCGTTCTTTATAATAATCAATGAGTTGATCAAATTTCCCCTTCACATGCGTCATAAAAATGTTAGAAAATTGTTCACGCAACTCATCGTGATAAAATAACTCAAGAAAATAAATTTTAATTGCCTTCCCATTCTCTTTCGAAAAAGCAAAGCGATTCATAATAATCCCACGCACAAAACTTTCAAAATCAGGATATTTCTGCGTCAACACTTGTTCCGAAAAATCTTGCGCTAAAAAGGGAATCACACCATCAATAAGTGTTGGCATCGTAATCGCCATCAATAAATCTTTTTTTGTTTTATAATGGCGAAAAATAGTCCCTTCAGCAACGCTTGCGCGCCTAGCAATTTCACTTGTACTCGTTCCAGCAAAGCCTTTTTCTGAAAAAAGTTCGATCGCTGCTTGAATAATTTTCTTTTGTTTTTCACTCATTCGCTTATCTTGTTCTGCCACGTTTAACATTTGTTTTACTAAGTCAAATTCTTGATCCATGCTTTCTACTCCTTATGCTTTACGATATTTTTTTAATGAAAAAAGATTTAAAATCAAAAAGACAGCAGCAAACAATAACAAAATGTAAAAGTTTCCTTGAAAATCTTGAAAAGTTTCACCTTTAATCATAATCCCTTTAAGTACTGTTGCGCCGTAATACATTGGCATAATATGCGCAATCCATTGTAACCAATCCGCCATTCCTTCGATTTTAAAAATACCGCAAAATAAAACTTGTGGTACAATCACAATCGGAATGAATTGAATAATTTGGAACTCATTATTTGCAAATGTTGAAAGCAGCATTCCAAGCGCTAGCGACACAATAGCAAGTGTTAACGTAATAAGTAAGACATACCAAATTGAACCATTTTGGACCATGCCTAAAACGTGCACAGAATATAATGCCACAAGAACAGATTGTAGTAATGCAAAAATGCCAAAACCAATCATATAGCCAAGTTCTAACTCAAGGCGTTTAATCGGTGTAGCCATCAACCGCTCGAGTGTCCCTGTTGTTCGTTCACGTAAAAAAGAAATCCCTGCAATGAGAAAAACAAAGAAGAAAACAAAGAAACCAATAAAGATTGGCCCAATCGTATCAAAAAACTTCGTATGACTGTTTCCGTATACATAATGCATCCTTGTTTTCATACTTTTAGCTCCTGGCATGTCTTGCTGATTGGTTTTCGTTTCTCCCATTTGTTTTGATAATTTGGTCACCAATTGCTTTGTTTCTGCATCTTGCTTTGTCATCATAGCACTTTGTAATTTCATCTTTATTTCCTGGGTAACAGAAGGATCACTGTTTTCAAACGTTACATCTAAGCTATTTCCCGTTTGCTTGATAAAACCGTCTAATTTATCGTGTTTAATTGTATGGTTTATTTCTGTTGCCATAGAATACTTTTTTACATTGATCTTTTTATCCGATAAATTCTTTACCATATCTGCTGATAAGCCAGCTACACCAACTGTTGGTGAAACATCACTATCATCAAATAAAAAATTTAATAACGTGATAAGCAGTAATGGCGCAATGAGCATTAGCGCAAGTGTTCTTTTATCACGCTTAAATTGGTTAATAATCCGCTTGACAATGGCCCATACCCTCATTTTTTATTCCTCCCAAATTTTAAAAACGCATCTTCAAGTTTATTACTTTCCGCCTCACTAGCAAGCTCTTTTGGTGTTCCAAGCGCAATGATCCGTCCATCACGAACCATCGCTAATCGGTCGCACTTTTCAGCTTCATCCATGACATGGGTTGTTACTACAATACATTTCCCTGACTGCTTCAGCTTATCTAATTCGGCCCAAATTGATCTTCTAAGTTCAGGATCAATCCCAACTGTTGGTTCGTCTAAAATTAAAATATCAGGATCTTGAAGAAGTGAAATGGCAAGTGACAAGCGTCTTTTCATGCCGCCTGAAAAAGCACTGACTTTCTTCTTACGCTCATTTTCTAAGTCGACTAGCTGTAATGCATAATCGATTCGTTTTCTTTTCAAATTGCCTTTCAAGGAATATAACGAGGCAAAAAAGTCGAGATTTTCTTGTGCGGTTAAATCACTATAAAGTGCATCAGACTGCGCCATATAACCAATATTTGTAATCACTTTTAGCGATGGCATTTTCGTTTGCAGTACTTCAATCCGTCCGCTTGTTGCCTTTTCCATACCGATAATCGTTTTAACAAGTGTTGTTTTTCCTGCTCCAGATGGACCGATTAAGCCGTAAATTTCACCTTGGTTTACTTCAATGGATATGTTGTGTAAAATTTGCTTTTTATGTAAGCTGACATTTAAATCTGTCGCACGAATAAGCGCCTCCATGACATCATCTCCTTATAAAAGTGAGTGCTCACTCATTTTTACCATAATTGCAATCATTTGTAAACTAAAAAACAGATTCGAGCCTAAACGAATGATCACTTCTGTCGTTTTTAGCTCGAATCTTTATTTTCTTAAATATACATCAGAAACCAAATGATTACGTCCTTTATAGAGAATAAGGTTCGCGCGATACTTGGTTTTTTCAATGTTTTCTTTTAAATTAACACCATTAATTGTATCCCAAATTTCAAGAGCAAAGCGTCCTGCTTCCTCCTTACTGACTTTCGTATACTGATGAAAATAAGAATTTACATCTTGAAAAGCTGTTTCACGTAATATAAAAAAACGTTCTAAATACCATTTTTTTATATTTTCTTCAGCGGCATCCACATAAACGGAAAAATCAAAGAAATCACTTGGAAATACATTTTCTGCTGAATCAACTTGAAGTACGTTAATCCCCTCGATAATCACAATATCTGGGTTTCTAATGGTGCGTGTTTCAGGTAACACATCATAAGTAAAGTGGGAGTAAAGCGGAATTTCCACCTTATTTTTATTTGTCTTAAGATTAATCAAAAACTCACTAAAACGTGCTTTATCATAACTTTCAGGAAAACCTTTTTTATTCATTAAACCACGTTTCAAAAGCTCATGATTAGGATATAAAAATCCATCTGTTGTAACAAGCTCTACTTGTCTCGTTTTTGAAAACCAGCGATCTAACATGAGTTTAAAGACACGTGCCGTCGTACTTTTTCCAACAGCAACGCTTCCAGAGAGTGCAATAATAAATGGCGCACGCTGTTCTTTCTTTTTGAGATACTCCATCTTCTCCTCATGGATAAAAATGGCTTCATGATATTGAATCGCAATCAGCTTAATTAGCGGTAAATAAATTTCTGAAATATCATCTAATGAAATCCGGTCATTTAGGCCGCGAATTTGCTCTAACTCTGCCGCTGTTAAAATCTGATCTTTACTAACTTCAAGTTGACGCCATTCATCACGCGCGAAATGAAAGTAATGGTTAAGTTTAGTCATTCATCTTGTCCGTCCTTTTATTAGCTTCAATGTAAAATCATGAATAAGCATAACGTATTGTTTCTAAAAGCGCAAGGATCTAGATTAGTATTTACGATAAACATAAACATCTTTTGGCTTCGACACTTTAGTGTATTGCTTGATTGTAAGTGCGGGAATGTTCATCTTAAATGGCGCATAATACTCTTGTGAAATAACGCCACTAACAGACAGCCACGTATCATTTGCTAGTTTTATTTTTTCTGGCATCTTAGCAAGCATTCCAAAAACCCCTGAATCCGCGACACAGTGAATAATTCCAAATCGAAATAAAAATAAGTGATTACTTTTTTCAACTGGATCATTATAAACAAAACCAGTGAACTTGATGTGTTTTCCAATAAACTCGCCTGGATAGTTATACAAAATTTCCATTGTCATTAAATAATTCGCATCGGTGACAATCATTGGATCTTGTTTAATAATTTCAGCTTTTTCTTTTTCCATCATTTTAGCGTAATCGCTTTTGCCAAAATAGCCACTTGTATCAGGGCGCAAAAATTGATTTTGTGCATATGGATCGTCTCCAGCAGCATTATTTTTTGGAAAATGAAAGCCTTTTGCTGACACAAGCTTTGAATCAAGTGAAGCAATCGGAAAACAAAAGCCAGCAATGAGCGGATAAACTAACAAACCATATACAAAAAATTTTTTCCAAATTGTATTTTCTAAAGAATGCACATGTCCACCATGCTCATGCTTCAAATCTTCATCGCGAAAGACAATAATAAGCTGAATGAGCGCTAATAAAAAAGCTGCAAACATTGCTGAAAAAGACAAATAAGAATACTTCATATTAATATATTTACTAATATTTCCAGAAATATGCAGAAACATCAAATAAAAACCGAATCCAAATAACAAAATCGCTCGAAACATCAATTTTCAACCTCCTTAAATCACAAGCGCATAAATGAAAACAATGATCGTGACACTTGCTACTAAAAATAGCACAAACTTTGTTTTAAATGAAGCGAACATCATCATCAAATTTTTAATATCAAACATTGGCCCAAAAACCAAAAAGGCAACAATCGATTGCGTGGAAAAAATACTGCGAAATGAAGCGCCAATAAACGCATCTGCTTCTGAACAAAGCGATAAAATAAACGCTAAGCTCATCATCAATAAAATCGATAAGATTGGACCATGCCCAATCGAAATAAGTGTAGCGGTTTTAATGTAGGTCTGCATGAACGCCGCTATCAGTGCCCCAAAAACTAAATATTTCCCAACTGAAAAAAATTCATCCACGGCATGTTGCGCAGTATGCCATAATTTAGAACCAAATGACATATCCTTATGATGATGAGTGTGGTCATGCTCATCATGTGTATTTTCTAAAGTCGTTATCGCATTAATTTTCACAATCGGTGCTGTTAAACTTGCACTCCCATCCTGATTATCAACCTCTTGTGCAGCTTTTTCATAAGCAAAAAATTTTTCTTTTAGCCCTTCTCCTTTATAAAAATAAGCCAGTAAAACGCCAACAATGATGGCAACGACAAGGCTTCCTACAACACGCAAAATGGGAACTTCCCACTGACTCCCAAAAGCCACATAGGTGGAAAATAAGACAACTGGATTAATAATTGGAGCCGTTAACATAAAGGCAATTCCCGCATGAAGTGGCACTCCTTTTGCTAACAAATTACGGACGATGGGTACAATTCCACATTCACAAGATGGAAAGAAAACACCGATCAAAGATCCGACAATTACAGCTAAAAATTTATTTTTTGGCATAACACTTGCGATAAAACGCTCTGAAACAAACATTTGGATCAGTCCTGCAATAAATACACCAATTAGAACAAAAGGCAATGCTTCGATCATAATTGAAATAAAAATCGTATTCATCTGTAAAAACGAATCTGGTAAATGATTAAACAAGATCATGCCTCCTTCTAACCCGTTATCATAACTTCTTGATTTTATTCCTTACATTAGAATAAATCAAGTTTTATTGGAAGAACGAATCTTTGCACTACCTTTTTCTAAAATTATTTAGCGCTTGGCTATTTTTGACATATTCTTGGTCAAGTACTGTCTTTTCCGCCATTGATAGTTTTGGATTCATAAGCTTTGCAGCAATCTCAGACTGCCGAAGTTCAAGGCGTAATTTTTCCTCTTGTGTTCTTGGCTTTTCCTCCATTTCATCTAAGCCTTGCTTATGATAGTACATCTTTTCATCCCTAATCTCAATCACTTCTGTTGCGATGTTTTTTACAAAGGTGCGATCATGTGAAACAAATAAAACGGTTCCATCATATTTTTTCAATAATTGTTCTAAAGCTTCCATGCTTTCGATATCCAAATAATTCGTTGGCTCATCTAAAATTAAGATATTAGCTCCTTTCAAAAGCTGCATGGCTAAAAACAGCTTTACACGCTCGCCGCCAGATAAAAACGCTGCTTTTTTTTGCCAGTCTAATTCGCTAAAATGAAAACTACCAAGAACCTCAAAAGTAGTATTTCGATCATAAGCATTGCCGAAAGCCACATTTTCTAACAATGTAGCCTCTAGCTTGATGTCTTTCAAATGCTGATCAAAATAAGCAACATGAACACCTTGTGTCAACTGAAAATCCTTATTTTCTGGATCAAGTAATGCACCTAAAAAGCTGCTTTTTCCCGTAGCATTTTGTCCAGTTATTGCCACTTTATCACCTGCTTTAACTGAATACGGGTTTGTTTTGAAAAGCTTGTTCTTGCCAGCAAACAATTCTGCTTCTTTTACAGTGAGCACTGTGCCTCCCCTTTTTAACTGATATGCTTCGGGTACAGTAATCTTAACCGGCTTAGATTGAAATGGCTTACTTACTTTGTCTAATCTCTCAACGCGTTTTTCAATAGCTTTTATCGTTTGATGTTGCTTTTTTTGTTGAACGCCTTTACTTGGCCTTGCTGCTCTAATTTCTTGACTTGTCAGCCGTTTAGAGGGACGTTCCATTTTATTTGCTTCTTTTTGATGATGACGTATGGCAAGATCTAGTTGTTTGCGCTTTGCTTGGTATTCAGCATAAAATTTCTCTTGTTGTTTTATTTCGTGGTTTTTGCTTTTCAAGTAAGCTGTGTAATTTCCAGGGTAAACGGTTATTTTTTTATCCTCTAATTGCCAAATTGTATCCACCACAGCGTCTAAAAAGGTACGATCATGCGATATGACTAAAATCGTACCAGAGTACTGCTTCAGCTGATGCTCTAAGTAACGAATGCTAGCTAAATCAAGATTACTAGTTGGTTCATCTACAAGCAAAATCGCGGGGCTTTCGCGTAGAATCTGCTGAATAAGCTTTCGTGTTTGCTCACCACCACTTAAGTTTTCTGAAACTGGCTGAATTTGTTGAAGATAGCCGATTTGATCAAAAGTAATTATTTCTCCACTTGTTGCTTCACGTAAGCTAGCAATCGTTTCAAGTAATGTTGTTTTACCTGTGCCATTTCTACCAATTATTCCAATTTTTGCCCCGCGTGTAACGTTTAGCTGTGGAATTTCAATAAGCAAATCGCCTTGCGCTTCAATTTTTACATGATTCATTTTGATTGATAACATGAAAAAAACCCCTATCCATTTCGGAGAGGAGTTCAATTTTAGTCTCGCTAAAAAGCCACTTATTTTAAAAAAGTGATACACGCCAAATTGAACATACTTATCCTATCCGAAAAATCATTTTTGCTATGATTCTTGATTATTTTCGAAAAATAGGATTAGAACTTCATTGGCTTAATGTTACACTCCTTTGAATTTAATGTGTTTATTATAAAGGAGATTTAAAAAGTTTGCAAGGTTTCCATACATAAAAAGAGTCTGAGACATCATACGCTTCCGCTAAATACAATTTAAAAGTTGGAGCGGAAGCGCTTATCGCCAATTTATTTTGTTTATGTCTCAAAGACTCTTTTCATCAACATGTGTCAGGTCAAACAAGCTAATACCTTACATTCACAAATTTAACTTGCGTATATTCTTCCAAACCGTAATGGCCATTTTCACGGCCAAAGCCAGAATGTTTCACCCCACCAAATGGCGTTTCTGCGTTTGAAATAGCTATTTCATTAACACCAACCATTCCGTACTCGAGTTGATCGCTTACTTCTTCAACTCGTCTAATATCTTTCGTAAAGAAATAAGAAGCTAAGCCAAATTCACAATCATTTGCCATTTTCACCGCTTCTTCCTCTGTTTTAAAAGAAATAAGCGGGATAACTGGCCCAAATGTTTCTTCATAAAAAATATTCATTTTTTGCGTTACTTGATCAAGAATCGTGGGTTCAAAATAATACCCTTTATCATACTCCCCACCTCTTAATCGATTTCCGCCGATCAAGATATCTGCACCTTTCTCTTCTGCATCAGCAAGCTGGGATTCAATTTTACCAATCGCATCTTCACGAATAAGTGGGCCAATATCAACATTTCCTAATCCATTGCCAACTTTAAGTCCTTTCACCTTTTCTAAAACAAGATTTGTAAATTCATCTTTCACTCGTTTATCGACAAAAATACGATTTGGCGCGATACAAACTTGACCGTTATTATTAAATTTAGCAGCAATCAAATAACTTGCTGCTTCTTCTAAATCAGCATCATCAAAAACAATAAATGGAGCATGACCGCCTAGTTCAAACGATATTTTCTTCAATGTGTCTCCTGATTGGTTGAAAAGTAATTTACCAACAGCGGTTGAACCCGTAAATGTTAACTTACGCACGTCATCACTGGCCGTTAATGTTTCACCGATCACTGTAGAATCACCCATCACTAAATTGACCACCCCATCCGGTACCCCTGCTTTTTTAGCAATTTCGAAAAAAGCTATAGCAGAAAGTGGTGTATCACTGGAAGGTTTTAAGACGACCGTATTCCCGGCTGCAAGTGCTGGCGATAACTTCCGTGTCACCATACCTGATGGGAAATTCCAAGGTGTAATCGCTGCGACTACTCCAATAGGTTCCTTCTTAACAATATAGTTATGGTTATTTGGTGCGGGGATTCGCTCTCCGTATAATCTACGCGCTTCTTCAGCGGCAAATAAAAAGGTTTCTACGCCGGATAAAACTTCTTCTTTTGCTTCTTTTAGTGGTTTTCCTTGTTCTAATGTCATAATTTTAGCTAGATCATCTGCTTTTTCTTCTATTAATTGACTGATCTTACGCAAAATGCTTACCCGTTCTTTTAGCTCCAGTGCTCGCCATTTAGGAAACGCTTCTTTCGCTGCTTGGATGGCTTGTTTGGTTTCCTCCTCCCCTGCTTGGCTGACTTTGGCAACTACTTCTTTTGTTGCTGGATTAATGACTTCTTTCGTTTGATCTAATCCACCGGTTGTCCATTCCCCATTAATAAACAATCTTGTTTCAACTTTAGGTAATTGATTATCTTGCACAAGAAACACTCCTTTATCATTCGTTATTCTTTCTTTTCCACAAAAAAGTGTTTTTAATCTTTTTTTTGCTTATTATGAAATAAATGATTTAATTGCACGAACATTTATTATCGTTAAAAAGGCAGTCTTTTTAAAAGACTGCCTCACTACTTGTTAATTTTTTTATGACGGGAATTCGAATTTCATAAGCCTCTTGCTTGCTAATTTTTCCATTTAAATAGTGAATTTCGATTTTAAATGGGAGTGGATCAAATACGGGAAAATCAGCGGTAATATAAGGAACATATCCACGTTCTTTAATTTGTCTGCTTATTTCATCATAGCTTTCTTCACGGTTTGTTCCGGCAACATGATTGGCTACAAAATAAGTTTGCGGCGGTATTTCTAACCACTCCATGTCCTCTGGCAAACTGCGCGGTTTTTTAGATGCCTGAAAAGCTGAATAATAAGTAATTCCATCTTCTATGTTATGAACTGAGATGTTAAAAAGTTGATCAACATCTACTGTGTCTTCAGTCAGTGTTTTTACCTCTTGAATTAACTTATTCGCTTTTTCATGAAATGCCTCCAAAGACTTCCCTTGCCAAACCAAAGCGATCATAAACAATGCTTCATGTTCTTCAAAACGCAGATCTGTAATGGCCATTTTTTATCGACTCCTTTCTATTTATGATATAAAAAGCAGTCATTTCATCTTGTCCTTCTACCTAAGAGCATATCATAAATCCTATCATCCGTCTTTCAATAACTATTTTTGGCTATTTCAGGCGTGAAATGGTAAGATAAAAGAAATTAAAAAAGGAGGTACCCATGAAGTTTCCACGATTTCAAAATAGCAAACTGTTTTTCTGGACTATTGAAATATTAGCCGTTGTACTTATTCTATTTTTCCTTTTAAAGTTGCGTTACATATTTTCGCCAATTGGGGTTATTATTTCAACTCTTTTCATGCCAATTCTAATTGCCGGCTTCTTATTTTATATGTTTAACCCTCTTGTTGGTTTTTTGGAAAAGCGTAAAATTCCACGTTTACTTAGCGTTCTTTTAATTTTTATCGTTTTCATCGTTTTGCTGGCACTCGCCGTTATGAAACTAGGGCCTATTCTGACAGACCAAGTGACACAACTCGCAAAGGCGCTTCCAGGTTATTGGAATGATTTCGAAAAATGGCTACAAGAACTTTCGAAAGATCCATCATTTAGCAAAATTGATTTTAAAAGTGAAATGGAGAAAGCAAATCTCTCCGTTCCTAAAATTATGAATATCGTTCTAAACGGTTTAACCACAAGCATCGGTGCAATTGCAGGCTTTGTTACAAGCTTTGTTGTGATTTTAGTTACAGTTCCTTTTATCCTATTTTATATGTTCAAAGATGGGAATAAATTCATGACATCTGTTCAAAAATTTTTTCCAGCATTTATTCGTGATGATGCCAAAAAAATTATCCAAGAAATGAATAAAACACTTTCAACTTATATTAGTTCACAAGTTTTAGATTGCTTATTTGTTGGGATTTTTACATTCATTGGTTATTTAATTATCGGTCAACCTTATGCTCTTTTATTTGCGTTCATTGCTGGTGCAACGAATATTATTCCATATTTAGGACCTTTTATTGGTGCGGCACCAGCTGTTATTGTTGCCTTTTTGACCACTCCGATACAAGCTTTAGGAGTTATCATCGTTGTTGTCATTGTGCAGCAAATTGATGGTAATGTTTTACAACCCCTTATTATGGGACGCACTTTAAAAATCCATCCATTAACGATTATCGTTATCTTGCTTGTTGCAGGCAATCTGGCTGGACTCTTTGGAATGATTTTAGGTGTACCACTTTATGCCATTATGAAAACAATTATTGTAAATGTAGCCAAACTGATCCAGCTCCATCACGATGTAGAGGTTGGGAAAAAATTAGATGAATAATCATTTTTAGGCTAGGACAGTTCAAGCGCTTATCGCCATCTGTCCTAGCCTTATTTTTGTATTTTTTACGCAAACTTTTATTCTGCTTGAAAATGAGAAATATCATTTAAGCGCTCAATTTCAAATAAACCATTTTCATAAGTTAAGACTGTCACACTAGCATTATCTAAAATAAAACTCTCTTTAACCGATGGAACTAGCTCATGGACAATATTTCTAATTGTATTTCCGTGAGCGACGATTAAAATATTTCCACCTTCCTCACGATGACGATTAATAACATGCAAAAACCCTTGTTCAACACGGGTCCAAAACGTGAAAAAGTCTTCTGCGTCACCAGTTGGATCAGCTTTTTTTGTGCCATCCATCGCTTGCTTTACATTGGCTTGCTCAAAAAACGCTGCTTGGGATTCATAGCCGTTTACTTGAGCAATTTCCTCCCAAGCAACCGTGTTTTTTTCTCCTTCAAATGAACCAAAAAAAGTTTCACGAAATTCTTCCCGCGGCTCAAGGGTCAAGCCAAATCCATGTTTATTTTCTTTTAACAATAATTCGGCAGTTGCAATGGTTCGGTGGAGATCACTAGAATAAGCTGCAATAAATTCAATTTCTGAAAGGCCACGACCACTTTGCTTAACAATTTCAATGCCCTCCGGTGTTAAAGGCGTATCAGCCCAACCTTGCATTCGCCAATTTTTATTTAAATATGTCTGTCCATGTCGTACGAAATATAAAGATAATTTTTCTCCCATTAACTCACGCCTCCTTAAAGTTCTTACCTCATTGTCACAAATTCTTCAGCACTTGTTGGATGAATGGCTACGGTATTATCGAAATCAGCTTTCGTTGCTCCCATTTTTATGGCAACAGCAAAGCCTTGCAACAGCTCATCCATGCCAGTACCGATACCATGAAGACCTACAATACGTTCATTTTGTCCTTCACAAATCAGTTTCATTCGACAAGGTTCACGGTGTGCAGTCATTGTTGTATACATGGATGTAAATGAAGAAGTATACACTTTGATATTTTTTTCACCATGTTTGGCAATCGCTTCAGGCTCTGTTAAACCAACTGTTCCAATTGTAGGGTGACTAAAGACAACGGTTGGTACCAGGTGATAATCTAAATGCTCATCTTTCTTACCATTAAATAACCGTTCTGCAAGTCTTCTTCCAGCAGCAATGGCTACTGGTGTTAATTCAATATGCCCAGTTACGTCGCCAACAGCATAAATTCCTTTAGCGCTTGTATTTTGGTATTGGTCAACGGCAATATAACCTTTATTTGTAAGTGATATTCCTGTATTTTCAAGTGCAAGCGTATCCGTAACAGGGGTTCGACCAATAGCCCAAATAATCGTGTCGACGATCTCTTGTTTTCCATTTTCTAAATAAAGAATTAAACGTCCATCTGCAGTTTTTTCGACCTGCTTCGGTATAGCATGCGTATGAATATCAATGCCATTTGCTTCATAAATTTCAGTAAGTGTAGATGAAATCATCGGATCAAAATGGCGCAAGGGTACATGTTTACGGACAAACAAATGGGTTTCAGAACCGAATGCGTGCAAAATACCAGCAAGTTCAACCGCAATATACCCTGCACCTACAACCGCCACCTTTTTTGGCAGCTCCTTTAAAGCAAAAAAACCATTCGATGTGATACCCAATTCAGCACCTGGAATATCTGGAATTGTTGGTTTTCCACCCGTAGCAATTAAAATGTGATCTGCTGTATATTTTTCTCCAGCGACGATGATTGTTTTGTCATCAAGAAATTGAGCATATCCATGAAGCAAATCAACATGATTATGATCCAAGCCCTTTTTATAAATGGTATGCAGTCGTGCGATATAACTTTCACGATTTTTAACAAGCGTTTGAAGATCAAATGTAAGATCAGCATGTAAGCCATAATCTGGGCCATATTTTTCAATTCCCGCTTTAATCTCTGCGCCATACCACATGACTTTTTTCGGTACGCACCCAACATTAACACATGTCCCACCAAGGTATTCAGGTTCTACTAAAGCACATTTTTTTCCATGCATAGCTGCGCGGTTAACTGATGCAATTCCTCCACTACCGCCGCCAATAGCAATATAATCATAGTGTTTTGTCATCTATTCTTCCCCCTGTTTTTCTAAATCACCTTAAGTGTACTGCATTTTTTGTATGATTGACAATTTCTCTGCTTCAAAAAAAGATTGAAGCATAAATAACGATAAGCCTACGCACGAAATCTATCATAGCGCAAAATCGATTTATGTCTTCAATCTCTTCTTTTGTTTACAATAATTGACGTCTCTTTCGAACATCATAATTTTCATAGATAGCGATAGCTAAGATGGAGAAAACAACTGGACCAGCAATCATCCATAATGTGTCACCCCAGTTTCCACCGATAGCCGGTTGAATGATAGTAAAGATGTTAGCAAAACCAACGACACAACTTAAAACAATGGTGACAAAATAAGAAATCATCTTATTTTTATAGACAACAAATGGTCGTTCTAGATTTTCACGACGTTTAAAAAAGGGAAAGGCTAACGCTAAAAATAAATAAGGTAGCGTCATTGAAACATTGGCCATTAGCGTTAATTTATTATAAAGCGCTGAGGCATTGCTTCCCCCAAAAGAAGCGATAACAATAATTAGCGAAACAATAATACACTGAACCCACATAGCAAATTCGGGCATGCCGGCTTTATTAATTTTGGTCATTCGTTTTGGCCACAATTCTTTTGGCGTCCCTTGAATAATTGCTTTTAGTGGTGAATAAATTAATGTAAAAAAAGCACCAGTATACGCTAAGAACATTGATAGCCCTGTAACTCTAGCAAACCAACTAGCCATTCCAATAGCAGCACTAGCTGAAAGACCTATTGCATGGCCAAATTCAAGCCCTAAATTATACATTAACACATACGTAATATTTCCTAAATTCGTCGTTTCGCCGTTTAATACTTTTGCCCAATTTGCAGTAACTCCCCAAAGTAAAATCCCAATAGCATAACCAATGGAAATCACCATGGCCGCAATCATAATTCCTTTTGGAAATGTTTTTTTAGGATTCTTCGTTTGATCAACAAGGCCAGCAACAGCTTCTGTTCCGCCATAAGCAAAAATCGCAAACACGCAAAAACTTAAAACAGAGATACTACTTAAGTAATTAGGATTGGGTGAGATTAAAAACGATCCAACACCAGTAATTTCCTGTGCAAAACGTCCGCCATTTAAGATTAAAACAACGAGACTAACTAAAATTAAAACAACATTTAATCCCATTACTGCGATTCCACCGACAGTTGTTACCTTAGTGATTTGTTTCAAACCTTTTGAAGCAAATAGCGTAACAACAATCATCCAAACCACACCGAGTATCCCAATTGTTTGCGTTGGAGAAAGCGAAAAAAGGGTCCATTCTTGTGTTTTATCTGTTCCAAATAAAAATGTCGAGAGTGGGATCCACACTTTAGATGAAATCCCAACCATCCAAATAATATAAGAGGTAAACCACATAAACGTAACAATAAAGGCATAGCGCGGTCCAACGCTATCATTCATCCACGAATAAATACCACCTTTTTCATAGCGATAAGCCGAGCCATATTCTGCCATCATTAGCGCAAACGGGATAAAAAAACAAACCGCTGCAGCAACATACCAAGGGATGGCACCATATCCCATCAAATAAAAACCAACAGGACCATTAGCAAAACCAAATACCGATGTGAAAATCATTAAAATCAAACTGATTAATCCCATCTTTTTAACTTCATTTGTCATTGAATTCATTCCTTCTTATTCGAAATTTCTTGAGCTAAACTCTCTCACCTCAAGTATTATACCACTATTTTGGCGAATTCCTTTTTAGTTAATGTATTTAGGGAAATGCTATAAATTGGAATTATCTGATTTTATGGCTGCAAATTTTTTAAATAAAAGCCTCTCCACGCATAATAGCAAGTACACGTGGGTTAGGCAGGTAACGCTCTACTTGTTTAAGCTGCGCCAAAATCTTTTCTTGCTGATAATGTTCAGCGATACCCATTGCAACAGCACTACTTCTACTTACACCCGCATGGCAGTGAACAACAATTTGTTCCCAATTTGGATAATGATCAATGAAACGATAGATGACTTCACAGTGTTTTTGATTAAATAATTTCATTTCAGCTTTCTCTTTGGCGCTAAGACCCCAATAATCGTCCCTTTCATTAATGTCATTAAAATATAATTCTAAGATGGCTTGATATCTTTTTGGATCGCGTAATGGCTTTAGATTTCCATCTACATCAGCAATACGAATTAATAAAGCATTGGAAGAAATGGGTTGATAATTAACCGCTACAACTTCTGGAAGCGCGACAATTTCTAAACGATATGGATCAAAATCAATATTTCGTTTCTCCTTATTAATATAATTTGCCATTTTATTCGCTCCTTTGATCTTCCACCGTATTTTAACATAGCCCTTGCATTTTATCATCGCGAATAACAGCAAGCATAATACCAAGCGCAATGAAGTTCCCGAGTACAGAACTTCCACCATAACTCAAAAAAGGTAGCGGAATACCAGTCAATGGCATCAATTCCACAGACATTGCGATATTTTCAAAAATATTAAAAGCATATAAAACGGCAAAGCCTGCAAAAACATAACTTGAAAACATATTTTTCATTTGTAAACTAACCATAATAAGCCTTTGGATAAATAAAATAAAAATAAGCAGCAAAATACTAACACCAATAAAGCCGAAATGATTAGCTATCGCGCTAAAAATCATATCTGTGTGGCTTTCAGGAATATATAGCTGCTTCCCACCATATCCCGTTAATTGCCCCGAACCAATAGCTTGAAGAGATAAATTAACTTGATAAGCACCATTAGGGTCACTTGCAGGATCAAGCCAAGTATAAATACGGGCAAACTGGTATTTATGCAAACCAATTTTTTCCAACCATTCCACATGATAAATAACCAAATACATAAATACCGAAAAACTTACTGCTAGCAAAGAACAGATACCAAGAATCCATTTCACTGATTTCATCGCAAGTAGCACGATGGCAAATGCCGTTACAAAATAAACAATCGTTGTCCCAAGATCTGGCTGTTTGAATAACAAAAGCAAAACAGGAATGATAAGTACTGTTAAAATAAACTGTTGCCGTTTCAAGTTTACGTGCTTGTTAGCAGCAAAATGAGCCAAAACAAGAATAAAAAAAGACTTAATAATTTCAGATGGCTGCAAAGAAAAGCCAAGAATACGATACCATCTCTTTGCTCCATTAATATCAGGAACCAATGGATTTGGAATAATAATTCCAACTAATAAAATCAGCATTAGCACATATATCCAAATGATATGTTTTCGCCAAAATTCAATCGAAACACGCGAAATAAGCAGACAAATCACAGAACCCATCATCAAAAAAATGATTTGTATTTTTAAAAAGTCTGTATCATATTGATTCGTTTGTTGCGCTAACCAAATAGCACTACAACTAATGAGTGAAAAAAGGATAATCATAGCTACAAGGCTTTTTTGCATCATTTCGTTTTTGTTCAACTTAATTTACCTCCGGACACTAGTATTTCTAGTGAATTTTGGATCGCACACTTAAGTTAAACGTATCACAATGAAAACGAGCTTACAATGCCTTTTCGGTTTTATTTAGAAATTCTTTAAAAATATTTAGTTGAAAATGACAAATCAAGAGAACACGTTTTCATTTAAGAGACTTGCTAAAAACGGAAGGCTAGCAAACCTCTTAAAGCAAGCGCTTGTCGTCGATTTATTTGAGATCTTATTTAGATTTTTGTCCAGTCTTCAAAAGCCTAATCGTTTCCTGTTCGCGTTTAGCCTTTGTTGCAGGCTGCTTAGCGCTATAAATGTATCTCGCCCATGATTTTTGATAACCAGGTGCAAGTGCTTGATAGAAAGCAAGGAGTTCCGGGTTTCCCGCAAGAAGTTCTTCAACATTGGGAATAAAGGATTGATAATCTGGTTCGTCCTCTGTTTTCTTTTTGTTCTTTGCATTCGCTATTTTAAGTCCTATTACGGTAAATGTCTCATTAAAGCTGACCATACGCGAAAACTTTAAATGGCTGTTTGGAATATAACCTGCTTCATCTGCTTCCAAGCCACTTAGAATTTCATCGCGATGAATGTATTCAGAGTATTCTTTATTTCCTTTTTTTGGATAGGCAAGAAAAAGATAGCCTGCTTTTGCTAAACGCTCTTCGTTAATTACCTGTAGAATAATTTGTTTCATTTCAGATAGGTTAAAAACAAAGGCAAAAATTAATTCATATTGTTTCTGCTTTAGCTCAAAATCAGTGCTAGTCAGTGAGTCGAGTTCAGTGACATGCTTTGGCAGATTTAAAATAGCCTTTTTCGGATATTTGGTTAAATCTAATTTTTCAATGATTGTTTTCACAGTAAAAAATCCTCCAATTACTCAGTTACGTGCTGTTCACCGTATTCTTTGACGCTTTTCATCACCTCATCACGTGTGTTCTCTTTTAAATAAGATACCATTTTAGGCACCAGGGCCATCATCTCTTTTTTTGAAAAAACACCGTTATTTTGGTTTTTAAATGTCGTTTCTAGTAACTTTCGCATGTCGCTTTCATTGGTAGGAGCTGTCCGTTCCAAAATGTAATCATAAAATTGTTTTTGTTCATCATTCATATTTTCTTCCTTCTTTCTCGATTTTTATCTTTTGGTTAATAACGAATGCTCATGTTTAAAGAAGTTGCTCCGTACTTCTTTTAGCTGCCTTATTCGCTTTTCTGCTATCTGATCGGCGGCATCAGCAGTGGTTATTTTTTCAGTATTCGCAAATTCGAATACTTTGCCAATCTGATCATAAATTTGATCAATCTTTTGCATTGCTCGTTCGTGATTATAATTGTTTAACTCATCAGCAATATTGATAACACCACCAGAATTAACAATATAATCCGGTGCATAAATGATTCCTTTTTCATTTATCATTTTGCCGTGTTTCTTTATATCTAAAAGTTGATTATTTGCGCTACCACAAATAACTTTTACCTTTAATTTTGGTATTGTATCATCATTTAAAATTCCACCAAGTGCGCATGGGGAAAAAATATCAGCATCAGCCTGATAAATTTCATCAGGAGCAACAGCCTTGGCCTCAAAGCGCTCAACAACCCTATCAACAGCTTCTTGATTAATATCCGTTACGATTAAATTAGCACCTTCTTGATCAAGCTGTTCACATAGAGAAAAGGCAACGTTGCCAACACCCTGAATTGCCACTGTCTTGCCCTTTAGTGAATCACTTCCATAAGCTTCTTTTGCACAGCGCTTCATTGCAGCAAGGATTCCACGTGCTGTCATCGGGCTTGGATTTCCAGATGACCCAAAGCTTTCTGACACACCTGTTACATAATCTGTCTCCTCATGGATATAATCCATGTCTTTAACTGTTGTCCCAACATCTTCAGCAATAATATAACGGCCATTTAGACTTTCTACAAAACGACCTAATGCTCTAAACATCGCTTCGCTTTTATCTTTTTTAGGATCGGCAATAATGACAGCTTTTTCTCCACCAAGGTCGAGCCCGGCTGCTGCATTTTTATATGTCATTCCACGAGATAGTCTTAGCACATCTTCTAATGCCGCTTCTTCTGATTCATAAGGCCACATACGACATCCACCTAGTGCTGGTCCAAGTGTTGTACTATGGACCGCAATGATCGCTTTTAACTCAGAAGTCTTATCTTGGCAAAATACTACTTGTTCATAATTATCTTTTTCCATCTTAGAAAATAACATAAAAATCCCCTTCCCTAGCTTTTATCATCATTCACTTTCATTATACGAGATCGTGATTTAAAAGCAAAAGCCTGGCATGCTTTATGTTAGAATTCATACTTTATATGTAGGCGGTTTCAAAAAATCAGGACTATAGTTTTAGTCATGTGATTCAAAAGTTAGCTTTTCTACGATTTTAATATCGGGATGTAAACTCATGACAACGGGACAAGCTTTTTTGACATACTTTAATGCGCTTTGTGCCTTTTCCTGGTCAGCTTCTGCTATATCAAGAAAAAAATGAATCGTAATTTCTTCAATGACATGAACTGCTTCGTCTAGGTTTTGCTTATAATCCACGTCCATCATAAGACTGTTCACTTTAATGCGCTTTTTTGTAAGCAATTTTACAAAAACATAACCACTACAAGCACTTGCAGCAGCAACAACCATTTGTACTGGAGAAAAGCCCTCCTCTTTAATTAATGGCCAATGAGCATCTGCATGAATAAGCTCAATTTTTTTCCCATTTTTAATTAATTTCACAAAGAATCCCTCCTTAAAAAATGATTATAGTCTTGACATGAATGAAAGTCAAAGATAAGAACAACTACTGAACGATAGCGGTAATCCCATTTTGCTCTGAAAAACACAATTTTAGGCCAACATTAGCATCTAGCTTTGCATAGTGTACAGCCCAGTAACGAATGGCTTGAACAAGCGAAAAATGATCCAGACTCTGAATGAGGTGATCTCCTTGCATGACATCAGCACCAAAACCTTTACTTCATCATACGTAAGAACAACTTCCACATCTTCTAGTGTCCTTCCTTTTTCATTTGTAAAAAAGACGATCACTGCATTTGAGATATTTCCTTCATCTAAAATTATCTTTTCACATGATCAAAAGTTTGTCGTTGTGTTACTGCTTCATTCCCGCGGCAACACTTCCATTTATTAAACAAGAAGAAGAGAAGACGAATAACAACATAGATTGCAAGCAGATTAACCATTAAGCCAAAAAACTGCCCAAACCAGGAAGTAAACCACCAAATAGTAAGCCAGCTAAGCTCTCTACCATTAGGCCTCCTAAAAAGCCTCTACCGCTCCGGTATTGTTTACCATTATTTGTAACTGGAGATTTTCGTGTTGTTGTATGATTATTTCCTGGATTAAAAGAACGCCGCGACGATCGGTAACCTTTTGCATCTGCTTTTGTTATTTGTTCGTATTTTGCTGGAACAATTTCATTTATTGCATTCCCTCCAATTGGTAAAAAGACAAGTCCTACAGATAGTAAAAACGCCATCATTTTTTTCATAGTGTTTCCTCCTTGATTTTGTAAAATAATAGAAAAAGACCTCACGTCTATAAGAAATAAACGTAAGATCTTGCAAACAATGTTAAAATTGCTAATTAAGCCGAGGAACTACATTCCCGTACTGACGACTTAATTATACTGCTACTCCCCTTAAGCTGGGTTTTATTTGAATAGGTTCATTATACTCCCATTTACTTTCCTAGTAAATCTTTTTTATTTACGCATTGAAACGGGCTTATCTAAAATTTCTTTCATGATAATGGCTTTTTTCTTTGTGCTAAGTAGGCTGGTTTTGTTGCTCAACCGATTCTCTTTCTCACTTCTTTTTTGTTGTAAGTTTTTTTGGGATAGAGGCTTTACCTCTTCTTTGACTACTTTTTTGTCGAGTTCTGGTTTTGGCGCTACTTTTTTCTTCGTTTGACTTTTCTTCTTTTCTTGAACAGATCTACTGTATAGTGAGATAACCCCTATTAAGATAATAAAAATGACGGGTAAAAGTCCCCAGTTAATGGACAAATGAAACACCTTCTTTCAAGCCACTTATTTGCTTAACTCTGAATCTTCACCGGCAATGGATTCGCGCATTGAAGTATCAGCTTGGACATTTTTCATTTGATAATAATCCATAACCCCAAGTTTTCCGCTTTCAAGAGCATGTGATAATGCCCGAGGAACCTCAGCTTCTGCTGCAACAACAGCAGCTCGATTTTCTTGTTCAAGCGCGATGGCCTCCGCTTTACGTTTTGAAGCGGCTGCTTGTGCAACTTCCATATCTGCATTCGCTTTTTCAATGTCTAGCTTTGCTTTAATGTTATCACCAATGCGCATTTCAGCTATATCAATAGACAAAATTGCATAAGCTGTTCCATCTCCAAGTCCTTGTTGTTGAACTTTTTTAGAAATGCTATTAGGATTTTCTAAAACATCGGTATGCTCGCGCGTTTCACCAACTGTTGACACAACTGCTTCACCAACACGCGCGATAACAGTGTCTTCACCTGCTCCTCCAACAATTCGTTCAATATTGGATTGGACTGTAATTTGAGTGATCACTTTTACTTCAACGCCATTTTGGGCAACGCCTGTAAATTCTGGAGTTCGGATAACTTTAGGTGTTACTGAGGTTTGCACGGCTTCAAGGACATCACGGCCAGCTAAATCAATCGCTGCAGCTCGACTAAAATCAAGCTCAATATTCGCTCTATGGGCTGCAATTAACGCATCAACTGTATTATCGACATCTCCACCAGCCAAATAATGACTTTCTAATTGATTAACCTCTAAATCAAGTCCTGCTTTAATTGCTTTAATTAGTGGCTTTACAACACGAGAGGGAATAACCCTACGCAGTCGCATTCCAATTAAAGTCCCTAATCCTACAGGGACACGTGCAGAAATAGCACTAATCCAAAGCCCTACAGGAACGAGCGAGAAAAAAGCAATCAACACGATAACAATAAGTAAAATGATAATCATTGATCCAATATACATTTAATCTTCCTCCGTTCGATTTTCACTGACTATAATATAACCGGTATCTATACCAGTAGCAATAACGGATGCTCCTACATCTAAGTAGCCATATCTAAGCCGCGCTTCATAAATTTCATTTTCTATTTCAACACGACCAATTGGTTTAAGTGTTGTAATTGCTTTTCCTACTTTTCCTTGCACTTTATCTTGTAATAACTTCATGCGTTCAAACTCCCGGTCCTCCAAAACCCCTCTGTGAATAAAGCCAAAAGAGTCACCGTATACAAAATCGTCGTCTGAAAAGTCATGTTTCATGCCATCACCTTCCTTTTACTTGTATGCCTACTTTAACCATACATGAAAACGCTTATGTTTACAAATTTTTTTAAAATAAAAAAAGAATCTGCCCACGTGGACAGATTCGGTCTGTTCAATATCTATGTAGTTATTTTTTTTGAACACGATCTTTAAGTCCTTTACCTGGACTAAATGCTGCAACTCTACGAGCAGGGATTTCGATTTCTTCTCTAGTACGTGGGTTGCGCCCTTTACGAGCCGCACGCTCACGAGTTTCAAAAGTACCAAAACCGATTAATTGAATCTTTTCGCCTGCAGCTAAATTTTCTTGAATAGTTTCTAAAGTAGCTTCTAAAGCTTTAGCAGCGTCTTTTTTGGAAAGGTTAGTTTTTTCAGCAATAGCATTAACTATATCTTGTTTATTTGCCATTTTGTTTTTCACCTCCTTATAGAGAAGTAATCCAAAATAAGCAGGTCTCAACCATTACCTGTCTATTTCTTTTCCAAAACAGCAAAACCCGTATGGAAAAATTGGATGAATCGATACCGAAATGGCTTAATTACAAGCCTTATCAGTAATTCTGATAAAAGAGTATCACATAATCCTCACAACTGCAAGGATTTACACTAGATTGATATTATTTTGATCTTTTTCTATACACGATTTTAAGACAAAAACGCGATAATATCAATCTGCTAACCATAATAGTAACTGGGAAATGGCATAATAGCAAGCAAAACCATCGAATGAGCCAAAAATGGTTCTTTTTTCATAAAAATAATGCTTAAATCTAGGCTATTCTAGCAATAATGCTTGTAATTTTTGTTTCATTTCTGCCGTTATGCCAATGCCTTCCTCAATGTAACGCTCAACGGAACCGTAAGTTTTGCGCATCTCATCAAAAGCGATTTCTAAATAAGAAGGTCTCGCTTCAGCCATAGGGCGGAAATTTTCTAAATTAATTTTTTCATCAGATGCACCAAATTGCTGCAATAGCCGATCCATTTCGGCTAAAATTTGATCGCTATATTGATTGGTTATTTGATAATCAGTAAAAATATCAGTTTCATTTACATCTAGTACTTTTAATAGCAAAGCGCCTAATACGCCTGTTCGATCTTTCCCAGCTGTACAGTGAAATAGAAAAGGAACCCCCCCATCCTGTAACAATAAATCAAAAATGACTTTAAACTCTGCTGTAGAGTCTACAAATACACGATAACTATCGCCCATAAGTGGTTCATAGATTGTTTTATCATTTCCTAAACTAGTGGTTTTAGAATCGTTTGTTGCTGTACCAATTGCAATATGCCGATCGTCTACCCCAGCAATCTCTTGCGTCGGCTCCGCTTGCACCTCTTTATCACTACGCAAATCACAAATCCATTTAATGCCTAAATGTTTCATCTCTGTTATATCATTTTCTGTCAGATTGACTAAATTACCTGAGCGAAATAATTTGCCCCATTTTACACGTCGCCCATTTGCCGATGAATAGCCACCCATATCTCGAAAGTTGAAGGTGCCTTCCATTTTGATCGTGCGTTCGCTTACAACGGTTGTTTCTCCATTGTTTTGTTTTAAAATAAAATAAAGTGGTTTGACATTCGTATAATTGGCAGAAAACTCTGTTTGATTAGCTTGTATTGTACCAATTAACTCACTTGTATTGCTTAATTCAGGTGCCTCACTTTGAAATATCTCTGTCCCTGTTGGAAACTCTCCTTTTGACCAAGTAATGTGATATGCTGCTTTTTGTGCTTCTACTTTTAACATACTCTGACCTCCTTCGTATTATCTACCCTAAAAAGCACAATTTGAATCGAGCACTTCGAATTGTGTCTTTTATTAAAATTTTTCTTTTTCTTCTTTTTTTGCTCTCCCCATTAAACGGTCCACAGCAACTTGTGGATTTTGATTCTCGAAAAGAATTTGATAGATTGCTTTTGAAATTGGCATCTCAATTTGTAATTTGTTCGCCCATGTATTAACGGCTTTTGCTGTTCGAACGCCTTCAACAACCATCCCCATATTATCTAGCACTTCTGTTAACTTTTTGCCTTTACCAAGCATGTTCCCGGCTCTCCAGTTACGCGAATGAACACTTGTACAGGTTACGATCAAATCGCCAATACCCGTTAAGCCATAAAAAGTTTGCGGCTCAGCACCTACTGCTGCACCAAGCCTCGTAATTTCAGCCATTCCACGGGTCATAAGCGCTGCCTTCGCATTATCTCCGTATCCTAAGCCGTCAGAAATACCAGCTCCAAGTGCAATAATATTTTTAAGGGCTCCACCAATTTCTGCACCAATAACATCAGTATTTGTATAAATTCGCAAGTTATGATTAGCAAAAATATCTTGTACTTTCTTAGCTAGCATAGTATCTTTACTACTTGCAGAAAGAGTTGTTGGCTTGCGTTTTGCCACTTCTTCAGCATGGCTAGGTCCAGATAAAACTACAATTCCTTGTCTGTTTTCAAGAGAAATTTCTTGGGCTAAAACTTCTGACATACGTAAATTAGTGTCCGGCTCAATCCCCTTACTTACGTGAACGATAATTTTAGGTTCAGTTAAAACCGTATTGAGGTGCTCCGAAACAGAACGCATTGCGCTTGTTGGCACAGCAATAACAATGATTTCGGCACCTTGTGTTGCTTGTTCAAGCGAGAGCGTTGCAGTAATTTTCGCAGGAAGAGAAATGCTTTTTAAATAATGACCATTTGTATGCTGTTCATTTATTTCTTGAATAATTTCTGCGTTATTCCCCCAAATTACTGTATTATGACCATTATCAGCTAGAACGAGTGCAAGTGCTGTTCCCCAACTACCTGCGCCAAGTATAGCTACTTTTTGCTCTTTTGCCATCATTTAAACCACCTTCAAAAAATTATTTTCGTTGTCTTGCAATAAGACGAATCGGCGTTCCTTCAAAAGGAAAGGCTTCACGAATTCTATTTTCTAAAAAGCGCTCATAAGAAAAATGCAACAATTCTGGTTCATTCACAAAAACAACAAAAGTTGGAGGTTTAACAGCTACTTGTGTTGTATAAAAAATCTTTAACCGTTTCCCTTTATCCATAGGTGCTGGATTCATTGCCACAGCATCACTAATCACATCATTCAACATGCTACTTTGGACGCGTAAAGTATGATTTTCACTCACCTGATTGATCACTGGGAATAAATTAGTTAAGCGTTTTTTCGTTATTGCGGATACAAAAACAATCGGTGCATAGGATAAAAATTGGAATTGCTCGCGAATATCTTCAGTAAAGGCTTTCATTGTTTTTTCATCTTTTTCAATGGCATCCCACTTATTCACAACGATAATAAGCGCACGCCCAGCATCATGAGCATATCCAGCAATACGTTTATCTTGTTCTCGAATGCCTTCTTCTGCATTTAAAACAACTAAAACAACGTCTGAGCGCTCAATCGCACGCATCGCTCGAAGGACACTATATTTTTCAGTGCTTTCATATACTTTCCCTTTCTTACGCATGCCAGCTGTATCAATCATAACATATTCTTGCTCTTCAAATGTATAACTCGTATCAATCGCATCACGCGTTGTGCCGGCAACATTTGAAACGATCACGCGCTCTTCGCCAAGTAGGGCGTTAACAAGGGATGATTTACCCACATTTGGGCGGCCAATTAATGAAAATTTAATTACATCTTCACCGTACTCATCAGCGATATCTTTTGGAAAATGGGAACGCGCCGCATCCAATAAATCACCTAATCCTAAGCCATGCGATCCCGAAATTGGATAGGGATCACCAAAACCAAGCGAATAAAAATCATAAAGTTGATCTCGCATTTCCGGATTATCAATTTTATTTACAGCTAAGATGACGGGTTTATTTGAACGATATAAGATTTTAGCCACTTGTTCATCAGCATCAGTGACACCTTCACGTCCATTTACAATAAAAATAATAACATCAGCTTCATCAATAGCAATTTCAGCTTGTGCGCGAATCTGTTTTAAAAATGGCTCATCACTTAAATCAATGCCACCTGTATCAATGATATTAAAATTTTGCCCAAGCCACTCTGCTGTATTATAAATTCGATCACGTGTTACTCCAGGAACATCTTCAACAATGGAGACACGCTCACCAACAATACGGTTAAAAATAGTTGATTTACCAACGTTTGGACGGCCTACAATTGCCATAACAGGTTTTGCCATCGTTTCACCTTCTTTTTCTTTTAAAATCCTGTTTGTTAGACTTTCTTTAGTTTATCAGTAAATGTGGTTAGTGGCAACATAAAAAAACAACCTAGCATTACTGGGCTGCTTCATTTTCATGATTGATGATTTCTATAGCGCTATAAAAACGATGGTTAACTTAGCAAAATACAGGTCCAGCATTTTTCATAGCATACACTTCTGTACGAATTGGGTTATTTACTTTAACAAAGCAAAAACACTCCTGTTGATTCACAACATTGAGTGTTTCCTAAAACGGAGAAAGAGGGATTTGAACCCTCGCGCCGCGTAAACGACCTACACCCTTAGCAGGGGCGCCTCTTCAGCCACTTGAGTATTTCTCCATATAAAGCTCCACAGGCAGGACTCGAACCTGCGACCGATCGGTTAACAGCCGATTGCTCTACCAACTGAGCTACTGTGGAATAATAGAGCATTTAAACTGCAATTTCTATTATAATCAGCTTCCAAGGAAAAAGCAAGCAAAAGTGAGAAATTTTAATCGCTGTTCTTCCTCTTTTTACTCGCCTATCTTCACTTTTGACTCGCCTATATATTTCAACTTTCCACCACAATTTCCACAACGATATTTGGCTACGTTAAACTTCCTTCTTCTTAAAAAAACTTGCCGACATTTTTCACAGCTATATTGTTGCACTTTTACTTCTCGCTTAAGCGGTTTAGAGAAACGCGGTGCATCTACTTCTTGCAAAAGCTTTTTAAAATCCTGATCACGATGCCGGTAACCTTTATTCTCCAAATGCAGATGATAATGACAAAGTTCATGGCGCATAATACTCATAAAGTAATCTAAACCACATTCAGCTAAATAGCTTGGATTCATTTCAATATCGTGGCTTAAAAGTAAGTATCTGCCGCCTGTCGTTTTTAACCTTGCATTAAATCTAGCTTTATGTTTAAATTTTTTTTTAAAATAATGAAGTGAAACCTGTTCCATTAGTTGTTGCAATTCGTCATTATTCATTTTTATCTTGTGATGGGTTAAGCATTGTTAGCGCAATGCGGTTTTTTATTAAATCTACCTCATCTACCCAGACCGTTACAATATCTCCAACGGATACGACGTCTAAAGGATTTTTTACAAAGGAAGAGGTTAATTTTGAAATATGAACGAGTCCATCTTGTTTCACACCGATATCAACGAATGCACCAAAGGCAACGACATTTCGGACAGTTCCTTCTAATTCCATGCCTGTTTTTAAATCTTCCATTGAGATAACATTTTGTTTTAATAACGGTGCAGGTAACTCCTCACGCAGATCTCGTCCTGGAGCGCTCAAATCGGCAATAATATCTTGTAATGTTTCTACCCCAATATCTAGTGTTTCAGCTAATTGCTTTTGATCCAAATCGCTTAAAACTGTTTTTAACTCATCGCTCCCAATCGATTCTAAAGTCGATCCAGCTGTTTTGATAATTTGTTTGGCGGCGGAATAACTTTCTGGATGAATGGCTGTTTTATCAAGTGGGTTTTCCCCTTCCAAAATACGCATGAAGCCGATGCTTTGTTCATACGATTTTGCACCTAAACGTGGTACTTTTTTTAGTTCACCACGTGAAGTAAATGAGCCATTTTCTTCACGATATTTACGAATGTTATTTGCGACTGTTTTATTCAATCCAGCAACATACTGTAAAAGTGAGGCAGAGGCGGTATTCACATTGACTCCTACCTGGTTTACAGCGGTTTCAACTACAAATGTGAGTGCTTCTGTTAATTTTTTTTGTGACACATCATGTTGATATTGCCCAACACCAACAGATTTCGGATCAATTTTAACAAGTTCAGCCAAAGGATCTTGCAGCCTGCGCCCGATTGAAACAGCACTTCTTTCTTCTACTTGGTAATCTGGAAATTCAGCACGGGCAACTTCACTTGCAGAATAAACGCTTGCACCTGCTTCGCTCACAATACAATAAGAGGCTTTTTCATTTGTTTCAGCAAGTACTTCTGCAACAAATTTTTCAGTCTCACGTGAAGCGGTACCATTACCGATTGCAATGATTTCAATTTGATATTTTGTTTGACCTGAATGTGGGTAGATAACACCAATTTCTAGTACCTTTCCAGTTTGATCAAGGACGGCAAGCTTACAACCAGTGCGATAAGCGGGATCCACACCTAACATAATTTTTCCTTTAAGCGGTGGTTGTAGGAGCAATTTACGTAGGTTTGCTGCAAAAATTTCGATGGCATGATTTTCTGCCACTTCAGTTAACTCTGCACGAATTTCACGCTCAATAGCTGGTGCAATAAAACGCTTGTAAGCATCTTGAATAGCGAGTTCTACCCGTGAACTTGCTTCGTTTGCTTTTCCTTTAATTAAATGATTGCGGAAATAATCAAAGATTTTAGTTGTGTCCACTTGAATGCCAACACGTAAAATCCCTTCTCTTTCACCGCGGTTAAAAGCAAGTGTGCGGTGACTTGCGATTTTTGTGATCATTTCTTGATAATCATAGTACATTTCATAGACTTTCTTTTCATCACTTTCGGGTTTTTTCGCAGTAGAAAGAATCATCCCGAATTTACGTGTGAAATCGCGCGTCCATTTACGATATTCTGCTTCATCGCCAATTTTTTCTGCCATAATTTCATGAGCGAAAAGAAGCGCTTCTTCGGCTGTTTTTACTTCTTTTTCAGCTGAAATAAACTTTTCTGCTTCCATTTCTGGACTGCCACTTTCTAATTTAAAGAGCCAATTCGCAAGTGGCTCCAGTCCTTTTTCCTTAGCGATCGTTGCTTTTGTTCTCTTCTTTTGTTTATATGGCCGGTAAATATCTTCTAGTGTTTGTTGCTTTTTTGTTTGGCGAATTTTAGCCTCTAATTCAGGAGTTAGCTTTTCCTGCTCAGCGATTAAGCGAATGATTTCTTCTTTTCTTGTTGCTAATTTAAGCTCATATTGATAGGTTTCTTCAATATTCCGAATGGCTACTTCATCTAAGCTTCCTGTCATTTCTTTACGATAACGTGCGATAAAAGGTACCGTATTTCCTTCATCCATTAATTTAATAACCGCATCAATATTTTTTTTCGGGTATGCTAATTGATTATAGATCTGCTGCATTGTTTTATCATCTTTCATTCTGGTGGCTTCCTCCTTATAAATTAACGATGAGCTTGGGACATAATGCGAATTTACGTAGGTGCTACATTTCGAACATGACAAATCGAGCGAAAGCGTTTGTATTTAAGAGGGCTGGCCAATCTCTTAGATACAAGCGCTTATCGCCGATTGATTTTGTTTATGTAACCTTGGGAAATTTTCCTAAAATAAATGTAACATCATCGCTTGGTTTTTCTTTGATTGTTTGTTCGATTAGATTTCCTGTCTTCTCTGTGCTAAGTGATGACTTTAAATAAGTTTGTACATGTTCAAGAACCAAACCATCAGAATACATTAAAAACTTTGTATCATACTGAAACTGGTATTCTTTCACCTTAAAACGCTTGGGTCCGCCAGATAAATATCCCTTTGTTGATAATGGATAGATTAGCTTATCTGACGGCCCAAGCGCAAAAAAGCGAATATTTCCCATGCCGCTATAAGTAATCCGCGCATGAGGTAAGTCGCACTTAACCACTGCAATAGCTGCCCCGCGAAGAGAAAAAACGGCTGTGTTTGCACGTTCCATTAATGTTAAAACGTCCTCTTCGGGGGCTTCTTTAATTGCATTAATCGCTGCCTTAGCTGCTTTATTAGCTTCAGTACCGCTTCCAAGCCCATCAGCTATCACACACAAAAACGTATCATTCGATTGATGGAAATAATACATGTCCCCAGAGCAAGTTTGCAAAGCTTTCGCTCTTTGAAAAGTAAACAATTCCATTTTAGCAAAAGCATCATTGGTTGTTTTAGACATTCTTATTCCACTTCCTCGTTTTGCAGTGCTTCCTGCAGTTTTTTTATAGCTTGGCGTTGAATTCGCGAAACGTGCATTTGTGAAATATCAAGAAGTGCTCCGGTCTCTTTTTGACTCCTATTTTCAATAAAAGTATATTGTAATATTTTTTGTTCACGTTCGTCTAATACGGGAAGCACTTTTTCAAGTAACATTCTTTGATTGACTTGTTCAAAGCCATCATCTTCATTTCCAACAACATCAAGTAACGTGATTGTGCTGCCATCAGAATCAGCTTCAATGGAATGGTCAACGGAAAGCGCTTGATAACTTTTCCCCATTTCCATTGCTTCAAGAACTTCCTCTTCTGTTGCACCAATATGATTTGCGATATCACTAATTTGTGGTGAGCTTTGGAGTTCTCGTGTGAGTTCTTCAACAGCGTTTTTTATTTTAGGGCCAAGTTCTTTAATACGTCTTGGCACATGAACACTCCATGTTTTATCGCGCAAAAAACGCTTAATTTCACCAACGATTGTTGGAACAGCAAAAGCCTCAAAACTTTTACCAAATGTTGCATCGTAACGTCTAATCGCGCCAAGCAAACCGATATTTCCCACTTGCACTAAATCTTCATGAAAAGATTTACCTTGGGAATACTTGCGAGCAATTGATTCAACTAAATTCTTATAGTGAACAACGAGTTCATATTGCGCTTGTTCGTCACCATCTTCTTGATAAGCTTTAATCCACTCATATACTTTTTCTTTAGCGTCCTTATCAGGTTGAGACACTCTCTGCATTCTCCTCCACCTGCTTCTCATTGATATATTTGGTCATTACAACGGAAACACCTTTTTTATGATAAAACTTTACGTCATCCATTAATGTTTCAATTAAAAACAGTCCTAAACCACCAATGCGCAAAACTTCGTGCTCTTCACTCACTTCATATGGTCCAATTTCGTCACGCTTAGCTTCAAAATCAAAACTTTCTCCGCGATCGGTAACAATGACATCAATCTTATCTTGATATATCTTAAACTCTACTTTTATTTCACCTTCACCGGTTTCTTTAAAAGCATGTTTAACAGAATTAGTAATGGCTTCACTTACGGCAATTTTTAAGTCTTCAATAGCTTCATAAGAAAAACCTGCTTGACTCGCAATTCCGGAAAGCGCCAATCTTCCTAACTTAACATATTCTGGCTTGGCAGGTAACGTTAATTCAATTTTGTCACACATTGTTGCCATTCGCTTCACCCTCTTTTTTGATTTCAATAATATCTGATAGTCCAGTGATTTCAAAAAGACGGTATAAACGTTCTGGTAATCCGACTAAAATAAGTTCACTGTTATTTGCACGAAGGCATTTATACATGCCAACAAATACACCTAGACCGGTAGAATCCATGTAACCGACGTCAGCTAAATCAACACGTAGTTCAAAATCTTTTTCTTCTTGATATTTTTCAAGATTTTCTTTTAGTTTAGGTGCTGTATAGGCGTCTATTTCACCCCTAATGAAGGCTTCTACGTGCTTTTCATCTTGTTCGTTAATCTTAATATCGATATTCATTATTTCACCCCATCAATTTCGGTATACTAAGGCTCTTTACCCAATTTTATTTTTTTCAAACCTTATTTCGTTCGCTTGATACAAATTAAAGTAAAATCATCATGCAATGTGAAATTCTGCATTTTAAGAAGTTGGTTGTAGACTTCTTCTACCATTGCTTGCGTATTTAAGCTCAAATTTTTTGTGAATAAATCAATTAATACTTCTCGTTCAATGAAGCCTTGTTCCGTCCGTGCTTCGGTTACGCCATCAGACATAATAACAATCATATCTCCTGGTTGAACACTTTTTTCAAAGCTGCGATAGCTTGTTTCGCGATCTATGCCAAGTGGAAGCCCTCTTGCATAAAGATCAGAGAAGGATTGTTCGTTTGCCTGATAGTAAAGCCCTACTTCATGGCCTGCTGATCCAAATTCAAAAAGATGTGTGTCATCATGATACAAGCCGTAAAACATCGTAATGAACATGCTATCGTTGATATTTTCTTCCACGACTTTGTTTAGTTCTTTTAAAACAATAGAAGGTGTTCGCTCTTTTTCATCTAGGCCAGTTAGTGCATATTTTATCATCGATGTACTAAATGCTGCTGGGATTCCTTTACCAATTACATCAGCTAGTGCGATGCCAATCCCTGTTTTTGTGTCTTCGATGAAACTGTAATAATCACCACTCATTTGTCTAGCCGCAATACTAACAACACCAAACTCTACATCTTCACGGTGCGGTGTTTCTGATTCCATTAGTGTTTTTTGCATTGTTTCTGCTTGGGCAATTTCATTTTGTAGCTTCTTTTGCTCACTTCTAAGGCTAATGTGTTCAAGATAGGCTAACCCGTAACCAACCATTGTTTCCAGTAACACATCGAATGACTTTTTGACATAATTTGACAATTCTGTATCATAATCTTCTAAGGCAGATCGGTGAATATTGATAATTTCTTCTGGTGGAATTTTATCTTCCATTGCTTCTTTTGTTAATTTTTCACAGCTATAAAGAATCTCTTCGTCTTGATGCTTTAAATATTCAAACAGAATTTTTTTATATTTTCTAGCAAAATTCTTCTTTTCCATTGAATGCAGTTCCCCCTACCGAACCCACTTAATTGCTTTGATGACGGTTCCCTTACTTTCCCCGTCTGCCTTAGATTCAATATCGAAACTATCCATTAAACGCTTTACACCAGGAAGACCAGCTCCTAGCCCTCCTGATGTTGTATAGCCATCTTGCATAACTTTGCGAATGTCTAAAATTCCTGGACCACTATCTTTTGCGGTAATTTCTAAGCCTGTTTTTCTTGATTCCGAAATGCGTGAAATACAAATCTCACCACTTCCAGCATAAAGAAAAATATTTCGCGCAAGTTCGCTAATTGCAGTTGTAATTCTTGCCTGATCTACTGTACCAAAACCTATTTCCTTTGAAAATTTTCTTCCAATTTGTCTTGCAGCTACAATATCCCATTCATTTATAATTTTTACACAGGATTGGAATTCCATCTTTATTCCCCCAATTCCTGTTTCAATTTTTCAAGGCCACTTTCTAAATCCATTGCTGATAGCACACCTTCAAAGACTATACCTAACTCAATTAATGTAATGGCTACTGCTGGTTGGATCCCAGTGACGACAACCTTTGCGCCCATCAATCTAGACATGCTGACAACATCACCTAGGATTTTTGCAATAAATGAATCAATAAAGTCAATAGACGTAATATCAATAACTACTCCTCTGGCTGTGGTTTCATGGATTTTAGCTAGCAGATCTTCTTGAAATTCAATTGCTGTATGATCATCCAATTCACTTTGGATCGAAATTAATAAACATTCACCTAATTTAAGTATTGGAATCCCCACAGTCTCACTCCTCTTTTTCAATGATCTCTCTATTTGTTAAAGCTAGTGCGCGCTCTATCCCTTTTTTTATTGTGTTTGTTGTAATGATCTGATTAAGCTCGATTCCAAGTGCCACGATAGTTTGCGCAATTTCTGGTCGAATTCCTACAAGCATGGCTTGACACCCGACAAGACGAGCGGCTTCTGCGGCCTGAATAATATGATGTGCAACCATTGTATCGACAACGGGTACACCTGTTATATCAATCAAAACAACTTCAGAACGATTTTTTACAACGCCCATGAGTAAATTTTCGATAATTAGCTTGGCTCGTTCAGTATCAATTGTACCTATAAGAGGCATTACTGATATTTTGTCGAAAATAGGTAAAAGCGGTGCTGAAAGTTCTTGAAGTGCTGTTTTTTGGATGTCCACTGTTTTTTCAAAGGTGGTTGCATAAGCTGTTATAATTTGATTATACATCGAAGAAAGCCAATTTCCAAAGAGATAATAACCATCTTTTTCTAGATCTTCTTCATACTTTAAAAAATTTTCTTGTCCACGTATTTTTTTGTAAACAAGCAGACCGAAAACTTTAAGCCCAATTGTAACAAAATGAACAGGCCAATTAATACTTACGATCTTTTCGGCATAATTATCAAGCTTTTCAAAAAACATACTGCTTGCTTCTGTAACGTTTGAAACAAGTAGGTCAATAAACTCTTTACTTGTTTCTTCATACATCTCTTCTTTTGTGATATCGACAATACGCGGATCGGTTTGCTGCTTCATTTCTTCCATCCATTCTTCTAATAAAACCGTATCGTTTTGACGAATGAACTTTGCAAAGTTGTTATACATTATTTATTTTCTCAACCTTTCCTGATAAACTCTTATGTTTCTTAGAGGAGCTAGCTACTTTTTGAAAAAACCTGGCATAGGAAACATTTTACTGCGATAATATGCAGTTTGTTTGTGTTTCCTATGTCAGGTATTTCAGACATTGAATTATTTCTTATGTAATATAATACCCTAAAACTTGTCAAGCTTAGAATAAACATTTGTCTTGCTGCGCGAATCATTTGCCCTGCTTTCATCATCCTATTTTATTACGATGGGGACTAATTGGATTTGGTCAAAATTCCACTACACCAAGACTTATTTCGACTGCTTTATTTACCTTTTCCATTAGCTCATCGTCCAGATGGGTAATCTTATCCGTTAAACGTTGCTTATCAATGGTTCGGATTTGTTCAAGTAAAATAACGGAATCCCGATCAAATCCATTTTTTTTGGTAGCTTCAACATGAGTTGGCAACTTTGCTTTTTGAATCTTTGCAGTAATTGCAGCTACAACAACGGTTGGACTAAACCGATTGCCAATATCATTCTGAATGATGAGAACAGGCCGTATTCCCCCTTGCTCGCTCCCGACCACGGGGGAAAGATCCGCGTAGTAAACATCACCACGCTTCACCAACTGCCTAACCTCCTAATATTTCCATACTTTTTGTTTCTGCTTCCGCTTCAACATGCGTGCATTCACTAGAAATAGCAAAGTTAATCGTTGCCATTTCAGTATATCCCTTTTCCATTTCGTCACGTAGCTCACGTGCTTTTTTTTGTTCGATAAACTGTTTCGTAGCTTCTCTAATCACTTCGCTTCGCCCCACTTTTTCTTTTTTTACGACTGAATCTAGTTCTTGCATGAGTTCCTCAGTTAACGTAACTGAGATTTCTGTTTCACATTCTCTCTCTAACACGTTTGGCACCCCCAAAGCTGCATACATGTTTATAACAATACCATCGTACCACTCCAAGCGCTTGAAGAAAAGTAATTTCCTTTAATTTTTCTATTTTTTAGCTATTAGTCCTAAGAATAAGCACAAGCTTTCGTCCTATATCTAGTTAAATGGGATGAAATTCATCTTTTTGTTCGGAAGTCTGATAGATACGCTTTAAACGTTCACTTAGCATACATATCACTTCATAATTGATCGTATTTAAATGGTCTGCTATGTCATCTGCACTTACTTGAACTCCGCTACTCTCCCCAATTATAGTTACTACCGTTCCAACTGGGAATTCATAGGGCAACCTAATCGTTATTTGATCCATGCAAACACGTCCGATAATTTCTGCTTTTATGCCGTTTATTAAGACATGAAAGCCTGAATAGTGACGAATAATTCCATCTGCATAGCCAATTGGAAGTGTGGCTATCCATTCTTCATTTTTTGCCGTATAAGTAGCCCCGTAGCTAACGTGATCACCTTTTTTTAACTTTTTGACTTGAACCATTTTGGTATAAAGCGATAAAGCTGGCGCGAGTTTAAACGGCAATATATCTGCAATTTCGGTGGAGGGAGTTAAGCCATACATTGCAATGCCAAACCGTACAACATTACATTCCAAATGCTCATGAAGTAGACTATCAGCTGAATTAGCTACATGAACATAACGTGGTTTTTTATCTAACGTTTGCAAAATTTCATCAAACCGTTGTATCTGTTTATTGAAATAGCTCATATCTTTTTGATCAGCTGTAGCAAAATGAGTAAAGATTCCTTCTAACGATAAACGATGATCATTTTTTACTTGATGGATAGCTTTTACTACCTCTTCTTTTGATCGCACGCCAAGTCGGCCCATTCCCGTATCCACTTTTAAATGGATATTTAAATTTCCGTCAAACACTAAGTCCTCTAGCCAGTTAAGATCAAATAGCGTAATTGAAATTTGAAATTTTGCAGCAAGCGCTACGTCTTCTTTTCTTACTGCTCCTAATACTAAAATCGGCATGTCAAGAAAACCATTTTCTCTTAACGCCAATGCTTCATCTAAAATAGCAACGCAAAAACCTGTAGCTCCTGCTTCTTTTGCAGCTTTTGCTACTTCAATGATTCCATGTCCATAGGCATTCGCTTTAACAACGGCCCAAATCGACGTGTTTTCTGGTAAGCGTTTTTGTTCATTTTGAATATTTTTTTTAATCCTTGTTAAATCGACTTCAATCCATGTATCACGGTGCCAACCGACAACCATCTTGTTACCTCTTTTCCTTATGTTCAATAATAACTTGAGCAGCTACTGAGTATTCAGTATGTGTAATACTGAGAAAGATGTTTTCATCAGCAAGGTCTGGTTTTAACAAAATGGGGCGACCACCTTTTAACTGTAAAACTTCAATGTCAAGAAAGCTAAGATGTGCTCCAAGTCCAGTACCGTTTGCTTTTGCATACGCTTCTTTTACGGCAAATCGTCCAGCTAGGAATTCCATTTGACGCTGTCCGGTATATTTATGATATAACAATTGCTCTTTCTCTGTTAAAATTCGTTCAACAAAGCGTGGATTATTTGTCACAGCTCGGCGAATCCGGTCAATATCAATCATATCAAGACCAATACCTTTGATCATGTCAATTTTCCACCTCGTTAATAATTTGTCTTGCTTGATTTTGTGCGAGATCAATACAATCAGGAATTCCTATCCCTACATAGCTCATACCAGCAAAATAAACACCTGGATAATTCGCCCGCAAATTATCTGTAAGCGCTAAAAGTCTCTCTTTATGCCCCACCTTATATGTAGGCATTGCATGCGCCATTCGGCTAACTTCTGCAAATAAAGGTACATCCGTAAGCCCCATCATTTCCTTATAGTCTTGAATTACAAAATCAATTAACGTATCATCTGAATGCCCACTAATTTCATCTTCGCCCATTTTGCCGATGAAACCTCGAAGTAACATTTTATCTTTTGGAACCATATGCGGCCATTTCTTTGCTACCCAAGTACAGGCCGTTGTCTTATATGGTTTTGTTCTAGCAACTAGATAACCTGTTCCTTCAGGTAAATCAGCTTGGCGATCGTAAGCAAGAGAAATGGTGGCAAGTGTTGTAAGTGGTTGGTTTACAAAAGGGGCTGCTGTCTTTTCATCCGTTAATTCAATGAGTGTATCATGTGTTGCAGCAACAAGCACATAATCCGCTTCTTCCTTCGTACCATCAGTGAAACTTATACTATAACTTGAACCTTTTTTAGTAATCTTTTTTGCTTTTTTTGCAGAATGAAGATGCTCTTTAGGTAAAGCAGACACAAGGGCTGCTGGTAGTTCAGAAAAACCACCTTCTAGCGTTCGGAAAGCACCAATTGTATTTTTTGTATTTGTCGTATTCATATTGCTATTTTGAGGAACTTTAAGTCCTTTCATCAAACTTCCTGCTTTCTCAATGGCTTGCTCAAATTGCGGAAAGGTAGCACGCAAACTCATTTGAAAAATATCCCCAGCATAAATTCCTGAAAGAAGTGGTTCAATCAAGCATTTAACAAGCTCAGAACCAAATCGCGCCTCAAAAAATTCGCCAAGTGATTGATCTTCATCTTTACTTTGATAAGGAAGGGTTGCCTCCATTAATGCTCGTTTTTTTCCAATTTCAGAGATTAATGTACTCTTTAAAAGCGCAGCTTCATCAGTAGGAATCCCCATAACAGAACCTTCTGGGATAGGATGAAGCTGCTTTTCGTGATAGACAAACGATTGGCCAGTTGCATTGACAATTAATTTATCGGTTAAGCCCAATTCTTCAATAAGGGCTAGTCCAGCAGGTTTCCTTGCCAAAAATGAATCTGGTCCTTTTTCAACAATAAAGCCTTCACGCTTCACTGTTTCAAATTTCCCACCAAATGAAGAATGACTTTCATAAAGGTCCCACTTCAATTGATTAGAAGCTGCTTTTTCCAAAGTATAAGCGGCAGCAAGACCAGACAAGCCACCACCGATAATCATGATGCGTTTCATATTTTCTATCACCTCGTTTTTAGTTGTCTTTATTTTAGCATATATTCGCGTATGTTTTCATATAAAAAACTGTAAACAAATAACATAAATCTAGTGTTTTAGGTTTACGTTAGGCTGTTAGGCATGCCAAATTTAATCTCCATTCAGAAATTTTATATCGACAGCTCTAAATTTCCTATGAACTAAAAAACATGTTATCTTTATTTTGAGTACTTAAGAAAGAGGAGATGTTATGTTAACGTTCTCTGTTTTAGTAATAGCTATAGCCATTGTAATCTATCTTTGTTTTTTCCTAGTCCGATGGATACATAAAAAGGAAAAAATAGAGAACATTATTTTTAAGACATGTCTCTATGTCTATAGTTGTGGTGTAATCAAATATACATTATTTCCAGTCCTTATTAGTTCCCAGCTCTTAAAAGATCGAGCAGAAGATATAACTGGGCCATTTTTTAATTTAATACCATTTCACACGATAAATGAAATTTTTAGCATAAGAATTAATATAGAATCCATTATGCAAATTGTATTGAACATTGTTCTGTTTGTTCCATTAGGTATTTTACTGCCACTGTGCTTCAATAAAATAAGTTGGAAAACAGTTTTTTTAATTGGTTTAAGCACTTCAATATGTATAGAGCTAATTCAACTTATGCAAAATATAATTTATCAAGCGCCATTTAAATTCACAGATATTGATGATATTATGTTAAATGTTTTTGGCAATGTCATTGGATACGTTCTATTTTTAACTTGTAAACCGCTTTTTCAGAGATTGGGTCTATGTCCAAAAATAACAAGTGCAAATTTAGAGGAAAACTAGTCATATTGAATATAATTGAAATTGTGCTTTTTGTATTTGTATAGGTTCTCTAAACGGGACAATAAAACGAAAAATATCCAACTTTTCTTGTTTCGTCATGTGCTCTTCGTTTTCGACTGACAGTTATCCTTTCTTTTTACTCATTCAGCTAACAAATTCCTTTCTCATTCTGCACAGCTACAATATGGTTTTTCCGGTTAATGCGGTTGTATTGATATTTTCTTTCAAGGATATAAAATGCCGATTGTAAAATGTAGAAAAACCGCCACTTTACAACCGACATTTACAACAGATGAACATTGGATAACTACGCTATTTTATGTGGAGATAAATAAAAAGTCTTTCTTCCTCTTCAAAATCTTTCATTTCCATCATCTCTTTGATACTCTATTGATGGTTATACCTTGTGAAAAACGTAACTTTTAACACAGCAACGTGATACTAATCAAAAGTCCGCGCTTTAATTCTATAATTGCCACTAGCGTGTCGCACTTCGATTTCATATAAACTACCAGGTATTGCCTTTTTGGTAGTACTAAATGTTGTTCCTTTTAACTGGCCATAATAAGGTTTTCCTTTCGTTACTTCTGCCATATATTTTTTGTTTTCTAAAACAACTAGCTTATAATTTTTATACAGCTCACTTGAAAAAGTAACCATTACTTTATCATCGAACATCAATTCAGATACCATGGCTTCGAAAAATAATTGTTGTGCATCCTTCATTTTAGTGGTTAGTTGATCTCTTAAATCACCTGATAAAAGAGAGGTTTTAGTACGTAAATCATCTAATTTTTCCTGAGTCACATTCGCTTTTAGTTGATTACTTCCGATGAACAGGTCATCGATATCCCTTTTTAATACCAGTTCTGCTTTATTAATGTCACTAACGGTATACGTTTTATGCGGTAGACGAAATTGCACAGCAAAATTTTCTTTATTTTCTTCCTTGTGAACAGTTAAAACATTGCCAGATAAGCTACTATAATAAGGTTTTCCTTTAGCTATTTCAGCAATATAACGATTAGATCCCAAAATAACAATTTTATTATATTCTTTAAATTTATTATTAACAAATTCGACAGATAGCGTACCTTTCGCATCTAGACGTATATCTTTTACTAAAGATTGTAAATATCTTGTTTCTAATTTCTCTAGTAAATCTAAAAGTGTTTGCTTATTATTTTTATCCGTTATTTCAGCTATTTCACTTCTAATATGATCTAATATCGCTTGGGTCATCACGCTACTAAGATCATCTTTTGAATTTAAAGTGTTTAAAATTTGGGTCTTTAATTGATCTATTGTAATCGAGCCCTGATAAAGTTGAAAGGTTCCAGTCGAATTTCTAGTTTCGATCTGGATTTTATCTGTAGGGGCAAGACTGACTTTGGTTTTCCATACGTTCTTATTTAATGAGCTGTAGTATGGCTTTTTGTTTGTTAATTCTGAAATATATTGCCCGTTTTTGATTAATACTACCTTTTGACCTTTAAAAATATCGTTTTCAAAGGCAGTTAAATCAACATTTACACCCGTTTCAGAAAGAGTGACCGTATTTATTAGTCTCATTGGTAATTGTCTATTTATTTGATTATCATTTAGCCAAATAGGTTCAGGTAAATCAAGTAATTGGCTCGTTTGTTCTCTTGTAGCATCTGCAATTCTAAATCCCCATTGTTCAAAATAAGGGACCATATTATACCCAGTTATATTGGAAACAGTCAACATGAAATTTTGTATACGTTCGCTATCTGTACCATAAGGCAGTTTATTTTCCCGATAATATTGGTGTAAAATTGGGTAAAAATCTTCTCCAAAAGTGTTGGCTAGTTGGCCGAATAGCACCATTTTCAAATCATTATTTTGCTTTTCAAAATCTTTATTTTCCGATTTCAAGAAATTATGCATTTGCGGATAGTACTTATCGAGTGCAGTTATAGCGCCTGTTATTTCTTTTTGAGCGGCCATTGAATAAATATTTACTGTAGATTCCGTTACAGAGCTCCATTTCCATGGAGACTGCTGCCTTTGATGTCCACTTTCATGCCAAATTCCCCATCCGTTATTTGTCTTCAACAATCTAGATAATGCAGCATCTCCGTTAAATCCCATATATTCTTGTGTAGCAAACATGTACATTCTGGATACTTCGACAAAGTGTTGGAAATGACGGTCCACCGAATCCTCTTTCCGTCCATTATCATTAATACCTGACACCCGGTCTTGAGCCAGCAAAAATTTATCATAGTACTCCATCAATTCTTTAGGATTATTGATTTTTTTTTTGGCTTGTTGATAACTCACTGTAATAATAGCTTTATTGCTTACTAATTGTACATCTGTGACATTCACTTCCATAGATAGTTGCCTTTGAAACTCCTTGACACTCGTTTGATTTAAATCAAAATAGGGCATAGATCCAGTTGCACCCGAAATTGTCACTGATGCACTGCCATTCTCATTAGGATTTTTAATGTAGATAGCTCCTTGATTTTCCACCTTTATCATGTTTTTTCCTTGATTTAAAGCATATTTTTTTTGGAGGTTACGTTCAGGGGTCCCAATGGTTAATTCTAATGAATCTTGTCTACTTACTTCAACGGTTAAAGTATCCCCTTGTTCTGCATATAAGCCACTGGGGTCTAAACTTGAATAACGTAATGATCTTCGTTGACGATCTCTTTCTGTTTCTGTATTTCCTCGTCCTATAAACTCTTTTGTCATCTGTTTTTGAGCCGTTTTCTGTATTTTTTCCGTCGATAAAATTTTTTCTTGCTTGCTGTTTGCTTGCTCTCCTTTCACCTCAGTACTTCCAAAAAAACCACATAATAGTACTACACAAATAGGTACACACTTTTTCATACCAAAACCTCGCTTTTTTATTTATTTATTTTAATTTCTGCGCTAAATAAAACAATGAGTTTTGCTATTATTAAGCATCAAACTAAAATATCAAAGTATTCGTTAGGCCTTTTATCATCGAATCGTTAAGATTTATATCGATTACTGTTAAAGCGCTTTCAAACAATACAAAACCTAACATTGCATTTAATTCAGAAAATTTATATCGATAACTATTTCGGAATAGCCAATTAAATGCTACCATAAAAAGTTCTTTAAAAAGTTGAACTTTGACTAATTGCCCCTCTAATTTTTGTCTAAAATATGTTTTTTAGCTTATGCTTCCATAATTATTTTTAGTCGTGACTACTTTTTTATGTATTTGGACAAAAGAAAAGAGCCTAGGTTTTCTCCCTCAGACTCTTAGATACCCTTTTTTTATAATTATATTCATCTGCGGCATATCAAATCGGATTTTGAATGCGATCAAGAAATTGTTTGGTTCGTTCTTCTTTTGGTGCATTAAAGATCTCGGCTGGTGTTCCTTGCTCGACGATTACACCTTGATCCATAAAAATAACTTCATCAGCAACATGCTCGGCAAATTTGAGTTCGTGCGTAACAACAGCCATTGTCCAGCCTTCACTTGCTAAGCTTTTCATGACACGTAAAACATCTCCTACAAGTTCAGGATCCAGTGCAGATGTAGGTTCATCAAACAAAATTAATTCAGGTTTCATTGCAAGTGCACGGGCAATCCCAACACGCTGCTCTTGTCCGCCAGAAAGCTGATAAGGATACATATCTTTTTGCGTGGTTAAACCAACTTTTGCAAGCAAATCTTGTGCTTCCTTTAAAGCTTGTTCTTTTGGTACCTTAAGTACTTGTGTTGGACCTTCAATAATATTTTCGATCGCTGTTTTATGTGGAAATAAATTATAGCTTTGAAAAACCATGCTAGATTTTCGCCGAAGTTCAATTAAAGCTTGTTTCGTCACGTTCTTAGAAAAATCAACCGTTGTTCCAGCAATGCTTACTGTCCCTGCTTCAGGAATTTCAAGCGCATTGAGCGAGCGTAAAAAAGTCGTTTTTCCTGAACCAGAAGGGCCAATGATAACAACGACTTTTCCTTTCTCAAAAGCAAGATTAATTCCTTTTAAAACCGTGTTATTCTCAAATGATTTACGGATATTTTTTATATTAATATACATGAAAAGGCCCCTTTCTACTTTGCAATATAACGATCAAGTCGTTTTTCAACGTTATTTTGTAATCCAGATAATGCCATGCAAAGTACCCAATATAAAAGACCGGCCTCCATATAAATTAGCAAAAATTCATAGCTTGTCGCCGCAATTTCTTGTGCTTTTCGGAATAAGTCTGCTACAAGAACAAGCGATGCAAGTGACGTATCTTTAACTAAGCTGATAAAAGTGTTGGAAAGCGGTGGGACCGAAACGCGTGCTGCTTGCGGGATAATAATTCGCCGTAATGCCTGACCATATGTCATACCGATTGTAAAGCCTGCTTCCCATTGTCCTTTTGGTACAGATTGGATAGAGCCCCGAACAATTTCAGAGGCGTAGCCACCGACATTTAGTGAAAAAGCAATGGTTGCTGCAACAAATGGATCAAATTTCAAGTTAATGTTACCAAGTCCATAAAAAATAACAAAAAGCTGCACAAGAAGAGGCGTTCCCCGAATAATAGAAACATAAACTCTAGCCACTGCACGTAAAATTTTAACTGAAGATAAGCGACAAAGCGCAATAAGTAAAGCGATAGCCATTCCAATGACAAAAGAAAGAAGCGTAAGTGGAATCGTATACGCAATCGCCCCTTTTACCATAGGCCAAAAAGCTGTTTTTAAAATACTCCAATTCAAATGGTTAAAGGAAATAGCCCCGGCAACAAAACTATTTAGAAACATCTTTTCCAAACCATTTTTCTGAGATTTTTTTAAGCGTACCATCTTTTTCCATTGCTTTTAATTCTTTATCAAAAGCTTGTTTTAGCTTGGTATCTTTCCGAAAAGCAAAGCCGCTGCTGCCTTTTTCTTTATTTAATTCAGCAGCAATTTTAATTTTCTTATCGCCTGTATTTTTCAGATAATCAAGGACAGCCAATTTATCATTGACCGTTGCATCGACGCGGCCTTGCTTAATGAGTTCAAGCGACTGAGCTAAACCGTCTACTGATTCAATTTTAGCACTGGCAGATTGGGCAATTTTACCATAGTTACTAGTTAAGCTTTGGGCTACTTTTACACCTTTTAGATCGCTCATTTTTTTGATGTCCTTATTATCTTTGGCTGTAACGATAACAGCTGTACTTGTTGAATAAGGTATAGAAAGATCATATTTCTCTTCGCGTTCTTTATTAATTCCAACTTGATTAGCAATCACATCAAACCTTGAAGCATTCAAACCAGCAAACATAGAGTCCCACTGTGTTTCTTCAAATTTTGTTTTAACGCCAAGTCGTTTGGCTACTTCCTTAACTACATCAATATCATAACCAGTTAATTTATTTGTTTTGCTATCATGGAAGGTGAATGGACGATAGGTGCCTTCAGTCCCCACTGTCATAACGCCTTCTTTTTTGATTTGTTTCAACAAGTCTTTATCATTTGTGCCACTGCCAGAATCACTCCCACAAGCAACTAAGCCCAGCGTAAGTAAAGATGTGAACACAATCATAAGTAGTTTTTTCATTTTTTCGTCCTCCTTTTTGTTTGATTCTTTAACGCACTCATAAATAGCCACTTGTCATCTATTGTATGGGCCTATGATCCAATATGCAAGTAATTCAGCTTACAATTAGTAACTTACTAAAAAAGGTGTGGACGATACCATTTATAAAGTTCATAGGCATCTTTATCTTTTAAATAGCGAATAAAGGGGCGAATATCTTCGCTACCGGATTTTAAATCAATGCTAAGATGACTTGTTTTACTGCGCTTCATCCACACACTCTGCTTGACTTTTAACGACTGAATACGGTCTTTATGGACGATGTATGTTTTTTTAGAGATGACTGGCCGTGCTTGTAAAAGAAGTAGTTTATTTCTCGCTAAAAAGCCAGTTGCTCGATAACTTGCGATAGCTTTTAAAAATGAAAGAATTGGTATAATGATACTAATAAGGCCGAATGGATAGTATAGCCATGTCAAAATGATAAATGGTAAACTCCCCCATAGCAAGTAAATAAATAAAAAACGACGTAAACTTGTTTTAGGCACACGCATTAGTTCATCTATTTCCACATTATATTCTGGCAGAAATGCTTTTAACGTTTGAAGCGCCTGATCTTTTTTCATAATCGGTAAAAGAAGCAAATCTCCTGAATGTTTCTTATCGCCTGAGCTCCCTGCGGTTATCACTTTCACAGCAACGAGATTAAACCATTTTCTAATTGGGGATTCAATCATGACAACTGCTTGGATTTTCGCATGTGAAATCGTCGTATGGTTTCTTTGAAATAAACCTTTCTCAATGACAAGTTCACTGTTAAATTTCATCAATTTGAATTGAAAGTATTTAAATAAAGTAGCGACAATGGAAATACACCACAGTATTACAAGTAAGGCAATCACAAAAAGAATGACAATCAAAACACTCATCTGTTCAATATGTTTAAATTGCTCTTCAACAAATTGTTTAGGGATCACGTCTTTAAGCTGCCCTAAAACTGCAAGTAAAATGGCAAGCCCTGCTAGCACCCCGCTTGATGTCAGCGCCATAAATAAAAGTTCTTTTGTTTTTAATATGACAGTTTGTTCAGGTATGTCGTTTTCTTTAGGTTTAGGAGCATCAAATGGATTTGTCACCTGTACTGTTGCTTCTTGTTTTTTCCCGTCACGCAAACTCCTTAATTCATTCAGCGTACTGATTGGGACAGCACTTAAATCGCCTTCTGGTTTCTTCCCACCAGCTGTTTCAATCAAAACTTGGGTAACGTGAAATGGTATAAAAAAGAACCATTGTTTCTGTTGAATGGTTTGAATTCGTTCATAAGGAATAAAAATATTTTTGTGAAAAATGAAACCATAGCGGATCCGAAGTCCATCTTGTTCTAACGTATAGCGAAAAGTAAAATATTTAGAGCAAGCTGGCATTAAAATGAGAACAACAAGGATCGCTACAATCAATAAATAAACCCAAATAGGAAAATAACCAGTAGCAACAGAAGCTCGATAAATTGAAAATATCCCAACTGCAATGGGGATAATATTTTTACGGATACTTACAAATAACTCCTTAATAAGCGCAATAGGATGCAATTTACGTTCCTCAAACATCTTCTTTCGCCACCTTTACAAGTTCAAGAATATGACGACGTAACTGATCGGCTTCATCTTCGTTAACTGCTTCAATAATGTGCGTCTTCGCTGCTGTTGTGATATGTAACGCCATTAGTTTTTCTTTACGAAGGAGAGGGCCTTGTGACGTTTCAACATGTTGAATTCTAATCATTGGAATTAATGTACGGCTCCGGAAAATAATACCTTGCTGAATTTCAATTTCATCATGACAAATTTGGTAACTAAAGCGCTTAAAGCGGAAAGGAATAATAAAACGATAAATAAATATAAAATAAAAAAGCGTGATGAAAACAGCAATGCTATTCCACCAGAATGATACATCAGTTAAAGAAAAAATAAGGGCAGTAACAAGCGTTATAACGACAAGAATACTTCCCCATACGCCATAAGTAATGTGCCAAACTTTTTTAATTTTCTTTGGTAACTGATTTTCTAATTTTTTAAGCTCCATGTGATACTCCTTTTTTCAAAATCATAACACCACTGAATTAAGAAAAACAAAAAAATGAGGAGGAGCGCGGGACATAAATGAAATAAATCAATGACAAGCACTCCACATGTAGTACTTATTTTTCAACTAAAAACATAGTGAAATCAATTTATCTCCCGGACTCTTCCTCATTTTACTAAATTAATTAGATTTCTTATTGTACTTTCCTTTGTTGTCACGTTCTGATTTAAAACGACGGTCACGGCTGCCTGAGCTTGAACCACGACGGCCTTTGCCGCTGTTGTTACGATCGCGGTAATTCCCACCACGATAGCCGCCATTTTTACTTTTACCTTTGTAACCACCGCCACCACGTGATGGAAGTGGGCGCTCTTCTGTAATATGAACAGGCGTTTGATCTGGTTCTTTGGCAAGCAGTTTTAGCATAGCGGAAGCAATATCCGTTGCATCATATTTTTCAAGCAGCTCACTAGCTACTGTTTTATAATCAGCAAGGTTTTCTTCCGTAAGAATTGCTGTGATTTTTTCTGCTGCAAGATTCAATTGGCCTGCAAAAGCTTCATCCCAAGTTGGTGCTTTAAGAGGGTTCATACGTTTTTTGGTTGTTTGTTCAACTGTTCTAAGATAGCCCATCTCACGTGGCTGAACAAATGTGATTGCCATACCTTCTTTACCAGCACGTCCAGTACGTCCAATGCGGTGAACGTAACTTTCTGGGTCTTGCGGAATGTCGTAGTTATAAACATGCGTCACCCCTGAAATATCGAGCCCACGAGCAGCGACATCTGTTGCTACAAGTACGTCAATCTTTCCTTCTTTAAATTTACGCAAGACACTCATCCGTTTTGCTTGTGTAAGATCTCCGTGAATTCCTTCAGCATTATAACCGCGCATATCAAGTGCACGTGCCAATTCATCCACACGACGTTTCGTTCTACCGAAAACAATCGCAAGTTCTGGAGACTGCACATCCAGCAAGCGGCTTAATACATCAAATTTTTCTTTTTCATGAACTTTTACAAAGAATTGCTCAATCAAAAGTGCTGTCATTTCTTTTGTTTTCACACGAACTAGTTCTGGGTCTTTCATGAAGCGTTCAGCAATGCGTCTAATTGGTTCAGGCATTGTAGCCGAAAATAGCAGCGTTTGACGACTTTTTGGAACCTTTTCTAAAATCGATTCAATGTCCTCAACGAAGCCCATATTTAACATTTCGTCTGCTTCATCAAGTACAACCGTTTCTACATTTTCCAGTTTTAGCGTGCGACGATTGATATGATCAAGTATACGACCTGGAGTCCCTACGATAACGTGCGGATTTTTCTTGAGCGAGCGGATTTGGCGGCTAATATCAGAACCACCATAAACAGCTAAAACACGCACATGCTTATCATAGCTTAATTTATACAACTCTTCGGAAACTTGAATTGCAAGCTCACGCGTAGGCGCAACAATTAACGCCTGTACATGATTGCTTTTTGGATCAACTTTTTGGATCATTGGAAGTCCGAATGCGGCCGTTTTACCTGTACCAGTTTGTGCCTGACCAATTAAATCTTTACCTTCTAAGCTGATTGGAATGGTTTTCTCCTGAATTGGGGTAGCTTCCTCGAATCCCATGCGTTCAACTGATTTTACAATTTTTTTGTCCAGACCAAACTCTGAAAACTTTGTCAATGTCATTTCTCCTTTACCTTTTAAAAATTGGATTTGGGTAAGAGAGCTTCATTTTTTTCGTTATAATACACGACGTATTATCTGATTTTCCTTTATTAACAGCTTACAAATGAAAATCTTTCTAATCTTTACACTTGCAGTAAAAAAGAGTTCGGGAAACAAAATCAATCATCAATCAGATGCTTGCCACTAGTCTACTCCATGTCCCTAACTCTGCGTTTTCTGGCATTTCAAGAATCAGCTGCTTATGCAGGATTCCGACGTATAAAATGAAATCCACACTGGGCAAATATACCCAATAAAAAAAGCCCTCGTCATCACTAGGCCGTTAAATAACCTAATAAATTTCCATTTCTCATCATAACATGACTTCAAAGGAATTTCAAATTGAAAATATTATAATCTAAAAAGAAGTACTTATGGAATTTATCCGATCGCTAGTGACGATGTTAGTTTCTTTCCAAAAAAGTAAGCATTCGCTCAAAAAGAAGTATCGCTTCTTTATCATGACAAATAACATGACCTGCATTTTCCATCAAAAAAAACTCTTTCGGGCCAGCAATTTTTTCATCCAAATACGCAACGCTTTTTTTAGCCGGGACAATAGGATCTTTTAGCCCCTGAGCAATAAACGTTGGTATTTCAATATGTTCGAACACAGGACGAGCCAAATCAACCATTTTTTTAAATTGTAAGGTGGAAGAAAAGGGAACCTCATTAAACTTTTTAAAATAACGCTGAAACATTGAACTGTTACGCAAGCGGTCACTTCTTGCTTCAATCAACATTTGTCTTGAATCGTTAAGAAGCTGATTCCATTCTAAGTAGCTAACAGCAGTGCTTAACAAAACCAATTTTTTCACTTCAGGATGATGTCTTGCAAGAAATCCAGCTAAAAGCCCTCCCATTGAAAAACCAACTAGATACACTTGTTCATCTTCTTTTAAAAGTTGGGTTAAAATACTTTCAAGAAAAACAATCCAATCTTTATAAGTCACGTTGCGTAAATACGTTAGCCTATCATGTCCTGGCAATGTTGGCGTCAAAACATCCCAATCTGTATGTGCCCGCACGTAATCCGCAAAAGGTTTTACTTCAGCGGGTGTCCCTGTAAAACCATGAATAAAGAGGCATGCCACCATGATTTCTCATCCTCCAGTCTAGCTAGCTCTCTGTCATAAGGTATTCAACTACATCTTTTAGCCCCATTCCAAAAGAAGCTTTAACAAGAAGCCATTCCTCACCTGTTAAGTTTTGTGAAAGGGCTTGTTTTAAATCATCTTTCGTCATAAAATGATGAACATTTTCCCGTCCGATAATCGTTTCAGCAATTTCTGCAAAAGCCTGCATTTCATCGCCATATAGATAGACTTGATCAAGTTTACCAGCCTGTAAAACAGTAGCTGAGGCCCGATGAAGGTTAGCAGATTCTTTCCCAAGCTCCAGCATATCACCAAGAACGGCTACTTTCTTATGTCCATCTGAATCCATTTCCATAAACGTTTTCAAAACCGTTTGAAGTGCCGTTGGACTGGAATTATAGGCATCATTTAAGATTCTTAATCCATTTGATGCTGTAAGCCATTCTAAACGGTTTTTCGAGCGCTCCATTTTTTTTAGCGCCTGCTTCACCATATCAACTGTAATCCCCAATTTAAAAGCCGGTATCATCGCAGCCATCGTATTAAAAACATTGTGTTCACCAATAATTGGCACAAAAATCTCTACTTCTGGAGCGACATTTGTCGTAAAAGAAGTACCGTCTGCTTGATTGTTAATTTGAAGTGGATAAATGGTCGCTTCATGGCTTTTGCCAAATGTTTCTTTGTGATATTCATTTGTTACTTTATTGCTAAGAAGCGGTTCTTCGTATGGATAAACCAATAAACCATCTGCTTTTAGACCCATTGTAATTTCCATCTTAGCTTTAGCAATTTCATCTCGCGTACCAAGATATTCGATATGTGCTTCACCGATATTTGTAATGATTGCAATATCAGGAGCAGCAATCATGGAAAGCTCTTCAATTTCATGCCTATGACTCATTCCCATTTCAAGCACAGCGACCTCAGTATCTTCTGGCATCGTCAAAATTGTATAAGGCAATCCAATATGATTATTAAAATTCCCGCCCGTAAAATGAACCCGATATTTTGTCGCCATAATAGCAGCTGTAATATCTTTTGTCGTTGTCTTACCATTGCTTCCTGTAATTGCGATTACTTTCGGAGCTACTTCACGAATATATTTTTTAGCAAGCCATTGCAGTGAACGAAGCGTATCTTCAACAAGAATAATTGGGAAATCTGTCGGCGGATTGGGGACATCTTTTTGCCAAAATGAGGCACTTGCTCCCATTTCGATCGCTTGCTTTACAAATGTGTGCCCATCTCTTGTTTCACCAACAAAAGGAACGAATAAGTCACCTTGTTTAAGCTTTCTTGTATCAAAACATATTCCTGTTATTTCTACGCTAGAAAACGCATTGATATCATTCTCCACTGGAATCATTTTTGCTATTTGCGCTATCGTCTTTTGCATTTTTTCACCTTTTTCTAAACATAATCAGAGCCTTGACAAAATCAACCTCATTGCTTTAAACTGTTAATCTTTAAATTGATGTTGTAAATGGTTTTTTGCTTCATAACGTTCTAATCCTAGCTCAATTAATTGCTCAATTAATTGATTGTAAGGCATACCGCTAGCTTCAAAAAGCATTGGATACATACTTATCGGTGTAAAACCAGGCATTGTATTCACTTCATTTAAAAAGATTTCATTATTTTTTGTGACAAAGAAATCCGCTCGAGCAAGGCCGCTACCATCAAGTCCAAGAAAAGCTTGAATAGCATATTCCTTAATTTGTTCAAGTACACCTTCTTCCAATTCTGCTGGAATAATCAAGATTGTACTGTTATCTTCATACTTCGCTTTATAATCATAAAAAGCCTCTTCATGTCCTTTGGGTAAAATTTCTCCTGGAACTGAACAGATAGGTGTGTCATTACCAAGAACAGCAATTTCAATTTCGCGTGCATCAACACCTTGTTCCACAATCACCCGTCTGTCAAAGCGAAAAGCTTCATCAATGGCTGTCTTAAGCTCACGATTATCCGTTGCCTTACTTATACCTACACTTGAACCCAGGTTAGCTGGTTTCACAAATATTGGATAAGTTAGCAAACCTTCAATATCTTGAGCCATCTCTTCTCGATGCTCTTTCCAATCAAAAGCCCGAACAGATACAGCGGGAACTTGAGGAATGCCTGCATCAGCAAATACCTTTTTCATAATAATTTTATCCATCGCAGCAGCTGAAGCTAAGACACCATTTCCAACATAAGGAATGTTAAGCACTTCAAGAAGCCCTTGAATCGTTCCATCTTCCCCATTTGGCCCATGAAGTAATGGGAAAACAACTGTATTCTCGCTTTCAAAAGAAATCCCTGCTGGACTAATTAATTCGCCTACCGAAACTTCTTGATCACTTGTGGCGAATTTTCTTTCTTTACCTGACTTGAAGCGCAGTTGTTCAGAAAAAGTTAGTTTGTCCGTTAATTTTGGTCCTTGAATCCAAATTCCTTCGTATGTAATGTATATCGGAAAAGTATCAAATTTATTTAAATCCAGTGCATTTATAACTGAAAATGCTGTTTCAAGTGATACTTCGTGTTCCGGAGATTTTCCACCATATAAAAATATTAATTTCTTTTTCATCTTATCCCTCCATTGTTCATCATCTATTTTACCACGTTTCTTGTCAATTAACAGAATAAACTTAGCTTTTCACAAATAAAAACAGCCATCCGTTTTAAGTAGATGGCTGTTCAGACTTTTATTTGCAATAGATATACTTATATTCTAGATTCATCATGGTCGCTTTATTAAAAGCAAAGAACATTACGAAATTGCCTTTTTTAATTCTTCCAGGTTTAAAGTTGAAGGAGTATACATTACACTACGAACAAACACATTGGTATCATATCTCCACAGGCTATATCAAGGCTTTCTAGGTTGGTACTACTATACATTGATTGAAGAAACTGTGTGGAAATGCCATTTTATATTTTTGAAATTAAAATTATTTTTATTTCATTTTCTGAAAATATTTAGTATGTGTTGTAGTGCCATTTTCGTGTATTATTCATTTAAAAACTTACTATTATATAGTAAAATAAAGATGGCAGCTTGCCCAGAGAGTCGGTGAATCTCTGATGTTTTCAATTTTTTCGTTAATTGTCGCGCCTATCCTAGTAGGTATAGTACTTAGACTATTTTCTTTTTGGTTAAAGAAGAGAGAAGACAATTAAGCAAGTTGTTTCTAACTCACATGTTCAGCAAAATTTGGACTTTTTTTCTTTCATTACTTCTTCTGCATTCGCAGTACTAGGTAACAATATATTAGAGGTGCCTAATATAGTCGTTCCCAATACCATAATTGTTATCCCTTTTTTAAACCTATTAGAAAAACTACTCGATTCCATCTCCTTATTGTCATATATGTATGATGCTGTTCGTAAGAAATACTAAATTTTTTGCTTTAGCACTTACCTTTTAAAGTGTAACACGTTTGAATTTGAAAAGCATGAACAATTTTCTTAATTTTTTCAATTTAGAGAAATATTATCTATATATATTAGGTTTTCGGTTATTTATTAGCTAAAATTTAAACGATATCCAACTTTTTAAATGCTTAAAATCGATTATTATCCATGCTGAATTGACATTAAAAAGCTACTTATTCTTATAAACATTGTAAATAAAATAGGTTTGTACCCTAGTTGACTTTTGTATTGTCCCAATAATTTCAAAAAAATCGTGTCATGGCAACAAAAAGTTTCATGCTATAATAGCACGGAACTCTTATTCTCATATCCATGAATATTTACTTATTTTATACTTTTCACATAATAAATTAGTGTTTGCTTGACTCTGAAATGAAAGCTCTGATTATCAACATAACTAATGCGATGCCAAAAATAACAAAACCTAAATATTGCATCCACTTCACTTCAGAGTAAATTCCATATATGGTAATTATTGCTGATAAAACTATCAAAGTTGCTATAGTTATCTGGACTTTAGTCACTTTCATTGTAATCGTAGCACCTCTCTCATATTATTGTTTTCCTTTTGCCACCAATTTAGCTCCTTTAAATTTTAGCCAGATACCATTACTCACATAATTCCAACCCATACTTACCACAGTGCTGACTATAGTATACGCAACAGTAATACCGACCCCACCTGTAAGTGCAATTAAAACTCCTGCTACACCAAGACTACCTACACAGATAGTTTTACCTAAAGCTGCACTCAAATAAATATAAGTATATCCGCTCTTTTTAACTATTTTAGTTACACTACTTTTTCTTTGCATTGCAGCCTTTTTTAGCTCATCAGGTACTGTAATATCCTGTGATTGCATTAATCTAGCTAACTGTGAATCTGTGATAGTTATATTGCCTTCTGAATCATAAATATTCATTTGCTTTGCTTGATTTTGGACTTGTTCTACATCTATACTATTTAGCATTTCTGCAGCTTCATTCTCTCTTTTAGGACTAACAATATTTTCACTTTCAGAAGCAGACGCAGAAATTGCTGGTGCTATTGGCGCAAATACTAATGAGGCAATCATCATCGGTGCTACAACTTTTAAAACTTTTTCTTTTTTCATAAATAAAACCTCTCCTTTTTTATTATAATGTATTACGCTTTCATCATAACACAAAATCGTATACCAAAACGAAAAATATAATAAATGAGCTATTTTTTGTTATAAACGTTAAATATATAAATGTAAGTTTTATAAATTTAGTTATTGATTTATATTAAAAAGTTAATTAAATTTGTTAAATTCAATCCCTCAACTGTCTCAATAAATTTTCAAAAACATGCGTATATCTAGATTTACGTATATCGAGAAGATTTTCACTTAAAGAAGCGTCCGTGTTCTTTACTCATTAAGCTCTCTAGTACTAACCAAGCAGAACATCGACGCTCTTCAAATTCTTTAGCATGGTACAATTCATGCTCTACACTAAGGCCATCGATCAGGCAATAAAAGATATGTAACCAATGTTTTCTCGATATTTCATCTGGGATTTCCTCGACTAAAATTTCACCAAGTGCTTGGAAAGTTAATGTTTCATAAGTGCTTGCTTCTTCTTTTAATTTGTTTTGTAACGTTTTAGGAGGATAATAAATCGTCCTTTGAAAAAATTTCTTCGCATCAGCTGCTTGTTTAAAATCAGTTGCTTTATAGAAAACGGATTGCAGCAGGTCTCTCGCTGTTTTATAATCTTCCTTGCTTGCCTCTTTAAAACTGTTTAACTCTTTTTGAATAACATCTTGATAAATTTCCATAAATAACGCTTCTTTTGAAGAGAAATGAGCATAAATAGATGGTGTTTTAATTCCTGCTAATTGTGCGATTTCTGATAAGGCTGTCCCATCATATCCTTTTTCTGCAAACAATTTTAAAGCTGCTTTCTTTACTGTAATTTTTGACATAATCAACCTCCTGTTGCCTAGCCACCATATTATCAAAAAGAATCTGGGAGATAGACAAAATAAATTGACAACAACTGTTCGCATGAAAGAAGTTTGCCATACTTCCGGTTCTCACGTATAGTCATACGCTCCGTTTCCGGCTTATGGCAAACTTCTTTAATACAAACACTTTCGCTCGATTTGTCGTGTTCGAAGTGTAGAATCTACGCTATCTTTTTTTAAATCGTATTTTCTTAAAAATAGAGCTGAATCGCATGATGTCCTAGACCCTTAATGATTTAATAATTTCCATTCATTTTGTTTGATGTCATAACTTAAAATAGCTACACGCTTGTTATATGCAATCGGTTCTTCTGATCGCTCGAGTTCTTCTAATCCCTCTGATAAATCAAGACCAATTGGGATATTTAAGTGGGTTCGCGTTTTTTCAGCTTTACCAAAAGCGATACATGCGCCTTCTTTAAAGTAATCAGCGAGTTGTCTAAGTAGAGCCACAGGCGGCTGGCTAACCTTTCTCTTTTTCCCAAATGAAAATAGTGGTTTATCGTTGATGATGTCATTCGTTCTACCAGCTATGACGTAGCTTAGTAAGTCATAGAAATGATTCATATTTCGATAATAAACTTTATTATACCAACCATCCCGTTTTGTAAGATAAACAAAATTATTTTGCAACTTATAATAAAACGGTGAACGAAGGTGTCTACCTGTATGCGCCAGATAAAGCAATTCAGCAATCTCCTGTGAAGACAACTGATTAAGTAAATCGATATCTTCAAAGTCAATCCAACAAATATCTTTCATTCGCTCATTTTGCTGTATTTTTTGATCAAGTAAGCTCACAGAATCAATATAGTTAAAGCCCGTATGTGCATTGTAATTCAAATCTTCAAGCTGATTTTTGATCAATAAAATATTAGCTGGTGGCATGGTAACACCGTTCATAAAATCATGAAAGGAAATTCCGCTTGTCGCTACATTATTAATTACGCTATCCATGTGTATATAAATGGATTGATTTATCATATCTTTTTTCATATGCCTGCCTCATTTTCTTACTTTTAGTCCTATAGTTAACATCATACAACATTTTGGGCTCTAAATATATGTCAAAAGTTTCAAATCTAAATTACTTTATGATGACAGTCTTTTTCATTCGTTTAAAAAAGATCAGAAGGAAAAACCTCTGATCTCCATTTACCGCAAACTTAATTTTACACTTGGCATTTGCTTAATGGTTAAAGCGCGCCAAATGTCCTTTCGCGACTTCGTTTTTTCAACAACGATGCCTTTTTCTTCTAATTGACGTATGATTTTGTTCAATTCATCAGTGCTCTCTTTCAAGCTAACCACCCCGTTTACAAAATGTTTTCATTCAATTATCTCTTTTTATAAGTTCACTTTAACATAAATGTTATAATAAGAATACCCCTTTTTTCTAACTTTAACCTTTTCTTTACATATTTTTTTCAAAGTCGCCATTTATTTTTATTTAAAACTATGCTGCTTGTAAAAAAACATACTGCATTTAGTGGAGAATTTCTTTCGTTAAAGAAACTTATCCAACTAAACGCAGTATGTTTTTTACAATACTTTATTTAAAAAACTAATCGTTCTTTCATGGCTTGGATGATCAAAAATTTGTTCTGGCTTTCCTTCTTCTACAATATAGCCACCATCCATGAAAACAACGCGGTCACAAACTTCGCGTGCAAAGCCCATCTCATGTGTGACCACCATCATTGTCATACCTTCTTTAGCGAGATCTTTCATAACGCCAAGCACTTCCCCAACCATTTCTGGATCAAGTGCTGATGTTGGCTCGTCAAAAAGCATAATATCAGGGTTCATAGCCAGTGCACGAGCAATCGCAACACGCTGTTTTTGCCCACCGGATAATTGGCTTGGATAACTATTTGCTTTATCCAAAAGCCCTACACGCTCAAGTAAAGTCCGACCCGTTTTTTCAGCAGATTCTTTACTTCCTTTTCTCAATTCAACTGGTGCTAATGTGATATTTTTTAAAATGGTCATGTGGGGGAACAAATTGAAATGTTGAAATACCATACCAATATTTTCGCGCACTTTATTAATATTTGTCTTTTTATCCGTTAAGTTAAAATCATCCACGATAATTTCACCAGCTGTCATGTCTTCAAGTTGATTCATACAACGTAAGAAAGTGCTTTTTCCAGAACCAGAAGGGCCAATAACACAGACCACTTCGCCTTCTTTTACTTCAAGATCGATTCCTTTTAAAACTTCATTATCGCCATAACTTTTTTTTAGCTGGGTTACTTTTAACTTTGTCATTTGCCGAGTCTCCTCTCAAGAATATTCGAAAGTTTGGTTAGTAATGTAATCACAACAAGGTACATAACGGCAACAACAAACCAAATACCTGTTGTTTCAAAAGTACGGGCAATGATAATTTTACCTGACTGCGTAAGCTCAACAAGGCCGATAACACTCATAATAGATGTATCTTTTAATGTAATGACAAATTGATTAATAAATGACGGTACCATAACGCGAACAGCTTGTGGTAAGACGATCTTAGACATCGCTTTCCCATAAGGAAGCCCTAATGACCGTGCGGCTTCCATTTGCCCTTTATCAATGGCGTTAATCCCACCACGTATCAATTCGGTAATATAAGCCCCAGCATTTAAACTAAGGGTGATTATAGCAGCAACAGTTGGATCCATTCGAAAGTTAAGTGCTTGTGGGATACCAAAATAAATAAAGAACGCTAAAACAATTAGCGGAATCCCACGAAAAATATCTACATAAACACTAGCAATTCCTCGCATAACCTTGTTCCGACTTACCTTTAAGAAGCCAAAAACAAGTCCTAAAACTGCAGCAAAAAACAACGAAATAAATGTTAATTTAATTGTATTCCAAAGCCCAGCAAGTAGTGCAGGTGAGCTATTTATTAATGTATCCCAGAAAGTATCTGTTTTTGCATCTGAACCAACATACTTATCAATAATCTTCCCGTATTCGCCAGTTGATTTAATATGTTTGAGTCCAGCGTTAAACTGGTCAAGTAGTTCTTTACTTTGTCCTTTTTTTACAGCAAAACCGTAACTGCCGCCGCTTTCTTTTTTAGTGACAATTTCAAGTCCGTTTCCTTGTTTTACACCATAAGCAAGCACGGGATAATCATCAAAGCAAGCAACTGAATTTCCTCCTTTGACATCTTCGTACATTCCTGCAGAATCGTCAAAAGGTACAAGTTTATATCCATATTTCGCTTGGTTTTTTTCAGCAAATTGATAGCCTTCTGTTCCTGTTTTAACGGCAACTTTTTTCCCTTTTAAATCTTTGTAGCTTTTAATTTCGTTGTCGCCTTTTTTCACAGCCATGACAACGCCAGTTTCAAAATAAGGGGTGGAGAAATCAAATTTTTTCTTACGCTCATTCGTAATGCTCATGCCTGCAATAACGCCGTCTACTTGTCTTCCTTCAAGCGCCTGGACAGCTGCATTAAAGCCCATAGGTTTAACAGAATAGGTAAATCCTTGGTCTTTAGCAATTGCTTTTAAGATATCCATGTCAATCCCGACAAGTTCTCCCTTACCATTTTCAAATTCAAACGGCGCAAAAGTATCATCTGTAGCAATTTCATAATTTTTCTCTTTAGCATAAACAGGCGCAGTAAAACCACCAAAAATAATAGCAACAAACAGTGCTGCCGCTAAAAATGGTAATATTCGTTTGATTTGTTTCATAATTTCCTCCTTATGTATCACAGAATTCTTTTATATTTATCAACTTTTTATTTGTTATTTTTTAAGGATTACCTTAAAGATTTTACCATAAGCTTCTGTTATTGACCATAGTTATTTATTATAAGTTTTTATAACTTACATGTCATGTTAGATTTTTTGACATTAAAAACATTTATACATAGCCATTTTCGTTCAAAAAGGCGTCTTTTTTTACTAAATTTATTTGGTTAAATTTGTAATTTTGAAATAACTTTTACAGGGTACTGAAAGCTAAAATGATCAGTATTCAGTTTTACCTTAACTTAATATCATGTGTTTATCTAAATAATATTTCTTTTTTATTTTTTCGTGTTATTATTTACTTAAGGAATAAGACGCATTGGTATTTCTGGATTATACTATATTTCTAAAAAGGAGAATATTTATGATTTGGTTTTGGGCTGCCATTTCTTACACGAATAAATTGGAAAAAAATGATTATTTTTAGTTTATCATTTATTTTAATCATTGAAATAAGCCAATTTGTCATTGGAGCAAGTGTAGGATTTATGTTTCGCGTTTTTGATGTAGATGATATTATTGTGACTGCATCATTGGCTTTGTCGTTTTTATCGGCTTTCGACGTCTCTTACTTTGGCTTTATCCAAAATCACAAAGTAAAATTTTATCTTGATTAGTTTATCCACAAGGCGAAGGCATACACGAGTAGAAATTACTTGTGTATGCCTTTACTTAAATAAACTTCATAATAAGCGTACGCAATGAATAAAATAGTGGCTTTACAGTGAGAATTAGTGGGATATAAATCACCGCTAATTTCATATTAAATAGTGAAACAAGCGAGAATATCCCTCCTGCAAATAAAAAGACCATCACAAATGCGCTGAGAAGAAGTGTAATCATTAAGCCAATTCGATAATCAAATGGCCAAGCAACCGTTACAAGTGCGGTGAAACAAATAACCCCTGTAAGTAAGACATTCATCGTTGAAACTTCGGCGGATTTTAAATTCCAGAAATTGCCAATAAGCAAAATAACAATAATATACATGACAACGCAAAGTGCTGCCGGTAAAGAGGTTTGAATCACTTTCTTCAAAAATTGTCCTTGGATACGCTTATAATTCGGTTTCAGTGCTAAGAAAAAGGATGGGATCCCTACTGTAAGAGCTGAGATAGGGCTAAGCTGAATCGGTTGAAATGGATAAGCATTATTTACGAAAATGAAAATCAATGTAAGAATGATTGAATAAATCGTTTTAATTAAATAAAGCGATGCCACCCGTTCAATATTATTAATCACACGACGCCCTTCATTTAAAACCCCAATCATTGAATCAAAGTTATTATTTAATAAAACAAAATCGGCAACGCTTCTTGTGGCATCGCTACCTTCAGCCATGGCAATGCTACAGTTAGATTGTTTTAGCGCTAAAACATCGTTTACGCCATCTCCGGTCATTGCAACAGTATGGCCTTCGCTTTGAAAAGCCTCTATCAAACGTTTTTTTTGATAAGGAGAAACACGCCCAAAGACCGTATAACTTTTGGTAAGTGCTACAAAATCGGCTTCTTCACTCACTTTGCTCATATCAATATATTGTTCGCCGTTTTCAATTTCTGCTTGTTGTGCTACATTGGCTACTGTTGCTGGGTTATCTCCCGAAATAACACGAATCGAAACACCTTGTTCTTTGAAATAACGAAAAGTTTCTTTTGCTTCTTTGCGGAGTTCATCAGCAATTAAAATAATGCCAATTAATTCGGGATTAGTGAAACTTTCTAAAGGTTCTAGTGTTTTTGCTAAAGAAAGTGTTCGATAACCTTTTTCAGCATACCTATCTATTTCGGTTTTTTTCGCTTCTGGTAAATCTTTAAAAATAAATTCTGGAGCACCAATAATGTAACTGCCTCTATCTTGAAATGTTACACCACTCCATTTTCGCGCTGAGGAAAAAGGCATCATTTGGCTATGCGTCCAATCTGGCTGATCCGTAAACGTCGCTTTTAAAGCAAGGCTAGTAGAATTATTGTCGTTTAAATTGTGTACGATAGCTGAAACAGCTTCAGAAAGTTCGGCTTCTGTATAATCAGATTCAGGCAAAATATCAGTAACATGGAGCTCTCCATTTGTAATTGTTCCCGTCTTGTCTAAGCAAAGGACATCTACTCGTGCTAGCGTTTCAATCGCTGGCATTGTTTTTACAAGTACACGTCTCCTAGCTAAATTCATGACCCCAACAGCAAGTGCAATCGAAGTAAGCAAAACAAGCCCTTCAGGTATCATACCAATAACAGCAGCTGCAGTTCCTAAAATTGAAGCATTTAAGTCTCCACTTTTCGTCATTTGCGAGATAAATAAAATGGTACCAAGTGGAATAATGACAAAAGTTAAAATTTTGATGATCGTTTTAAGAGATCGTAACAACTCACTATAAGCCGTTTTTTCTTGTTTCGCTTCCAGTGATAATTTAGAAACAAAGCTCGCTTCTCCAACTGCTACTGCTTCTACGTAAGCATGACCACTCACAACAAAACTTCCACTCATTAGTTCATCGCCAACGTTTTTTACAATCGGATCAGATTCGCCAGTTAATTGTGATTCATCAACTTCAATACCAGATGTTGCAAGAACAGGCCCATCAGCGCAAACTTGTTCTCCACGCGAAACAAACATAACATCATTTTCAACCAACTGTTCTTGCTCGATTTCAATGATTTTCCGCTCGCGAAGGACGTGTATTTTAGCTTGTGTTAAAATTGTGAGTTTGTCGATTCTTCTTTTGGCACGGATTTCTTGATAGATTCCCATGGTTGTATTACAAATCGCTACTCCGAGGAATAACAAGTTTTTATAACTTCCTGTATAAATAATAAAACACGCGATAAAAATATTGAGCAAATTAAAAAGTGTTAACGTATTATCGCTAAAAATACGCGAGATTGATCTAGTAAGAGGTTTTAGCGAATGATTTTGGCGCCCTGTATCGATTCGTTCTTTAACTTCTTGCTCGGTTAAGCCAGCAACTGGATGAAGAGAATCATTTAACTTTTGGCTTTCTTGGCCCATTTCCACCATATCCTTTGCGCTAGAGTCAGATTATTTAATTTCAGATTAGCAAAAAAACAGCTGCTATTCCATTCATTTCACTTACAAAAGGTGACAAGTTTATCACATGAAAGAAATTGGGGAAAATCGGTGACAACTTTCCTGCTTTTTAGTTTTTAACCTCCTGCGTTATCACCGTTTTATTTTGTTTTTGTTGCAACTATTTTTTCTGTATCGAGTCCAGCAAGGCTTGCATAACGGATAAAACGTTTTTCGGCATCTTTTTGGGTTTTTTCGGCCAGTTTTTTAGCTATTTCTGGGTTTTGTTTATAAAGTGCTGAATAACGTGTTTCACGCATTAAAAATTCCTTGAACAACGCAAAATTTGGTTTTTTAAAATCCATCATCATTGGATTTTTTCCTTTTTCTTCAAGTTCAGGATTATAACGATATAAATTCCAGTAGCCGCATTCAACAGCTTTATCTGTTTCGGACAGCATTGTTTTCATGCCTGAAGAAATTCCATGCGCAATACATGGGGTGTAGCAAATAATTAACGATGGGCCTGGATATTTTTCGGCTTCTTCAATGGCTTTTAGTGCTTGACGTTTACTTGCTCCCATTGCAATTTGTGCAACGTAAATATTCCCATAGCTCATGGCCATCATGCCAAGATCTTTCTTGCCGGCAACTTTCCCAAGAGAAGCAAATTTTGCAATAGCTGCGGTTGGTGTCGCTTTTGAAGATTGACCACCTGTATTGGAATAAACTTCATTATCCATAACAAGCATATTCACGTCTTCACCAGATGCAAGCACATGGTCAATTCCAGCAAAGCCGATATCATAAGCCCAGCCATCGCCACCAATCATCCACTGCGAACGTTTAATAAACAAATCACGTGCTGCATAAATTTCTTCTAAGAGTGGTTGATCTTTCATTTCAGCAAGAAGAGCAAGTTGTAAATCTTCAGCGCGTTCTCTCGTGCCCTCACCAATATCCATTTGCGCTAACCATTCAGTGAAACATGCACGTAGATGTTCTGAATATTCCCCACTACTTAATGCTTCCTTTATTTTATTGGCTAATGCTTTACGGAGGGTTTGATTTGCTAGATGCATGCCATAACCATACTCTGCATTATCTTCAAGAAGTGAATTAGCCCAAGCTGGACCTTGTCCTAGATGATTGACAGTATAAGGTGTGGCAGGGGCACTTGCTCCCCATATAGAAGAACAACCCGTCGCATTAGCAATCATCATCCGGTCGCCAAATAATTGCGTAACTAATTTAATATACGGCGTCTCCCCGCAACCAGCACATGCACCAGAAAATTCAAGTAATGGTTGTTCAAACTGGCTTCCTGGAATTGTATTTTTCTTTCCAGGGTTTTTCTTTGGTGTAACGCTCATGGCAAAATCCCAATTTCTTTCTTCTTGTTCGGCGATTTCTTCAAATGGTTTCATCACTAATGCTTTCTTTTTCGCTGGACAAGTCTCACTGCATAAATTACATCCAGTACAGTCAAGTGGCGAAACTTGAATTCGGTAATTTAAACCATTTTTTCCTCGCATCTCGCGTGTAATAAATCCTAAAGGGGCAGTTTCTTTCTCAAGATCATCTGTCAAGATAGGACGGATGGCAGCATGAGGGCAAACAAAGGCACATTCATTACACATCGTACAGTTCTCAGAGATCCATTCAGGAACTTCAAGCGCAATTCCTCGCTTCTCGTAAGCGGATGTTCCTTGAGGTACGCTGCCGTCTGCCATCCCGTTTTCGATGAGTTGTCCAACAGATAGCGTATCTCCAAGCAGACGATTAACTGGCTCGAGGATTTGCTTAACATAAGATGGTGTTGTTTGATCTGTTTTTTTGGGCTCATCACTTACTTCTAACCATGATGCAGGTATCTCTACTTTAACTAGTCCAGAAATCGCTGCATCCATTGCTTGAATATTTTTTGTTGCAACTCCCATATCTTTTTTACCGTACGTTTTTAGCGCTGAATCTTTTAATTCTTGCAAAGCTTTTTCAAAGGGTAAGATTTTTGTTAGTTTGAAAAAGGCGGTTTGCATAATTGTATTCGTTCTTCTCCCAAGTCCGGATTCTGAAGCAATCTTCAAGGCATTAATGATATAGAAGTTAACCTTCTTTTCTGCGATTGTGCGCCGAATACTCGCTGGTAAGTGGCGTTCTAGTTGTTCAACTGACCAAACTGTATTAAGTAAAAATGTCCCGCCTTCTTTTATCCCTTCTAACAAGTTATACGTTTTTAAATAAGCAGCTGTTGAACAGGAAACGAAATTAGGTTCAGTAACAAGATAAGATGACCGGATTTTTGACTTTCCAAAGCGTAGATGAGAAACAGTTAGACCACCAGATTTTTTAGAATCATAGGAAAAATAACCTTGTACATTTAAATCTGTGTGGTCACCAATAATTTTGATTGCTGCTTTATTGGCGCCCACAGTGCCATCTGAGCCAAATCCCCAAAACTTACATTGAAAGGTTTCAGGGTTTGTTAAATCTTTTGGACCAATGTTTTCTAAAGAAAGCTGGGTAACATCATCTGTAATCCCAATTGTGAAGCGTGGTTTTGGTAAGGCGCTTTCCAGATGTGAGTAAACACCAAGGATCTGATCTGGTGTCACATCTTTTGAACCTAGACCATAGCGCCCTCCGATAACGACAGGACGTTTTTCACTATCATATAGTGCACTTTGGACATCTAATAAAAGTGGCTCCCCGGAAGCGCCAGGCTCTTTGGTACGGTCAAGTACAGCCATGCGCTTAACTGTATTGGGCATTTTTTGTAAAAAGATGTCACTCGGAAATGGACGGTAAAGACGGATATTTAATAAACCAACTTTTTTCCCTTGTGCGATTAAATGATCGATGGCTTGTGAGATGACAGAAGTAACAGAACCCATTGCGACAATAACATCCGTTGCATCTTCACTCCCATAATAGTTAACTAAATCATAATCCGTTCCCCGAAGCTTGTTAATTTCACTCATATATTCACGAACTATACTTGGAATTTCCTGATAGTAACGATTAACCGTTTCACGCTGTTGGAAAAAGATATCGGGATTTTGATTTGTACCGGATGTTGTTGGACGATTTGGACTCATGCTGCGATTACGAAATGTTGCTAGTGCCCCTTTATCAAGCAACGCCTCAAGTTCTGCGTATTCCAAAAGCTCAATTTTTTGCAGTTCATGACTTGTTCTAAAGCCATCGAAAAAGTTTAAAAATGGTAAACTTCCCTTTAAAGAAGCAAGGTGAGCAACTGCTGATAAGTCCATCACTTCTTGCACAGTACTTTCAGCAAGCATGACAAATCCTGTTTGCCGAGCTGCCATCACATCGCTATGATCACCAAAAATATTTAATGATGCAGCTGAAATTGTCCGGGCCGAAACATGAAAAACGGTTGGAAGGAGCTCGCCAGCAATTTTGTACATATTAGGGATCATTAGTAACAAGCCTTGTGATGCTGTATAGGTGCTTGTTAAGGCGCCTGCTTTAAGTGAGCCATGAACCGTACCAGATGCCCCCGCTTCTGATTCTAGCTCCACAACCTTCACAGGTTCCCCGAAAAGATTCAACTTTGAAGCCGCCGACCATTCATCAACAAGTTCAGCCATAGTTGATGATGGCGTGATCGGATAAATCGCAGCAACTTCAGTAAACGCGTAAGAAATATATGCCGCTGCTGTATTCCCATCCATTGTTTTTTGATTACGCATAAATTTTCGCACTTCCAGTCTTAAATAATATTGTTTTTTATTTTACACTAGAGTTTTCATTAACTCAAGAACTCATTTTAACATTAAAAAAGTGCTTAGGCAAAGGCGCCTAAACACTCTACAATTTATTTCTCAGTTAAAAAGTCACCGATCAATTGATACACTTCATCCGTTGCATCAGAGTCAGTTTGCATAAAATCATGCGGCACTTTCTCCATGCGTTTTAAAGTAACCAAGACACCTGCCTCTGTTAACTTTTTCGCATAAGCCTCACCTTGATCACGAAGCGGATCATATTCTGCTGTAACGATCAAAGCTTCAGGTAATCCATGTAAGTGTTTGCTACGAATAGGAGCAACAAGTGGATCGTATTTACGATTCTCTGCCCCAGCTAAATAGAGTTTGAAACACTTATCAAGTGCTTCTTTTGTTAAAACATAGCCCTCTTTAAATTCATCCATAGAAGGATAAAGGACTGAAGCATCTCGGCTGAAAATATCTGTTGGCGGATAAAGCAAGATTTGTTTACTAATTTCAGGCAGCTCTTTTGCCTTTGCTAATTGGGAAACAACTGCCGCAATATTAGCACCAGCACTGTCTCCGGCTACAATAATTTCATTTGATTTCATCCGCAAACTAGTTTGATGTGAATTGACCCAAAGAAGTGCACTATAAGCATCTTCAATCGCTCGCGGAAATGGACTTTCAGGAGCTAAACGATAGTCCACAGCAATAACGCGTGCGCCTGTTGCCTGCACTATTCTTCTAGCAATAGCATCATGTGTGTTTAAATTCCCAGTAACAAAGCTGCCACCGTGAAAATAAACAATGACTTGATAAGGTCCATCTGCTTCAGGTGTATAAATTCTAAGCGGAATTTTTCCAGCCGGACCGTCAATTTTTTTATTCTCAATATCACCGATTGCGATCTTTTTAGCGGATCGTAAAGTTTTTTCAGTAACTCGGATATATTTATAACGAGTATCGACATCAGATAGTGGTGCTGTTTTTTTAACATAGTCTTGTGCAGCTTCTTCTAAATTATCAAGGACTGCTGGATTATAATCACGTTTCCCGGCTGCTTTTTTAAAGATAAATAAAAGAGCAATCAGCGGTAATAAAATAACACTAAATAACCCAATAAAAACCCATTTCATTATATTTTTCAATTATGCTCAACTCCTAATTCGTTATCATTTACTCTTTTAGTATAGCAGTTTTATTTTAGATGACCAAGCCTTTGCATAAAATGAATTTTTAATCATAAAAAAGCATAAATATTTGATATTAATCCTTTTAAATGCTAATATATATAAAAATTAATGAATAATTATTAGAAAAGGAGTTTTTATTATGACAAAAGAAAAAGTTATTTTAGCTTATTCTGGTGGACTGGACACATCTGTTGCAATTAAATGGTTGACCGACTTAAATTACGAGGTCATCACATGTTGTCTTGATGTTGGTGAGGGAAAAGATTTAACCTTTATTAAAGAAAAAGCATTAACAATAGGCGCTTCTGCTTCTTATACAATTGATGTCAAAGATGAATTTGCAAACGACTTCGCTTTAATTGCTTTGCAAGCACATGCTTATTATGAAGGTAAATATCCCCTAATTTCAGCGCTCTCTCGCCCTTTAATTGCGAAAAAACTTGTCGAGCTAGCGCGAAAAGAAGGCGCAACTTGCATCGCGCATGGTTGTACTGGAAAAGGAAATGATCAGGTGCGCTTTGAAGTAGCCATCCATGCTTTAGCACCAGACTTAACGATTATCTCCCCTGTTCGTGACTGGAAATGGTCACGGGAAGAAGAAATTAATTATGCACGTCAAAAAGACATCCCCATTCCAATTAATTTAGATCAGCCATTTTCCATTGATCAAAATCTTTGGGGAAGAAGCAACGAGTGTGGCATCTTAGAAAACCCTTGGATTAGTCCACCTGAAGAAGCTTATGAGCTAACAACAAGTCTTGAAGACACTCCAAACACACCTCAAGTTATCGAAATTACATTTGAAGAAGGCATCCCAGTTGCTTTAAATAAGGAAGAAATACCGCTTGCTTCATTAATTTTGAAATTAAACGATATTGCTGGTCAGCATGGAATTGGGCGGATTGATCATATTGAAAACCGCCTAGTTGGGATTAAATCTCGCGAAGTTTATGAATGCCCTGCAGCTCAAGTTTTAATCACAGCACACCAAGAACTTGAAAATTTAACATTTGTTCGTGAAACGCTCCATTTTAAACCACTTATTGAACAAAAAATAAGCGAGATGATCTATAATGGCCTATGGTTTTCACCACTAACAGAAGCGCTGATTAGCTTTTTGAAAACAACACAAGAATATGTAAATGGCGTCGTCCGCATGAAGTTGTTTAAAGGGCACGCTATCGTTGAAGGAAGGAAGTCACCTAATTCACTTTACGATGAAAATTTAGCAACTTACACGTCCGCTGATACTTTTGATCAAGATGCAGCCATTGGTTTTATTAAGCTTTGGGGTTTGCAAACAAAAGTAAATGCTGAAATAAACAGCAAAAATAAAGCCGAGAACGAGGTGTGAAAAATGGAAAAGCTTTGGGGTGGACGTTTTGAAGGAAAAAGCGAACCATGGATTGAATCTTTTGGTGCCTCAATTTCGATTGATCAAAAAATGGCGCAAGAAGATATCACAGGAAGCATAGCACACGTTAAAATGCTTGGGAAGACAGGCATTCTAACAGCAGAAGAAGTCAGTGAAATCCTACGTGGACTAAAACAACTTGAAATGAAATTACAATCTGGAAAAGTAACGTTTTCCGAACAAAACGAAGATATTCATTTAAATATTGAAAAGTTACTACATGATGAAATCGGTCCACTTGCTGGAAAAATGCATACTGCTCGCAGCCGCAATGACCAAGTAGCAACGGATATGCACCTTTACTTAAAAAATAAAGTTCACGAGATCATACAAGAAATTAAGCGTTTCAAACAAATACTACTCACTCAAGCAGAAGAAAATATCACAACGATTATGCCCGGATACACTCATTTACAGCACGCTCAGCCCATCTCATTTGCCCATCATTTACTTGCTTACCATGCCATGTTAACTCGCGACGTCGAACGCTTTTTTGAAAATTTAAACCGAATTGATAAGTCCCCGCTTGGAGCTTGTGCACTAGCGGGGACAACATTTCCGATCGATCCAAAATATACAGCAGCTTTACTTGGCTTAAAGGATATTTATCATAATAGCTTAGATGCTGTTAGTGACCGTGATTTTATTGTTGAATTTTTAAGCAACAGCGCGCTCATTATGATGCATCTATCGCGTTTAGCTGAAGAAATGATTTTATGGACAAGCCATGAGTTTCAATTTATTACATTAAGTGACGCTTATACAACAGGGAGCTCGATCATGCCACAGAAGAAAAATCCTGATATGGCTGAGCTTATTCGGGGGAAAACAGGCCGGGTATATGGCAATTTGGTTAGCTTACTTACGACATTAAAAGCCCTACCACTTGCTTACAATAAAGATATGCAGGAAGATAAAGAAGGGATGTTTGATACTGCTGAAACAGTGCTTTCTTGTTTGAAAATTTTTTCAAGCATGGCCAAAGAAATGAAAGTGAATCATGAAACCATGATACAAGCAACACAAAAAGACTTTTCTAATGCAACGGAACTCGCTGATTATTTAGCCAAAAAAGGGATTCCATTTCGTTCGGCTCATGAAATGGTTGGTAAGCTTGTTCTCTCTTGTGTCAAAAGAGGCATTTATTTACAAGATGTTACACTTGCTGAATACCAGACGCTTTCCCCACTTATTACAGCAGATGTTTATCAAGCACTACGTTCAGAAACAGCCGTTCTTAAACGCAGCTCATATGGTGGAACTGGGTTTAGGCAAATCGAGGAAATGATTGTTCTGTTGAAAAAAAAAGAGAGCTAATATTGGCACAAGCGGAATAAACTGGGTAACGATCACCAATTTATTTCGCTTCTGTCCCAAAATTATCAATCCTTAGCGCACACCTTAGAGGCTGCTCGTCACTTCTTTTGCTTGCTTCATAATCTCCAAAATAACATCCTTACAAGGTTTAATTTCATTAATCATCCCCGTAATTTGACCTGCCATGATGGAGCCATTTTCTGTGTCGCCTTCTGCTACAGCTTTACGCAATGAACCAAGCGTTAAGCTTTCAAGTGTATCACGATCAACATTTTCATTTTCTAAGCGTAAATATTCTTTGATCATTTTATTTTTAATCGAACGGACTGGTGCTCCGCTTCGCCTTCCAGTAACCATTGTATCACGGTCACCCGCTTTAAGCAGTGCGGCTTTAAAATTATCATGTACAGGGCATTCATCTGTTGCTAAAAAGCGTGTGCCAATTTGAACTCCAGCAGCACCTAAAGCAAAAGCTGCAACCATACCGCGTCCATCGGCAATCCCACCTGCAGCAATAACAGGAATCGAAACTGCATCCACTACCTGAGGAAGTAGCGCCATTGTTGTCGTTTCACCAACATGCCCGCCTGCTTCTGTTCCTTCTGCAATGACAGCATCCGCACCTAATTTTTCCATTTTTCTAGCAATCATAACAGATGGCACAACAGGAATAACTGTAATTCCAGCAGCCTTCCAAGTTGGCATAAATGATTTTGGTGTTCCTGCTCCTGTTGTAATGATTTTTACATCCTCTTTGATGATAACTTCTGTTAATTCTTCAATATTTGTCATCATTAACATTAAATTAACTGCAAATGGCTTATCCGTTAGTGTTTTTGTTCGACGTATTTCTGCAGCTAATTCTTCAGCTGACATTCCGCCAGAAGCTATCACACCTAAGCCTCCCGCGTTTGAAACTGCCGAAACAAGTTCTGCTTTTGCAATTTGTGCCATTGCTCCTTGAATAATTGGATATTCAATGTGAAGTAATTCTGTAATTGACATGTTTTTCCTCCCAAATTTTGATCTCATCATGTTAGTATAACAAAGTTTGTTGTGAAGGGATAGACAAACTTTTATCAATCCTTTACTAAATTTGCCAATAGCAAACAGCCGGTAATTGCCGCATCGTCGCCTAACTTAGGCAAAACAACGTACTTTTCCAAATTCGGCAGTTCAATATAGCCATTGATGAGTGCTTTTAATTCACTACGAATAAAAGAAAGCAATGGCTGCTGCTTTGTCACCCCACCACCAATGATCAGTCTCTCGGGTGATAAAATAAGGATATAATTCATTAATGCTTGCGCAATATAATAAGCTTCTAAACGCCAGACAGCATCATTATCCGCTAAATCTTTTCCTTCTTTTCCCCACCTTTTTTGAATCGCTTTACCAGAAGCAAGCCCCTCCAAACAATCACTATGAGACGGACAAATACCAGCAAAACGATCTTGTCCATTCCGCCTAACAAGAATATGTCCCATTTCTGGATGGGATAGACCCGTTAAAATTTCACCAGAAACAATCGCTCCACAACCAATACCAGTTCCGATTGTCATATAAAGACAACTATTTAAGTCCCGCGCTGCACCTAATTGAACTTCCCCAAAAGCTGAGGCATTAACATCCGTAGTAAAAGCAATTGGCACATCAAATTCCTTTTTTAAATGACCAACAAAATTATAGTTCCGCCAAGCAACTTTTGGAGTATGTGTAATATAACCATATGTAGCACTATTTTTCCGAATATCAATCGGGCCAAATGAACCTACTCCAATACCTTTTAAATCAGCTTGATATTTTTTTAAAAAAGTAACGACCTCTGCCATTGTTTCTTGTGGCTCTCTTGTTTTAAAACTTGCTCGTTCAATGATCTGACCTTTTTCATCACCAACTGCTACAACAAACTTAGTTCCACCTGCTTCAATTGCTCCAAAAATCATCATACTTACTCCTTTTAGCTAATCATATTTTCGCCAAAAACAATGGGCACAAGTTGCGCATAAGAAAAAAAGAAGCTTGGAATTTCAGGCACGCCAAGCCCAAAAGACATCTCTTTTGCCACGCTTTCGTAATACCACTTCTGTTCAGAATAACTACGCTTAAAATAGGACCAAACGCGCTTCCCCTCTGAGCTAAAAGCATATTGAATCGAGAGTAAATTATCATATTTATCTGCTACAATCAATGCTTTTTCAGCTAACGAGCCTAGACGTACGGTTTCAATCGTATGCGCTTTCCGCTCCTCCCAAGACAAAGCTTTATTTTCTGTATGAGCAGCAACTAATTCAGCCACTGGTTTGCCAAATTGACGTTCAATTTCTTGGCTGGTTATCTCAGTATCCTCAACAACATCATGCAGCAACCCCGCCACAACAACTTCTTCAGAAAAGCCCGCGTTAGCTAAAAGTCGAGCAACATTTAATGGATGACTAAAATATTTTTCTCCAGTGATCTTGCGTTTTTGGCCTAAATGAGCATTAGCCGCAAATATTTTCGCTTTCTGATACATTTTGTCACCTACCTAATAAACGGAGTTAAGCGGATCAAGTCCATTAAGAACCGCTTGGACATTATCAAGTGCTATTTCGCCCATTTTTATTCGCGTTTCAATTGTCGCATTCCCAATATGAGGGGTTAAAACGACTTGTTCAATCTGTCTCAGTTCAGCAGACACTTTTGGCTCAAATTCAAACACATCAAGTGCAGCCCCACTTATTTCATGACGCTTTAAAGCCGTAATTAAATCAGCTTCACAAACAATCGGGCCTCTAGCTGCATTAATAAGAAAGCTTTCTTTTTTCATTAATTTTAGTGTTTCATGATTAATTAAATGTTTCAACTCTTCACTATACGAGGCATGGATGGTTACAATATCGCTTGTTTCAAATAATTCTTTTTCAGAAACAAACTTTGCGTTCCATTTTTTGGCCATTTCCTTTGGCTTGTGCCCAGAATAAATAAGCTTCATACCAAAAGCATTTGCTCGTTCTGCCACAGCTTGACCGATTTTGCCTAATCCGATAATTCCAAGCGTTTTCCCTGCTAAACCATTTCCTAAGAAAAAGGTTGGTGCCCAGCCCGTAAATTCTTCCGGCCTTTCCCTTAACAAACGATCTCCTGCTGAAATTCGCCGCATCACATCAAGAATAAGCCCAAGCGTTAATTCAGCTGTCGCTTCTGTTGAAACTTCTGGTGTATTCGTTACAGCAATCCCTAATTCTTTTGCTCTTTTAACCGCAATGTTATCAAAACCAGCACCCACATTTGCAACGACTTTAAGATTTTTCGAACTCTCTAAAACTTTCGCAGTGACAGGACTTGAAAGTGGACAAATAAGGGCATCCGAAAATCGTACGCCCTGTATTAATTCCGCTTCAGTTATTTTTCCATCACCAGTATAAAACGCAGCACCTAATGCTTGTAATTTGCTTTCAGTTTCCGCCATCAACTTCCCAGCTACAAAAATGCGTTGTTTCATTCTATTCACTCCTCATAGAAGATTATTTCACGTCCATTTAGTGCTTGAACAGGTCGATTTGTTCCACCTATGATTTTTTCTAACCCAGAGAAAGTATCAGCCGCTAAGCTCCTTTGTTGAGTTAAAAGCAACCACGTAACATTCTCCACAGTTGGCGGCGTTGTGAGCGAACCTTGATAGGTGAAAAACGCTTTTTCTTTTGGTAAAAAAGTATCAATATCTAGCTTAATTTCACGAGCAATCGTAAAATCTTGGAATACTTCTGAAAAAAAACGAGGCAACTCACCTAAAGATACAGCCACATTTGCCGTTATTTCCATAAAAACCCCTAAAACAAGCATTTCTCCCTGCTCATTTTGATGAACAAAATGCCATTCGATTGGAAATGTAGTATTATTCAAAAGATGCTCACTTGGGATATGTGCATGAAAAGCTTGCAAGATATAAGTAGTGTCATTATACACCAAAGATTGCGTCTTTTCGAGCGGAAACAGATGCACAGAATTTTCGATCCGCTTTACTTCATAAGGCATTTCATGATAATGAGTGATGATATTTTGACCCGTTAATTTTTTGATATCTTGTTTTTTTATATTAATTGGCGACTGTCTTTCTCCCGTACTAGCAATCTTATAATCGGAACAAATATGTCCCCAATTTTCCGGCCCCGTTTCCCCTTGATACGCCCATCTTACCTTGTTGTTTTTCATATTACACCTCTTTACAAATAAAGTTACTCCCAATTTTAGCTAAAATTAAAACCTAGCAACAAATGCTTTGCTTGAGAAAATTGTAACAAAGTGATTCTTACGTTCATTTTAAACATTTTGTAGATTAAATACAATTTTTAATTAATGTTCACAAAAAATACATATTTTCTTTTATAAAATGTATTTATTACACAACTTCTTTTTATGAAAAAGGAATACATTAGTTTTAGAAAAAGATTTAAATTTTTTCCCAAAACTAATGTAGGAGAGGTGATAAAGCGCTAACAACTATTTTTGGTCATTACAATTTTACGTTATAAATTAAAAGGAGAGAAACAAATTGAAAAAGTTAAAATTGTTTAGTTTATTATTGCTTCCTAGTGTAATCTTATCTACAACCACACCGTATTTAGCTGCAGAGAAAGTGCATGCAGAAGCTCCCTCTGAAAAAGCTGGCATTATTGTTCCTATTACTGACCGTTTAAATGCTATCGCCAAAGATTATTATGAGAAACAACAATACATGTCTCATGTCGATAATTATACGATCACCAATTTAATTAGAACAACACAGAATCAAAAATTTGATGTAAGCGGTAGTCAATTAGGTAGCCCTACTAAAGGTAATGAAACTCCAATTTATATGGGAACAAATACATTTGACAATACAGACAGTGCTACAGAGCAAACATATAATACATCAGAATTTTCCCAAGCAGTAGCTTATAGTAACTCAACATCAACAACTAAGGGCTTTAAATTTAATTCTGATCAATTCATTCAGATTTTTTTACCAGAGAGTAAAATTAATTTAGAATTTAATGCCTCTTCTACGCAAACGAATACTAAAACTGTAACAAACACAGTAGTAGCAACACGTCAACCAATTAAAGTTCCAGCCGGAAAAAAATATCGAGTAACGGTTGATTTACGAAAAGTGTCTTATTATGGAAAAGTTTCTTTAAATGCTTTTACAACAGATACAACCCCTACATTTACAAACAAACTGCAAGGGTATCATTATGATAGTCACGGAATTCCAACACAAAAACAATTCGACATCACGGATCCTTATGACTTTGCATACTTCACTAATTCTTCTATTTTTAATAAAAATGATATTAAGTTTGAAACGAATGCGACTGATTTAAACGAAGCCATTTGGAAATATGTTTTTGGTACACTCGAATCTAAAATATCATTCGTTGGAGAAGGCGATTATAGCTATGAAACTGGCACAGAATTCTTTGTTACAACAGAAGATATTACAGATTCGAACAATGTAAAAGTTGTAGATAAGCAAAGTTATAAACTTAAATAATATAAAATGGCAACTAAGCCGCCGTAAAATAGTGACTTAGTTGCTTAATTTTTACTATATCTATTAAATAGAATAATAATAATAATTAATCCGTGAAAAAACATATTTTATGGAGAAACCATTTTTAGGCAAATAATTATAGGGATCGGTATGTGTTGTACCTCCTAGATATTTAGAAACTGAATTATGAGTAATGATTGTACCTATCCCATTAATTTCATCTGCTAGAGTAGGTTTTCCAATATTAAATTGCTTTAACACCCTTGCAATATAATGTGCATACTGTTCAATGGATTGCATCATCTTAATTTTCGAGGTCCCATCTGGAAATTCAACTAATTCAACTTGGACATAGCGCGGATTTGCAACTTTGCCTGCACCCCAACATAAATAATTAGGATCCGCAATTTCAACAGCCTTCCGATCATCAACAAAAGCATGAACAAAAGCATTTTCCCATGTTTTCTCTTCATATGAAATCCATTCTTCAAGTGTTTTATCATTTTCCCCAGTTGAATGTAGAATAACGCCTTCTGGTCTACCAACACCACTTCTATAAGGCAGCTTTGGAAAATCTTTTATCTTTTCTAAAGTATGAGGACGTTCAATAACTAAATAGCCTATTTTTTCCACATCCTTTGCGAATATGATCTGATCGTTAGACACCAGATATATAGATAGAGAAGCAAGCATGATTATAAGATATTTTTTCATTTCCAAATCCTCCAATCATTTTTACGATAAGAAATTTAGGAGACTTTAAACCAATTTGTAATCACAGAATTACGCAACAACAGTTCATCCGATTCGTTAGAGAAAAACAGATTCTAGATAAGCTTTTCCTGATTTCTTAGCATGCTTGCTTCTATTTCTAAAAAGAAAGAAACGCACTAATTTTTTCAACTAGTGCGCCATTTTGTTTATCGTTCGTCATCTAAAATAAAAATTTGAGCATCTAGCAAAACAGAATTAATAGGGTGTTTTTTTTCCGCTTTGATTGGAGCTCCTAAGTTAGGATAGTAATCATGAACATCCCACACCATATTTGAATCTCTCTTATTATGAATAATAACTTGATTATCTGACACCTTTTCTAATGTCCATAGCATGTTACTATCATCTAAATTCCGGGTTGCCCAGCCAAGATTGCCAACACCCTCGCTTCCACTCCACCTAACACTTTCAACTCCGTATTGATTATTGATAATATAACTTTCCTTTGAAGGAATATAGTAAAATTCAAATTTTTGATATCCTGGAGCTAATTTTCCTAATTGAAGATTACTATTTACCTGTAAATTGCTATCAAGCTTGGGCTTCACAGCATAATATCCATTTGGAACTGGTTGATCTGCAACAGCTTTTACACCATCACCGCTAGTGAAAACGATTACAAAACACATGACAACAGCAACTACGAAACACAATTTTTTCATCTTCCATCTCTCCATTCATCTTTATTTTTAATTACGCTTTCATCATAACATAAAATAAAGTTTAATGGTAAAAAATGTAATAAAATGTCTGTTTTATGTCACAAACGTTTACTACTAAAAGGTTATCGCTTCCTGTCTTTTATAGCTAAATGGCAACGGAATAATAAAATACATTTCGCTTACTCTTCAAAACCAGCAAAAAATGCCCTCCCTACTTGATAGCTAGAAGTAGGGGGGCAAACGTATTAGTTTTTATTGGCTACTTTATCTCGGGGCTAAGGTGTAATTGACACCATGAACCGTAACATTTGAAATTGTATTTGGCCATTTGTCTTGTAGCCATTTTTGAGCATCGCCTAAGATTTTTACTTGGTCAACAAGTTGATTGTAAAATTTCACTTGATTTTTATTGTACCAAGGATCGTCATGTGGGTTAGGTGCCAATTGATAAACGTGTTGTCCAGGATTAAATGTTACACCTCTATTTTTACTCCAAGAAGTTTCAGACCATTTGTACTTAACCCCATTTATAACTGCATTTCCTTCAATCCCTTTTGCCTGCACAGTAACTTTTCCAACATCATGATTTAGAGCTAGAGGACTTAGGTCGTAAAAGCTTACCCCGGTGAAAACAGTTATACCGCATACTAAACTCGCTGCACTTAGAAATAACTTCTTCATAAAACATTCCTCCATTCATTTTTATATAATTAATTATAATAAAAAAACGCTTTCAAGTCAAAATATAATGTTAATATCTAATATTCTTTCAATTCTGATATAAATTCTAAAACAAAAAAATTAATTGCCCTTCAATCACTGTTTTAAAAATATTATTTTTTGCCATTATATATTTTAAATGCACCAGCCATACATCCCAATATCATTAACTCCGCTACTAACATATTACCCGCTACATGATTAAGCAAATAGCCAACAATAAGTATAACTACTGCTACGATAACATAAGCTATCCATTGAATCTTTGTAAACATCTCGAATTCTCCTTCTTGTTTCTAATATTATATTATCATAATATCGCTTTAAAATTCACAATTTATAATAAATTGTTTATTATATCGTATTCATAAAAAGTTATTATCCAAGTACAACAAATATATGATATGCTGTTTTTAGTAAGAATATAAAGGAGAAGATGAGCTATGACGATTCAATCAGCTTTAAAACTATTTTTCACTGGACTCATGCTTTTATTTATTTTACAACTACTAAGTTACATAAATTGGCTATTAGTTGATCAACAAGTAATAATGGGATACTTAGATAAATATATTTTATTGAAATCACCTTTAATTGTTATTCCATTCATCTTTTTTTTACCTCTTATTATTAAAATTTTTCAATATTACTTCGATTAGTGCTAAGATCTTTAGTTAATTAGAATGTAACTTCTTTGACTTAAAAGCAAAAAATTTAATGACTACAGTACGTTAAACGGAACGCTCGATGCTTAGCCCCTTTCACTTTCTTATTAGAAAAAATAGGTAACTTTTGGCTAATCGCTTACATAAATGTAATAGAAATGTAAGTTAGATCGATTTTACCAGAAGAATTTTTTCATTATGATATATAGTGAAAGGAGTTAATAAAATGAAACTTTTAATTAGTATTTTAGTTGTTGTTGTAGCTGTATTTATAGCGGGCTGGTTCTTCCTATCCACCTATTACGGTTCAAAAGACTACTATGTAAAAATCACAATGGACCCTATAGTAAAAAAAGATAAAGCGCCTGACGGAATAGTGGATACTTTTTATAATTACAAAGTTACCGGATTTGGGAAAGATGGCCAAGAAAGAAAATTAAATTTAGAATCACAAGACAAAATGGAAAAAAATCAGTACTACATCATTCATTGGGAAGATAGACGTAATATCATATCTAGTAAAGAAAAGGTAAAGCAAAAAGATATTCCTTCAAATATTTTAAAGAAGTTGGAATAAGATGAGTTTATTAAATTTTAAAGAACGTAAAAAGATACTGAATCATAACGCCATATCCCAACACCTAAAAAAGAGTCTAAAATAAGAAATTATTTTGATTTTTATTTACAACATGAAAATGGCTTTATATGTGGTTATATTCTATTACTATCTTCTTTATAAATATCTAATCATAAATTTTAGAGGCAAAATGAGGGGCAAACGAAACAACAGAGATTTAAATTAGCTAATCTATCTGAGCATCTATACCTATTCCAAAAATCTCTTCTATCTCATCATTGTTTAACAAAGCATTTTTTTTAATGATTTTATCATTTAAAGTTACAATAGGCAAAATGTCTTTTCCCTTTTGTTTTATTAAAGCATAAACATTTTCATGCGCTTTAAAAGGGACTTCAGACTCGTTAAGAAAAAATACCTGTATTTCAATTTTTATGCCATTCAAGTCCAAATAAGCTTGTTTGAATTCTTCGCTTGCAAGTTGATTAATAACCTCAATTTCAAGCTCAAACTGTAGTTCTTCTTCTAAACAAAAATATTTTAAATTAATCATCGCCCTAAAGTAACACCTCCTGCTTTAGACGAAACAGTACCTGTACCCATTGAAGTATAATATTGTGTCGTTACCCGGCATGGAAGATACTTTTTCTTAGAGGTGTAATTAAAATAAATCCCTCTAGCATAAATTTTTGGAGCATTGTAAGGTGTAACCAAAGAGTTTCTATATGTTTCTCCATAATATAAGCGTGTGTTAAGATCAAGAAAACCTGCTCTAGAAGCAGTGAGTATGTAGGTTGTATATCCTGTAGTAGCATTTATCTTTTTAGTAGAAGCAATACAAGTAACAACATTTATTCTACGTGTAGATATTGAATTTATTGGTGTTTCGATTGATATTGCAGCATAGTACTCATTATTTGTATTAAATCCTTCTTTTTCAAAAAAATTTTTTTCTTCTTCTGATAATTCATTAAATGTTTTTGTTTGAATGCGAGCTTTTGTAATAACTTGATCTTCATAAGCATTTACATTATTAGCTTTACAAATAAAACTTATCAAACACATAATAACAAATAGCAATATAATGGATAATTTTTTCATAAATAAAACTTCTCCTTTTTTAATATAATGCCTTACGCTTTCATCATAACATAAAACCGGATACAAAAACGAAAAATATAATAAATGAGGTAGCTATTCAACAACGAATAGGACATTCTAAAGGCTCCCAAATTACTAAAATTTATACTCATTCAGACGAAGTTATGAGACTAGAAACAATCAAATGATATGCCGAGTATAAAAAAATCAAAAACTTTTAGGGGCAAAATGAGGGGCGAACGAAAAAACAAAGCTAAAAGAGTAATTAAATTTTATGCTCTTTTAACTTTGTTTTTTTACAAATTAATTCTCTCCTTCTGGTAGCTGATCGATGATAAAGAATATTATAGTATGTGCTAAAGCTACCATTAAATAAATAGATGTATTTAATGAAATAGCTGCAAAAATCATGTCTAATAAATATACTCCTAAAAGCGAAGTCAAAAAACTAACACACAAATTAAATATCAAAGGCATTTTGTCCTCTTTATTTTTGGACAACGTTACTTTCACGACCATTTCTAGAACGTTATCCAATAAATAACCTACAATATAGGTAAGGATTAAAAATAAAAAAAGATACCATAAATTATCATAATTACCATTTAGCAAATAAATAATTAAATAATCGATTCCAAAAAAAGGAATTAATAACAGAACTAAAATTAAAATAAAAAATAGAATTGAAAGCATAAGTTACCTCAAATAATTATAAAATAAATGTTACTAAAAAATCTGCAATTAAATCTGCAATATTTATATGGAATGCCTACTTTGGTTAAAGCCTTAACAATATCGTAACAAGTATATGTATCAATCGCTTTGATAATTTTTCCACCATATTTTTTTACAACATCTCTCACTTTTTTTGATGGAATGACATTTACATGTTTAATAGCAAACTTCATTGTTTTTTTATAACTGCGCCCTTCCACCTTGGCGTTGGTTCTTGAGTTGCAGCAGCTTTTGTTTCTGCTATATAATTATTCCATTGTTGTTGAGTGATGCCATCCTCTTTTAAAGCTTCATTTAGAGCACTACTAAATTCTACTAATTCTTGGTTTTTAGATATTACCTTTTCTAAGTTTCTTTCAGCAGCATAGGCGCTTATGCTTGGCGTTACTACTGATAATCCCATAGCTAGAGCAAGTGAAGCACAGCAAAACTTAATTGACTTTTTCATTTTAAACCTCCTTTTTAATTATAATGTTTTACGCTTTCATCATAGCATAAAAGCGGATACAATAATCAAAAATGTAATGAATGACTTATTTTTTATCACAAACGATTAAAAATAAATTTTATATAACTGTGTATTCTGTCATTAGACACAAAATATACATATTTAATTTTATACCATGTATCTATAATACACCTCATTTAAATTTAAAAAAGATACACTTATTACAACATGAAAGACTATTATCCTAATCATTTTTCTAAAATTAAATAGAAAGGTGGTGAATATCCAAGTTAGTTTTATCCATTCTATTTTTTACTAGACTAAAAAGAAATAAGGAGCGGTTTAAATGAAAAAGTTAAAATTATTAAGTTTAGTATTACTTCCTAGTGTTATCTTAACTACAGTTACTATACCAACTTTTAACCCAGAAATTGTAAAAGCAGAATTACCCTCTAAAAAAGAAGGAGTCATTGTCCCTATTACAGATCGTTTAAATGCCGCAGCTAAAGACTTTTATAAAAAAATGCAAGAAGGGGAAACTTTTGATAATTATACTGCTGTAAATCTAAACAGTACGAAACAAAATGAAAAATTTGATGTAAGTGGTAGCACATTAGGTGAACCTATTAAAGGCGATATAGAACCTGTTTATATGGGTGATAATATCCTTGATAATACAGGAAGTGATGTAGACCAAAACCTTAGTACCTCAGAATTCTCTCAAGCTGTAGCATTCAGTACATCAACCGCAACCTCTAAAGGATTTAAAATTAATTCTGATAAAATTGTCCCAGTTTTTATTCCAGGAAGTGATATTAATTTAGAATTTAATGCTTCTTCGACTGAAACAAAGACTTTTACAGAAACAAATACAGTCACTGCCCCCCGACAATTAGTTAAAGTTCCAGCAGGCAAAAAATACAAGGTACGTGCTGACTTAAGAAAGGTGCCTTATTATGGAAAAGTAGCATTAAAAGCGGTTACGACAAAAAATAATCCTAATTTTACAAATACATTACAAGGTGTTCATTATGACAGCCACGGGATTCCTACCCAAAAAGACATTGTCATAACATCCCCATACGTTATGGATTACTTCATTACACCTTCCAATTTTAAAGATTTAAAAGTTGAAACAAATGCTACTAGTTTGATGGATGCATTTTTGAAATATCTCCAGGGTAATCTCGAATCTAAAATAGCATTCGATGGTGAAGGTGAATATTCCTATCAAACAGGCACGGATTTTATTGTTACTGTCACAGATATTACAGATTCTAAAAATGTAAAAGTTGTTGATAAAAAAATAGTTAAGCTTAAGTAAAAGAGCTGAAAATTTATAAAAGAGTCTGGATAGTTGATAATCCAGACTCTTTTTTAGGAAAATTCATGCCTAACTTAGATCAGCTTTTTTCTTAGATTGGACAAGTGTTTCACTATTTAAAATTAACCTATCTCTTACTCATCTTTCTTCTTCTATAAAAAGATAAGGTACCGGTAACAATTAACTATATAATTCCGATTGTAAATAGCAATAAACCTAATAGCACACTATAATAACCGCCTTCTTCATGTAGTACGTTATTGGATGTATACTAATAAAGTAGACACAAAACATGCTATATTATCGAGGTAGCTATCCAACAACGAATAGGACACGTAAAAGGCTCTAAAATTACAAAAGTTTATACTCACGCAGATGAAATTATGAGAAAAAACACCATAAATATCTATGAAGAATATAAAAAAATAAAAGACTTATAAGCTAAGCGAGGGGTAACTGCGAGGGGCAACCTCAAAAATAAACAAAAAAAGGTGCTGAAAACACTACAATTAACGTGTTTCAGCACCTAAAAAGGGAGTTTAAGGTAAGAAAGGACAATCTCTTACTAAAAAGGGAGAAAAAGTAATAAGATTGTCGTTGCTTATGTTCATATATTACCCGTCAAAAATAAAAAGAAACCCAATAAAACAATTTTTTTATTAAAGTTTAATGACAAATATTAATAAAAACTGAAATACTACGACATAAATTCTTTAACACCAGTACCTTGCATGTTACAATCAACAATTAATATTTTTGGAAAAAATTATTTTGTTTCAGTGTACCGATAATAAAACATAACCAGCCAGCAATAAAGGCTACTCCTCCAAATGGGGTTACTGGCCCTAACATCGTTATTTTCAAAGTGCTAAGTAAATATAAACTTCCAGAAAAAAGGATAATTCCAATCGAAAAAAACCATGCTGCAGCTAAATATAGTTTACTTTTCGTCAAAGCTAATAATATTCCGGTGACAAGCAAAACAATAGCATGAAACATTTGATAATGCACCGCTGTTTCCCAAACACCTACACTACTTCCTAATACACTTTTTAACCCATGAGACCCAAATGCTCCTAACAACACTGCTAAAAGCCCAAAGATACCACCTATTGTCAACACTTTTTTCATAAATGACCATTCCCCTTAAAATTCAAATAACGAGTCTCCATTTGCGCCATCTTCCATGATTAATTTTTGTCCTTGATTGACTAACAATGGCTTTTCTTGCGCCTGTACCGCTGAATCCCCTATTTTTTGTGACTCTTTCATGTTTTCTGGCTGCAACATCAAGTCGAGTAACACTTCCATAGCATGCAAATGGTTATTTTGTTCATTTTGTGTTTCTGCTACTTTTGCTAGCTTTAGCTCTTTTTCTATTTTTGCAAAAATGGTTTCCTTAGCAATACTCATGTGGCATCACTCCCATCAATGTGCTTCACAATACAAGCTGGGTTCCCAGCAATAACAACATTATCAGGAAAAGACTTAGTGACAACAGAACCAGAGCCAACAACAACATTATCACCAAGAGTTACTCCAGGATTTATAACTGAACGCCCACCAATCCAGGCGTTATCACCAATTGTAACAGGGCGGCCTAATTCATACCCGCTATTTCTTTCAGCCGGGTTAAGTGAATGTGTCGCTGTATAAACATGTACTCCCGGTGCAAACATACAATTTTTTCCAATCCGCACTTCGCAAACATCTAAAATCACACAATCAAAGTTGGCATAGAAATGTTCACCTAGATAAATATTAGAACCATAATCGACACGAAAATTTGGTTCGACATATATATTTTCGCCAGTTTCAGCTAGTAACCCTTTTAATAATTCAGAACGTTGCGCTAGATCAATCGTTTCGTTAATGGTGCGACATAATTTTCTTGCTCGGTCTCGTCCATGCGTAAGAACACGATCGGCTGGATCATATGGTTCTCCTGCCAGCATTTTTTCTACTTCTGTTTTCATATGTCACCTTCCTTTTCAATATTTCTTTAATTATAACGAAATTTTTTTCACTTCGCAAAAATCTCCATATCGGATTATTCAACTGCAAATTCTTTTAAAAAATGCTATTCTTAAGTAGATAGGGAAATATCTAGGAGGAATCTTATTTATGATAAAAGTTATTGCTTCAGACATGGATGGAACGCTACTTAATTCAGCTATCCGCATTGCGAAAGAAAACGTCAACGCCATTCAGTATGCTCGCGAAAAAGGGCTCCATTTCGTGCTTTGTACTGGAAGAATGTATGACGATGCTATGTCACTTGCACATCAAGCAAATCTTTATGCTCCAGCAATTTGTATGAATGGGGCAGAAATTCGCGATGAACATGGAAAAATTATCTTACAACATCCACTAGAAAAACAGCTAGTCAAAAAAATTTTTCAAGTATTAAACGAACATGATATGTACACCGAATTTTTCACAGATATTGGTCCAATTACGCTTGATAAAGCTTACGGAAAAAAATTCATGACAGAAATGCAACAGCAATTTTTTCCCGATGCCAAAAAAGACGAAGTGATTGAAAAAATTGAGGAACGCTTCGAATCAAAAAACGTGCGCGAAATTAACGATATATCCCGTCTTTTTTCTAATCAAGAAATCACCATTTTAAAACTTATCTCCTTTTCAGCAGATAAAAATAAATTAAAACAAGCAAGTGAAACGTTATCAGCTTCTAGAGATATTGCTGTTACTTCCTCATTTTCAAACAATATCGAAATTACACATCGCGAAGCTCAAAAAGGCATTTCATTACAATATTATATTGAAAAAATGGGCGTAACACTGGACGAAACATTCGCTATCGGGGATAATATGAATGACTTGTCTATGCTTAAAATGGCTGGTTACAGTGTTGCTATGGGAAATGCTGAAGCTGAGGTTAAAAAAGAAGCAAAATACCATACATCAACAAATGATGATCATGGTGTGGCACAGGCAATTTATCAAATGCTTAAAAACAATCATTAATCTTGGAGGTCATATAAATGTCTATCAAAAAAACATTAACTATTGCCGGTTCTGATTCAAGTGGTGGAGCAGGGCTTCAAGCTGATTTAAAAACTTTTGAAGAGTATGGTACATTCGGGTTTAGCGCCATCACAACGATTGTAACGATGGATCCAGATAACAATTGGGCCCACGGAGTCACCCCGATTGATGCAAAACTTGTTCGTGAACAACTTAAAACGATTCTCTCAGGCGGCCCAGTCGATGCAATGAAAACAGGAATGCTAGGTTCTATCGATATTATTAAAGCTACACGCGAAGTGATTGACCAATATGATTTAAAGAATGTTGTTATTGATCCTGTTATGGTTTGTAAAGGCGAAGATGAACTGATTCAACCTGAAAATGCGACAGCCATTCGTGATTTACTTCTTCCTAAAGCAATCATTACAACGCCAAATTTGTTCGAAGCAGGCCAATTGTCCGGACTTGGCAAACTGACAACAATAGATGATATGAAAGCTGCTGCTAAAAAAATAATTGACCTAGGTGCTAAATATGTTGTAATCAAGGGCGGAAAAGCACTTAAAAGCGAGAAAGCGATTGATTTACTTTATGATGGACAAGATTTCACGGTCTTTGAAGTGGACAAAATCGCTGCTAGCCATAATCACGGTGCTGGTTGTACATTTGCAGCAGCAATTACAGCAGGACTTGCCAAAGGGATGAGTGTTCCAGAAGCTGTTTCTAAGGCAAAAGATTTTGTGACAGCAGCAATTAAAGAAGGATTTCCTTTAAATCAGTTTATCGGACCAGTTTGGCACGGAGCGTATAATCAAGCAGAAAAACGGATATAAAAATTAAAACAAATAAAGGGGTTTATTTTCATGGAGCAAGACAATCAAAAACTTTATTCAGCAACATCTGATAAAAACTATTTTTGGCCAATTATGATTTTTTCCTTTGTAGCTGTTGTGCTTATCTTATTACTATTTTTTTCACCCATTGGATATCAAGGTGCTGTTCATTTTGATTTAACTATTTTTCCACGAATGAATGCGATTTTTAACAGTTTTACATTCATTTTTCTTTTGATTGCACTTTGGGCGATTATTAAAAAGAAAAACATTAAGATGCACCGTGGCTTCATTCTTGCTGCTTTTGTGTCAACTTTGTTATTTTTAGTTTCCTATTTAACCTTCCACTTTTTATCAGCAGAGACAAGCACATTTGGTGGAACAGGGGTGCTTCGGCCTATTTATTTCTTTATTTTAATCACGCATAGTTTTTTAGCAGCTATCGTTGTTCCACTTGCTCTTTTTGCACTTGTTTTTGGTTGGACAATGCAGGTTAAAAAGCACAAAAAAATTGTTCACTGGACAATGCCAATTTGGCTTTATGTCAGCCTTACGGGAGTATTAGTTTATTTATTAATGGCACCTTACTATTAAAAGAATAAAAAAAGAGTCTAGGACAAGCATTTATGTCCCAGACTCTTTTTTGAAATTATCCCTGCTTTTTTACTTAGTCATTTAAAAGTTCCCAAGGGCCCCATTGATCGGCACCTGGAATTAAACCATTTTGTTCCCATTTTGCTCTGTAGTGTTTGCCCTTGTAAGATACAACATCGCCGCCTTTATAGACTTTTGTTGCATCCCATTCAGGGAATAGTGGGTTGTCGGCATTGGCAGTTTTTTCAATAAAAATGTTTGAAGTGCTAGTAGATCTGTTCCCACTTTTATCTACTGCTAAAATATAATAAACATAGTATGTGTCTGCTTCTAAGTTAGTATCGTTAAAGCTTGCTTCTTTGGTTTCAGCAACAGGTACACCATTACGGTAGATAATATATTTTTCTACACCAACATTGTCAGTAGATGCTGTCCACATTAATGAAATACTTGATGAAGTTGCTCCCATAGCGTGTAAATGCGTAGGTGGAGTAGGAGGCGTTGTATCATTTTCCGGTGCTTTAGCTGTTGTCATCGTGTAGTCATCACTAACATCAGAAACGTTATCTGAAGCATCTTTTGCAGTTACAGTATAGTGATAAGTTGTATTTGCTGTTAGATTGGTATCATGGAATTTAGTATCCGCTGTGCGGTTGACTAATTTGCCATCACGATAAATTTGATATTCAGTAACGCCTTTGTTGTCTTTGCTTTCGTTCCAGCTAATGTCAGCAGAATTTGTTGTGATGTTTTCTGCTTTGATTCCAGTAACTTTATCTGGTTTTACAGTATCTTCATCGCCACTACCATTGCCATCGTTATGCAAGTTAACATCGACTACTTGGTAGAATGATTTATCGGTATTATCAACTGTCCACACAGCTAAAACAACGTAGTAACCACTGCGATCAGTAGGTAGATTTACAGTATGTGTAGGGTAGGTATCTGCTGTTGCATGTCCAGGTTGATCGATTGTTGCTATTTTTTCAAATTCAGATCTTGTAAGTGGAGCATTAGGATCCCAACCTTTTTTCGTGATGAAGTATTCCCATTTTGTAGTCTCATGCGGGGCAGTGTAAGTCCAAGTAAATTTGTTTGGTCCACCATTTAAATCCTGCATTTTCCAGTAGTTCGCTTGTTGTGTATCTAATTTATAGTCTCCAATAGCTCCGTTAAGAAGTCCTTCACCTGAAGCAATGTGCCCATCGCTTGGACCTGCTTCTGGGAAACCTTTAAACCACTCTATACCCGCTGGATTAGTAATTGCTTTTCCATATTTTTCAAGAGCAGCATCATAATTTTGTCCTTTTTCAAGAACACCTTCATAAACACGGCTTTTTGGGCTTGAGATATAGCCATGGGCAGATGCAGTGTCATCATTTAACAAACAAATGCTTCCAAGAACAGCAAAACCAGCCACACTGCCAAGAAGAATCTTTAGTGCTTTTTTCTTGTCCTTTTTCATTTCATAAACTCCTTTTATAATAAAATTATCTTTAACATCAATCATTATATAAATTTATGAACATTTAAAAGTGACATCGCTGTATAAATCTATTACATTTAAGTACTTTTAACTTTTTTAAATAGCAGCCTTACTTTTACTTTTCTCAGGCAAGTTCCATAAAAACTGGCTAACATATTGATCAACCTGGTTATTTTCATGCAAACCGCTATGTGTGATATCTGGTCCTTTAACAAGTCGTTCTTGATAAGCTTCTTTTGGAAAAAAATTCTTTGCAAAGAAAACACTTTTCACCTGAACAAGTCCATCAGAATCCAAGCCACTATGCTCGCCAGCAATCGCCAACATTTTAATATTTTTTGGTATGTTCCGTTTTTTTTGCTGTAAAAGTTTTAACGCACTAGAGCCTGTTTTTAGATCATGAGCAGCTGGATCTTTTTGCAGCTTAAAGTAATCAGCTTTATTTATACCATTAAATGGTGTGGCAATCGCAATAAATTTTTGCGGCGTTGGATAATGATGGTCGAGCTTTGTCGTCTCAAGATAATTTAAAATAGCAAGACCTCCCATTGAATGACCTACTAAGTTGATTTTTTTGATTTCTTCTTTTTTGCGTAAATATTGCATAACATTTTGCATCCATAAAGTTTGTCTAGCAAGGCTTGCCCGATTATCTTCAAAAATTACTTGAATTGCAGAATCACCTTTTTGATCAGGGTCCAAGTTCCCACGTACCATTAAAGTCCCTTTTTGTGAAACACTAATACGCATGGCAATCGTTCGACTTCCTTCTTGTTTAGAGAAACGATTTAACATATTGCCAAAAGAATTAAATGTTCCTTTATATCCATGCACAAAAACTGTTGGAATAATCGTTCGCTTTAGCTTAGCATCCTCTTTTTCTTCGTCATTATGTAAAATGATTATAACAGCTATTAAAATAAACATCGTCACTGTCGGAACAACGATGAGCGCTATTTTACGCATATTGTGCCACGTCCTTTTTCATCAGAAGACTCTATTTAGTGATAGAAAAGCTGTCTGTAATCATTTTCTCTTCTACAACAACTGCATTTAAGCTACCGCCAAATACAGCACCGCCGTCAATATCAAGCCTTGTTTGGTCTTCTGATATCCAAATATGGTTATCGTTATGTAAATTTTGAACAGGGGTATGACCAAAAATAAAAACTTTCCCCGTTTTATTTTGTCCGAATAAAAATGGTTCACGAATCCATAAAAAGTCTTTTGGATTCGTATCATGCCAATCAGAAAGCGTTAAGTCAACCCCTGCATGAACAAACACGTATTTTCCTACTTCATAATAAAGAGGGAGTTTTTGAACAAATTGAATTAAATCTTGGGCATCTTCTTTTACTCGCTCAGCCAATTCATCTGGGGTTACTTTCTCTTCAATCGTATGTGTTAAAAGTGTTTGAATAGTTTCCATACCGCCTTGGCTGATATAATAAGCCATTTTTTCCGTGGGTGCAGCTAGCCAGTCAAGTAACATCTGCTCATGATTCCCTTTAAGGACAATAACTTCTGCCTCTTCACTAAGTTTTTTTATTCGTTTTAAAACTGCGCCAGGATTTTCACCACGATCGATTAAATCCCCTACTAGAAGGAGTGTTTGCTTTTCTTTTTGCCAATTTTCTAAGATCCTATCTAGTAACGTAATTTCACCATGTACATCACCTATTGCAAATATTGGCTTCACTTTTCTAGGCCCCCTTTACTACACACTTTTAAACAACTAACAAAAAATTGAGCTTGTTTTATTATCGTGTAGATTTATTTATCTTCCAACTTTTTTTCAATTATATTCATTTCTTTACGTATTGCATCTAAACGAACTTCAGAGACGCCAATCGGCCCGTTTTGTAGCTGCGGGTCTTCCGTAATGACGTTTGCTTCGGCTGCGACATCTTGATATTCCTTTTTTAATTCTTGTAATCGGTTTTCTAGCTCTACCTTACTTTCTTTCATAAACAAAAGCACCTCCATTTATAGATGACCTTTCTTTTCCCTCTTTTTCATAAAACAACCCCCTTTCTGAGGTTTTTATGAAATTTTATGGTTTTTACTGTATTCATCGAGATTTTTATGCTATTTTTAGTTAAGCAACTACATTTTACGAAAGGAAAGATAATCATGATGTCAATTACAGAAGTAAGGCGCAGTGCACGGAGCGCCCTTAAAGGAAGCTGGGGTAGTGCCATTGGCGTATTTTTACTAAGTCAAGTGATTATTATTGCAGCTTCTAATATACTTGGCTTTATTCCACTCATCGGTCTTATTGGCTCTTATTTACTTATTGCTCCTATAACAGTTGGCGTAAGTTGGTTTTACTTAGCTGTTAGTAGGCATGATCAACCAGATGTTGGCTATATGTTCAGTGCTTTTAGAGATTATGGTAGGACATTGCTCGCTTATGTATTAGTTACAATTTTCACTCTACTTTGGACCTTACTGTTCATTATACCAGGAATTATTAAGGCCTATTCTTATTCACAGACATTTCTCATTTTACGCGATAACCCAAATACTTCTGCACTAGATGCTATTACTGAGAGCCGCCATTTAATGAATGGTCATAAAGGTCGCTTTTTCTTGCTTTCGTTGACCTTTCTAGTTTGGTATTTAATTCCATTGATTGTTGGTATTATTGGCTTTATAAGCTTTTTCTCAGTTTTTATTGCGAGCAGTATACACCATTCTATTAATTATAGCTTTACAACAAACGTAGCGAGTATTGGTTTGCTCACAGCAGGAGGAGCATTACTCTTACTAGCATTTCTTCTATGGATTGGTATTTCGCTTTACATTTATCCGTATATGTTTACTTCTTATAGTATATTTTATAACGATCTCATTGGAAACACGATCTATCCACAAGATGAGCTCTCATCTGCGTCAGAAGATCCATTTAGCAGCGATAATCATCCAGAAGGCTTTGGCCCAGACGAAATAAAATAAGTTTTATCGATAACAAACATTCACGTTTGCAGATCTTGGCATTCAAAACGCTTTCACATAACTTCTTACAGGGTCCCCCTCCCCGGTTTCAGTCATCACATGTAGCGGTCAAACGGTCAAAATCTGCAAATCGGAATGTTTTTTTCGTGCTTGAAAAACACACGCGCCTACAACAAGCAATATGCTTTCTAGAAGTACTCACTTTTGCAAATCAACGAAAAGCATTAACAACAAATTCATTTAATAAATTTTTAACTTCTACATAGACTTCTTGATATTTTTGCGCCTCTAGTAAATCAACAATCAGCGTGAAATGTTTTATCGTTCGGTCACGACCTTCTTCTGGAATTTGATTAACGCTGTCTACTGCAAAATAAGTCAAATTGAAGAAAACTTTTTTAACCATTTCCCGATAATAAGGATTCTCCGAAAATGAAATTAGCTTTAAGAAAAACTGATGTTGATTAAAAATATATTCGTCAATATCTTTAAGATAGGATGCTCGGTCCATGTCATGGATATAATTTCGCAAATCAGCAGTATCGATATTTGTTTCTTTTTGCTCGATTTTTTCTAACGTTGACTTAACAAATAATTCAATGACCTCAAGTGATTGAACGTAACGGGTTGAATCAACAATAGAATCTTTTACTACCACCCCGCTATAAGTGCGATAATCAAGAACACCTTCTGCAACAAGAGCTGTAATTGCTTTACGTATTGGAGAGCGACTAACACCTAACTCTTTTGATAGCCTTTCTTCAGTTAAGTGTTCGTTAGGTTTTAATTCACCGGAATTAATTTTTTTAATAATACTAAAATAAACAACCTTATCTAATGTTTTATACTCCCGTTTACTTTTTAACATTTTAACGCTCCTTTAATTCGGTAAATTTTCCATCATTACAGCATATAGGTGCATGCAAATACAATTGCACTTGATTTTCCTATAAGCTAAATCCCTTCGTTACAATGTATTATATCTTACCTTTATATAAAAAAACAAGTAAAGTAGAATCGTATATAAATCTACTTTACTTGTTTTTTGTTTCACGACAAGTCTTCACCTTATATACACTCATCCATCAATGGATTAGCTTGCTTTTTCTTGTTTTAGCCGCTAATTTAGGAACAATTTTATCTAATGGTTTTTTAAATACCACGCCGAAAACGATAAATAATACGGCAAAACCAACTAAGACAGAAAGATCCGTCCACATCGTAGGCCCGTAAACACCACCAACACTCTCTCTAAGCAAACTAACTGCATATGTGAATGGCAAGAATGGGTAAATAGCTTGGAAAAACGGTGGTGAAACCTGAATTGGGAAATTGCCGCCCGCACCAGATATTTGTAGAACCAACAAGACAATCGCAGCGCCTTTTCCAACATTATTGAATAAGGATACAAGCGTATAAACGATAATCATAAAAACAAAGCTGATAAAAAGACTAAAAAGTACATGTAAGAGTGGTTCAGCAATGCTTACACCTAGAATAAAGATATTTCCAAGTGAAACCACAAGGGCTTGGCAAAAGCCAATGACAAGAAAGGTAAATAAACGCCCAAAATAGCGATGATAATTACTATACATTCCTACAGGGGCAGCGACATCAACACGAAGCAAGGAAATAAGGAGCAGTGCCCCCACCCACAGACATAGCGCTGTATAAAATGGCGCACTTGCTGAACCATAATTAGGAATTTTATAGTATTCCGTTTGGTGTAAATTCACAGGATTTGCGATAAATTCACTATCTTTATTTGCATCATTACGAAGCAATTTAATAATCTCTTGCAAATCATAATCACGGTCAAATTCACGTATTTTATCAGCAGCCTTATTAATCGCATGATCAAATTGTGGTAATTCATTTCGTGACAAACTACTAGCAATATTAACAGCTTTTTCAAATTCTGGCATTTTTTCTTGGATAAGATTAGCTGCATGATTTATTTCTTTTTCTAAACCAGGTAGATCATTTCGAATAAAACGTCCTGCTTTATGAATTTTTGCTTTCACTGCGGGATAATCATTTTTATAAAAATTAGCTGCTTCATTAATGCCATTTATCACACGATCTAGCTTCGTATTGATTGCCGAAGTTGTTTCAGCAAGGATCTTTTCGATTTGTGGCATTTTTTGTTGAAATTCTTTGAGAAAACCTCGGCCAGTAATTAATGTCTGTTTCGCATTTTTTAAAACATTTTCGATATCTGGAATTTTCTTTTGAGCATTATCAAGCAGGTTTTTACCATTTTTTACATCTTTTTCAATTTGATTTAAGCCTTGTTGAATTTTTGGTACAATGACTGAATCGTAGTTGTTTAAAATGGACGCTAGTGTGTCGCTTACTTTGGTAGCATCGCGATTTAGGCGATCTACCAATTCTTTTGAGGGTTCTGCTCCATCTTCTAATTCTTTTTTAATCGCTTGAATGGTTTCTTTTTGGTCTGCTAATAATTGATTGAAACTACTTAAATCAGCAATGAGGCCATCGAGTGGATGATTAGGTAAAGTATCATTTAAATTTTTTAACAAATTAATTTGATTTGTAAGTAAAGATTGTAGATTATTAATATGTTGCTCGACTTTATTTAAAAGGCGTATGGCATCTTCTGGTTTTAAATTCCCATTTTTAAGTTGCTCAGTAATTCCTTTTATCGTATCAGCCACTTGTTTCATTAATTCTAAGTTGGTTTTTATTGCTGGTGCTACTTGATTGAAAGATTGATCTATTTGATTTACAAATTGGTCTAGCGCACCTGCGTAATGGCTTCCATCATCCGCAATTTGTTTTACAGTTGGTACCGCTAAAAGTGCTTCATTAATGATAGCTAGTGCTTTATCTGATTCACTTACAGCATCATTTACGGTTTTTTTAATCGTACCGATATGTGCATTTACCTCTTTTACATCGTCTGCTACTTGATAAATCTCAGGAATTTTCTTTTGTAAGCGTAAAACATCATCGCCAAGCTGATCCATTAATGGCAGTTTTTCTTCTACACGAAGAAGATCATTTGCCGCTTGGTTTAATTCTGGAATTTTTTTATTTAGCTCAACAACTTGATTCACTTTTTCTTTTAATTCAGGTAGCTTTTGTTCAAGATTTTCAGCTTCACTACCCATTTTTTTTATTTCTGGCATAGCATTTTGCACTTGGAAAACTTTTGATTTTAGCCTTCTAAGAGTTGGAAGCTCGCTTTCAAGATCGATTCCTGCTTGATTAAATGCTGTTAATACAGCTTTACTAATCGTACCGATAAATTCTGTACTAATCTGGCTTACGACTGTCGTTGCACCTTTTTCAGTCATTTTAGGGGCAATAGCATTAATTTTTTGATTGACAGAATAATCAACGTTAGGCTTTTTATCCTCGCCAGTAACGACTGAAACCATATCTTTAGAAAAACTTTTTGGAATATGAATCGCCGCATAGTATTTACCACTTTTTACGCCCTTTTGTGCTTGCTTATTGGAAACAAAAGTCCAGCCTAACTTATTGTTTTTCTTAAGTTTTTTTCGTAATTCCTCGCCAACATTGACTTTTTCAGGCTTTTTACCAGGAATTTCTACCTGAGTGCCTTTGTCATCAATGGCAACAGCAACCTTAATGCCTGATGTGTTTGAATAAGGATCCCACAGCGCCTTAATGTTAAACCAAGCATAAAGTGAAGGTAGGATAATGAGCGCAATAACGAGCAAAAGGGCAAGTGGCGCTTTGAATAATCTTCGCCAATCTAGAATGAAGATCTGGTATACTTTTTTCATTAAAGCAACCTCCTTTTCCCTTAAAATCATCTTTTCTATGTAACCCCAGCCATTATACAAATTTGTTTTAAGAGATGCAAGTTTTGTTGTTCTTTTATTTTCTTACTTAAAAATATTTTCGACGCCAAAAAATAACGGTTACACAAGCAGTAATAACAAATGTAAAAATCATAATCCCCGTAAAAGCAAAACGATCATGCATAAATGGTAACTTTACATTCATACCATAAATACTACCAATAATTGTTGGCAATGACAAAATAATCGTGAATGAAGCTAAGAATTTCATCACGATGTTTAAATTATTGGAAATCACTGAAGAAAAGACATCTGACATTCCACTGATGATTTGTGTATATGTATCCGTCATGGCAATAGCTTGCTTATTTTCAATCATTACATCACGAAGTAAATCGTGATCCAGTTGATTTTCAGTAAAATGCTCGGAATCTTTCATTTTATCAAGGATAGCTTTGTTGGATTGCAGCGCTGTAGCAAAAAACACTAAACTTTTTTGAACCGCCATAAAGGCATAGAGCTGCTCATTTTTCATTGCTTGTTTAATTTCGCCTTCAAGTTTGTTCATCATGCTAATCAACTTATACAGATCCTTCAAAAAATAAGAAGATACGGTATATAGCATTTGCAGTAAAAATTGAATATGATTTTTGGTATCAAAATGATCATCTTTTGAATACAGAATATGGTTCGTTATCGGATTTTCTTTTAATGAAATGGTTAAAATGATCTCTTGCGTTACAATAATACCAATTGGTAGCGTTTCAAACATTGCATAACCTAATTCATCTGATGTTTGGTAGGGCGTTTCAACAATCACTAGTGAATGCGTAAAGCTCTCTTCTACATGTTTCATTTCAATTCTAGAGCGTTCTTCTGAGTCTAGTGCATCAAAAAAATAGGTTTTTGGTATATCATATTGTTTACTTAAAGATTCAATTTCTGATTCTGTGGGGTCGATAACTTTAATCCAGGCTCCTGTTCCTACTTCTGCTTGTTCGACTTGTTTCATCATCTGGTCTTCTGCTGTTTTATAATATGTAATCATTTAATCCCTCTTTCTTTTTGCTAGCTAGCAAAGCATAACACGTATCAATAACCTTTCCCGAAAAGTACACACCCCAAACTAAAAGATGTGATTAGGTCAACCATTTATGACCCAATCACATCCTTTTTATTATTTATTTAAATGACTATGTCTAAAACCATAAGCAAAATAGATGACAAGGCCGATAACAAACCAGATGCCACAAGCAGTCCAAGTAGCTGCTGATAAACGCGTGATTAAAAAAGCACACAATAAAAATGAAACAATCGGAAGTACTGGATAAAATGGTGTTTTAAATGCGCCACTTGCAATATCTTTTTTGCGTCGTAAAAAGATAATTCCTAGTGATACAACCATAAATGCAAGCAACGTTCCAATGTTAACAAGCTCGGCAAGTTTATCAAGTGGGATAAGGCCAGCAAAAACAGCGACAATCGTTGCGTAAGTCCATGTATTTTTTACAGGCGTTTTATATTTTTGATTAATTTCAGCCATGCTTTTTGGTAAAAGTCCATCACGTCCAAGTGCATAAACAAGTCTTGTTCCGCCATACATCATAACAAGAATAACGGTAATCATCCCGACAACTGCACCAAGTGAAACAATTCCAGCAACCCAGTTTTGATTAATCACTTGTAAAGCAAATGCTACTGGATCAGTTACATTGAGCTTCGTATAAGAAACCATACCTGTTAGCACAATGGATACGAGCATGTAAAGCAGCGTACAAACCACAAGTGAACCAATAATTCCAATTGGCATATTGCGTTTTGGATTTTTTACTTCTTCAGCAGCTGATGATACTGCATCAAAGCCTAAATAAGCAAAGAATACAAGTGCTGCCCCGTTTAACACACCGCTAAAACCAAATGGCATGAAGGGCTGCCAATTGGTTGGTTTTACATAAAAAATACCAACAAGAATAAATAATAAAATAACACTTACCTTCAAAATAACCATAACCCGATTCACCCTTGTTGACTCTTTAATTCCACGAGTGAGCAACAAAGCAATTAAGAAAATAATAATAATAGCGGGTAAATTAATAAAAGTTCCAGCTGCAGGATTAAAAGAACCTGAGATTGCATGCGGAATTTTAATATGGAAGCCTGATAAAAAGGCATTTAAATAAGAGGACCAACCGCTTGCTACAGAGGCAACTGCTAAACCATATTCAAGAAGTAGTGCCCATCCAAGTAGCCAAGCAATAAATTCCCCAAAGATCACATAGCCATACGTATACGCACTACCGGCAACAGGGACTGTAGATGCGAACTCAGAATAGCAAAGTGCTGCCAGTGCACATACAACTGCTGCAATAATAAAAGAAAAAACAATGGCTGGACCAGAATGGATAGCTGCAACAGTTCCTGGTAAAATAAAAATACCAGTACCAATAATAGCACCGACACCAAGCAACATTAAATCAAATGCGCCTAACGTTTGCTTTAAATGAGTATGGCTACTCATTTGCCCCAATAACGTATCTATTGGTTTTCGTCTAAAAAGTTGTTTTAACATATCTTCTCTTCTCCTACTTTCAAAAGGTATGTTTCTATCATATGCTTTACCGCTTTAAAGGTCAACACTTTTTTTCGCAAAAAGTATAAAATATTGCATAAAACGCTCCGAATCAAAAGATAGGAACAGCTGAATCAGAGCGTTTGCTTCGTTTCTAATTCGTTTTATCAAAATTTGTAGCCATTTGTAATGCTTTCATTGGGTCCATTGCATAAACAATATATACTGTACGACCTTCTTGCCACATCACTTGATTTCCAGTTAGGCTTGTATTTTTTTCCGAGTCTAGTTTGACACTGCCATATTTATTTGGAATCGGCAATGATTCTTTTTCCAGAAAAGCAACCGTTTGTTTAGTAAGCGGCATATAATCCCCATTGTTAATATTAGAAGCATGTACGGACAATGCCCATCTGCCTTCATTCCAATTCATGTATTTATTGCCAGCACCCGCATCGGGATAACCTTTAATGTCATGCCCCAAATCTACTGGTTTAGCACCTGTTTTTGAAAAGTCGGTATAGCCAATAGCTTCTTCAGCTGCTTTTTCACTTGAATATGTTTTCTTTTCAATACGGCCTATTTCTTTAGCATTTTGTCCATTTTTGAGTTTTTCATTATTGATTGGAATGGGCTTGTCGCTTTCAAAAAAGTCGACAACATAGCTTGCACTACTACCTGCTGTGGTTGCTGTAAGGTGCATTTTGCTGGATGAAAGTGGAATTTGTTTTGGTAAAGCTATCCCTTTTTCTGCAATTTGTTTTTTTGTAGCCGCTAAGACTTGCTGCTCTGTTAAGGCTTTTGTTTCCCCTTGTTTTTGTTGATCATTTTCGTTTGTCATAGCCGTATCTTCAACTTTTTTACCTTTATCTGTATTCGTATTATCTGATTTTGCTTGATTACTTCCACAGCCAACAACTAAAAAGACGATACCGAGCGTTGATAATGCGATCCATAATTTCTTCATTTTTATCACCTCATTTTTTGTTTTCCCGTTCGTTTTTAGATAAAACGTTTATCCTAAATTTAAAAGTATTATTTGCACTGATACACACGTTGAGGTAAAATTAGCAATAATGGGGAAGTGTTAATATTTTTCCGTTAATTTTATTTTAGAAAGAGGCTTACACTGTGTTAATTATTTTTTTTCTACTGATTATAGGTGAATTTGGTTTAGCTTATTTCCAAGTGTTTAGCGATCCAAGTTTATTAAGCTTTTGTGCGGATTCTTTATTTGTTATGATTCCTCTTCTTTTGGTACATAGTTTCGCACCAAAAAGAGCACATGTTTACTGGTATGCTGGTGTTACAGCCTTTATTGGAATTTTAATGCTTATTCTTGTGTTATATGCTCGCTTTTATAATGAAGTAGCCACATATCACAGTTTCTCACTTATTGGCGAAGTAGGTGTTGTGAAAGATAGTGCAACCAGCTTGCTTAAATGGTATGATTTGCTATTTTTAATCAATTTAATACTCTTACCAATTATTCTCTACCTTGATCTAAAAAAAGGAATTCGCTTCAAAACGTTTAAACTTAATCGAACAAAATTAGGACTTAGTACAACATCACTTATTTTACTGATTAGTTTATTTACGTATGATATGATGCACAAAAATATTATTAGCGATCAAAAACGCGCTGAAAAAATGGGCTTTTTCACTTATAATGTCGCGACGGCTCTAACTGGCAATGCTCACGTTAAAGCAGCGGATGTTACAGCAGACAACATCCGCAACTTAAAGGGGGTTAAGCTTAAGAAAAAACCTAGTTACTTTGGCGCTGCTAAGGGAAAAAATTTAATTATTATTCAACTTGAGTCCTTTCAACGTAATTTAACAGGTACAAAAATAAATGGGCAGTCCGTTACACCAACACTCGATAAATTGGAAAACGAAATGCTCTATTCTGATCAATTTTTCCAAACAGTTTCAAAATCAAATACAGCAGATGCTGAATGGTCTGTTTATACGTCTACTTTCCCAAGTGGTTATTATACCAATACACAAACTTATGGAGATCGTGTTATTCCTTCACTACCTCGTGTTCTTGGTAAAAACGACTATAAAACAGCAACATTCCATACAAATGATGCTAGCTTTTACGATCGCGATGAATTTTATCCAGCAGTCGGTTTTGATAAGTTTTATGATCGTAATTTTTTTGGGAATAATGACGTTATTGGTTTTTCACCAAGCGATGAAGTGCTTTACAATAAGACATTACCTATTTTAGAAGACCATTATAAAAAAGGGCAAAAGTTTTATGCACAATTGATTTCTGTAAGCAGCCATATGCCTTTTATCATTCCTGAAGATAAAAAAGAACTTGTGCTTCCAAGTGATTTGCAAGATACACAACTAGGCAATTATTTTGAAGCTGTCCATTATGCTGACAAACAGCTTGGACATTTCATTGATAAATTAAAGGCGAATGGTATTTGGGACAATTCTATTGTTGTAATGTACGGAGACCATCATATTATCAACACTGGAAGTTTAAATACGCAGGAGAAAAAATACGTTAACCAAAGCAGTCAATTAAAAGCACAACCTGCTGATGATTATCGCATACCCTTTTACTTACATGTTCCTGGTACAAAACTAGCCGGAAAAATTGATAATATCGGCGGTGAAATTGATATCATGCCAACTGTTCTAAATCTACTTGGTATAGATGCTAAGAAGCAGATTATGTTTGGTGAAGATATTTTAAACACAAAAAATAATTTTATTCCGGAAAGATACACGATGCCTGAAGGAAGTTTTCTCGCAAATGATTACATGTATGCACCTGATGAATCATTTGAAACAGGAAAAGCAACAAATTATACCGGTACAAAAAAAGAGCTAACAAACGATGTCAAAGAAAAATTTGATGCTAGTCGAAAACTCTTACAATATTCAGATAGCTATGTTGAAAACTTGCCAAAACAAGCAAAGGATCGTAAATAAAAGTCTACATTGAGTCTGGAACATTATACGCCTCAGCTATTGCTTAAAGAAATAGAGCGTAGGGCTAAATCGAGCGAAAGCGTTTGTATTAAAGAAGTTTGCCAGAAGCGGAGCGTACAAAGCTGTACGTGAGAACCGGCAGTCTAGCAAGCTTCTTTAATGTGAGCGCTTGTCACCGATTTATTTTGCGTATGTTCCAAAACTGCTATATTATTTCTTCCAATTATGGCGCTTAAATTCAAATTGTTTCATCCATGGTCGACCTTTCTTAAGTGCAAAATAACCAATGATAGCTATCGCAAGAGCACCTACAATATCAACAATAATATCCCCCATTGTATCGGCCAAAGCTGCTCGTCCAACAAGTGGCGTGCCAGAAGATGTCATAAAACGCTGCATATTCAGCCCAAGTAAACCATCAAACGTATACTCATATACTTCCCAAAAGGCTCCAAGTGTCACAGCAAAACAAAATGAAAAAACCGCGATAAATCCTGGTTTCATTTTCATCACAACATTCTCATCAGCATTTAAGATGCTAACAAAGGAGAATCCACCAGCACCCAACATTGCACCACTAAAAGTGTGTAAAATTTTATCCCAATAAGGTACAATGGCATAAAATTTCTGAATCGTTCCTAAATAAATCGCACCATAAAGAAAGATAACAAATAAAATATAAACAAGTCCTGGAATCTGAAACTTAAAACGGCGCGCTAAAATACTTGGTAAAGCAAGAATAACGATACCAAGAATAATTTCTACTAATAAAAAGATATAATCTCCTTGAAGCGTAACTTTCGGCCCTTTTACAGGCTGCCTTACCGGTGCTGTAAAAATCTCGAAGATCGTAAATACAAGCGATATACCCATTGAAACAAAAATAAATGCTGCAATCCATTGTGGCCAGCGTAATTTTTTCAAGAAATTCATTTTGCTTCCATCCTTTCTTTTCCAAATACTAAAATAGAAAAAAACCAACATATAACGCTGCAAAACAAGCCTAAGCAGCGTCATAAATTGGTAAAATCTTTTAATCGTTTTTTGACGGATAATTTTCTAAGAAGTAAATTAACGTTCGTAGTTCTGTCGTCAGATCAATATGGTGTACACGTACTTGTTTTGGTACACTAATCCGTGCAGGCGTAAAGTTTAAGATTCCTTTTACGTTTGCTTCAAGAAGTTTATCAACTGTTATTTGTGCCTCTTCTGAAGGTACTGTAAGAATCACCACTTCTACGTTATTTTCTTTTAAAATTTCTTCCATATTATTAAAGTGATAAATTGGAATCCCTTGTTGTATTGTTCCAACTTTTTTAGCGTCTACATCAAAAGCAGCAATAATCTTGATATTATTGTTTTTCATAAAGTTATAATGCAGTAAAGCCATACCAAGATTCCCTACACCAATAATTGCTACGTTTGTTTGTTTATCTTGACTTAGTGTTCTACTGAAAAATTCCAGTATGTAGGATACGTTATAACCGTAACCTTTTTTACCTAAAGCACCAAAATATGAAAAATCACGGCGAATCGTTGCTGAATCTACTTTAACAGCTTCACTAAGTTCAGCAGAAGAAACACGTTCTTTTCCCGATTCATGCAAATATTTTAAGTAACGATGATAAACCGGCAAACGTTTAGCAGTTGCTTGTGGTATCCTCGTTGTTTCGTCCATCATAATTTAATTCCCTTCTTCCTAGTTTGTTGGCCTTAAAAAGTTCGATGCAGTAAAAGACTGTTTTCACATTCACATGACTGCTTTTATACTATAAACATTTCACAAATGATGCACAAACTTTTTGCTCACTCTTGCTAAAAAATATTTACTGACCACACTTTAATTCTTTTATCTTTTTTATTTTAACGTAAAATCACAATAAATGCTAGTCATTTCACATGCTAATCAAAAGATACTGTCATTGCATGTGCCTTAGCTTTGCGATACACTTATACTTAGGAATAATTTAGGAGCGGAAAAAATGATTTTATTACAAGTACAGCAAATTAACAAATATTTCGGAGCAGATCTTATTTTAGAAAATATGTCTTTAGAAGTAAAAACAAACGATCGTATTGCTCTTGTTGGTAGAAATGGAGCTGGAAAATCGACACTATTAAAAATTATTGCTGGCCAAATGAGTAGCGATAGCGGCTCGATTTCAAAACCAAAACAAGTGAAAATCGGCTATTTAGCGCAAAATACCGGACTGGAATCAAGCAAAACAATCTGGCATGAAATGTTAAGTGTTTTTGACGATTTAAGACAGATGGAGCAAGAACTACGCGAATTCGAGCAAAAGCTTGGCAAACCAGAAATCTATGAACAACCTGAAAGCTACGCTCAACTTTTAAAAGATTACGATCTCATGCAACATCGTTTTAAAGAGCTTGGTGGCTATCAATACGAAGCAGAAATGCGCTCCATTTTGCATAGTTTACACTTTTATCAGGAGGATTTTGACAAATTGATCGCTTCACTAAGTGGTGGTCAAAAAACCCGACTTGCACTGGCCAAATTATTGCTTGAAAAACATGATGTTTTAATTCTTGATGAGCCTACAAACCATCTTGACATCGCCACATTATCTTGGCTTGAAAATTATTTACAAAACTATTCAGGTGCACTACTAATCGTGTCACACGACCGCTATTTCCTCGATAAAGTCGTAAACCAAGTCTATGAAATCAGTCGAACAAAAATCAAGCGTTACACGGGAAATTACAGTCACTACCTAAAGCAAAAACAAGCGCAATTTGAATTAGATCTAAAAAAATTTGACAAACAGCAAACACAAATCAGTAAACTAGAAGATTTCATCGCTCGTAACATCGCGAATTCTGCTACAACCAAACGGGCACAAAGCCGTAGAAAACAACTAGAAAAAATAGATTTCTTAGATCGACCTCAAGGGCATGAAAAAACAGCTCATTTTGGTTTTACATTTAAACAAGCAAGTGGTAAAGATGTTTTATCTATCGATGAGCTTTCAATTGGTTACCCTAACAATCAAGCTACAGCTGAGCAGATTACCTTTGAAGCCAAAAGAGCTGATAGCATCTCTCTCATTGGCCCAAATGGCGTTGGGAAAACGACTTTACTCAAAACTTTAACAGGAGAACTACCCGCTATTTCAGGACATTTCCAATTTGGGATCGGTGTTAAAATTGGATATTATGATCAAGAACAAGCAAAACTGACATCAAACAAAAACATTTTGCATGAAATTTGGGACGACTACCCCGAACGAACTGAACAAGAGATACGGACGACATTAGGCAACTTCCTCTTTTCCAATGATGATGTCTTAAAAATCGTCAATACATTAAGCGGTGGCGAAAAAGCTCGATTAGCGCTTGCTAAACTAACTTTATTAGACGCGAATGTCTTAATCCTTGATGAGCCAACCAATCACCTCGATATCGAAAGTAAAGAAATTCTTGAAGCGGCTTTAATCCATTTCGCAGGCACCATCTTATTTGTTTCACATGATCGTTATTTTATTAACAAGATCGCTTCAAAAATTGTTGAATTAACGCAGACAGGCACAACCGTTTACCTTGGTGATTACGATTATTACCAAGAAAAAATAAGCGAAGCAAAAGAAATAGCTCGCCTCAAACGCGAAGAACAATTAAAAAACAATACCACGCTTAAACAAAATCAACCCAAAAGTGCCAAAACCTCTTATAAGGAAAGTAAAGAAAGTCAAAAACTCATTCGTCAAAAAACACGCCAGCTAGCAGACATCGAAGTACAAATGGAAAAAACAGATGCTAAAATTGCCGAATTAGAAGAAAAACTAACGGAGCCTGAAGTCTTTGGTAACCATGAAACTGCTCTAAGAATTACAGACGAATTAGACGGATTAAGACAAGTAGCAGATGCTTTAATGGAAGATTGGGAAATGATTAGTGAAGAACTAGAAGCATTGAGATAAAGAGGCCTAAAACAAAACAATTTTTCTTACATAAAACACTGTTTTGTTCCAGGTCTTCTTATTCCAATAATGCCAATATTTGTTCATAACTTTCACAACTTCTTATATCATTTTCTTTTAAATGATTATAAAGATAAGAAAAAATTTGCGAATAACTGGTGGCATTTTGATCTACTAAAACAATTAATATTCCATAAATCAATTCATCATTTAAGGAAACTGCTGCTTTCAAATGGATATATAGCAGTCTAAACTGACTATGGTGATTTAATTGTGTCGAAATATGTGGCATTGACACATGGTTAACAACCAATTGATTTCCAGCAATTTCTCTAAGCTTAATTTGTTCAGCTTCTTTAACAGATAAAAGCTGCTTCCGAACAAAATAATCCATCCCCGCATTTAGTGCTTCTATAAATCCTTTATTTTCTGCCTCTAAACAATAAAATGTCTCTTCTTTAAAATTCTCTTTCAAGTGATTTCTAATGGTTACTTGTTCAATTCGCTTCCGAATATTAGACAGATCCGTACTACTAAAAAGCCCATCATATTGATAATCAAAGCGAAACGCTTCCGTTAGCATAAATTCTTTTTCACCAATAGTGAGGTCGTACGTCGTGTTTTTAAGCGCGTTTTTTACTTCTTCCATTGTATGTACAACATCGACCTCGATCCCTTCAATCTGTTCGGTTAGCATCATTGAATTAATACTGCCAATGGAATACTTATCTTCTGCCATTAATACGTGGATCGTTTCATTACTTGCCATACTTTCCTCATTGATCACATAAAGTGCAAGGTAATCTGGATCAATATAAACATCTTTAAAATAAAGCGAAATTTGTTGGACAAATGCTGTGCTAAAATCGAATGAAAATGGATTTTTTGACTTTAAAATCCGAATTTGTTCACTCGCTTTGCCGTCAAAATAATTTGGAAAAGCAAGGTTACGCAAAAGATGATTTTTAATTTGTTCTAAAAGCTTATTCTCTTGATAAACTAAGTTATACGTTTGGTTAATCTTCCGTAAAATGGGAGATAAATCAATCGTCAGTAATTGCTTGCAACACGCAGCTTTTTCAATCATATATGAATGGTATTTCGTCGCTGTTTGACAAGCGAGCCATTGCGCTCGTTTTTGCTTAGAAGTCATGTAACGCATCCATGGTTCTTCATAAATAGAAGCTTCGTCAACAACTAAATTCTCTCCGCTACTTACTAACAAACTACTTAGGATATCCAATTTTTTATAGGATGATTCATTAATAAAAATGCCTTTATTAGATTTAGATGTAATCTGAAAATAATTGAGATATTTTTCGTTGCTATTTTTAATGATGTTCATTATTTCTTTTTTACTAAGATATAATTTTTCTTGAATCTCGCTTATTGAAAGGGCTGCATGTGTTAAAAGTTCAAAAAGAAGTGTCCGCTCATCTGCTTCTAGTTTTAAGAGAAATTTATTCAACAAACGCTGATTAATAATGTTTAATTTATAACCACGAGAACGCTCAATATAGCCAATTTTCTCTTCTTTTAACCAAAAGTCAATCATGATAATATCGCGTACAATCGTCCGCCTTGAAACATGTAAAAATTCGCTTAGTTCTTCACCTAAAAAGAAATTTCCTCGTAACAGGTCCAATATTTTTATTTGCCGTTCGTTTAACATAATTTAAGAATGCAGCGCCCACTCCATCCTATTCAATCCCTCCTCTAATTTTTTAAGCGGACAGCCGATATTCATTCGTAGGTATTGTTGATCTCCGTATGTGCTTCCAGGCATAATCCCCACATGTCCCCGGTTGATTAGACGATTCTGCAACTCATCTTGTTTCCATTTAATATCTGATACATTCAGCCAAGCTAAATAAGTTGCTTCTGGCATTTCAAAGTCAATTTCTGAGATTTTTTCTGCAAGGAATTTTTGAAGAAAGTGAAAATTGTTTTTTAAATATTGCTGAAGCTCTTGTACATACTTTTCGCCATGAGTATAACCAGCTATCATACTTTCAATACCAAAGATGCTAGCAGAAGATACAGCATCTCGCTGCTTCAATGTAAATAAAAATTTTTCCCGCAAGCTTTCATTAGGGATAAATGCATAAGATCCACCTAATCCTGGCGTATTAAATGTTTTTGAACTTGAACAACAAAGCGCCACATTATCTTCTGCAAAACAAGTGATTGGTGTATACTTTTTTTCACCTAAAATAATATCTCGGTGGATATCATCTGAAATAATAAAAACATTGTAACGCTTGCTAAGCTCATTCATTCTTTTTAATTCTAATGGGCTAAAAACTTTGCCGGTGGGGTTATGTGGGTTTGTTAAAAGAAAGACTTTCGTATTCTCCTTAGCAAAATTATGTTCTAACGCGCTCCAGTCGATTTGGTATCCTTGATCAGCAGCACCTAACTCTATTTTTAGAAGTAGGCGTTTATTCGCTTCAATTGCACTAAAAAAGGCGTCATACATCGGTGTAAAAACAGCAACACCCTCACCTTGTTTTGTTAAAAGACAGATCAGCTTGCTAATAGTATACATAACACTTGGACTATACACAATCCATGATGGTCTTATTTTTACTCGTGGATCTTTTTCAAACCAAGAAATAATACTTTGCTTATAGGCCTCATGATTCCAACGCGTATAACCATAGACAGGATGCTTCATGCGCTCATTTAAAGCAACTTGAATGGCATCTGGAACAGCAAAATCCGTATCTGAAATAGAAAATGGTAAAATATCACTTCGACCAAAACGATCTACTGTATAATCCCACTGCGTACTATATGTTCCGGTTCGATCAATCTGTTGGTCAAAATCTATTTTCACAATCATGCCCCCCCTTCTAAATCGTTGTTTGTATTTCCTCAACTGACTTTTGTTCCTGTACTTTTTTCGCCTGGTTCTTTAACCAAGCTGTTTTGAAAACAATAATAAACAAAACATTCAAGAATAAACCAACGCCTACAGTTAAATAGAAGAAATACCATGGTTTTTCTAAGCCAATTAATGGATCAAAAATGCCGATTCCTGGTGCAATTCTTTCGATATTAAACATAATCGAAATCGCACCAGCAATTCCGCCTGCTAATGTATTTGCTGCAATCATGGGAATAGGAGCGGCTAAAGCATAAGGAATAGCAGGTTCAGTCGCCACCGTTGCACCAACAATAAAAGCGCTAATACTTGTACCGCGTTCTTGTTTTGTAAATAGCGTTGGTCGAATCCATGTAGCAATTGCCGCTGCCATAGGTGGAAGTAGCGTTACAACCCCAACAATCCCGTACCAATTATAAACACCGGAGCTAAGTAGCGAAAAAGCAAAGAACCATGCTGTTTTATTAATCGGTCCACCCATATCAAAAGCAAGCATCGCTCCAATAATAAAGCCACTAAATAATTTCATTGATGTTGGAATTGAATTTAAAAAGCTTAACATTTCAGTCATCAGCCAAGACATCATTGGGCCAATCGCAAAATAAGTCAATAAGCCAAAAAGAAGCAATGTAATAAATGGAATTAACATAGAACCAAGGAGTGGTTGAAATGCTTTGTTAAGTTTTACTCGTTTGAAATATTTTACAAAATAACCAATTGATAAACCAAGGACCACAGCACCTAAAAATCCTGCTCCTGATTTCGTTCCAAGTAAATCAGTGCTATTTGCTAAATAAGTAACCAAAAATGCTGGTGCAAACGCTGGTTTATCACCAATCGCGCTAGCAATATATGCACCCATAATTGGGATCATAAAAGTAAAACCCAAATTCCCGATTGCAGTCAAAATCCAAGCAAGTGATGGACGAACCCCTTCACTAAGCGCTACATTAGGCATACCAAACTGAATAAGCATACTGCCTAAAGCAACGAGCAAACCACCACCAACGACAAAAGGTAAAGCAGCTGACACACCAGCCATGAGGTAGCTCATAATTCCCTCTTTGACAACAGGTTGATCATTGCCTAATTTTACCTTAGAAGCATGTAAAGTCGTTGCTTTTTGTTCAATGTTATCAAATAATGTATCAATATGTTTAAGCGCGTCAGAAACAGGAAGTTCAACTACTTTTTTTCCATCGAAACGGGCTCGATCTTCAACTGATAACCCTTTTCCTAATGCCAAAATGACATAATCTGCTGCTTCGATTTGAGCGTTTGTTAGTTTATTTTCCACCCCGCTAGCACCTTGTGTTTCGATATGAACCTCGTAACCGAGTGATTTACACTTTTGTTCAATCGCTTCAGCTACCATATAAGTATGGGCTATACCTGCTGGACAATTGGTAATTCCTACAATCTTCATTTTTCTCACTCCTTATTAATGATTTAATACTAAATTAATTTCATTTAGTATTTGTTCCGCATTTCCATTTTTCAACAAATCGGTAAATTCTGTATGCATCAATTTACGACTAATCTTTGCAAGCAATCGTAAATGAACATCATCTTTATTATCAGGTACTAGTAAGCAAATTAATGTATGGACTGGTTGATTATCTAATGCTTGCCATTCCATCAGCTTGCCATTCCTTACAACCAAAATAGTTGGTTCTTTTACAGCTTTATTTTTGGTATGTGGAATAGCTATATTTTTGCCAAATCCTGTTGTTGATTCTTGTTCTCTCTCTACTAAACCTTGATAAACTGATTCAACGCTTGTTGTACGCCCATTTTCAAAAGCTAAATTTGCTAAATAACGAAAAGCTTCTTTTTGATTTGTAAATTCTGTTTGTAAGTTAATCAAATTTTTTTCAATAAATGTCATCTTCATATCCCTCACTTCATATCTTATAAAACTAGTATATGCTGTATGGAAGAAAACGTTAACATTCTTTTTGTCGCAGATGAAGTGACAAAAAATTTGGGTCATAAACAAAATAAATCGGCAACACACGCGCGCGATTAAAAAAAGTTTGCCAGACTTTCGGTTCTCACGCACAATCGTACGCGCTTTCCGGCTTCTGGCAAACTTTTTAAATACAAATGCTTTCGCTCGATTTGTCGTATTCGAAATGTAGAATTTACGCTATTCGTACGTAGCTGATCACTCAACGTCTCTTATGATTATATAAAGTAACCGTACGTAGCATTACGGAAAGAAAGAGGAAAAACAAGATAACAAAGGTCATATAACGCATCCAGAAAGACTCCAATTTAAACCCGCCTAATTTCTCTAGTCCAACTTGAGCCCCCATCACAATTAGTGTTGTTATGGCTAACATAAAAAAAAGCTGGATATAACGTTTCAAAGTAAAACCTCCTCGTTTTTGCCGCTTTGCTATTTTTACCCCTAATGTATAAGCTTCTTCTTTTTTCTTCTTAGACAGCTCTTTTTTTCGAAATGTATTCGTCAATACTAATTCTGCCATTCTATGCATGCCTGCTTGTCTTGTGATGTCATCAATTTGATTGAATGTTGTATTGGTTACTCCGGCTACGATATTTTCAAAACTACCTTTATAACAAGACGTAATCGTTATGTATGATTTCCCCTTCAAACGATAAGGAATGAGCTGAGCTTTTGATGAGGTTAACACGAATTGGTTTCGATAAACATCAAAAAAATTCTTTAATAGGCCACTCATCCCATTCCAATAAGTTGGTGTTGCAAATATCAAACAATCTGCTTGTTCAATTTCTTGACCGATTTGTCTCAAGTTATTCCCCTTTAAATCCTGATCTCCTAAATAGAGGCACATCGTTTCACAACCATTTTCTTTTGCTCCAAGTAAAACCTCGTCTAACATTTGAGCAGTCAAGCCAATTTTGTTGGTAGTTCCTAGTATCCCGATTACTTTCATTTCACTCCTCCTTATTATTTAAATAAAAGAATGTTGAAGTTCAGGCTCCCATCATTAAATTCCGTCTTTTATTGTATCATAACTTTACTAAAGAGAGCATATCAGAATTTAGATAATCGACCTCAATGATTGATTTTAATACTAGGATCTACCTTATTTTTAACTTGCGTAAAACGAATCTTAGACTGCATGCTTTATCATTTATTCATATCGCTCATTTTTTTACTCCTTTTCAGATGGTTAATTTCACTTTTCTAAAATGGTATCGCTTTTATCTATTCTAGTTTTTTGCGTTTATGATCAGCACTTACTTATCCGTATTTTTCTCCAAGCTATCTACGGCTAAAAGAGCCGCTTCTTCTTTTGTTGAAATAGGTTGCCATTCTAAGAGTTCTTTTGCTTTTGAATTGCTGACTTGCCGGTTCATTTCTAAAAATAATCGACCTTCTTTTGCATGTTTACTAAATAATGAAGCCAATTTTATCTGCCAATTAGGGACTGTTTTTGTGACCACTTGATCGGCTAGTTCTGGACGATTGCGCTTAATTAATTGCGCAATTTCTAGTAGTGAAATTTCTCCATCAGAAGAAGCAATAAACCGTTGCATAGCTGCTTTTGGATTTGTCATAGCACGAATGTGTAAATCGGCTACATCACGAACGTCTACAACATTGAGAGGAAGATTTGGAATTCGTTTTGTATTTGGGTTTATTAACATTTTTAATAAATTAAAACTTTCCGAAACATGACGATTTAACGAAGGACCAAAAACCGCCACAGGATTGATTGTTACAAGTTCTAACTCGTTTTCTTTTTCAACAAAATCCCAAGCTGCTTTTTCAGCTAAAAGTTTTGATTTTTCATAAATAGATAGTCCTTTTTCAAATTCGTCTGTCCAATCCTTTTCTGTTGTTACCGTATTTAAATCTTTATTGCTAAATCCGATAGCTCCGAAGTTCGATGTCATGACAACACGCTTGACATCAGCTTTAGAAGCTGCTTTTAAAATACGTAATATTCCTTCTACTGCTGGTCGAATGGCTTCATCTTCGTTTTTGGGTATGTCAAAAAACACTGGTGATGCAACACTTAAAACATAGCTACAGCCTTTCATTGCTTCTTCCCAATGCTCATCGCTAGATAAATCTGCTTCAATAAACGTCAATTCCTCTAAATGCTGAATACCATTTCTACTTAAAGTCGCTAAAACCTCATCTTTTCTTGCAAGTGATCGAACGGTCGTTTTCACACGATAACCACCTTTCAACAATTGAAAGATAATATGCAATCCCATGAAACCTGTACCACCCGTAACTAAAACTTGCTCTTTCATAAAAACATTCCTCCAAAATACATTTTTATTTACTATAAAGTCCCTCTAAGTTATAATCATCATATACCCTAGACTATAGTCTAAGGCAATCATTTTATTATTTTGGAGAAAAAAATGACTTATACAATTAAAGAAGTTTCTGAAATACTTAATATAAGCATCTATACCATACGTTATTATGACAAGAAGGGACTACTCCCTTTCGTTTCAAAAAACAAATCTGGTTACCGAGAATTTACAGAATCTGATTTAGAGTTTATGCGGACAATTTGCTGTTTAAAAGGCACAGGAATGGCCATCAAAGACATTCGTACGTACATCACATACTGTATGCAGGGTGTTACTACAATAAAAGACCGAAAAGAACTGCTTGCTATTCATCGAAATAATGTTTTAGCGGAAATTGAACTACTAAAGAAAAATTTAAAAGGTGTCGAACAAAAATTAGATGTCTATAATTCTCCAATGGCAGCAAAAATCATCGAAAAGCAACGAGATTTTGTTCGAAATGAAAAAGAACAGGCCTCTCTTAAGAACCCTTATTAATCATTAAAACGACGACACGCGCTCACATTGAAAAGGTTTGCCAGGCTCCCGGTTCTCACGTACAGTCGTACGCTCTATTTCCGGCTTCTAGCAAACCTCTTCAATATAAAATTTGTCGTATTCGACATATAAAATCCACGCTCTCGTATGTTCATGGGTCCACTATAAACGGTAAAGAATAAGACTCATACAATTCAAGCCTTCACTCCGTTTTCCCATACTTATCAACAAACGCTTGCGCCTCTTTTTTAACCTGCTTCAAGTCAACCTCTTGACGCTTTGCTGCAAAGATACAACCACAGTAACATTGACGATAGACATTATATTCCTTACACATTTCAATCGATTTTTGATAACCATTATTCTTTTTGAAATCACTTGGTAAATACTTTGTTTCAAAAAAACGTTGTACCTCTAAACCAATTTCATTAATTTGTCCGCTATCCTTTTTAGGTGATAAGGTTAGGGCACTGCCAAAATAATCATAGCCTAATTCTTCAGCTTTTTTAGCAACAATATCTAGCCTCATTTGAAAACATGCCGCACATCGCGAACCACCTTCTGGCTCATCTGCTAATTTATTTTTCTGTACCATATCAATAAATTGATTTGGCTCATACGGCGCGGCTAAAAATTGAATTTCCGCCCCGTTCTTTTGATTAAACGCTTCAATGAACTGCTTTTGTACCAACTCACGGCGCAAATATTCAGCTCGCGGATGAATATTGGAATTAGCAAAGTAAATCGTAATATCCGCAAATTCATTTAAATAGGCTAACGAATACGTACTACACGGCGCACAACAACTATGCAACAAAATCTTTGGTCGTGCATTTGCTTGCAACCAAGTTTTGATTACTTTTTGTAAAACTTTATCGTAATTGATTTTTTGATCCTTATTTAGCTTTGCTAAAATAGCTGTGCTATCAATCATTTTGCACCTCATTAAATGTCAATCCTGGTTCAGCATTCATCGCTAAATTACCAAATTGGCATTTTTGATAAGCAATTGTTCCTGCAGCAGCAATCATTGCGGCATTATCCCCGCAAAGTGAAAGTGGCGGGATAACGAGCGAAACATCTGATATTTCCACTTCAGCTTCCTGAATGAGACGCGCACGTAGCCCTTTATTAGCCGCAACGCCACCAGCTAAAAGAAGTTGCTTTACTTGATACTTTTTAGCAGCACGCAGCGTCTTATTAACTAAAACATCAACCACGCTTTCTTGAAAACTAGCTGCCATATCAGCAGGGCTTGGTTCCAAATCTTTTTGACGCATATTATGCAGTGTATTAATAAATGCTGATTTTAAACCACTAAAACTAAAATCAAAGTTATCTTCATTTAACATCGCACGTGGAAAATGGAAAGTGTCCTCACCTGTTTGTGCAAGTTTATCAATTTCAACGCCACCAGGATAAGAAAGACCAAGAGCTCGTGCAACTTTATCATAAGCTTCTCCAGCAGCATCATCACGCGTTTCCCCAATAATTTCAAAATCATTGTGTGCGCGCATCAATACAAGCTCAGTATGCCCACCGCTAACAACAAGAGCTAGTAAGGGAAACTTCATCGCTGTTTCAAAACGATTCGCATAAATATGTCCAGCAATATGATGAACACCAATGAGCGGAATTTGATGAGAGAATGCTAATGTTTTAGCAGCATTTACCCCAATAAGTAAAGCACCAACTAGTCCCGGCCCTTCTGTAACCGCAATTCCGTCAATCTCGGCTAACGAGACATCTGCTTGTGTTAACGCCTCTTCAATCACAATCGTTATTTGTTCAACGTGATGTCTTGAAGCAATTTCCGGAACAACTCCACCGAATCGCTTATGGCTATCGATTTGTGAAGCCACCACATTTGATAAAATTTCATGGCCATTTCTTACAACCGCAGCAGCTGTTTCATCACAGCTTGACTCAATACCAAGAATAAGTGTTTGTTTTTTTGTCATGATAAATCCACCCACATTACTAGCGCGTCCTCCCCATTATCTGAATAATATTTTTTTCGGAGCGCGCCGTTTTGAAATTCAAATTTACGATATAAATTTTGTGCAATTAGATTACTCGTGCGCACTTCAAGCGTTACATGCATAGCACCTTTCTCTTTAGCACGCCTAAGTAGTTCTTTAAGCAAATATTCCCCGTACTTCTTCCCCCGAAACGAAGGATGAATCGCAATATTTGTAACGTGCCCTTCATCAAGGATAAACCAGATTCCAGCATAACCAACCACTTCGCCATCTTCTTCTATTAGCAAATAGTAAGCATATTCATTAAAAAGAAGCTCATTTCGAAAAGCTCCTTCTGTCCATGGTGTAGGGAAGCTAAGTGCTTCAATGGTTACAAGCGCTGCAATATCTTGAATCAAAGCTTCTCTAAATGTCAAAGTCATTTTTCGTGCCCCGCTTCAAGCCACTTACTTTCTGCTTCTGCAAGCTTTAAATATTTAGGCACAAATGAATGGACATCTGCTTTTTGTCGCGTTTCAGCAACACGTGCTAAATAGCCTGCACGAGAAATATTCTCTGCCATAGCAAATTCAGCGTGCTGACCAAAATGACCTTGGATTTTTTCATGAAAACTTGATGAAATGTCTCCAATAAATAAATATTTATCGCCATTTTGCGGTAAAGATTGCAACAAATCGTCTAACGCCATATGTTGATCCTTTTTCACAGTGATTAACTCATTATCAGCTGTTTCATATACTCCAGCATATACATTATCACGCCTAGCATCAATGAGTGGCACAATTTTCCCAGAAAAAAATAACCCCGGACTCGCGATGATTTCTAAAGAAGAAACGCCAACAAGTGGAATTCCTAAATCCCAAGCAAGCGTCTTCGCAGTAGACACCCCAATTCTTAAACCAGTATACGAACCTGGTCCTTCAGCAACTGCGATTTTTTCAAGATCAGCTATCTTAACTTGGCATTCTTTCATCAACATATCAATGGCTGGTAAAAGGCGTATACTATGGTTTTTCTTAAGATTCGTTGTATATTCACCAAGCACTTTTTCTTGGTGATAAAGCGAAACCGCCATAATATCAGTTGCCGTATCTATACCTAAAATCATTTTTTAAAAACCTCCATCCCCAGTTGCTCATACCGCGCACCAACTGTTTCAACAACTAAATCCCGCGCATCTCCCTCAACATGATTGATTGTAATTTTCAAAAATTCATCTGGCAAAACTTCTGCAATAAATTGTGCCCATTCAACAACACAGACACCCATTCCTTCAAAATATTCCTCAAAACCTAAATCAAATGCCCCGCCTTCTTCAAGCCGGTAAACATCCATATGATAAAGTAGTAATCTACCACTTTTATATTCACGAATTATTGTAAACGTTGGACTTTTAATCAATTCAGTAATTGCTAACCCTTCAGCTATACCTTTTGTAAAAGTTGTCTTTCCAGCACCTAGATTCCCTTCAAGCAAAATAACATCTCCTGCATGAAGATGTTCACCTAATTTTTTAGCTATACGATGAGTCTCCTCAGCACTTTTAACTTGCTGTTCAAATTTCATTTTTTTCACCTATTTATTATTTTCTTACCATATCATACCACAAACTCTGATATTTATCCTTTTTTAAACAAACAATTAGGCTACCATCAAATCTTTGACACGATGCGATTCAGCTTTATTTTAAAAAAAATACAATTAGCATAGATTCTTACATGTCGAATGCAATGGATCGAGCGAAAGCGTTTGTATTGAAGAAGTTTACCAGACGCTTATTTCCAGCTTCTCTCAATTTTTTTCAATGCGAGCGCTTGTCACCGATTTATTTTGTGTAGGTTAAGAGTTCTTCTCTAATGATTTTTCCGTAATAATAAATAAATAAAATAAGGGCTACCAATGAAGGCAAGCAAAATCCCAACAGGCAAATGCGCATATTTCGAAATGATATCCGCCAGTAAAAAAAGTTCGCCACCAATTAACATGCTAATTGGCAAAAGATAGCGATGCTTTGGCCCTACAAATGACTTCGCGATATGCGGTCCAATCAAGCCAAGAAAAGTGATTGTCCCAGTTACACTTACAGCCACAGCAGCTAAAATGACAGCAAGCAAAAGCAAAACGACACGCCAAAACGATGTCTTAAGTCCAAGATTAACCGCTGTATATTCATCAAGCAGCAAAATATCAAGCACTTTTGTATGATAAAAAATAAAAGGTAAACAAAAGAAAAGCACCAGCGCTAAAATCACAACATATACCCAATCCGTTCCCCAAATCGAACCAGATAACCACTTAGCAAGAAAATCAACTTTATTACGATCTGCTGAAGACATCAATAAAACCATCAAACCGGACAAAGCAAAAGAAAAACCGATCCCGTTTAAAATAAGCAGCCTCGGATTATTTTTCGAAAATAAAACGATTAAAAAAGCAGTAATTATCCCAAAAATTCCACCAGCAAGTGGCAAAAAACGACCAAATGTTTCTACTTGAAAGGGAACAAATAGGAAAAAAAGAGCAACTCCAACACCAGCTCCAGAATTCACACCAATGATCCCCGGATCCGCTAAATCATTTTTTAACAATGTTTGCAAAAGTGCCCCTGAAATAACAATACTAACACCAGCTAATAAAACGATCAAAAGACGCGGCAAACGTAAATTAAATAAGATAAAATTTTCTAATCCGGTTCCCTGGCCGGTTACAATAGCAAAAATCCGGTTAAACGCTAATGCTTGTGTCCCAAGTGTTAAGCTTAAAAGCGCAGTCAAAACCAAGACAACCGAAAAAACGCAGATCACAAATGAAAAAGAAAACCTTTTCGATTTAACCATCATTTAACCCCTCCCTTTCGCACAATATATAAAAAGAAGGGAAATCCAAGCACCGAAATGATAGCAATAATTGGAATTTCAAATGGTGCAGTCAAAACCCTGCTAAGTAAATCTGAAATAAGTAAAAGCAACGCCCCAATAAAACAAGACATTGGCAAAATAGATTTATAATCATACCCAACAATAAAGCGCGCAATATGCGGCACAATTAAACCAATAAACGCCAAATTACCAATAAGTGTAACTGCCAGTCCAGTTAAAATCGCAACGAGTAAAAATAAAAGCACACGCAAGCTACGAACAGGCAAACCAAGTCCTATAGCAACTTCATCACTCATCGTTAAAATGCCAATTTGCTTAGAAAAAAAGAGGCTGATTAAAAGTGTGATTAAAATAACCGGAACAACCATCTTCACCTCAGTCCAGGTAACACCAATTAATCCCCCCGCTGTCCACATATTCATATCTTTACTCGTTTTAAAAATCAAACCAATTGCACTTGATAATGCCGTTAAAAAAGCTGAAATCGCTGCACCTGCTATAATAATTTTAAACATATCCTTTGATTTACTTAAAGCAAGAACCAAAAGTGTTCCTACAGCCGCACCAATAAAGGCCGAAAATTCCATCCCTAAAAAAGCGATTCCTGGTATAAAAGCAAGCACAAATGCGATCGCAGCATTTGCACCAGCCGTCACACCTAAAAGTCCTGGATCAGCAAGTGGATTTCTTGTGACGGCTTGCATAATTGTTCCTGAAATACCAAGCGCCGCACCAACAAAGATTGCAGCAATAATCCGCGGAACACGAAGTTCATTTAATGTCATCATCTCCTTCATATGTGCTCCGTGCACAAATCCATCCCACAAATAAGAAAGCGTATAGTTGACAGAGCCAAGCATCAGCGCCAAAATCGCTGTAATCGCTAGAAGTAAAGAGATGATTATAAATTTAACAGGCAATGAGACTTTGATTGACATATAAACACATCATTTCTTCATTTAAGTAAAAAGAATTTCTGAAAGGTTTTTAGTTGGTATTCAAGCGTTGTTGCATCGTTAAAGTAAAATGATTTCGTATTAACTTCCAATACATGATGGTTTTTCACAGCTGGCATATTTTGATAAACAGTTGTTTTCATAAAAGAATTATCTACCGCTGAATTTTTATTCAAGATTAAGTAATCTCCTGTATAATTTGGTAATTCTTCTGGAGATACCGCATAATATCCCGGTTTCAATGCCTTTTTCTTCACATTATCAGGCATTTTAAGTTTCATTGTTTGATACAGAATTTCTGTCCCACGTCCCCAATTATCCCCGAAGACGTAAATCTCTTTACTGAATTTCTCAGCAACAGAAATGGTTTTATCCGCTCCGATTTTTGCTTTAATTTGTTCACCCGTTTTTTCTGCTCGTTTTTTAAAATCAGCGGCCCATTTTTTAGCTTCGTTTTCTTTATTCACGACTTTGCCAATGGCAATATGTTGATTTAAATAATCTAATTTTCCGTATGTAAATGTAACTACAGGAGCAATTTTTTTCAATTTATCTTGGTTTTTTATCGTGGATAAGCCGATAATTAAATCAGGTTTCAAAGCAATAATATCTTCAATATCTTCATCTGACACCGTTTTAGCATCTTTTAATGATTTTTTAAAATTAGGGTTATCTTTACTAAAGGAATCTACACCAACGATATGTATCCCAAGCTTAATTAAATCCCCTGCATAAGCAGATAATACCACCACTCGTTTTGGTGCCCGCGGAACTTGTATATCGCCACTCTCCGCTTTAAATGTTATCGTTTTATTTTCTTTCTCGCTGGTTTTATTATCCTCACCACAAGCAACAAGCACGAGACTAATCATAAGTAAAGCAACAAATAAACCAATTTTTTTCATAAAAACATTTCCCTCCTCACAATTGATAACCATTCTCACTTATATCTATCATAGCCGCTAATGAGTACTTCTGTCAATCCTCATTAGTCAATTAAACCTGAAATAGACGAACCACTATTTATCCAAATTTTTCTAAAAAGGGCATCTTTAGACTCATTTTTAGCAGAAAAAGTTTATTCCTCGTGAAAACGGATATAGTATAGTAACAAAAGATAAAGAGGTGTTGCGAATGAAAGAAGCCAATTTAAACGTTTCTTATTCCTGTTCCTTTTTTGATAACGCACATTGATCTGAGTGAATGTTTACAGTGCGTATAAGCTGAATTCTCAGCTTTGCCATATGCCGGATTACAAGTCTGATGGAGAAAGAAGAATGTTGGTTAAAGTCAATTCTTTTTGAAATTGCAGGAGGAAGGCGACGAGTAAAAGCCGCGTCAAGGACGAATATTTCAAAAAGATAGGATGCGAAATTTAGTTATTCGCCTAGCTTTTTTAAGCAAAGGGTTGAAGTATCATAACTTTGTTGATTGAACGGTTATAAGTAATGAATTTTCGCTTGAAGAAGATAACTTATTTCCGAATGTCACATCGCATTCTAGTGTATGTTTAAGCAGAAACATCAGACAAATACCGGCCCATCAGATGAGCGGCAAGTTAGCTCATTTGTCAAGAACCCCTTTCCAATATTGGAAAGGGGTTCTTTTAAAGCGGATAAACGCATTTTTTAAGTACTTTTATATTTACGAAGCCATTAAATTGCCTACTCTACTTCTATTTTTAAATCTCCTGCTTCAAGATGTTTGGTTTGAATGAGATAGGGCTTAGCTACAAAAGCAATAATAGCAGGTAAAAGCACAGCTGCCACTAAAAAGAGCAATAGTGAAACCACGCCATAATTGGCAACAAGATAAAGTGGTGCAACAAATGCGCATAGGCCCATGCCTGCTACTTCGCTTGAGGCCTGAATATGAAATACAAGTACGCCGAGTGGACCAGCGATTAAAGTTGAAAGTAAAGGAATCAGCATTAAGCGCGGTTTTTTGATAATATTTGGCGTTTGCAATTTAGGCGTACAAATAAATTGCGCAAAAAAAGCACCCCAATTATTATCTTTAAAACTTAAAATAGCAAAGGATACAAACTGCACTGAGCAACCAATTAAAGCAGCTGCACTAGCCGATCCGTCCAACTGGAGCGCAATAGCAAGCGCTGCAGATGAAGCAGGACTAAGAATCAACAGCCCAAAAATAAGGGCAATTACCATAGAAGAAATAAGCGGTGATCCTTCAACGAGTGTTGTAATAAAACGACTCACCGTAACAAGTATTGGCGTCATTACTCTAGCAAATAGCAAACCGCTTAACCCACCAGAAAGAAGAGATACTGCTGGAATTAAAAGCATATCGAATCTTGTTTTTCCAGATACCTTTTTGCCACACCAAACCGCGATTAATGTGGCTAAAATCGCACCAATCGGCTCTCCTCCCGCAATTGCAAAACCCGTTTTTTCAAGCGCAATACTTGCTCCCCCACCAATAATAGCAGAAATCGCCGCGCTAATAATGACCAGTGTGTTGGCTTGTAAACATAACGCAATACCAACGCCAATTCCTGGGATAAGCATCGCCTTACTAATCGCACCAATCTGAACCAAAATAGGTAGATTGATCAACTGGCCAATCGTTTGAATTAGCAGTCCCATTCCAAGTGTTACTAAAACTGCATTAGCAATTCCCATTGACGCTTTATACGCCCGATCGATCAAATAACTTTTCATTTCAATAAACTCCCTTTTTATACCTTTCTTACAAGCTTATAGATCTCGTCTGTAAGTTCAAGTTGCGATCTGTGATCGTTTGCTCATCTTTTCCTAACTATATCAGAAAAATTTTACTTTTACAGCCTTGTTTATCAGTAAAAAATATGAATATAATGTTTTTAGTAAAAAAGATGTTAATTTCTATATTCATTTTTGTTATACTTAGGGTAGATTAATAAAGCGAGGTGTTCTTGATTTGAAAATTACTGGCCTAATTCTTCTCCTCATTGGCTTAATTGCGATTGGTGTTTCTTTTAGCATAACGGGCATAGCTGGCTTCTTTATTTTCTTAGCTGGTGTAATTTTAGTTATTTTAGGTATTATTTTAATGGTAAAAGCAAAAAATAGACACTCCGGATCATATTATTAAGAGCTTGTTCTTCCTAAAAAAACAAGCTTCCAAAAATCAACAATTTGATTTTTGGAAGCTTATTTGTTTATCATAGATTGTTCTTTAAGTATAAAATTTTAAATTGATAGGACATGTTAGTCTGTTTATCCAACCAAATCGCCCTGTTAGTTATTGTTTACGCATTTTTATCCTAATTTACCGAGCTTCATACTCCTCAAAAAAAGAAGAGGATTTCCTCTTCTTTTAGCTATCTTTCGCTTCTTCTCCACCACATGATGACAATACCGATCACAATTATAATACCTCCAAAAACCCATACTTTTTCAAAAATATCACCTGTTCCTGGAAGGACTTTATCTATGCCTTTTTTCCCTGAAGAAGGTCCTCCTGATACACTAGAACCTGTGCCTGGGTCATGGGGTTTTGTGACTGTTCGTTTACTATTTATTACGGTAACATTTGTCGCTTCGCTTTGCCCCCTTTTAATAGTAAAGACAGTAGGTGTAGCATCGAGCTGGTAGCCTTTTGGTGCCTTTGTTTCCACAAATTGATACTTACCCGGCTCTAAACTTTTTACTTGGATTTTACCTGATGAATTGGTTATAAGTCCCGTTTGGAGCTCCTTGCCATTTTGATCTTGAAGTGTAAATTCTGCCCCTGCTAAGGTCTGGCCTGGATTTTCTTTAGCAACTTTGGTCAGTATCACTTCACCAAATTGCCTTTCATTCTCTGCTATTACTTCTACAGCATGTGTTTGATTTTCTGTTATTGTAAAAGATATTGGTGTCGCATTTAATAAATATCCTTCAGGAGCTTTTGTTTCTACAAACCGATACTCGCCAGCTTGTAAACTTTTCAACGCAATTCTTCCATCATCATCAGTTTTTAAACCACTTTGCAACGTTTTACCTGTATCATCTTGTAAGCTGAATTCTGCATTAGCCAATGTTTTATCATGGTTGTTACGATCGACTTTTGTAAGCCTCACATCTCCAGGTTGCTGTTGGTTTTTTGCTGTAAGCTCTAAGGTTTGTGTAGGATTATGCGCAATCGTGAAAGAAAGAGGTGTTGGATCTAAAATATAGCCCGTTGGAGCTTTAACTTCGACAAATTGATAATTCCCTGGGGCCAGATCTTTGACAGTTAATTCTCCTTTAGCGTCCGTAGTCAATCCTGTTTGCAGATTCTTACCAGTAGTATCTTGTAAGTTAAACTCTGCTCCTGCCAATGTCTTACTTGTATTCACCTGGTCAACTTTTGTAAGCTTTACATCTCCTGGTTTTTCTTGGTTTGTCGCTTTCACTTGAACAGGATTTCCAGCATTAAGGCCTGTTACGGTAAAAGGAATCGGCTTAGTATCGAGAATATAACCAGTTGGCGCTTTCGTCTCCACAAATTGGTATTTTCCAGCCGAAAGATTTTGAACAGTAACTTGCCCTGCATTATCAGTGATTAGCCCTGGTTGCAGCGTCTTTCCTGAAGTATCTTGCAAGCTAAATTCTGCTCCTGCTAAAGTTTTGGTTTCATCGCGTTGATCGACTTTTGTTAAGGTCACATCCCCTGGTTTTTCCTGATTTGTCATTTTGACTTGTACAGGATCCACGGCGTTATCTGCTGTCACAGTAAAGGGAACCGGCTTAGTATCAAGAATATAGCCCGCTGGAGCTTTTGTCTCCACAAATTGATACTCACCAAATTGAAGGCCTTCTGCTTTCAACATACCTTTATTATTTGTCGTTAAACCTGATTGGATGGTTGTGCCAGAGCGATCTTGTATACTGAATTCTGCTCCCGCTAAAAGCTTATGCGCATCATTTGCATCGCTTTTGATAAGCTCAGCCGCACCAGTTGTGACATAATCAAAGGAAGTGAGTTGGAATTGTTGTAAGTTATACCTATTACCAGTTGAGGCAGCAACGATAAAAGCTAAAGCATCTTCTGATATCCATGTTGAAACATCTTTTGACCATACTTGCTCATCGTACGTCACTGTTATCTGTTTACTTTCTCCATTATAAGCAAAAGTTACATCTTTGAACTGATTATTTGAGGGTTCAGGAATTTGTTTTCCAGGCGCATCACTTCCCATATAAGTGGAAAGTACACCTGATTCATCCGCATGAATAAAACCAGCAAAAGCTACTCCATGCCCCTCTTGGCTACCAAATTCTGGTGGATCAGGCGTATATGCCGTATGTCCATTGAAATTAAAATAGGTATCAAGTTTAAACCCAAAGGCATCCTTTAATCCTCCTATCCCAAGGCCTCCACCATATGCCCCTACATCCGTTGTACTTCCTGGATGAAAACCAATTCCGATACCGTCTGCTCCTCGATTTAATTGTGATTTATCTCCTAAATTAATTTTTCCTTTAAGCGTAAAATTTTTGGTCATATCAATCTTGCTTTTTAATGAAAAATTACCACTTTGATATGTCTCATTTGGTGTAATCGTAACAATCCCTGTAAACTGTTCGTAAGTAGCTGAACCATTCAATCTAAAATAATCTAAAAAATTATTCGGCGTTACGTGGATATTTCCGTCAGAAGCATCTACTGCTTTAACATGATCCATATTGGAAGGCATACTAGGAACAGAGAACACAGAGGCTAATGTAATTAAAAAAACAGCCACCATTTTGATTTGTTTCATTATTATTTCTTTCATAAATTTAAAAGCTCCTTTTTGAAAAACAATTTATAAAAACTGAATTTTTTCTAAAATGAACACGATTTGACATTTGATAAAACCATACCGAAACATAGTCAGTATCGCTCATCACCTATCTCTATTCATTTTATTTAACAGGATATGAGTCTCGTTCTTATCCATTTGATCTTTGATTAACTAAGATACCTTGTACTAAAGCATGAACGGCTTGCTCTTCTTGTGGATTCCCTACATCAGTTAAAAAATAAATTTGTGTATGCGCTTGGATAGGAAAAGCCAAGTTCGTAATAATAAGGTCATAATCTTCTGTCTCTTGATAGGGCTCAACAGATATATAAAGATTTTTCAACAATTCATATTTTAAATGATTCAAGTAAATATCAACAATTAAGGTGTCAGCATGTAAAAAGACACCAATACGCAATGGTGTATTAAACAGATCCCGATGCTTATATACAAAAAGTGCGCATTTATGGATTAATAGCCATTGGTTTCTAGGCCAAGCTGTTACAGCAAAATCAGGTTGTTGTAAGGTTTCTCTGATGATTTTTTTCACATTAATATAGCGATAGTTTGCCTCCATATAAAATTCTGTTGTTTCTTTATCAAAATAGTAAATCGTTCCTTTAATCCATAAAGTATGCCCTAAGCTTGTATACCAATACCAAGCATCCGGTAAAGCCAAAAACGGCATGTCATCATTTGCACCCTCTCGAAAAGTACGAAGCAAATGATGGGACAGTTTCACAATCAGATTAGAATGATCACTTTCTACTTCTTCTAAAATCTTTCGCGGTAAAGGATGGCCCTCAGGAAAGAATGGGAAAATAGTGCAAAAACAGATAAGTGCCTGTTGCTCAAAATCTAGATTATTACTACCTTCAAAATATTTTTCGAGCGCATTTTTAGGGAAATTAGCTCCCAAATGATGATTCACTGCTTTCCCATGCTGGCAAAAAGAAGCGGGTACTTCATATGTCGATGTTTTCCCTTGATGCTGCAAAGATAAAGAAAGCCATAAAGCTAGTCTTTGACGTTGCACTTGATTCCATGAAATTTGCCAAGCATCTTCTAGTGCCTCAATCACTTGATGTTGGCTTTCTGTAATGGTCCGGTCATATAAAAAATGTTGTGGATGTATCTTAGAATATAATTGATATGCGAAGAAACGGATTTGCCACTCTTCGCCTATAAATTGATTTTTATAAATTTTGATGTCAAAAGATTGTAGCCACTCATTTAAAAAATGTAAACGTCGATAATATTCTGATCGACTAATAAATAACTGTTGAGTCAAAGATTCAGTAGTTGGGCTAGATTGGGTCCAAATCGCATCCAAAATTTGAAAATTCGTTGATTCTTCCAAATACGTATAAGTTAATCTATTCAAATTAAGCGAGACTTTTTGGACTTGAATATGATACTGTTCTTTTTCCTCATCATAATAAATAACATGAGGATGTCCTAAACGCTGAAACGTTTCATTGATACTTTGAACCCTCCGTTGTAAGGTTTTATTATGAATACCCAATTTACGAAAGAGTTCTTCTCGATGCATATATCCTCCAGCAATAAATAATATTTTAATGAGACGAACATTTTCTTGTTCTGATAGATCTAATAAAGCTTCTTTATACACAGTTCTTCCTCCCTTAAAAACATAATCATGTATCAAATAGTACATAATTATGAAATCACAATGCGATAGATTATGTATTTAAAAGTACACATAATCTTGAAATTATAGTATAGAGGATACTAAAATATAGCTTTGTTGATATCTGTAGTATAGCACCTAATTTTACTAACATGCGTCTCAACCTTATATTCGTTTTAAGAAAAAAAAGAGACACTTTTTTTGGAAGTTTAACATTTTTTCCCTATTAAAAAAATGTTAAACTTCTAAAAAATATCTTCTTTTTTACATTTTACACAAAAGAGCTTAGGACATACATGATTGTCCCAAACTCTTTTCAAATCATTATTTAGCTGTAGCGGCTTTTTTCCAAAAACCATATATCACTCCAGAAATAATTGTACCAATTAAAATAGCAACAAGGAATAAAACAGGCTTATTGGCCAGCAAAGCAACAAAAACCCCACCATGTGGCGCAGGAACATTGACGCTCCAAAGCTGCGTTAAGCCTCCAGCAATCGCAGAACCAATAACTGAGGAAGTGATCACTCGAAGCGGATCAACTGCTGCAAAAGGAATCGCTCCTTCTGTAATAAAAGATAATCCTAAAATATAATTCGTAATCCCTGCTTGTTTTTGTTGTTCTGTAAATTTATCTTTAAAAAACGTTGTTGCAATGGCGATCGCAAGTGGTGGAACCATTCCACCAGCCATCACAGCGGCCATGAATGCGCCATCATGTGTCGATGTGAATACGCCAATTGAAAATGTATAAGCCACCTTATTAAACGGGCCTCCCATATCAAGCGCCATCATTCCACCTAAAACAATGCCTAAAATTACCGAATTAGCGGTTCCCAAACTTTCAAGCTGCGTTGTCAAAAAATGATTAATCACTTTAAAAAATGGATCAGCAATATAGTACATTATCGCCCCAGTAATTAATAGCCCAAAAACAGGATAAAGTAAAATTGGTTTTAATCCATCAAGGGTCCTCGGCATACCAGCAAACATTTTTCTTAATCCAAGAACAACATAACCCGCAATAAATCCAGCGGCAATCCCTCCTAAGAAACCAGCACCTGTCTTATAAGCCATTAGCCCGCCAACGATCCCTGGCATTAATCCTGGTCTGTCAGCAATACTACTAGCAATAAATCCAGCCAAAATCGGTATCAAAAAGAGAAAAGCACCTGACTCACCACCTGTAATTTGACTAAGCATCTTGAAAATAGAGCTATCCTTAGCAAAATTTTCGATTAAAAAAGATAAAGCCATTAAAATCCCGCCACCAACAACAAATGGTAGCATATGAGAAATACCGTTCATCAAATCTTTATAAATTTTACTACCAACTGAGGTTTTTTCCTCACTTTCAGAAGCAGGGGCCCCCTCATCATGAAAAACTGGTGCTTCCTGTCTTAATGCTCGATTAATCAGCTCTTCTGGCTTCCGAATCCCATCGCTTACTGGTGTTTCCAAAAGATGCTTACCATCAAAGCGAGCCATTTCAACTTTTTTATCAGCAGCAACAATGACTCCTTTAGCGCGTGTAATTTCTTCTTTGGTTAAGCGATTTTTTACTCCTTCTGAGCCGTTTGTTTCAACTCGAATCGAAACGCCCATTTCTTTTGCTTTATTCTTTAGCGCATCTTCTGCCATGTATGTGTGCGCAATTCCAGTCGGGCAAGCGGTTACAGCAACAATGAATTGATCATTATCTGAACTTCCTATCGCCTCCTCTGGCTTCGATTTTGCTTCTTCCATATCAAATAAATGAATGACTTCTTCTGATGTTTTAGCAGCTTTTAACTTTTGCACAAAGTCAGGATGAATAAGTAAACGTGACAGCGCTGCCAAAGTTTCTAGATGTGTTTCATTCGCACCATCAGTTGCAGCAATCATGAAAAATAAATACGCAGGCTCTCCGTCAAGCGAAGCATAGTCAATTCCTGCTTCACTTTTGGCAAAAACTACAGTAGGTTCACTAACTGCTTTTGTTTTTGCATGCGGCATTGCAATTCCTTCACCAATACCCGTTGAACTTTCCTCTTCACGCGTCATGATAGCTTTTTTAAAAAGATTGATATCATTGATTTTTTGATGCTGACTAAGTGAAGCAATCATTTCATCAATCGCTTCTTCTTTATTTGTTGCTTTAAGAGACATAATCATGACGTCTTTATTTAATAAATCAGTGATTTTCATTCTATTTCCTCCAACTTTTATAATTTGTTAACGTCTACAAGAGGAATCAATGCGCGAATTTGTTTCGCCGTAGCCAAATCAGTCGAAAAGGCTGTCGCCGTTCCTGTTGCAACGCCCATTTTGAATGCTTCAATTGGATCATTTGTATTGCACAATGTCCCAATGAAACCAGCGATCATCGAATCTCCTGCACCGACTGAATTTTTCACTTGACCAATAATTGGTTTAGCAAAATAAACGGCCTCATCTGTAAAAAGAAGTGCTCCATCTTGTGCCATTGAAACGATGACATGTTTAGCGCCAAGTTCTAGGCACTTTTTGCCATAAGGGACGATCTCCTCCATTGTATTAAAAGTAACTTGAAATAATTCCTCCAACTCATGATGATTTGGTTTAATTAATAGTGGCTTTTTAGCTATCGCATGGATTAATTCGTCGCCTGTCGTGTCGATCATAAATTCTGCGCCTTTACGAATACATAAATCAATAATTCGCTCATAAAAATGGTTTCCTAATGAAGGAGGAATACTCCCTGATAAGATAACAGTATCACTTGCCTCAATTTTATTTAGCTGACTAAAGAAATTTGCAATCTCAGCTTCACTTATCGTAGGACCAAGACCATTAATTTCTGTCTCCGCTTCATCTTTTAACTTAATATTAATACGAGTATCATCTGAAATTTTGGTAAAACTAGAACCGATCCCTTCATTGTTGAGCCATTTTTCAATAAAATCACCTGTAAATCCTCCTAAAAAACCTGTAGCATTCGTTTTTACATCTAATTGATTCAGCACACGCGAGACGTTTATTCCTTTGCCACCTGGAAGTTTGTAGTCCCGTTTCATGCGATTCAGGCGCCCAAGTTCTAAATGTTCCACCTCAACAATATAATCAATCGATGGATTTAGTGTTATTGTATAAATCATTTCTCAACCTCGATTATTTTGGAATTTTGGATAAATTTTTCTTTGACATTTTTTGGAATGGTATCAGTAATAAGTGTTGCCTCTTTAAGAGCAAACATTTTGGCAAATTTATTTTCAGTGAACTTACTATGGTCAGCTAGTACAAATGTTGCATCAGAAGCGAGATGTGCTGAACGCTTTAAATAAGCCTCTTCAATATCGGGTGTTGTAAAACCATAATTTTGATGGACTGCGTTGGTGCCGATAAAAGCTTTATTGAAATGGTAGTTTTTTAAATTATCTAGCGCAATTGCACCGATTACAGCTTTTGTATGCACTTTCATTTTTCCGCCTAGTAAGTACGCTTCGATTTGTAACTTTACTAATTTTTCAACATGTTCTAAACCATTCGTTACAACAGTAACACGTTTATCAGCTAAAAAAGGAATTAATTCGATGGTTGTTGAACCAGCATCAAGATAAATACAATCTCCTTCTGAAATCAGCTTGGCACTGTATTTAGCCATTTCACGCTTGACATGAATGTTTTTGAATGATTTTTCGTTCATACTTGGTTCTGAATTATGTGAGTTTGTTAGCTTGGCACCACCGTGAACTCGCTCAAGTAAACCTTTTTCCTCTAATTCAATCAAATCTCTTCTAATCGTTGATTCAGAGCTATTAAGCTGTTGAACTAATTCGACTAATTTCACAACGCCATCTTGCTCTAAAACTTCAATAATTCGCTGTTTTCGTTCTGCATTTAGCATCTCTTCCCCTCCATCCTTCATTATTATACCATCAAAAACATTCATTTTCAATCGCTTTCTTTCAAAAAAATTCATAAAAAAACCATCATTTACTTTAACACAAATGATGGTTTTTTATGATTTAATTCGTTTTATTCAATAACTTATAAATTTCATTATTCACTTTACCAAAAGATGAGATGTTATTTTGAACGTTAGAAAAGAGCATAACATAGGTTTTCCCTGTGTGGCTAAAACTATTTGAGATGTTCCAGCCATTTAAAATGCCATGATTATTATAACTCCCTGGATCAACGTAAAAACCAAAGCCATATCCAGAGGAACTACCTTTTTTGAACATTTCGCGAAAACTCGCATCATTAATTAATTTTCTTTCAAAAAGTGCCTTATCAAACAATTGCATATCACTTGCAGACATATACATATTTCCAACACCAAATAATTGCGATAAATCAGGCATCGCGGGCGTTGTATAATTTCCATCTTTAGCTACATAATAGCCTACCGATGGATAAGGCTCTTTCTTAAATGTTTGATAAAAACCGACATGCTTCATTCCAGCTGGCTTGAAGACATATTTTGTAAGGTATTCTGCTAATGGCATACCACTAAGCTTTTCTACTAAATAAGAAAGGACTGTATAATTGGAATCCATGTAATACCACTTGCCTGGACTACGTGCGATTCCTTGTTTTTTAATATCATCTATAAGCGCTTGAGGCGTAATCGCTCCCTGACCTTCCTTATGTCCATTAATTCCAGATGTATGGGTCAAGAAATTACGTAATGTAATATTCTTCCCATTTGGAAAATCAGGTAAATATTTATTAATTGGATCATCAATTTTTAATTTTCCTCGTTCAGCTAATTGCAAAATAGCAGTCGCTGTAAAAGCTTTTTGCGCCGAGCCAACAAAATAAACCGTATCTGGATTGTTTTGTACTTTATTTTCTCGATTCGCTTCTTTATAACCTTTATTTAGCACTACTTTTCCTTCACGTACAATATAAGCTGTACCACTAAAACCAATACTTATCAAATATTTATCGATAGCTTCATTTTCCATAACTGTCTCACTTAGTTTGGTTTTTGCTTCTACTTTTTTCTTTGGCTTTTGTTCTTTAGATATACTCTTTGTTTGTTCTTTCGGACTCGGACTAGGTGTCTCATCGTGTGGAATAAATAATTTAATTACAGAAAAGATCAAGATCAGTAATATTAATATACTGAAAACACTTAACACCACTTGTCTTCTAAACTTTCTTTTTAATTGAACGCTTTCATTACGATTTCTTCTGCGTTGCTCCATCTTACCACTCCTGTCAATCATTAGCTAGTATGCAGAAAAGTTACTAAGCTATAATAAATGCTAACGCGAACAACTCCCCTTCTTTGTATGGTAGAGCAATTGCTATCATATTGCAATAGGTTATAAGTATGTTTAATAAAAATTTTTTAGGGAAAAATAAAAAGTCAAGAACAACTTTGAAAAGGAGATCGATCATATGGTTACAATAACAAAGGGCAAATTTGAAGGTTTACAAAGACTTTCTAATGATAAAGGAGTCATTGCCGCACTTGCAATCGACCAACGCGGCTCGCTCAAAAAAATGATTCAAGCAGCAAAAGGAACAGAAAGCAAAAAAGATGTCGAAGATTTTAAACAGCTCGTTTCAGAAGAACTTACACCTTATGCCTCAGCAATTTTGCTTGATCTTGAATATGGAACGCCTGCTATTAAAGCTAGACACGAGGGCTGTGGCCTTCTTACTTCTTATGAAAAAACGGGTTATGATACAACGATCCCCGGTAAACTTCCTGACTTAATTGAAGACCTTTCCGCTTTACGTATTAAAGAAAATGGCGGAGATGCAGTAAAAATTCTTGTTTACTATGATCCTGATGAACCAGCTGAAATTAATAATATTAAACACGCTTTTCTCGAAAGAATTGGCGCCGAATGCAAAGAGGTTGACATTCCTTTCTTCCTTGAACCCATTACTTATGATGCAAATATTGCTGATTCTGCTTCATTAGAATACGCAAGACTTAAACCAGCAAAAGTTAAAGCAGCCATCAAAGAATTTATTAAACCTCGTTACGGTGTAGATGTACTTAAATTAGAAGTCCCCGTCAATTTTAACTACGTCGAAGGTTTTACTGAAGGAGAAACTGCCTATTCAAAAGAAGAAGCAGCTAATCATTTTGAAGAATGCTCCGATTTAAGTACATTGCCTTTTATTTACTTAAGTGCAGGTGTAACTGCTAGACTTTTCCATGAAACCATCGCTTTTGCTAATCAATATCAAGTACAATATAGCGGCGTTTTGTGTGGCCGCGCAACTTGGAAAGATGGAATTAACGTTTACGGCAAAGAAGGAGAAGACGCTCTACGTAAATGGCTGCGCGCACAAGGGAAAGAAAATATCACCTCACTCAATAAATTATTAGACGAAGGTGCTGTTCCTTGGTGGACAAAATATGGTTCATTTGAGGATATCCATGTAATCGAAAAAGAATAATAAAAAAAGCAGAAGCAGTTTAAAGCTCTTCTGCTTTTTTTATTTTGTAATTTCGTTAATCAGATGAGTAGTTGCTAATGATTTTACTTCTTAACCCTTCTAAAGAATTGGTGCTTTATCCTCTTTTTTCTACTATTAGCGAATACAGCACCCGTTTAAGCTACTCTTTTGAAAGCTTTACACCATTCTATAAACATTTCGTCATAAGTTATGTGCTACATGATCCTGTTTTTTGTTATACTTAAAAATAGGAGGTGATTTTGTGGCAAACATTCAAGAAATTGCACGCCTTGCAGGTGTTTCATCAGCAACAGTTTCTCGCGTTATCAATAACCAAAATTATGTCAGCAAAGAAACGCGCGCTAAAGTCCAGCAAGTAATTGATAAATTAGACTATGTCCCTAATTTAAATGCCGTTTCGTTAAAAAAAGGGACCACAAAATTAATTGGGATTGTTGCCCCAAGCTTTTCAGATTCACTTGCCGTTTTCATTCGTAGTTTCACAGCTTCTGCCCAAAATCATGGCTACAATGTCACTTTATTCATGACAAAAAACGCCCCTGATAAAGAGTTAGAGGCATTAGAAATGTTACGTCGCAAACAAATTGACGCGCTTGTTCTCGTTATTCGCCTAAATGACTGGGAAACAATCGAACCTTACACCAAATATGGACCAATTGTTACTTGGCAACGTGTTGAAAATAAAAAAATCCCCTCTGTTTTTATGAATCAATATGATGGATATAAGCTAGGCTTAGAGCACCTTTATGCCCAAGGATTCCGAAAAATCATCAATGTGTATGGCCTCACAAAAGGCCTCAACACACAAAGTAGAATTTCTGCCTACCAGGATTTTTGCCGCCAAAAAAAGATAAACCCAACTGAGTTTCTGCATTTTCACGGTATGGGAACAAGATCAGATGGTGAAAAAATAGCTCACTGGTGGCTAAATGAAAAAAATAAACCAGATGCCTTTATGACACCAAATGATGCTTTTGCGGCAGGGCTGATAACAGAAGCAAAGCGCCTTAATATCAATATCCCTTCTGATTTTGCCGTATGTGGATTCGATAATATCGAGATTGCACACCTACTTAACATGACAACCATTGATTACCCCGTTGATAAGCAAGCTGAAAACGCCTTTACAATCATTCAAAATCAATTAACAGCTACAAAAAAATCACTCAAAGAATTACAGTTCAGTTTAATAAAAAGATCAACAACATGAATCTTAATCGGCATTTTTATCATTTTGTCGTCGGATCTCTTTTGCTAACCTTTCAATCGTATAAAGTGCTGGAAGTTGTGAGGTGATATTTGCGTCATAATACGTTTCTTTATTAATATAATACGAAATATTCGCATCTGATAAACGTGCAATTGTTGATTTAGCACTATTGGTAATCGAAATAACTTTACATTGCTTGATCTTCAGTTGATGAATATAGCGAATAATATCTCGATTCTCCCCTTCTACAGAAATGGCCACCAAGCTAATTTTAGTAGCTAAATGGCTTGAAAGATGATCAAACGGATGATTTAGTGGATCTTCAATATGCAAAGCTAATGTAAACAAAGAAGAAAAATAAAGAGCCCCGTATCCTGCAATAACACCTGATGCTCCAATGCCAACAAATAAAACTAAATCGATATTTTTTAAAATTTGCGCAACGCTTTGAAGTTGTCTTTGGAATTCTGGTTCTCTCGTTCTTTTTAAAAAGTCAATATACGTTGTTTCATCAGCTGTATCAATTTGCGTTGCTTTCTTCTTCTCTGTGTAAATCTGCAATTTTACGCGAAATTCAGCAAATCCACTGCACTTAAACTTCCGGCAAAAACGTAAAATTGTTGTTGTACTAACGTGGACAACATCTGCTAAATCACGAATACGCATATAAATCACCTTATCCAAATTAGCCGCTACATAATTATAAATATCCAGTTCAGTGTCATTTAATTCAATATGTTTATCCAAAAAAAGCATAATAAACCCCCACATTTCCAAGCTTACTAGTCTTATTTTATCATGTAACAACTCGTTACTCAATCGTAACGAGTTCCTACTTAAGAAATGTTTTCCAACTGCATGAAAACAGCTAGCAATTTTTGCTGTTCATTTTTATACTAAAGAAAACGGTATCATAATGGAGGAGTTTCAAATGAAAAAAGGACTTAAAATCGCTACAATTGGCGGAGGATCTAGCTATACACCTGAACTAATTGAAGGATTTATTAATCGAAAAAATGAACTTCCCGTACGCGAAATTTGGTTAGTTGACGTAGAAGCCGGAAAAGAAAAATTAACGATTGTCGGTGATCTCGCTAAACGCATGGTTAAAAAAGCAAAAGCAGATATTACGATCCACTTAACCCTTGATCGCCATGAAGCTTTAAAAGACGCTGATTTTGTTACCACACAGCTCCGTGTAGGGCTTCTTGAAGCACGTATCAAAGATGAACGAATTCCAAACTCTCATCATGTGATTGGTCAAGAAACAAACGGCCCAGGTGGAATGTTTAAAGGTCTTCGCACAATTCCTGTTATTCTCGACATTTGTAAAGATATGGAAAAGCTCTGTCCAGAAGCTTGGTTAATTAATTTTGCAAATCCTGCTGGAATGGTTACAGAGGCCGTCTTACGCTACAGCAACCAGAAAAAAGTAGTCGGGCTTTGTAACGGTCCAATTGGTATTGAGCGAAATATCGCTGAAGTACTTCATGTAAACCCTGAAGAAATTTATGTCGAATTCGTCGGCTTGAATCACATGGTTTTTGCCAAAACGGTTTATTATCAAGGAAACGATATAACCAAAGATGTTGTTTATAAAATGACCGAAAACGATTCTGGTTCAACTTTAAAAAACATCCACGCTACAGGTTGGGACAAAACATTTTTACGTACATTGAATATGATTCCAATCGATTATTTGCGTTATTACTGGCAAACAAAAGAGCAGCTTGAAGAGCAAAAAAAAGCTTACAAAGAACACGGAACCCGCGCTGAAGTTGTAAAAAATGTTGAAAGTGAACTCTTTGAACTTTACAAGCAAGAAGAACTAGCTGAAAAGCCAAAACAACTCGACCAACGCGGTGGTGCATATTATAGCATGGCTGCCTGCAATCTCATTAATTCTATTTATAATGACAAACGCGATATCCAAGTTGTCAACACCAAAAATAATGGTGCCATTTTAGACATTGATCCAAACTCAGCCGTTGAAACAAATTGCGTCATTACAAAGCAAGGGCCCATCCCGCTTACCAGTGGATACCTTCCAGTCGCTATTAGTGGGATTATTCAACAAATTAAATCTTTCGAGCGATTAGTAGCAGAAGCCGCTGTAACAGGAGATTACAATAAAGCCTTACTTGCAATGACAATCAATCCATTAACTCCAAGCGACAATGAAGCTCACGTATTACTTGATGAATTACTTGAAGCCCATCAAACCTATCTACCACGATTCTTTAAAAAAGAATAATAAATGGCTCGTTCTATTTAACGAGCAATTAAAACATCAACCATAGCACGGGCTAAAATATAGCTTGAAACACTTCCAAGTACAACTCGTTCTACACGATTCATTCCCGTTGCACCAACAATAATTAAATCTGCTTCAAATTTTTCTGGAATTTCCTTTGCCAAAAGCCGCTTTGGGTTCCCGCTTTCTACATACGTTTTCACCTCAGGAACCCCTGCTTTTTCTGCTTGATTTACGTATTCTTTTATTTGCGTCGTAACCCTTTCCATTGCTTCTTTTTCAAGCGTTCCATCATAAGAAACATTAGGTGAGAATGAACGCAAATCAACAATGCTAGCAATGCCAAGTGTAGCCTGATATTTTCCCGCTAAGTCAAGCGCTTGCTGAAATGCTTTGTCTGCTTGAGTTGAACCATCTATCGCAACGAGAATTTGCTTATAATTTTCCATAAAACTGCTCCTTAGTATACGTCTTTACTATTCTTTACCCATAATCAAGCAGGCTCATACACCTTTTTCAATAAAAATTTATGTTATACTAAAATAGAGAGGAGTGGAAATATTGGAAAAACGATTATTCATTCAAACAGGATTTGGTGTGGATGTTCATGGTCAAAATATAACAAAAGCTGCCAAACGAGCTGTCCGTCACGCGATTTATCATAATTCGATGGCAGGAATTGAAGCGATGCTACCTGGACATGATTTAAATCAAATGGTTGTTAATGTTAAACTAGCTATCCCTATCGATAAAGAAAAGCTAGATCACGATGCGATTAAATCCTTAATTCCTTATGGTACAGTAACGATTGAAATCGTGGATGGTGGAATGCTAACAACAAGCGGTATTTTTTTAGCTGATAAAAATGATGTTAATGACTTGATGTACATTGTCAATGCTTCTGTTGAAACAGGTTACTAGTTTTGCTAATTAGCCATTGACAAAATAAACATCTTTTCGCTATACTAAATTTGCTGGACAAAAGGGGGCATTAGCTCAGCTGGGAGAGCGCTTGCATGGCATGCAAGAGGTCAGCGGTTCAATCCCGCTATGCTCCACTTACACCTTTAAAACGTTGGTATAAAGCCATTTTAAATTACGATTGAATGTGCTTTTCATTCAATTTGTCAATCAAAAAAATGCTAATTGCTGAATTCAAAACAATAACGATCAGAGATATTTTTAAAAATTATCCTTATTACAAATGAATGATATACACTAAAGATGGAGGAATTTTAAATGGCAGAAACTACTTTAGAAATGAGAAATGGAAGAACGTCTTTTTTTGATGGAGGACTATTCCAATACATTGGCTGGACGATATTAGGGGCTATTGTCACACTTTTTACTTTAGGTATTTGCTACCCTTGGGCTTTATGTATGATCTATGGATGGAAAATTAATCATACTGTAATTGAAGGAAAGCGAATGAGATTTAATGGTTCCGCTGTAGGCTTATTCGGAAATTGGATAAAATGGTTGCTACTGACCATTATAACTCTTGGTATTTACGGTTTTTGGGTATTTATCAAGCTTGAAGATTGGAAAGCTAAAAATACTGTTTTTGAAAACTGAATTTAATACTAATTAAAAGTCACCCTTTTTCGTTTGGGTTCTTGTTTTTTATTCTCTCAATTTTTATTTCATAGCTTTCAAAAAAGACCGGATTAAATGTTTCCTAAATAACTTAATAGCTTTTACAAAAAGAGTCTAGGGCAATCATCCCAGACTCTTTTTTAAGACCACGTGATTGATTCAAAGACTACTTAGCAAGCTCGTTGTTAAAAGCCTCTTGATCCCAACTTGCTAAGTTACGGCCTTCAATAATTGAAATTAATTTATCAGCATAGTTTGGATCGGTTGCATATCCATCTTGTTTTAATAATTTAGCGACTTCTTTATAATCTCTTACACCAATTAAATTTTGATAACGTGGTTTTTGTAAAAATATGCCATGATCAATCATACTTTCTTTTTTGGAAGGATATTTCCTAAACTTATCTTCAATCTTTATCCACTTACCATCAATAAATTCCTTCGTCGGCATCATAACATATTGGCCATTATATTCCCCTTTAATACCAAAAAGATTATTTGCGTTTTTAGATAATTTAGATCGCCCCATCCACTCTCTAAAATTGCTTGAGCAGCTGTAATCGAAGGAATCACTTGGTATTCCTTCCATCCTTGTATAGCTCCTTCTTTTATTTCAGATAAAAATTGAGACGGATTGGTATCTCTTTTAGTTCTTAGCTTCCCGTTTTCCATATAATATCCTGGACCTATATCAGCATTCGATGTGAGCGCATCTGTATTCACAGAATTAGCTTCTGCTTTTAGTGAAATTCCCCCCGTTAATGTTAAGCTTAAAAACAATGCTACAGTAAATACTAAAATTCGTTTCATTCAAATCTCTCCATTCATTTTTATTTTTTTGATTGCGTTTTCATAATAGCATACTAAATGAATAGATAGAAATGAAAAATGTAATTAAATGTTTTTTTATATCACGTATATGCATTTTAAACATGATTTAAATGAAAAACAAAGTAATTATTCGATATAATATTACTTTATTTCGCAAAAAAGAAGAATGATTAATCCTACTTGAATTCTTTTAATTTGTTTTTTATTGTAGCTCTAGTTATTACGCTCCAACCAGCCAACTTAGTCGTGCAGATTATTTAAACCGGTACAATATCATAGGCTTAAATCGAGCTTGCTTATACGAATTTTTAGGGATAAAAATTAAGAGACGAAAAAAGCTGCACCACAATGGGTACAACTCTTTCCAGGGCAATCAATATGTACCATTGCTCGCACGTAATAATGGCCCCTGTTCAATAACTGGTACTAGACCAACAACACAGCCTTCTTACCATCATCTAAATTAATCTCTTTTTCTTGAATACTATAACTGTTTAAGTCAAATGATTCTAAAATATTGTCCACTTCTGTCCCACCTACTTCGGCTGCATTTGCTTTTACACCGTGTAAATTCAGACACAGTAGAAAACCAGCAACCAAAAGTCCTAAAATTGTTAACAACTTTTTCATGTTAATTTCTCCCTTTTGGCGTTTATGTCTTACCTTTTTACGGTAGCATAAAAAATCGGATACAAAAACCAAAAATGTCGTGAAATGTTCGTTTCTCATCATAAACGACAAATGTAAGCACAATTACCATAAATATAGTGCATTAGATTCAATATTATTAATAAATAAAAATCCTTGCGATTGGGACCTAGCGTTTTATCAGTGTGTCTTTTTGTTGAATTTATTTAATTTCAATTTTTAAATCTTGCTATTAACTCTTTAAATCTTTTCCGTAAAAGTTTATCCCACTTTATTGGGATAAATGGAGCCAAAAGAAATTCCAATTTTACTTCACTACTTTCAGCTGGATAACTCGATACAAAAGTTCTTGGAGAGATGTAAAAAGATACTCTGCATTCTTTATTTCTATTATTTTTATATCGGACATTCAGTTGCATTACTGGAACAAAAAATTCATTCTCGTATTTACACATTTTGCTTAAAAAGATAAAGTTCAACAAGACTATAAGATTATTTGGGAGGGCCACATTAAACTTGCCTTTTCCTGCCAAATAATCATGAGCTTGCCACCTTGTCTTATAATTAAAAATTTGGCCAATGGTTTTACTACTACTACGTTCTACAATTAAAAAATCTTCTTTATTAAATTCTATTTCTAAACCCTTTTCTTGCTCTGTTATTGCTTTATTTTTTTCAATATATTGTGATAAAACTTTTTTATTTATAAGATCAAATTGGTATCGAATATCATGAGCTGCTTCTGTGCCTAAATTTTGAATGTTTATATAGCTACTGGAAAACTCTTCTTTCCATTCAATTTGATTCTCTAGCTTCCATTCATCAAAAATACTTACTATTGTTTGTTTGATACTCTCAATCCTAACTATCATTTTAACTTTGTTCGAAAAACGGGTGTATCTAAACTGGAGTATAGTAATAATGAGTGAACAAACAGCTGCTATCGCTGAACCAATTCCACTTATAGGGCCCCATTGAATATTCAAAGTGCTTACTTCTTTCAATATATCTTTTAAAAATTCCAATACTATCACCCTTTTTAATCTAAATATAACAAGTAAAAGCTACTTACTCAAATATAAACAGATAGAAAAAAGGAGTTTCCTTAGTTATAAATCAGTAACTATTCCCTTCATCAGGGAACAGTTGTAGCAGGTATAGGATGCTAAACAAAAACGTCTACCCTATTCTGGAACCCCAAATTTTTCTTCAGCTTGCAAAGCAGCAATTTATAAAGAAAGGAAGTGAAGTACAGATATAAACAATTGATTTCCCTTCACTTCCACATTATCAGAATACCTTTTTCCTCTAACATATTTCTACCAATCTTAAACTTTCTCTGTTTTTCAAAGTTTATATTTCTGTTTACTTTTAACACTATATTGGTATATTATTAATAGAGAACTTAAATTTTTATTTTATTAAGGAGGTATTCACATGTATAAAACTCAACAAAGTGATAATTTCTCTAATTTTATCATTGGGATGGGTAAAATTTTAGATGTGAATTATATTAATATTTCCAAACTGAAGAAACCACCTCAAATAAAAAGTGATTATGAGTCTGTTAAATCCGATTGGGAAAAAGTAGGAAAGGATATCGAATATGGCATCACAGAATATCGAAAAAAATACGAGCGTTGAAAAAGACTGTAATGATGTGGCGTTAGAAGAAGTTCTCGAAGCTGATGAAGCTGTTGGTCAAATTTTAGAAAAGATGAGTGACAAAACACGATTACTCGTTGAACAGAAAGTTGAAAAAACTTTATATAGCGGACCTTTACCTCCTGCTGATCAAATAAAAAAATACGAAGAAGCTATGCCAGGAGCTGCAGACAGAATTTTCAAAATGGCTGAAAATCAAGCGACTCATCGTCAAACAATGGAAACGGAAAAGATGAGCCTAACTAAAGATTTGAATCAAAGATTGGTTAAAAATGAAATAAAAAATAACTCTCGAGGATTACTATTTGGTTTCATTATTACTCTTGTGTTTGCGTTTGGCGGTTTCTTATTAATCTTATTAGATAAGCCTGTATCAGGTTTTGTTTCTCTTATTGTCACTGTCGCATCTTTAGCAGGAGCATTTATTTATCGAAAAAGAAAACAGCAAGACGACGATAACGAAAATCATCAAGATGATAAAAAGGACGAATAGTAGAATCCCTATTCGTCCTTTTTTAGAAGTTAAACAATAGAGACCGCCTTTATAAACTTCCGCAAATTTTAATAAAACATCTGAAAGTTTAGATACAAAAGCTCGTTCCAAACAAAAGTTTTTAATTTGTTCTTGCATATACAAACCTAATTTGCGTATTTAATCAATTTCCAAGCGTTTAGGACATTCTAAAGTTGATATGACACTAAATGTTTATATACATCTCACAGAAAAAATACTAAAAACCAAAACGACGAAAAAAGCTGCACCACAACGGGTACAGCTCTTTCCAGCGCAATCAAAAGGAGAAATTCACACAATCAAATAAAGGGGGTATTTGTTTGTGATTTATTTCACGGTAATACTATATCATATTATTTTTTCAAATTCAACTGTTCACAAACTTTTTTTGCCTTTTTTATTGCGCGATCGTTACCTACTTATGATTACTTTCAAATGGATATTGTTTTTAAAACTAATAATATAGCGATGTATACAAAAAAATAGCTGAATATAAGTAAAACAAAAACAGCTATTATCTTAAAAAAATAGCTGTTTTTATTTTAAAATTTTTTATCTGAGACAAGTTTTCACAATCATTATACTAATTGTTCTAGCTCATCTAGACGTTTTTCAAAAACTTTTAATGCGTCTTCAATAAATTTCGATGTCGTCATGTCTACTCCTGTGCGTTTCATAATTTCAATTGGATAATCTGAGCTCCCCGATTTTAAAAACGTTAAATAGCCAGTAACAGCGGAAGCTCCTTCTTCAATAATTTTAGTACTAAGAGCTGCAGCTGCAGAATAGCCCGTTGCATATTGAAAAACATAATAATTCATATAAAAGTGAGGTATTCTTGACCATTCATAACCGATTTCTTGATCATATGTCATTGCCTTACCATAATATTTTTCATTGATTTTAAAATATAAATCTGTCAGAAATTCTGCTGTTAAGGCTTCACCATTTTGATCAGCTTGATGGATGGCATGTTCAAAATCGGCAAATTGGGTTTGTCTGAAGACTGTACCTTTAAAGCCATCGAGATAGTAATTAAGCAAATAAGCTTTTATTGTTTTGTCATGATTGTATTTCTTAAGTAGGTAATCCATCAATAAATTTTCATTTGTAGTTGATGCAATTTCAGCAAGGAAAATAGAGTAATCGCCATATACATAAGGTTGATTTTTACGTGTGTAATAACTATGAACGCTATGGCCTAATTCATGTGCTAAAGTAAATACATTGTTAATATTATCTTGCCAATTTAATAAAATATAGGGGTTTGTACCGTAAGCTCCTGAAGAATAGGCGCCACTTCTTTTTCCTTTATTTTCGACTACATCAATCCATCTGCTGTTAAATGCTTTTTCTAAAATCGATTGATATTCTTCACCTAAAGGCTTAAGACCCTCTAACACTACCTTTTTTGCTTCATCATATGTAAACTCAAGCTTTACATCGCTTAAAAGTGGTGCATATAAGTCATACATTCTTAGCTCCTTTAAATTGAGTAAATCTTTTCTTAATTTGATGTATCTGTGAAAAAGAGGTAGATGAGCTTTTACTGTTTTAAGGAGTGTGTCATAAACAGTTTCTGGGATATGGTTATTAGATAGTGCTGATTCGCGTGCAGACTGGTAACCACGTGTTCTAGCATAAAAGTTGGCTTTTTTTATTTGACCGTTAAGCGTTGAAGCGAGCGTGTTTTTTAATCCGCCGTATACAGAATAAATCCCTTTAAAGGCAGCTTCCCGAACGTCCCTATTCTCACTTTCGATTAATTTTCCGTATCTGCCATGTGTGATTTTAATATCTTTTCCAGTCTCATCTTTGATTGTTGGAAATGCAATATCAGCATTATTTAATGTATTGAATGTCTTTGCTGAGCTTCCAAGTACTTCACTGGCACTCGCTAAAATCTTTTCTTCTTTTTCTGATAAAATATATGGTCGATTTAAGTTTAATTCATTTAATAAATGACGATATTTTTTTAATTCATCACTTTCTGTTAAGAAAGAGTCTAATATTGGTTCATCAATTGCTAAAATTTCAGGATCAAAAAACGCTAAACTTGAATTGACTTTTGCGATTAAACTACTCGCACGACCATAAAAACCTTGGTATTTGGCATTTGTTGTATCCTGATCCATTTTAAGGTGTGCATAGACATATACATTCTCTAATTGATTAAATAATCGATCTCGAAACTGCAAAGCTTGTAATAAATTTGTCGCACTATTTTTTAGCGTTCCTTTATAGCTTTCACTTTGCTTGTTCAACTCTTCAACATTTTGGAATGCCTCTTCCCATTTTTTATCACTTGAAAAGATTGTTTCTAAGTCCCAAGTAAGTGATACTGCCACATATTCTCTTAACGGTAATTCATTTTTATCTTTAGGCATACTGCTTCCTCCAAACATATTGTTTACTTTTTATTATGCGGTAAAAAAGGGGAATTTGCAAAAATCAAGATCATTAATAGGTACTAAAGGGCTCCATTACTAACATTTTTTGCTTCAACATATAGCAACCACGACTTATCTCAACGCAAATCCCTTCGCGTTCCAAATAGCTCAAATATTCATCTAATAATCCGAGTGATTCAAATGGAGCTAGAGCGATCATTTTTTTTGGATGAACGATATTAGAATAACGTTTAACAAGCTGTTCTTTGGCAAAACTCTCACCAACTTCCAATCGACCAAAAAAAGAATCATAGAGAAAAAATTGCCATTCAATAGCAGGCGTTATAACTAAAAATTGTTTTGCTAAAGTAATACCCACTTGCTTTGGCAAAGACTGTAGATGATAACCAGCTTCATAAACTTTACGCATGAATAGCCCACGTGATTTAAACTTCGCGTAATAGTAACAGATCTTTTGTCTCTCTAATACTCTGTTTCGCTTCACATAAAATTCATGATACTTCACCCTTTCAATTCGTTCATACATTTCTTTAAGTGATAGAAAAAGGGGCAAGTGCATGACAGAACTAAAAAAGCGATTACCAGATTCATACGTGAGATGATATAACAATATAAATTCGCGATTTTCCGTATTATAAGTAAGTAAATAATAACCTAAACGGCGATCCCACTTAATAAATGATTGCTGAAAAATCGTTAAATGATAACGTCCTTTAATACACGTTAAATCTTGTGCTAAAATCCAATAGACCTTTAGTTGAAGCTTTTCATAATCAATTGTTCTGGCACACATCTGGCTAATAGGGATGGTAGAGCATTGCAGCTCGAGTACGGTATGATCATCAACAAAAATATCTGCTTGTCTTTTAATGTCTTTAAAAAAATACTCTAAATTAACAGGCATCCCCTGCAACAGCGCCCAATTAGAAATCTGGAACTTCCCGCTCAAGTGATGTTCGCTTTCTGGCTCGGATGAAAAACGGCATTTACTAGAATGGCGATGGGCAAAATGTGGTAACTTTTTATCACCTGCTTTGATAAATAATTCTTCACCACAACTCAAACAAAAATAATGATATGAACTGGATTTCAAATGAGTAGCATTATTTCGAGTAATTGTAACCCATTCACCCTGTGTGTTCTTTGCTGTAAACAAATAGATCCGCTCCTTTTTCCGTTTATTTTCTTATTCTCTAAATGCGCCTAAATTCCTCTCCAAAATCCGGAAAAAGCAAAAAAACCTGCTTTATGTATTTTTACACACATAAAGCAGGTCAAAATTAATTATTTTATTTGAAATAGTGTTTAACTTGAGATAAGGCAGGCGTATCTAAGATGAGTTTACCGTATTCCTCTAGAATATATCCAGTTAAATTAGACTCATTCCCGTATTCTAGTAATATACTTACAACATTGTCAATGTTTGTTTCATCATACTGTGTTTCTGGAAACTCTACGTGTAAGAGATATTTGTTTTTATAGTAGTATAGTTTCGTTACTAAAGATTCCAGACCTACTGCTTGACTCATCGTAACGATATCTTCAAAGTCGCGGAACTCCAGTATAAATTCGAGTGTGTCTTCTTCATTCACAACTTCTCTTTTTGCTAAATTGAAATTTTCTTCTAGCATTTTTTCAATACGCTCTTCTGCAAGTTCATCAGTTTCAGGTAGCGTTAAATCAAAGCCACCTCCATTTTTCCCTGCAAGATTTGCTTTTGTTACAAACACTTCAAGCCCATTTTTTAGAGCCTGCACTTGAATCCAGAGCGGACCTTCAGGAGAGAACTCTTCTTCAAATTTCAACTCATCCATCATTTCCCAGAAAAGCTCTTCACTTTTCTCGCGGTCATACCAAACATCTTCTTGGTTGAACCCGCGTTCTTCCAAATCCAGATAAGAGATATAAAATTTTATTGTATCTTCATTAATTCGTTCAATTTCCATCGTCACACTCCCCCTTCCTAATTAGTCATTGACAATGAAGGGCAAACTTTTTTCTAGTTATATTGTAGCTCAAAAAATAATTTTATACCACAATTTAACACATAATATCTCAAAAATAATGCAATCACCAGAGAAATTGCTTAAAAATCTCACTTATTCGTAAAAAAATTACCGAAATCAGAAACTATCTCGGTAACTTTTCATATAAAATTAATTAACCATTTTCTGAGCTTCACGAAGCTGATAAGTACGCACTTTTCTTGGTAAAAAGCGGCGAATTTCATCTTCATTATAGCCCACTTGCAATCGTTTTTCATCAATGATAATCGGACGGCGCAATAAACCAGGGTTCTTTTGAATAAGTTCAATTAATTCTTGCAGTGGCAAACTGTCTAAATCAACGTTTAATTTCTGAAAAGTTTTCGAACGAGTTGAGATAATCTCATCTGTACCATCTTCAGTCATCCGAAGAATTTCCTTAATTTCATCAGGGCTTAGTGGTTCTGAAAAAATATTTCTTTCTTTGTAAGGTATTTCATGCTCTTCCAACCATGCACGTGCTTTTCGGCAAGATGTACAACTAGGTGAAGTGTATAACGTTACCATTAGACATTCACACTCCTTATAGGTTTATTATTCCATTCACACAAACGAAATTCTCCATTTGGAAATCGCTAAAAGAATTTACTCCCTTATTATACACTAAAATCATATATTTCCATATACTATTTTAAAATTATTTCCAAATAAATAGAACCGTTCCAGTAAATCAATTATTATAAGGTACCCTAATTATCTTTTATTCAAACTAAATTTGTATCAAAAGCAACTTTTTAGTAGCTATTATAAGCGAAACTGGTTCTGCTATTATTCATTTTACAACATTTACAAGCTTCTCATGTTTTTCTTTATAGATTTCTATTTCTTTCTCTGAACAATAAACAAAATGTCCTGGCGCAATTTCGCGCATCTTCAGTTCTTCGTCTGCTTGATATTGATGAATTCCTGGATCATACGTTTTTCTTACACGTGTTCTTTCATAGTCCGGATCCGGTAATGGAATCGCAGAAAGCAGTGATTCTGTGTAAGGATGAAGTGGCGCCTGATATAATTCATTGGCATCAGCTAATTCAACTAATTTACCAAAATACATAACACCAATGCGATCACTAATATATTTAACCATTGATAGATCATGTGCAATGAAAAGATAGGTTAGGCCTTTTTCTTTTTGCAATTCTTTCAACAAATTAACCACTTGTGCTTGAATTGATACGTCAAGTGCTGAGATAGGTTCATCTGCAATAATAAATTCAGGCTGAACCGCAAGTGCACGAGCAATTCCAATACGTTGGCGTTGCCCGCCTGAAAATTCATGTGGATAGCGTCCAGCATGCTCTTTGCTGAGTCCGACTGTTTCCAGTAACTGATAAACACGCTGATTGATTTCTTCTACGGAATTAGCTAAACGATGAACTTTGATTCCTTCTGCAATAATATCACGTACTTTCATACGTGGATTAAGCGAGGCATATGGATCCTGAAAGATCATTTGCATTTTACGACGAAATTCATGAAGCTCTTTACGTGATTTTTTCCCATGAACATTTTTCCCGTCGTAAAGGACTTCACCGTCTGTTGCATTGTATAAACGGATGATCGTTCTCCCAGTTGTAGATTTACCACAACCAGATTCGCCAACAAGCCCAAGCGTTTCTCCCTGATAAATATCAAAGGAAATATCGTCTACCGCTCGAACTTCATAAGGTTTTCCCTCGTTAAAATATTGCTTTAAATGATGAATTTCAAGTAATTTTTTTCTTTCACTCATTAACCTCTACCCCCTTTGCATGAACAGCTTGCATACCTGGATGAAGTTCGGCAAATTGTTTCTGCCGGCGTAACACAGCATCAGGCGGAGTCACTTCAGGTGCATTTGAATGAAGCAACCATGTCGCTGCAAAATGAGTATCCGAAACTTGGAACATTGGTGGTTGTTCTTCTAAATCAATTTGCATTGCATATTGATTCCTTGCCGCAAAAGCGTCTCCTTTAGGCGGTTTGAGCAAATCAGGAGGTGTGCCTGGAATAACAAATAGTTCTTCGTCTGCTGTATCAAGTGTTGGCATTGAACTGATAAGCCCCCATGTATAAGGATGTTGAGGGTTATAAAAGATTTCATCTACTGTACCAATTTCGACAATTTTACCAGCATACATAACAGCAACCCGATCAGCAACATTTGCTACAACGCCGAGGTCATGTGTAATAAAAACAATCGAGGTATCAATTTTTTTCTGTAAGTCTTTCATCAGCTCGAGAATTTGTGCTTGGATCGTTACATCAAGTGCAGTTGTTGGCTCATCAGCAATTAAAATTTGTGGGTTACAAGCAAGTGAAATTGCAATCACCACACGTTGTCTCATCCCACCAGAAAACTGATGCGGATACTGTTTAATTCGTTCTTCAGCATTTTTTATACCAACTAATTGCAGCATGCGCAGTGCTGTCTTCTTTGCTTCTAGCTTGCTGATTTTTTGATGTTTAATGAGTGGCTCAGCAATTTGTTTTCCAATGGTCATGGTTGGATTAAGCGAGGTCATTGGATCTTGGAAAATCATTGCAATATCTTTACCACGAATTTTCTGCATTTGCTTTTCAGAAGCAGTTGCTAAGTTTTTTCCGCCAAATAATATTTCACCCGACTTAATTTTGGAATTGCTTTCTGGAAGAAGTCGCATAATCGCTTTGGTTGTTACCGATTTCCCAGAACCGGATTCACCAACAATCGCAAGCGTTTCACCTTTATATAAATCAAAGTTTATACCACGAATCGCTTGAACTTCGCCAGCGTATGTGTGAAAAGAAATATTTAAATCTTTTACTTCTAGTATTTTTTCCATATTCCTCACCTCTTTCTAATCACGCATTTTGGGATCAAAAGCGTCACGTAATCCGTCCGCTACAAGATTAAATGCAATCATGATGATACATAGAATGATCGCTGGATAAAGCACCATGTAAGGTAATACTTGCAATGTTTTATATCCATCGTTAATCAGTGTCCCAAGAGAGGCTGCTGGTGCTGGGAGCCCTAAACCAATAAAGCTTAAGAAAGCTTCAAAAAAGATCGCATTTGGAATACTAAACATCACATTGATGATGACTACACCAGAAATATTTGGTAATAAATGTTTAATCAAAATTTTAGGTGTTGATTCGCCAAGTGTTGTTGAAGCTAAAATAAATTCTTGGTCTTTTAATTTTAATACTTGCCCTCTGACAACCCTTGCCATTGTTATCCAGCTTGTCATTGCAATAGCAATAATAATCGAAATAATTCCCGGATTAAGAACGAGTAACATTAAAATAACGACAACTAAATTAGGTATTGCTGAAATAATTTCTAAAATACGTTGCATGATGTTATCAACTCGACCACCAACAAAGCCAGAAATCAAGCCATAGGTGACACCAATTATTAAATCACAAAGTGCAGCAACAACGGCAATAATAAGTGACACACGCGTCCCTGCCCAAATGCGAGCAAATTGATCACGTCCTAGCGTATCACTTCCTAACCAATAATAGGTTCCTTCTTTGACACCTTTTTGTTTATATACATCAACGCTTGCATCGCCAATCTTTTGATGCCCATTCCAAAATGGCATGTGATCAAATCCCGGTATTTTAGGTGGCAAACTAGCATAGGGTGTATCTTGATAATTAACACTATTTTTAGGCCCTAAGTTTGGCGATAGGTACTGACCAAAAATCGCCATGATAACAATCACTCCTAGTACAATAAGCGAAACTAAGGCTGCTTTATTTTTGCGAATCCGAAGCCATGAATCTTGTAAGAAAGTTAAGCTAGGTCGACTAATCTTTTCTGCTTCAGCTTCTTTTAAATGTGCTGGTTGAAATAATTCTTTTGCAATCTTATGTTCAGTCATCAGCGCTTCCCTCCAGACACACGAATTCGCGGATCAATAAGTCCATAAAGAATATCAACAATTAAAATAATAAGAATTAACATTACGGCAAATAAAATGGTGGTTCCCATAATAACCGGATAATCATTCGTTTGAATAGAGGATACAAATTGACTCCCAATTCCTGGGATACCAAAAATATTTTCGATAACGAGCGATCCAGTCATAAGGGATACTGAAAGCGGGCCAAGCACTGTAACTAGTGGGATTAAGGCATTACGAATCGCATGTTTTAGTGCGATCTCAGTGCGACTATTTCCTTTTGCTTTGGCTAAGAGAATGTAATCAGATGCAAAAACATCAATTAATTCCGTTCTCATGAAACGAGCAGCGGTTGCAAGTGGAAACATCGCTAGAGCAAACGCAGGTAGAATCGACTCAGCAAATGAACCCCATCCAGCGACAGGCAGCCATTGCAATTTTGCTCCAATCCAGAACTGTAAAACGGTGGCAAAAACAAATGAAGGAATGGATTTTCCAAGGATAGCAATAAATGTGCTAGTGTAATCTGGCCACTTGTTTTGATACATTGCAGCAATGACACCTAGTATAACTCCAAAAAACAGACCATATATCATTGCTTCAAGCGCAAGTATAACAGATGGTCCAATCAGTGCACCAAGGATTTCTGAGACGGGCCTGTTATCAAGTTGAAAAGAAACACCTAAATCACCTTTAACTAAATTTTTCATATAATTGGCATATTGTAATGGCAACGGATCATTCAAACCATATTTTTCATTCATTATATGAATTTGTGTATCAGATAATTTTTCTTGATTGCGATATGGTGTACCTGGCAAAAATTTCATCAAGAAAAATGTGACAGAAGCAATAATAAAAAGCGTAATTAACATATAAAATACACGTTTCAATGTATATTTTGCCATTGAATTATACACCTCCAAAATTTATTTTCATTCAAAAAAAGCAGTCTTTTACTTTAATTCATTTTTATAAAAAATAGCTTAGACATTCATAATACTAGCTTTTTGAAGATCTTCTACAAATAATTAAGGAGAGAGTATATTGAAATATACTCCCTCTTAATTTTTTAAAACTTATTATTTAGTCAAGTATATATTTTTATACGTGTAATCTGCTCCAAAAACATTTTTTTGGAGATTATGAATGGAATCTCTTTGTAGGTAGGCATTTGCACGATGATAAAGCGGTGCAATAGCGACGTCGTCAGTAAGCAAGATGTTTTCTGCTTTCACCATTTCGTTCCAGCGTTTTTCATCGTCTGCTGCATATGTGGTAGCTGCTTCGTTTAAAAGCTTATCATAAGCAGGATTTGAATAACCCATTCTATTTTGTGTTCCATCTGTTTTAAACAGGTCTAAGAACGTTGATGGATCTTGGTAGTCAGGACCCCAGCCACTAATAGCTAAGTCATAATTTTGATCTTGATCATTTTTCAAGCGAACTTTAAATGGTACGTTTTTAAGACTTAAAGATAGGCCATCAAGGTTTGTTTCTAATTGATTTTGAATGAATTCAGAAGATTTCTTAGCATTTTCAGTGTCATCAGACATAAATTCTAATGTTAGCTTATTAACACCAAGTTCTTTCAAACCTTTTTTCCAAGCTTTTTGAGCCTTAGATTTATTGTATTCTAGCTGCGCTCCAGATTCTTTCACATAATCTTCATGATTTTTAGGGTCAAATGTGAAATTTGGTGGTACTAAATTGTTGGCTGGTTTAGAGCCATTTTGTAAGACGGTTTTTGTATAAGCATCTTTATCAATGGCTAAAGCAATCGCTTCACGGATATTCTTATTAGCAAGTGGTGTCTTTTTCCCTTGGCGCTCTTGATTAAATTTAACATAGAATGTCGATGAATCATTGACAACAGTGTAATCTTTATTATTTTGATTTTGCGCTGCATATTCAGCACTTAAAAGCGCACGATCAATTTTTTTCGTGTTATAGAGATTTAAGTTTGTCCCAGAATCTTGAACAACTTGAACGTTGATTTGTTTTAATTTTACTTTAGCTTTATCCCAGTAATTATCATTTTTTACGTATGTCCATTTTTTATTTGTTCCAGTCCAATTTTTCAACTGGAATGGCCCGTTATAAAGGATATTGTCGCTATTTTGAGCGTATTTATCGCCTTTTTCAGTGACATATTTTTCATTTAGAGGGAAGAAAGTTGGGAATGCAAACAGTGAATTGATATAGGCAGTTGGTTTAGCAAGTGTCACTTCAAGCGTTTTGTCATTCACAGCTTTTATGCCTAATTCTTCAGGTTTTTTCTTACCAGCTACAATATCAGAACCATTTTTGATTGCGTCAAAAAGGTAAGAATACGTTGCAGCGGTTGTGGGGTTAACAGCACGACGCCATGCAAAAACATAATCGTTAGCTGTTACAGGTTCACCGTTAGACCATTTTGCGTCATTACGTAATTTAAAAGTATAAACTGTTTTGTCCTTATTAATTTTTGGTTTTTCAGCAGCACCTGCAATGGTTGGTGTACCTTTTTTATCAAGTGCATATAGGCCTTCATTCGTTTGGTTTAAAACATTGAGCCCTACTTGATCTTCTGCTTTTGAGCTATCAGCAGAAGGGATTAAAGCTGGCTCAGATAAATTAAGTACTTGTTCTCCCGTTGCTTTCCCAGAGCCTGAACTGTCAGAAGAGCTTTTGCTACCTCCACCACAAGCTACTAAAACTACACTTAATAATAACGTAAAACCTAGTGTCAAAAATAATTTAACTTTTTTCATGAAAGGTATACCTCCCCTTTTTTATTTTTCTGAAAAATTTTTTTCATCTACTATTATACTCTAATTTTTCTCGCTTTGTAAATTGTTTGCACGAAAAAGCATGAAACAAAGATGAAAGTTATAAATTATTAAAATTGTTCCATAATAATTACTGTAAATACAGTTTCTCAAGCTTCATCATGGCATTTCGATAAAGCCAGTTATTAAAGCGCATATTAAACGAGCCCTTAGCTATTTTTAGGATTATTTTATTTATATACTTTTTTGATACTAATGTCTAGCTAAACGTACTTAGAATGAAAGATAGCGTTTTATGTTAAATTATGCTAAAGTAAAGGGATTAGAACAGTTGAGGTGAATGGTTTGGTTAAAAGAACGATTTTATATGCAATCATTCAAGAAGTCTTCATTTTTTTGATTATGCTAATAAAAGAAAGGCAAGTAAGTTTACTTCATTATATTAATCTTTCTTTTTTAATTGCATTCATTGTTTTTTTATTTGGTTTGCTTATCTATGTAATGCGTAGCGGCTTTTTAGATCGTGTTCATGATGGTTTTAGAAAAGTGACGCGCAAAATCCGTAATGAAGAGGAAAATGAATTTTCAGAGATGATGCTTTCAGATTTAGTTGATCTGTCGTATCTTGATTTTTTATTTAGTGCACTCCTCATCCTATCCTCAAGTATGATTGGGCTTATTTTTTTCTATATGTGAGTTTGACAGTTTTTAAGGTTATTGTTACAATATTAGTAATGTTATATTGATGCGTTAATGAGGAAGAGTAGTAAATATGCCCTTGTTTTTCAAAGAGAGTCTATGGTTGGGTGGAAATAGACAGCAAGACATATTGAATGGACTTCCAATGTACCTGTTATGAATGAAAAGTAATAGCAGGCGGCTAAAACCGTTATTTTTAATGAAGAGCCCTAGTTTTTCCTTACAGGGTATTAGGGTGGTACCGCGAATAAACGTTCGTCCCTAGCAAATGAATTATTGCTAGGGACGGGCTTTTTTTATGTGGTAAAATGTATTTTTTATTTTAAGAGGAGGAATTTTTCATGAAAAAAGTTATTTTTTCTGGAATACAGCCAAGTGGTGATCTAACGCTTGGAAATTATATTGGAGCACTTAAACAATTTGGGCAGTTTCAAGATGAATTTGATTGTTTTTATTGTATTGTTGATGAGCACGCCATCACTGTTCCTCAAGATCGGTTGAAGCTACGTAACCAAATTCGTAGCCTTGCAGCACTTTACTTAGCGGTTGGACTTGATCCTGAAAAATCAACATTATTTATCCAGTCTGAAGTCCCTGCTCATGCACAGGCTGCTTGGATGCTGCAATGTAACGTTTATATTGGCGAACTGGAACGCATGACTCAATTTAAGGATAAGGCTTCTGGAAAAGCAGGTGTTAGTGCAGGCTTATTAACTTATCCTCCACTGATGGCGGCTGATATTTTACTTTATCAAACAAACCTTGTGCCAGTTGGTGAAGACCAAAAGCAACATCTCGAATTAACACGAAATCTGGCAGAACGTTTTAATAGAAAACATAACGATATTTTCACAATGCCGGATATTTATATAGCAAAATATGGTGCGCGCGTCATGTCACTTCAAGAACCTACCAAAAAAATGAGTAAATCCGATAGCAATCAAAAAAATGCCATTTATTTACTAGATCCATCAAACACAATTACTAAAAAAATCAAAAGCGCTGTAACGGATAGCTCTGGTATTGTTAAATATGATAAAGAAAACAAACCAGGGATTTCCAATCTTCTTGCCATTTATTCTGCGATTACAGGTGAAGCTATCCTTGAATTAGAAGAAAAATATGAAGGTAAAGGTTATGGTGCGTTTAAATCAGACTTAGCGGAGATTGTCGTAAACGAGCTGGCTCCTATTCAAGAACGCTACACTGCTTACTTAAATTCCGATGAACTTGACAAAATTCTTGATGCCGGTGCTGAAAAGGCAAGGAAAGTCGCTTCAAAAACATTACGAAAAATGGAAAATGCGATGGGCTTAGGCCGCAAGCGTCGTTAAAGCGTAAAAAATACGAAGAAGCTAGAAAGATAAATGGGCAACAGGCTCTACGCCATCATTTTATCTCGGCCTCTTCGTATTTTTTTCTTCAGATTTATATCACTTTTAGTTCCACATCAATATTCCCACGGGTTGCTTTTGAATATGGGCAAACCTGATGGGCTTGTTCAATCAGTTCTTTGGCCTTATCTGCACTTACACCATCAATATGTGCTTCAAGCAATACACCTAACTTAAAACCATTATCTTCTGGATCGCTATAAAGAGTAACCGTTGCTGTTATTGTACTTTTACCATCAATTTTTGCTTTTTGCATAACGAGCTCAAGTGCACTGTTGAAACATGCGCCATATCCAGCTGCAAAAAGTTGTTCAGGGTTTGTTCCACCACCGCTTTCTCCGCCAAGCTCTTTAGGCTTTGAAACGTCAAAGCGAAAAATATTATCTGGAGAATGAACTTCTCCACCTCTTCCCCCAGTATTGATAACCGTTGTTTCGTACAATTTTTTCATTGCTATTACCTCCTTGTTTTCTATTTTGTGACTCTTTATGGTAACTTTCGGTAACTACTGTTTGGCTTTTTTAAACTAAAATGTATGTCATGTTTAGCGGGCCATGCACACCGACAACGAGTTCCATTTCAATATCTGCTGAATTGGAAGGGCCAGATATGAAATGTAAAGCACTTGGTAATGTTTCTCCTGCCTCCACTCGACGGTTTAAATCAAAAACAGCTTGCGTTGAACGTGGAACAATTTTTTCTTTTTCAACGATCGTAATAAAATGTTGTGGCAGCATATCAAAAGCTCGTCCATGGCCTGCGTTTGATGCCGTAACGACTGTCCCCGATTCGGCTAATGCATATTCTGCAAAACATATTCCAATATTTGCTGCTTCTGCTTTTTCAATGTTTGTTCTACCTGCTTCATTTCCCCAAATATAAATTGGTAAACCTTGTGTTTTTAACGCCTTATCAATTCCCGAGCTCATAAACCGCTCATCATCACTTAGCAACAAATTCCCTCCGTTAAAGGCTGCTATTTCCTCCAACACTATTTGCGTTAAATGTTCCTTCTTGACGTCAACTACTTTGGTATGGATTAATTCACATTGTTGCTTAAAAATTACTATTAATTCCTCGTTTGGCTTATCAGCAAGTGTTTTCCAATTAATACTATCTTGTAGTGATGGGCGTGTTACCCCTTCTATTTGAACATTACGCTTAAATTCACTGGCAATTTTAGCTAAAAATTTATCACGATTTTGGATTGTTCCTGTCATTTTATTTCACCTGCTTTATGTGCTTTATACCAAGTACGAAAATCATCTTTCTTTTTAGGTGGAACTGGTAAATCTCGTGCATTTGTCCAACCTTTGATTAAACCTGGACCTTTTACTACTCTATCTTCTTTTGTAAGCGGTCTGACTAGTCCGTGCGCCATGCTTAATGCAGCCTTGAAAAGAAACGGTGAACTTGTCCCCATGCCGATGAGTTTCATTTGAAGATGTTCTGATTGGTTATATTTTTTTTCTTTTTCAATAATATGCTCCCGATGCCAAATCAGCAATTCATGTAACGGAATTTTCACTGGACAAACGTCTGTACAAGCGCCACACAAGCTAGAGGCAAATGGCAATTCTTTATAATTTGCATAACCTCCAAGAAGTGGCGATAAAACAGCGCCAACCGGACCAGGATAAATGGATCCGTATGCATGGCCGCCAATTGTCCGATATACAGGACAAACGTTCATACAAGCACCACAACGAATACATTGCAAAATTTGTTTAAAAGTTCCACCAAGGATATCCGATCTACCGTTATCAACAATCACTAAATGAAACTCACTCGGGCCGTCTTCTTCTTGTTCATTTTTTGCCCCAGTATAAACAGAAATATAACTTGTTAACTTTTGACCTACTGCACTTCGGCAAAGTAAGTTATCCATCACTTCCATTTCTTCCATTGTCGGTACAATTCGTTCCATTCCCATAACAGCGATGTGCGTATCAGGTAAAGATGCACAAAGATCGGCGTTTCCTTCGTTTGTTACAAGGTTAATTGAACCAGTATTGGCAATAGCAAAATTACAGCCTGTGATGCCTACTTCTGCTTCCATAAACTTTTTCCGTAAAATTTGGCGAGCAAAACGAGCAAGATTCGTGGCGTCATCATCGCCCGTATAGCCAAGTTTTTCATGAAAAACTTTACGGATTTGCGTACGGTTCTTATGTAATGCAGGAGCTACAATATGACTTGGCGGATCAGACTCATCTTCTTGTAAAATATATTCGCCTAAATCCGTTTCTAATACCTCACAACCCGATGCCTCTAGAACGTGGTTTAAATTAATTTCTTCAGTGACCATTGATTTTGCTTTGACGACTTTAGTAGCCGCTTTCTTTTTTATGACTTCTTCAATGTAAGCACTTGCCTCTTCTTTTGTTTCAGCAAAAAAGACGTGTCCTCCTTTTTTGCTAACGTTTTCACTTAATTGATATAAATAATAATCTAGATGCTGAAGCGTGTGTTGCCTAATTTGCTCACCTAGGTCTCGCCACTTCTCCCAATCTCCAAGTTGTTCTGCGGCTTCATCGCGACGAACTCGTAAGCCATCTTGCGCTTTTGCGACTGCCCTCCGCATTTCAAGATCTTGAATGCCATCATTTTCCCGTAATTTAAATCGACGTGTGTCCGTTTGAATCCCCATCTTTACATCCTCCTTTACTTTATCGTTGCTTCTTCTTTAACACGATGATTTAAAATTTCAGCAATGTGCATAATTTTAATTTCTTTCCCGGTGCGTGTTATTTTTCCACCAATATTCATCAAGCACCCCATATCTGCACTTATTAAAACATCTGCTCCCGTTTCAGCAACAGCCGCTACTTTATCTTGAACCAACTGCTCTGATATCTCCGGCATTTTTACTGAAAATGTTCCACCAAAGCCACAGCAACTTTCAATATGATTAAGGGGGCGCATGGTTAGTCCTTTCACATTTTCTAAAAGGAGAAAAGGTGCTTCTGCTTCTTTTAATAATCGAGTCATATGGCATGAACGGTGATAAGTAGCTACTCCATTAAATGTAGCCCCCACATCAGTGACTCCTAGTACGCGTACAATAAACTGTGTTATTTCATAAGATTTCTTTGCAAGTCGGTTTGCCCGAGGGAACCATTCAGGATCGTCCTTAAAAGCCTTTGGATATTCCCTAAGCATTGCCACACAAGAGCCAGATGGTCCTACTACATAATCACTCTCTTCAAAAGCTTCAATCATATTTTTCATTGCTTTTTTAGCGTCTTTAAAATAACCGCTATTATATGTAGGCTGCCCACAACAAACTTGTTTTTCAGGAAAATCTGTTTCACATCCTAAATGTTCTAACAATTCAACGGTTGCAATCCCAACTTGCGGAAACATCATATCTACTAAACATGTTGAAAAAATACTGACTTTCATCCTTTTTTCCTCCTCATTCTTTATATCTCTCCCGCTACTTACCATTTTACTCCTTTTGCAGATGTATTCAAAATTATAATCCTTAAAAAAAAATAAAGTCAACAATACTGTAGTATTGCTGACTTTATTGATTAATCTTTTATTTGTCTAAAAATAAGTGTTGCATTATGGCCACCAAAACCAAACGAATTGGACATAACGATTTTAACAGCTTGTTTGCGCGCTTGATTTGGAACATAGTCTAGATCACAAGCAGGATCTGGGTTTTTCAAATGAATAGTTGGTGCAATAATCTGATCACGAATGGTTAAAATAGAAAAAATTGCTTCAATACCACCAGAAGCACCTAATGTATGCCCAGTCATTGATTTAGTAGAACTAATTGCTAGCTGCTTTTTCGCATGATCACCAAATACTCTTTTAATCGCTTGTGTTTCGTATTCGTCATTATACGCAGTACTCGTTCCATGTGCATTAATGTAATCAATATCTTCGGGGTTCACTGCTGCATCTTTTAAAGCCATTTCCATTGCTCTTGATGCACCTTCACCGCCTGGAGCTGGTGCAGTAATGTGGTAAGCATCACCAGTCGCTCCGTAACCAATCACTTCTGCATAAATCTTAGCTCCACGTGCCTTTGCATGTTCATACTCTTCTAAAATTAAAATACCTGCACCTTCACCAATAATAAAGCCATCGCGTCCTTGATCAAATGGACGACAGGCTGTTTCAGGATCAGGATTTAAAGAAAGAGCTTTGTTAGCGCAAAAACCAGCTAAACTCATTTTAGTAATCGGAGCTTCTGTTCCACCTGTAATCATAACATCTGCGTCGCCTCTAGCAATTACTTTAAAGGCATCGCCAATTGAATTGGCTCCTGTTGCACAGGCTGTCACTGTAGCAGAATTAATCGCTTTTGCACCAAAGCGAATCGATACTTGTCCAGAAGCCATATCTGGTATCATCATAGGGACAAAAAACGGGCTCACACGGCGCAGGCCACGATTCAAGTAAGTATCATATTGCTGCTCAAATGTCTCCATTCCGCCGATACCTGAACCAATCCAAACCCCTACACGTTCTGCATTAGAATCATCAATGGTTAAGTTAGCATCTTTCACAGCCATTTCAGCGCCAGCAATTGCATAATGTGTAAAACGATCCATTTTACGTGCTTCTTTTTTCTCGATATATGTTTCAATGTCAAAATTTTTAAGTTCTGCAGCAACTTTTACCGGAAAATCATCTGGATTTAAGCGTGTTAAGCCGGTTACTCCATTTGTACCTTGCTTAGCGTTTTCCCAAGAAGTTTCAGCATCATTTCCAATTGGCGTGACAGCACCTAGGCCTGTAATAACCACTCTTCTTCTTTCCATTTCTTCATCTCCTTAGCTTCGGGATCATGAAAAAACAACTTCTGCAAGTCAAGCAGGAGCTATTTTCAACTAAAAATTAATAATAAATGCACTAACTATTATAGCATAAAAAATGAGATATGACTGCTTTTCTGCTATTTTTAATCTTGCAAGTTGTTATTTTCCCCACCGAAGTACGAGTGCTCCCCAAGTAAGACCAGCTCCAAAGCCAACTAGTAGCAAGTTATCATCATCATGAACACGGCCTTCTTGCACAGCATCAATTAAAGCAAGGGCAATCGATGATGATGAGGTATTTCCATATTTATGAACAGTTTTCATGAGTTTTTCCTCTGGTAAATCGAGTCTTTCACGGGATGCTTCCATGATGCGGATGTTTGCTTGATGAGGGATCAATAAGTCGAGATCCGTTTTTTCTAAACCAGCTTTTTCTAAAACTTCAAGTGAGGCGTCTCCCATTTTACGTACAGCAAAGCGGAATACTTCACGGCCATTCATATAAAGTTTATGATTTTCTTCTTTTAAATTTAAATACTCCGCACCGGATCCATCTGAGCCAAGTACAAAAGAGAGTAAACCACGATTACTTGAAACTGGTCCCATAACAACAGCTCCAGCGCCATCACCAAACAAAACTGCTGTGCTGCGATCATCCCAATCTGTAATCTTAGATAATTTATCTGCTCCGACTACTACGATGTGTTTGTATGCGCCTGTTTGAATGAACTGAGATGCGGTTACGACACCGTACGTAAAACCTGAACATGCAGCTCCCAAATCCATTGCTGCTGCGTTTTTAGCTCCTAGACGGTTTTGAATAATATTACCAACAGATGGGAATGTTGCTTCTTGTGTAACGGTTGCGACGATGAATAAATCAATATCTTCAGGGGTTAAATTGGCATCTTCAATTGCTCTTTTAGCAGCTTCATATGCCATATCATGCGTATATTCATTCTCTTTGGCGATTCTTCTTTCTTGAATGCCAGTACGTGTGCGAATCCACTCATCAGATGTATCTATCATTTTTTCTAAATCAAAATTCGTTAAAACACGTTCAGGAACGTATTTTCCAACTCCTAAAATACCTGCGTTCATCTGTCTTCCTCCAAATTATATATTTAAAAAGTAATTTTCGTTTTATGACCTGGTACTAATTTTAGCAGAGAATGTTTTTTTTGGCAATCTTCAAATGTAAAAAAATAAACTGAGCTGGTATCTTTTTAAAGAATATGCTAGAATGGATTCGTGATTTAAGCGAAATGAGGTGTAGTTATGCGCTATATTGTTACAGTAATTTGGGCTTTCTTACTTTCGATGATGACAGAATTTGTCCTTGCTTCTATGTTGTATGTATCATTCAATTTCACAAGAGGTCTTGTTTTAACAGTGGCCATTTCATTCTTTGTATTTTTAATCCCACTTTTAATGCCAAAAGACAGCGAAATTTATGATCTTAAATAATTTTGGTTTGAGGCAACCTTCAAGTCCGTTTTGAAGTCTGGAACAAGTGGCATTCAATTCTATTTTGAACATGACAAATCGAGCGAAAACGATCGCATTGAAGAAGTTTGACAGAAGCCCGGTAAACCTCTTCAATGTGATCGCTTGTCGCCGATTTATTTTGTTCATATCAAAGACTTTTCTTTACTTATCAAGATAGTATTTATTCGTTGGCTTTAAATTTTCATCTAATTCATAAACCAATGGAACCCCTGTTGGTATTTCTAGCTGCATAATGTCATCATCGCTAATATCTTCTAAAAATTTAGCTAAGGCACGTAAACTATTCCCATGGGCAGCGATAACCACTCGTTTGCCTGATTTTATTTGGGGTGCAATGATGTCCATCCAATAAGGTATCACGCGTTCTAAGGTCACTTTTAAATTTTCACCTGAAGGAATGGCATGCGCATCAAGCAAATCGTAACGGCGATCGTTTTTTGCTTGGCGTTTATCATTTTCTTCAAGAAGAGGAGGAAGCGTGTCATAGCTTCTGCGCCATAGTTGTACTTGGTCTGCGCCATATTTTTCGGCTGTTTCTTGTTTATTTAAACCTTGTAACGCTCCGTAATGTCTTTCATTTAGACGCCATGATTTATAAACAGGAAGCCACATTTGATTTGACTCTTCTAATACATAGTTTAATGTTTTAATGGCGCGGGTTAAGACCGAAGTAAAAGCGACATCAAATTCTAAACCTGCTTCTTTTATTTTTTTCCCGGCTGTTTTTGCTTCAATGATTCCTTCTTCTGACAAATCAACATCATGCCAACCTGTAAATAGGTTTAACTTATTCCACTCACTTTGTCCGTGACGAATTAATACTAGTTTCATTTTACTCATCCTTCCCTACTAGCGTTTATCTAGCCAATCCATTTTTCCCTGTTCCGTGAAAACTAAACGCTTTAGTTAGGCGTTTTTTGTGTTAAAGGTTAACTCATTATTTGCAAGATCAATTTCAACAGTAGCATGTGGCATTACCTTTCCAGCAACGATTTCACGGGCAAGAGGCGTTTCCATATGGCGCACTAAATAGCGTTTTAATGGCCGTGCTCCGTAAATTGGATCATAGGCTTCTTCTGCAATAAATGCTTTTGCGGCATTAGAAATAGCGATATTTATTTCTTGATCTTGTAAACGCCATTGTAATTCATGAACTAATTTCTCAACAATTCCTTTAATGTTTTCAAGTGAAAGTGGTTTAAATAAGATGATATCATCCACACGATTTAAAAATTCTGGTTTAAAGGAAGATTGTAGAATTTGAAGCACATCTTTCTCCAATTCTGCTGAAATTTCACCATTTGCTGTTCGTTCTAGTAATAATGTAGAGCCAATATTACTTGTCATGATGATCACTGTATTCTTGAAATCGACCATCCGACCTTTTGAATCTGTAATGCGACCGTCATCTAGGACTTGTAAGAGGATATTAAATACATCAGGATGGGCTTTTTCGATTTCATCTAATAAAATAATTGAATATGGATTACGACGGACGGCTTCTGTTAATTGTCCGCCTTCTTCATAGCCGACATAACCAGGAGGAGCTCCAACAAGTCGCGATACAGAATGTTTCTCCATGTATTCGCTCATATCGATTCGAATCATGTGGTCTTCTGAATCAAATAGGTTGTACGCCAATGCTTTAGCTAATTCCGTTTTCCCGACACCTGTTGGTCCAAGAAAAATAAATGAACCGATTGGCTTACGTGGATCTTTAATCCCGGCGCGTGCACGCAAAACAGCATCGCTAACTAAATTGACAGCATTGTCTTGGCCAATGACTTTTTCATGAAGTGCATCTGCTAATTTTAACAGTTTCTCGCGTTCACCTTCTACTAACTTAGTTACAGGAATGCCTGTCCAACGTCCAATGATTTCGGCAATTTCGTTTTCAGTCACTTCCTCTTGTAATAAACGATCTTCTTGTGTTGTTTTTGTACGATTTTCGGCTTCTAACTCGGTTAATTCTTTTTCTGCAGCTGGGATCTTGCCGTGTCGAAGTTCTGCTGCTCGATTTAAATCGTAATTGTTTTCAGCCTCTTCTAAATCATGGCGCATTTGGTCAATGGCTTCACGGATTTCACGAATCTTACCAATCTCGCCTTTTTCTGCTTCCCACTTGGCTTTCATTTGATTAGCTGCTTCTTTATAGTCGGCTAACTCTTTTTGCAATGTTTCTAAGCGGCGTTCGCTAGCAACATCTTTTTCTTCTTTTAACGCGGCTTCTTCAATCTCAAGCTGCATGACTTTTCTTGTGACTTCATCTAATTCGCTTGGCATTGAATCAATTTCAACACGAATCGTTGCACAAGCCTCGTCAACTAAATCAATGGCTTTGTCTGGTAAAAAACGATCTGTGATATAACGATTAGATAATGTCGCTGCAGCAACTAAAGCGTTATCATGGATGTTAACCCCATGATGAATTTCAAAGCGTTCTTTTAAACCACGTAAAATAGAGACTGTATCTTCTACGGTTGGCTCTGGGACCAGGACTTTTTGAAAGCGACGTTCAAGCGCGGCATCTTTTTCAATATATTGGCGGTATTCATCAAGTGTGGTTGCACCGATACAATGAAGTTCACCACGTGCTAACATTGGCTTCAACATATTGCCTGCATCCATTGCCCCTTCTGTTTTCCCAGCGCCGACAATCGTATGAATTTCGTCAATAAAAAGTAAAATTTGGCCTTCTGATTGTTTTACTTCTTGAAGGACAGCTTTTAAACGTTCTTCAAATTCGCCGCGATATTTAGCTCCGGCAATAAGCGAACCTAGATCAAGTGATATAATTATTTTATCTTTTAGGCCTTCTGGTACGTCTTTTCGGACAATTCTTTGGGCAAGGCCCTCTACAATAGCTGTTTTCCCTACACCCGGTTCACCGATTAGGACAGGGTTATTTTTTGTTTTACGTGATAAAATACGAATCACGTTACGAATTTCAGTGTCTCGGCCAATAACAGGATCTATTTTTCCACTTCTTACTTCTTTAATGAGATCCCGTCCATATTTTTCTAGAGCTTCATAGTTCTCTTCAGCATTTTGACTTGTCACTTTTTTACCTCCTCGAACTTGCATAATGGCTTGTTTTATCACTTTTGAATGAATATTTTGAGATGTAATTGCTTCTGTAATCGGGCTGTTTTTTTGTTCCATAACAGCAAGCAATAAGTGTTCTGTTGAAACAAACTCATCCTCTAATTCTTTTTCTATTTTTTCAGCATTAACGATTAGCTGATATAAATCTTGGCTCATTGAACGGCCATATTGAATATTCGTTCCAGAAACTGCAGGGACTTTTGCTAATGCTTGGTCTATTTCTATTTCAAGTTTGCTTATATCTACTTGTGCAACCTCATAAATCCGCTTAGCAAAATCGCTTTCTTGTAATAATACTTTGAAAAGATGTACGACATCAATAGATTGGTGTTCTTTTTCGATAGCAAGTTGTTGAGCTCCGGCAATCAATTCTTGTACTTGTTGTGTAAATTTTTGCATTTCCATTTGGTTTTTCCTCCTTTGATTCAAGAAGTTGTTTGACCTTTTTTGACCTTAAGGTTATTATACATCAAATTAGCTTTCTTTGTCGAATGAAAACGCCTGTTTTAAGACAAGTATGGAGCATAAACAAAATAAATCAGTAATAAGCGCTCGCATAAAAAAGTTTGCCAGACTTCCGGTTTTCACGCACAGTCGTACGCTCCGCTTCCCGATTCTGGCAAACTCCTTAATACAAACGCTTTCGCTCGATTTATCGTGTCCGAAATATAGCACCTACGCTATATCTTTAAAATCATACTTTCTAAAAAATATACATGGTGACCTAAACTCTTAAAGTTACCGATATAAAACAAAATCGCTAACATCTTCAAAGCCAATTTTATGGTACATCTTTCCAGCAATTGGATTATGATAAAACAAACAGGGTGTCTTTCCTTCCGCAAGTAAGTCACAACAAAGACGTTTCAGAATTGTGCTTGCAAATTTTTGATTGCGATAATTCTCTTTTGTTGCCACTCCTGTGATCATTGCTGAAAAGCTATTTTCTGCTGAAGTCTCTGCGACAGATGCGATTTCACCATTTTGCTCAGTATAATAAATTCGTTTTGATCCCTGATTAAGTTGTTCAATCATTAAATCAATATTTCTATCGCGCTCTTCAAACTCTTTTATTTCTGCTTGCATAGTAACAATTGCAGGTACATCTTCTGCTTTAGCTTGGCGAATAATCACTTCATGGTTGGCATTTATCATGCTTGCATTTGTACACTTACAAAAATATGCTTCTTGTTTTTTCGCCTTAATTTCAGGCAACGTCTGTTCAAATTGTGAAACTACACGCGGGATACCGCTGATATTAATATTTTTACCTTCTTTTTCTTGGATAATTTTAGTAAAAGCAGCCACATCAAAATCAGAAGACTTCGCATATGGTAAAAAATTATGTTCAAAGCGTAGCATACACGCACGCAATTGCTGGTTTTCATCGAAGTCTCCCCATAAATCGATAAAATCATTATCATAACCAAAATTTTCAATATCGCCTAATATAAATAAATTTAAAAGTGCTTCCGGTTTAAGCAGTTTCATGACTTCCACTTCATTCGATGCAGTTAGCCTTTTAATCAAGTGCTTCCACTCCTCAACAACAAATTAGTAACAGCAAAGTGCTTTCATTTTAGTTGAATTATAGCAAGAAGTCAACAGCTGATAAACGCCGATGAAATTGCTATTTATACCGTATAATTGAGAGAAAACGATTACAATGGTGAATTAAATTATTTTACGTTTGATGATGATGAGCTTGCTTTAAGCTAATAAAAAAAAGCCCGCGAAAAGATTAGAAATCCTCGGGGCCTTTCGTCGTATATCTTACATCATTCCAGGCATTCCACCCATACCCATATCAGGGGAAGCTGGCGCATTTTCTTCAGGGCTATCTGCGACCACAGCCTCTGTTGTTAAAAGAAGTGCTGCAACAGAAGAAGCATTTTGAAGTGCAGAACGCGTAACTTTTGTCGGATCAACAATACCTGCATCAAACATATTTACCCATTCTCCATTTGCTGCATTAAAGCCGATGCCAACTTTTTCATTTTTTAAGCGCTCGACAATTACTGAACCCTCAAGTCCTGCGTTATGTGCAATTTGACGTACGGGTTCTTCAAGTGAACGTAGGACGATATTAATTCCTGTTTTTACGTCGCCTGTTGCTGAGATAGCTTTTACTTTCTGATATACATTAACAAGAGCTGTACCGCCGCCAGAGACAATACCTTCTTCAACAGCTGCACGTGTTGAATTTAACGCATCTTCAATACGTAATTTGCGTTCTTTAAGCTCTGTTTCAGTTGCAGCTCCAACTTTGATAACCGCAACGCCACCAGCAAGTTTTGCAAGTCGTTCTTGTAATTTTTCTTTATCAAAGTCAGAAGTTGTTTCTTCCATTTGTGCACGAATTTGACCAACGCGGGCTGAAATTTGTGCTGTTTCGCCAGCACCTTCAACGATTGTTGTATCATCTTTCGTTACCACAACTTTGTTTGCTGTACCTAACTGCTCAATGGTTGTTGCTTTTAGATCTAAGCCAAGGTCTTCTGTAATCACTTGACCACCAGTTAAAATAGCAATATCTTCAAGCATCGCTTTACGACGATCACCAAACCCAGGTGCTTTTACAGCTACAACATTGAATGTACCACGTAATTTATTTAATACAAGTGTTGCTTGCGCTTCGCCCTCTACGTCTTCAGCAATAATGATCATTGGACGGCCTTGTTGTACAACTTGTTCAAGAACAGGTAAAATATCTTGAATGTTAGTAATTTTTTTATCTGTGATTAAAATATATGGTTTTTCAAGATTAGCTTCCATTTTATCAGAATCAGTGACCATATAAGGGCTTGTATAACCACGATCAAATTGCATCCCTTCAACGACGTCAAGTTCTGTTGCGAAGCCTTTTGATTCTTCAATGGTAATAACGCCATCATTTCCTACGCGTTCCATTGCCTCAGCAATCAGTTTTCCGACCTCTTCGTCACCAGAAGAAATAGATGCTACTTGAGCAATTGATTCCTTGCCTTCGATTGGTTTAGAGATGTTTTTTAATTCTTCAATGGCAGTCCCTACAGCCTGTTCAATTCCACGGCGAATACCGACTGGATTGGCTCCTGCAGTTACATTTTTAAGTCCTTCTTGAATCATGGCTTGAGCAAGAACTGTTGCTGTTGTTGTTCCATCACCAGCAACATCGTTTGTTTTAGAAGCTACTTCAGCAACTAACTTTGCTCCCATATTTTCAAAATGATCTTCTAATTCGATTTCTTTTGCAATCGTTACGCCGTCATTTGTGATCAGTGGTGATCCGAATTTTTTCTCTAAAACCACGTTACGTCCTTTTGGTCCAAGTGTCACTTTAACAGCATTTGCTAATTGATCTACACCATTAAGCATGGAGCGACGAGCTTCTTCGCCAAATTTAATATCTTTTGCCATAATAAAATTTACCTCCACTAACTCTATTTTTATTTTGTATTAATCGATAACTGCTAAGATATCACTTTCACGTAAAATTAAATAATCTTTTTCTGCAAAGGTTACTTCTGTTCCAGAATATTTCGAGTAGATAATACGGTCTCCAGTTGCAACTTCTAAAGCTTCTTTCGTACCATTATCTAGCACGCGACCGGTTCCAACAGCTACAACTTTACCTTCTTGCGGCTTTTCTTTCGCTGAATCAGGTAAGACGATCCCGCTTGCTGTTTGTTCCTCTGCTTCCAAAACTTCAATGACAACACGATCTCCTAACGGTTTTAACAATGTAAATAACCTCCTCTAAATAGTTGTTTGCTATTTTTAGCACTCAATGGATAAGAGTGCTAACACAATTATTATGATAGTCAAAAATGGTTAGAAATGCAAGCATAAACCTTTAACATTTAGAATAAAAAAATGCTTTCTTATTTGCTTGCTTTATCTTTTCCTAGTACAATAAGAACATAATTTAATTATTGTCGTCATTATGAAAGGAAGCGTTTTTTTGCCAAAGCATTATTTCACAATTATTATTATTTATTTCACACTGTTATTCGGCGGTGCCATTGGAGCTATTCCTATCGCCTTGCTTCTTAAAACAACAACCTCTCTTAGCCCCATTGAGATTACTAGTTATTCATTTGTTATCTGGACATTAATTTCCAATATTATCATGTTGCTTGTTATTTGGCGTACATTACGGGGTAAACCTAACATGAATCGAATTACTCAAGGGCAACAAACTTCTTTACAGATGAGTCTTATTTGGATGGTTGGGGGTACCGTTTCTTTATTTTTTGCACAATACCTTTGTGGAATAATCATTTCGCTATTTATTGGCGTTCCTGATCAATCTGTTAATACAACACAACTGCTTGATATAACTAAACAAGCACCGATTTTTTTACTCTTTATTAGTTTATTAGGCCCAATTATTGAAGAATTTGTTTTTCGCAAAGCTCTTTATGGCGGGTTAGCCAATATAATGAATATTCATGTCGCAGCAGTGATTAGTTCTCTTATTTTTGCTATACTTCATGGCGATATCCAATTCATGTTATCCTATTTTGTAATTGGACTTATTCTATGCTATTTATATACAAAAACAAAGCGTTTATCTGTTTCAATTGGCGCGCATGTCCTCATGAATACAGTTGTTATGCTAATGAGTCTTAGAGTAGGAGGGTGAATAATGAAAAAAAAGAATTTGCTTTTTCAAAGTTTGCTTTATTTAATTTTAGGGGCATTGTTTGTTTATTTTGCGGTTAACCAAGTGAACGATCGTGGTTGGGGATATCTTGCTTACATTATCATTGCGATGGCTGTTTTTGATTTTGTAGCGGGACTTCGCCTTTTATTTATTGCTTTTGCTAAAAGAAAAAATTAAGCTTAGACAAAAGGAGAGGCTTTATTATAAACAAAATAAATCGGCGACAAGCGCTCACATTGAAAAGGTTTGCCAGACTTTCAGTTTCTGGCAAACCTTTTCAATATAGAGGCTTTTACGTCTTTTATTCAACTGTGACACTTTTTGCCAAATTACGTGGTTTATCGACATCACAGCCACGATGAAGCGCTGCATAATACGCAAGTAACTGACAAGGAATAACACTTACAAGCGATGTTAGTAATGGATGCACTTGCGGAAATACAAGGCGATCTCCTGGCTGGTTAACGCCTTCCATTGAAATGATGCACGCATTCGCACCACGAGCTAATACTTCATTGACGTTCCCACGAATATTCCAATTAATGTTTTTTTGAGTAATGACAGCAAAAACAGGGGTTGCATCTTCAATTAAAGCAATTGTTCCGTGCTTTAATTCTCCGCTAGCAAAACCTTCTGCTTGAATATAAGAAATCTCTTTCAATTTAAGTGCCGCTTCCATAGCGACAAAATAGTCCATCCCTCTACCTAGGAAAAAGGCGTTACGTGAGACAGCTAGATATTCAGCTGCTAAATGTTCAATTAATTCTTTACTCGCGACAAGTCCTTCCATAGCATTTGCTGCAATGCCTAGTTCAGCAACTAAATCTAATTCGTTTGCTGCTTGAATGCCCTTTTGTTTGCCTACTGCTGCCCCTAAAATGCTCAAAACAGCAATTTGGGCTGTATATGCTTTTGTGGAAGCAACAGCAATTTCTGGTCCGGCATGCAAATACATTGAAAAATCAGCTTCCCGATCAAGTGTTGACCCAGGAACATTGGTCATTGTTAACGTTTTATAGCCTTTTTCTTTTACTTTCACAAGCACTTGACGGCTATCTGCTGTTTCACCACTTTGCGTAATGAAAATAAACAACGGATTTTTGGACATCAGTGGCATATTATAACCCATTTCACTTGAGACATGGACTTCAACTGGAATTTCTGCCAATTGTTCGATTAAATTTTTTCCAACAAGACCAGCATGATAACTTGTTCCGCATGCAATAATATAAATGCGATCAGCTGCCATGATTTCGTTTAAAATTTCTTGATCGACTGTAATTTCACCTGCGTTGTTTTGATAAGACTGAATGATATGTCTAATAACTGCCGGCTCTTCATCAATTTCTTTTAACATGTAATGAGGATATGTGCCTTTTTCAATATCAGATGAGTCAATGGTTGCGATAAAACTGTCGCGTTCCATCTTCTGGCCATTCAAGTTTTCAATCATAATTGTATCTCTAGTTAGTGAAATTAATTCTTCATCCAAAATTTCAATAAATTCTTTCGTTTCTTTTAATGCGGCCATAGCATCACTTGAAATGATATTAAAACCGTTTCCTTTTCCAATTAATAATGGACTTTTATTCTTAGCCGCGTAAAGCACTTCTGGATCCTCAGCATCAATTAACGTAATTGCGTAAGAGCCATGAAGTAAGGAGATCGTTTTTCGAAAAGCTGCTTTTGTATCAAGCTCTTGCCCAGCAAAGTACTCGATTAATTGCACAATAACCTCGGTGTCTGTTTCTGTTTTAAATAAACGTCCTGGCAAGTACTCTTCTTTTAGCAGGGAATAATTTTCAATCACGCCATTATGCACAATGGTAAAACGGCCTGATTCGCTTTGATGCGGATGAGCATTGATTTTACTTGGTTTCCCATGCGTTGCCCAGCGTGTATGTCCGATTCCAATTTGACCGTATGCTGCAATGGGTACTTCATTTTTCAAATCCTGAATGCGACCTTTTTCTTTAAAAATTTGCACGCCTTCTTGATTAAATAGCGCAATACCAGCTGAGTCATAACCGCGATATTCTAATTTTTCTAGTCCATCTAAAAGGACATCTTTTGCATTTTTTGTTCCAATATATCCTACAATTCCACACATAATCAATAGCCTCCAATAATTCTTAAGGACAAATCAATGACCTTTTGTAAAATGATGTTTCCTTGGAGGTCTTGCTCATGTTCCTTACCTTTTTCGTTTATTTGGTCGCCCAAATCATTTGTAGCTAAGGCATAACGACTGCATGAACAGCCGGGAGACTCCCGCCGAATTTTCGATTAATCTCCTCCTCGTCAACTAGCTAATGATCATTGCCGAGTTTCACAGCAATGATGTTATTAAAACAAGTTAGTTCTGGCGCTTTTATTTAATTAACCGTTCCTCCTTTTCTTATTTTTCAAGGAAACAAATTTCATTCTACAATAAAATGTATACTCCGTCAAGCATTGTATAAAGCTAAATAACAAAAATTGGTCTATACAAAACAAAGTTATCTTCTTCATTTCACTATCTGAGTATGATTTAATCTTTCGTCGCCACTAATTGAAAAATCCCACTGATTAAACTAGAAATACCAATAATAAGACCAAATCCAAAAAGTCTCGTTTCACTTGGTCCAAGCGCTTTAGCAACTTCAGCAGAATAACGAGCCCATTCTTCCATCCAAATATAATTGCTAAGATAAAGAAAACTTATAGCAAGTGAAAGGGCTGCTAAAATATACGAAACGCGTTTAAACAACACACATACTGTAACAAGCAATATAAGAGCTATCGCATAAGCAAAGACAGCATCAAATGAATTCGTAATAAAATAAACATCATTTTCTGAAGGTGTATTAACATAATGTAACGTAATGATAATGCCGCTAACTATAGCAGCTCCCGCACTAATCAGTGCAAAAATAGCCGCAGCAATACGCCATTTTGTTTTCCAGCTGCTGTCTGTTTTAACTTGCTCAGTACTCTTTCGAAAAGTAAATAATAAAATGAAAAGAATGGCTGCCATTAAAACAAGGATCGTCCCACTAAAATCAAAAGGCGGTGTTTGATCACTTTTAGCTCCTATAAAAATGCGAATCTGATAATAATAAACAGAAAAACCTTGATACAAAATAAACAATGCTAAACTAAACATAGCTCCTCTACGGAATTTTTCCTGCCTCATAAATAATAAACTGATTCCACATAAAAGTAGCGCCAAAAAGCCGATCACCCAATAATTCCAGACAAATGTATATTTCTCAATTGTAAAATAGCCATAAACAGCACTCAAAAAACTGTATACCTGCGTAAAAGCTATGACTAGTATTAAGCTTGCGACTAACTTCCTGATTTTCATAAATGCTTACACTTCCTTCTTACTGCACTTTAAGCCACTTATTAATCTCTTTTTGCTCAGAAATATCCAAATTATAACGCGCACTTTCTCGACCATTTGTTATGTATAATAGTGTAGGTACAGTTTTTATTTTTAATTTTTCATCGATAGCAACAAAGTTTTCGCCTCTTTTTCTAGCTGCATCGGTATCATAATAAAAAGCTTTTTGTCCATTTTTATTCAAACCGCGAACCAGTTTTTCTTGGAATTTTTCGCAATAGGGGCAACTTTTTCTACCAATATAAATAAATGCGGTTTCTTTTTTTAAAAGGAGGTTTTTTAGTTCTGTCGTTGTTATTTTAGTTAGTGTCTTTTGACTAGCTTCACGCGTCGTCGCTACTTGATTTAAACTCTGCATTTTAAAAATCAAAATTACACCAATTAAAAAGAACACGAAACCACTAATCATAATCATATGAACGGGTTTAAATTTCACACAGCCACCTCCCACTTTACAAAAAAGAAAAATCTGAACAAATAAACGTTGATCTTTTGTTCAGATTTCATCATTTCTAACTTCGATTTTTTATAAACCCATTTCTGCTTGAACCACTTTTGCAATACGCTCACAAAACTCATTTGTTGCATCTTTTGTTTCTGCTTCAACCATTACGCGTACGAGTGGCTCAGTGCCAGATGGTCGGACTAATACGCGTCCATTTCCATCCATCTCTTTTTCCACTTCTGAAATGGCTTCGCTCACTTTAGGATTATCTGTTACTGCATGCTTATCAGTCACACGAATATTAACTAACTTTTGCGGAAAAGTTTGCATTTCAGCAGCTAATTCAGAAAGCGTCTTATCCGTGGCTTTCATGACATTAATGAGCTGAATCCCAGATAAAAGGCCATCACCGGTTGTATTATGATCTAAGAAAATAATATGACCCGATTGTTCCCCGCCAAGGTTATAATCACCTTCTCGCATGGCTTCAACAACGTAGCGGTCTCCTACGGCTGTTTGTACATCATCTATCGCTAATTCTTTCAGTCCTTTATAAAAGCCTAAGTTGCTCATAACTGTTGAAACAACGGTATTTTGGTTTAGTAAACCGTGTTCTTTTAAATATTTTGCACAGATGAACATGATTTTGTCACCATCCACGATTTTACCATGCTCATCAATCGCAATGACACGATCTCCATCTCCATCAAAAGATAAACCGACATCCGCATTTTTTTCGGTAACAAAGGCAGAAAGAGCTTCTGGATGCGTTGAACCAACACCATTATTAATGTTTAACCCATCAGGAGAAGTCCCCATTGAACTGATATCTGCTTCAAGATCTGCAAATAAATGCGTAGCTAAACTCGCTGTCGCTCCATTTGCACAATCAAGCGCTACATGATAACCATTAAAGTCCTGATCAATCGTTTGTTTTAAGAACTGTAAATATTTTTGTTTTCCTTCATAGTAATCGCTAACTGTTCCTAAACCTTCAGCACTTGGCCGAGGTAGTTCATCTTTTTCCATATCTAGTAAAGCTTCAATTTCTAACTCCTGGTCATCTGACAACTTAAAGCCATCAGAACCGAAGAATTTTATCCCATTATCTGGAGCGGGATTATGTGATGCTGAAATCATAACGCTAGCTGCAGCACCTTGTGCTCTTGTAAGATAAGCAACGCCCGGTGTTGAAATAACGCCTAAACGCATGACTTCAATTCCTACCGAGACAAGACCAGCAATGAGTGCAGATTCAAGCATCTCTCCAGATATCCGAGTATCACGAGCAACTAGAACACGTGGATGTTCTCCCACATGGCGTGTAAGAACATAACCTCCCATTCTTCCTAAGCGGAAAGCTAGTTCAGGAGTAAGCTCCGAATTTGCTACCCCACGAACTCCATCCGTTCCAAAATATTTTCCCATTATTAATTCTCTCCTTCTGTGTCAAACACCAGAATTTCATCATTATGGTGTTTATTTTTCGAAAAATGTTTAGTGAATATAAGTATATTATCTTAATTCCTGAAAAAAATCCATTTTAGAAATAAAATAATACATTATTTTTGTTAAGTGTTCTTGCGTGTTATTGCAAATTCAGCTACTTTTTCTGACAATCGATAACTAATTTTATCAGGGACATTATGCGCTTCAATATTAGTTGAATAACTGCCTTCTCTAGCCGCAGCTAAGTTGGCAATTAAGCTGATTGAACTAGTATTCATCGTGTTTAAAATAATAGATGGGCCTTGTAAGGTAACATTTACCTTACCACTTGCTGGCGTAATCATTTGGGCTTCGTAGCCATCGCTTAAGCCCGAAGTATAAACATCAACATTTGAAAGTGTTCTACTTGCTTGTGCGAATGTATTATTTGAGTTATTTTTATTAGATGATGCGTCGTTATTGTTCATTGTGGTATCTTTTTTCTTTGAACTCTCTTCTTTCTGGCTAGAATCATTGTCCTTTGTTTTTTTTGTTGTTTTGATTTTCACTTCTATACTTGTTGGTTGAACGGCTCTTGCACCACTTGGAACTGGAACGGTTATTTCTTTTACAGTATCCGCTGTAATTTTACTTACGTCAACAGGTATTTCAATGACCTTAATTTTATCCAGTTCTTGACCGTCACCAACGACAATAACATTTTCTCGATCTGGTGTCACGCTTGAAATTGATAGATCGCTTTTCGGCGTCCCTTGTTCTTTTATTTTAATTGGAATGGATTTACCCACTTTACTAACAGAAACGTCGACTTTGACTTTCTCAGGGCTAATTTGAACATCTAGTTTATTCAAATTTTTATCAAATGCTGCGACAGTGGCACTGGTTGAAAAATCTTCTTCATGCTTATCATTGCCCTCAACGGTTGCTTTGACGTAAGCAATTTGCTTCATCGTATCTTTTGCACCAGTAATTGCAACTTTCCTTGGTTCAACAGTCGTTGTGTCCGCTTGGTAACCTTCAGCAATCGTTGACTTTCCTAACTCAGCATCTACAGAAAATTTCTTTGTTACTTTTTCTTGTACATTAACTTTCACAGTTTCTGGATTAATGACTGCTTTAAGGCGTTCAGAAAGGTTTTTCACCCGCAGTTTAACAGTTTGTTCCCCAATGGAGGCATTTCGCAAATCAACATAGACGATAAAATCTTGCTGGGCCTTTGCACTTTGGACTAAACTACGTGGGCCAGACAGTGTTACTGAAACCGTATCCGGCATACCAGAAACATATAAATTGGTGTTATCATAATAAACTTTCACAGGGACATTTTGTACAACTTCTGTATCTTGTTGTGTTAGCGTACGGAATTCATCATTTCCATTGTTGATATTTACAGATACAAATAAAATCGCTGCTAAAAGAAGAGAAATAATCCTTATTGACCATTTATTATTTAAAATACGATCCATCATTTTTTATCGTCTCCTTTCCATTTAGAAAAGAAGCCATTTTTTTTCTTAACCACTGTAACCAGTTCACGCTCTAACATATCATGAAGTTGTTCTTTAGAAATATCACGGAATAGCTCGCCGCTTTTTGTAACAGAAATGCCACCCGTTTCCTCCGATACAACGATTGTAATACTGTCTGTGACCTCACTAATTCCAAGAGCAGCTCTATGCCTTGTGCCTAGTTCCTTTGAAAGAAAAGGACTGTCAGAAAGCGGTAGATAACTGGCTGCAGAAGCGATTTCATTACCTTTTATGATCACAGCTCCATCATGAAGTGGTGTATTTGGGATAAAGATATTAATTAAAAGCTGCGAAGAAATATGCGCTTTAATTGGAATACCCGTTTCAATGTAATCTTCCATTCCTGTATCTTTTGCAACAGAAATTAAAGCACCAATTCGCCGTTTAGCCATATATTCCGTTGATTTTTCAATCGCTTCAATTAAATGATGCTGTTCTTTTTCAATGCGTGAACCTGTGCGCACAAAAATATTGCCTCGCCCAAGGGTCTCAAGTGCCCGTCGAAGCTCAGGTTGAAAAATAATGATGATGGCTAAAAAACCCCAAGTAAGTGCTTGGTTTGTAATCCATTCCACTGTATGGAGACCACAAAAACTACTGATCACTTTTACCACAACAATAATAAATATACCTTTTAAAAGCTGAACTGCCTTTGTTCCACGGATCAGCATAATCAATCCGTAAATAACAAACCATACAACTAAAATATCAATTATATTTTCTATGTAATGCAATATAGGAACATTTAAAAAATTCATCATTTCGCCTCCGTCATCAAGGCAATCCTCATTTTTGCCAATAATTATTGAATGTTTGCTCGTTTTTTTCATTATAGCACAACTATAGTCACGTTAGAAGGAAACACCTTAGGAAAATTTAGGAAAGAAAACTTAAAGATTCTTTTTGTGTATAAAAAAACACTTCCTTATTTGTAAGGAAATGTTAGGCTTTATGATATTCTGCACTTGTTTCTTTTTCCAAGGCACGTTTTTCACGCACCTGGTTAAGAGTGTGCACAATAAATTTAACTAATTGATACGATAAACCACTGATAAGTCCACATAAACAAGCCGCAAGTGAAATAATGAAAAAGCTTACAATCGGGTTCTTTAAAATGTTTATGGCAGCAATACCTAAAATAAATATAATGATCATCGGTAAAATAAAATATCTTTTACCTTGCTCCGACATCCAAACACCCTTTCCTTTTCCATTTACAAATTTACCTGACAAACTTGTCTGTATACATTTAGTATAACAGAAAAGTATCTTTTATCAAGGTCGGTTAACTTGTCTAATTTTAGCCGTTTTTTGCTTACAAATGGCGCACAAGCACGTTTTGAAAGAAATTGCAAGTAATTATGCGCTAGTAACTTTCATCAAAAAGATAAATTTGTTATTTTTTTGTAATTTTTTAACAGAATTTACCCTGTGAAATATTCTTCAAGTAGAGTAGCAATTAAACGAGCTGTTTTGTTTTTTTCATCTTTAAGTGGATTTAGGCCTGTGATCGTAATCGATGCCACAGCATGACTGTCTGCAAGCTTTTTCAAAAGATGCCTGATTTCACGCCAATAAAGGCCACCTACTGAAATAATATCCGTCCCTGGCGCAAACTCTGGATCAATAACATTAACAGCCAACATAAAGTGAATGGGTTGCTTTTTTATTTTTATCCATTCCATTAACTCATCTGTCACTTTCTGAAAGCCCTTCCGATCAATCGTCTGCATTTCATAATGATTTATTTTTAAATTGTCGATATGTGCCTTACTTGTTTTAGAGCATCGTCTTGTACCAATAATCGCTAAATTTCCTGGATCTAAAAAATGACCATCCATTACTTGTGTTAATATTTCTGTGCCTCTTCCAAGCGCAACTTCTAACACGCTTTCACTTAGCCTTTCAGAATAATGCTCGTTTCCCAAATCAAGTTCTGCATTTAACCAGACAACGCCTGCTTTCGGTGCTTTTACAAGGGCCGCTGCAATCACTCCAAGTGAAATAAATTGCTCTCCGCCTAAAATAATCGGAACGCCTTCTTTTTCAAGCATTTCACACACAATTTGCTTAAGCTCGACTATCTTTTTTGTAATCGCTTCCAAATTTTTGTTAATTAAAATGGCTTCTTCTTCCAAATTCGTGAAAAACGGAAGGTTCTGATCGTTGTTTACATGGATGTCTAAACGTGCTAAAAATTCGTCCATTCCCGCATAGCGAATTGCAAAAGGCGCTAACAATGTCCCTCTCCTAGCTTGGTTAAATAACCAAGGAACTCCTAAAATCCCCGTTTTTTTCATCTCATTCACCTATATTCATTTATCTTTGTTAGTATTTTAACATAGTTTCTTTAAATTTCATAAAGAAAAGAGCTAGCGATCACAAATAGCTCGGTCTTTTGTTTAGTCACAAAAACCGAGCCATCTTCAAATACTATTCTTTTAAGTGATAAGGATATGTTGCTACAACAACATCTTTTTTCATTAATAATTTGGTCCGAATAAGTAAACTTGTTTGATTGTGTAAAACATTTTGCCAACCCTTTTTAGGAATAAATTGTGGAATTAATACAGTGAGTGAATAGTTATCTTGATCTGCTTTTTGCTTGGCGGTATCAATAAATTTCATCAGTGGCTCAGAAATTGAGCGATATGTTGAATAAAGATGGGCAATTCTAATTTCTGGATGAATGCTGTGCCAACGATCAATGACTTCTTTTCCTTGTGCTTTGTCAACAGAAACATGAACAGCAATCACTGTATCACCAATTGATTTAGCGTATTTTAGTGCCCCTTCAACGACCTTTGTTGTATCTGAAACTGCAACAATAACCGCATTCCCTTTAAAATCCGGTAAATCCATGACTCCATCAACTCGAAGTTGTGGACCAAGTTTAACATAATGATGGCGTGTTTTATGAAAAACAAAAATCAAAATTGGCATAAAAATGAAGACAGGCCAAACAGACTCGATGCGTGTCAAGAAGAGAACGACCAATACTGTAAAGGAAATAACGGCACCTAACAAATTGGCACCTAATTTTTTCCTCCAGCCTGTGGGACGCTCTTTCCACCATTTCACGATCATTCCAGTTTGTGAAAGTGTGAAAGGAATAAATACTCCAACAGAATAGAGCGGTACAAGAAGTTCTGTTTTTCCATGGAAGAGAATAATTAAAACAATCGAACCTATAGCGAGTGTCACGATCCCATTTGAATACCCAAGTCGATCCCCTTTCGCTAAATACATTCTTGGCATGTATTTGTCTTTTGCTAAATTAAAGGCTAAAAGAGGAAAAGCTGAGAAGCCAGTATTAGCTGCTAAAACTAAAATTAAAGCCGTTGTTGCTTGGATAAAATAAAACATAAAATTCCGTCCAAAAACATTGGCTGCGATTTGTGAAAGCACGGTTACTTTAAGCTCTGGGACTGTACCATAAGCAACAGCTAAAACAGTGATTCCTAAAAAGAAAAAACCTAAAAGCGATGCCATGATAGCCAACGTTTTAGCAGCATTTTTTGCTCGTGGTTTTTTAAATAATGGAATCGCATTTGAAATTGCTTCAATCCCAGTCAGTGATGCTGAGCCAGAAGCAAAAGCACGTAGCAATAAGAAAATTGTTACACCTTGCACATTTGTTCCAACAGCGGCCGCTTCGTGAGTGGCGTCTATTCCCATCAAAAGTTTAAACACACCAGTAAAAATCAATACTATAATAGAAAAAACAAACAAATAGACAGGAACAGCTAAAATACTAGCTGATTCAGTAATCCCGCGCAAATTAATAACGGTAACTAAGATAACGAGTACAACCGCTATCGGGATAACAAATGGATATAGTGATGGGAAAGCTGAAATGATGGCATCTGCTCCAGAAGACACACTAACAGCAACAGTCAACATATAATCAACAAGCAGTGAACCTCCGGCAACCAGACCCGCATTTTTACCTAAATTTTCACGTGAGACAACATAAGCTCCCCCGCCGTGTGGGTATGAATAAATAATTTGCTTATAGGATAAGTTCAAAGCAAATAATAAAATTAACACACATAATGCAATTGGAAGCGAATACCACATTGCTGCTGCACTAACTGTAACAAGAACAATCAAAATCTGTTCTGTTCCATAAGCAATCGATGAAAGTGCATCAGAAGATAAAACAGCAAGCGCTTTTAGTTTCCCGAGTTTTTGTTCCCCAGCTTCTGAACTTTTTAGTGGACGACCGATTAATAACCTTTTTAGCGGCGAAGCCATTGGTTTTCCCTACCTTTTTATTATATTTTTAAAACGACATCACACATTATAGCATAGCTCAGCTTAGAATGTAACCAGAAGTTCACAACTTCTCTACATACTGATATAATAGGCTTTATCGCACTTTTTCTACCGGTTTTAGTTCGTCTGTAATTTTTTTATTTAAAATGAAATCTTTCTTCATAAATGAAATTATTTTCAGAAAAGAAAAACTTTTAATTTTCTATTTACAAATCTTGCTATAGTTTATATAATAAATGTTAGCTGTTAAATAAATGGCCCGTTGGTCAAGCGGTTAAGACACCGCCCTTTCACGGCGGTAACACGGGTTCGAATCCCGTACGGGTCATCTTTAGTAATCAAGTAGTACTTATGCTATTGAGAGTACTACGCCGACTTAGCTCAATCTGGTAGAGCAACTGAATCGTAATCAGTAGGTTGCGGGTTCAATTCCTGCAGTCGGCATTTATTATTTTGGAGGAGTAGCGAAGTGGCTAAACGCGGCGGACTGTAAATCCGCTCCTTAGGGTTCAGTGGTTCGAATCCACTCTCCTCCACCATTATTGGGCCATAGCCAAGCGGTAAGGCAACGGACTTTGACTCCGTCATGCGTTGGTTCGAATCCAGCTGGCCCAGCCATTTTTAGAGCCGTTAGCTCAGTTGGTAGAGCATCTGACTTTTAATCAGAGGGTCGATGGTTCGAGCCCATCACGGCTCATATCTAAAATCGCTATTTTTAGCGGTTTTTTTATTTTGTGCTGGTTTTTTAATCTTACCCCTAGCTCACAATAGTTGCAGTTCATCCTAAAAACGACTAAACTCCTAGTTAAAGAACGATTCACATTCTATCTCAACACCATCTCGGGCAACCTCTTTTTACTAACAGTATATAAGGAAGAGCATTCATGTTAGAATAAATGTATATCTTAAAAAGGAGCGAAAAAATGCTTGAATTACAAAGATTAACAAAGCAATTTGGTAGCAAAACAGCCGTAAACAACTTATCATTTACTGTGGAAAGCGGGAAAATATTAGGATTAATTGGGCAAAATGGCGCTGGTAAAACAACGACATTTCGTCTGATTTTAAATTTCCTTAAAGCAACAAGTGGTGAAATTTTTTGGAACGGCCAATCTGCATTAAAAATAAATCCTAATGATATTGGTTATTTACCTGAAGAACGTGGACTTTATAACGATGTAACGATTGAAGAGCAGCTGTTATTTTTTGCAGAGTTAAAAGGTTGCAAGAAGCAGGAAACAAAGTATGAAATCGATCAACTACTAGAACGCGCCGAAGTCGTTGGGAAAAAGACCGATTTAATCAAAACGTTGTCAAAAGGGAATCAACAAAAAATACAATTACTCAGCACAATCATTCATAAGCCAAAATTACTGATTTTAGATGAACCATTTAGTGGCCTTGATCCAGTAAATGCAGAGATTTTAAAGCGTTTTGTATTTGAAATGAAAGAACAAGGAACCACCATCATTTTCTCAAGTCATCGGATGGAAAATGTCGAGGAATTGTGCGACTCCCTAATCATGTTAAAACAAGGCCAAACCGTGCTTAAAGGAACAACGGAAGAAGTAAAATTAAGCTATGGACGAAATCGTATTCGCCTTGTCGCCCCTCAACTGACAATGACCGATTTACAACAATTAAATGGGGTAAAAAGTGTAGAAACGCGTCCAGACGGCACTCGTATTTTACAATTAAGCGCTGAAAAATATGCCAAAGAAATTTTTAATTATGTGACAAAAGACGGCTTTATTCCAACATTTAGTTTAGAGCCCCCAACGCTTGAAGAAATTTTCAAATGGAAGGTTGGTGAAGATATTGAATAAATTCTGGGTCATTACCAAGCAAGTCTACAAACGACGCGTTAAAACAAAATCATTTGTTATTTCTCTCCTTTTCCCGCTGTTAATCGCAGCTTGTTTTTTTGCAATTCCTAAGATCGTGAACTACTTTGACAAAACCGATACAACAAAAATCGCTGTTATTAGTGAAAACTCTCTTTATCGCGATTTATTTACTAAAGATACATCTACTTTCAAAGTAAATGATACAATCACCACCATTAAATCTGCAAAAAAAGCCTTAACGACAGAAAAAATTGCTGGCTTTTTAACAATTAACGAAACAAAAAACAATTTAACTGCAAGCTATACAACAAAAGATCCCGCTGGAAAGACTGTTTTAAATAAAATTTCGAAAACATTAACTTCAGCTAAAGTCACCATGAAAGCAAGCGAATACCAAATTACACCTGCACAATTAAAGGAGCTAAGCACTCCTGTCTCCATCTCTAATCAAGTCATTGCTGATAATCAATTAACCAATAAGCAAAAAGAAGTAATGAGTGCGGCTGTCCTTGGATTAACACTCGTGATTTTCATCTTTGTCATGAGCTATGCTAATATCGTTGCTTCCGAAATCGCAAATGAAAAAGGCACGCGCATTATGGAAGTCATTCTTTCAAGCGTTTCTGCTAAAACTCATTTGTTAGGAAAATTAGCTGCTATTTTACTTATGTTATTAACACAAATTGGTTTTTATTTACTCTGTGCTGTTGCTTTCATGCTGATTGGAAAGAATACAACCATGGTACAAGGGATCTTCAATCAATTTAATAATTTTCCAACCTATTATTTGGTGTTAAATCTTGGTTTTATTTTGCTCGGATTATTGCTTTATATTCTATTATCTGCTCTAATTGGTTCACTCGTACCCAATGTCGAGACGGTTGCCCAGTTTATTTATCCAATGACCATTTTAGCGATTATTGGCTACTGGGGATCAATTGCAGCAGCACAAGCGCCTGATAATTTACTTGTCATCATTGGTTCTTATATTCCGACATTTTCACCAATGATTATGCTTGCTCGAATGGATTTATTATCTGTCTCTACTATTGGTATTCTTTCTTCACTCATCATCTTACTGCTTTCAGTTGGAGCTGCTTTTTGGTTAACCATTCGACTCTATCAAAGCAATGTATTACTTTACTCTAATGAAGGCTTCTTTAAAACTTGGAAAAAATCACTCAACTATGCAAAACATCAGTAATAAAAAGGAGGATATGCATGAAAATTAGGGGGTCATTAGCACAAGACACGGCACAAATGATAGAATTAGAACATCTAGTTTGGACATGCGAAACGACGCCAGCAGAAATCCATTTTGATAGCAAAGCAGAATATCAATTTAAAAATCCACCTGGCTCAAAAACAGTTGCTGTTATCGATAAAAAAATCGTTGGCATTTTAGACTATAAAACGCCTACTCCACTAAAAACAGCACAACATGTCATCTTGTTTGACATTGCCGTTCACCCAGATTACCAGCGGCAAGGCATTGGTATTGCATTGATAAATTATTTAAAAGAAACAGCACAACTGCAAGGCTTTAAAAAACTGCAACTCCGCGTTTTAGCAAGTAACCAAAAAGCCATTCATTTTTATAAAAAAAATGACTTCCATATTGAAGGCATTTTAAAAAAAGAATTTTGTATTAATGGACAGTACGTTGACGATATTTTTATGGCTTATTTTTTATAGGTTCCAACGTGCATGATAAATAAAAAACGGTTCTGCTTGAAAGGTAATTGTTATAGAAAAGCTTAAACTTTTTCTATTAAAAACCGATTCAAGCAGACCGTTTTTTAACTTACATCAAAATTTCTTTTACACGTACTTCATCAGCTCGACTTTTCTCCAATGACTACTTCTGAAGAATAACTTTCAACATTATTGCTGATTTGTTTTACATACACGATCGCTCCTGTTACTGCATCATTTGGATTGATCGGGATGTCGTAATCGCCAGCGCGATTAGCAAATCCTTGATACATTTTACCGCCAAGTGTAACAATAACAAGCGCATTAGGACTAGCTGTACCTGAAATCGACTCTGCTCCTATAGCGATTGTATTGACAGTTGGTGGCGCTGGATAAATAATGACGACTTTTGTTTCTTCCACACCATAATTCGGTTCTTTTGATTTCACAGTCACGTTTTGTCCAGCTTGATAGGTTTGCCCAAGCTCAATTGAAAAGGCTCCTGTTTCTGTTGCTGTTCCCGTGTACACCCGATTACCAATTCGAACAGTCATTTTGGAATATGGTTCTGTGATTCCTGTAATAACGCGGTCAATATTGGTAATTGCATTGACACCTAAATTATACCTGCCTTTTTCAACAACAGCTTCTGTGACTGCGCTATTCACATTTCCATTTGTTACATGTGCATAGATAACTGTATCGCGCGTGTATTTATGGTCTAAATAAACAGTAAAATGTCCATTCTGATCCGTTTCTGCTTCGTATAAGTCTTGCCCGATTGTTAATTTAACTGTTAAATCAGGGCCTGCTTGACCTGTAATCACTTCATCTTCTGTTGTGACCTTATTGATTAGCGGGGCCTCTAATACGACCTGTTTTTCGATGACAATGATTTGTGTTGGATTACTAATTAGTGAACCATTTATAGCATATACTTTAATCACTGTACCTTTAGAGTATGTGCGACCTAAATTAATCGTAAATTCACCTGTTTTCTGGTTTGGATAACTATAACTAGCCGCACCGTTAATAACAGCTTTTACTTGAGGTGAGCGCGAAATCCCTGTTATAACTTGATCTGTTGTGCTTACCTCATTTACTTGAGGCTCAGTAACAGATGCTGTCGATTGAACAATCGTTCTTTTTCTTTCTGAAGAAAAAAGACGATACTGTTCGACTTCAATCGCTGTGCCTTCTGGATATTTTTTATTTAACTTGATTGAAAAGTCACCATACTTATTGGCACAACCTCTAAAAACATAGTTCTTCACTCTAACACGAATACTGATATTTGGTGTAGCAGTTCCTGTTACACGTAAATCGGTATCACTGACTTGATTGATTTTTAGTGGCCTAAATGTAGAGTAGTAAGTAGCCGCACTCCCCGCTTTTACAGTTGTTTTCGCTGGAAACTCAACGCCTAAAATAATCGCTCCAGCAAAAATAATGATTAACAATTTTATTAGCTTCTTATTTTGCAAAAAAATCCCCTCTTTTCCGCGTCATCTTTTATATTTAATACACCCAAATTGTAGCCGGTTGACTTGAATAGCCATTTACTTCTTGAATAATGGTAATTTCATCCCCAATTTCAAGTGGGCGTTTAAGTGTAATCGAGAAATTACCGTCTTGATCAGCTATGGCGTTATATATTTCTGTACCATTTACCGTAATTGTAATATTAGCAAACGGATCTACCATATTCGTGATCTCAGTTTGATTATGGAACAACGATGTTTGCGTTGGCGAACGCGGAATAACAACGGTTTTAATAACGTCTGATGTATCATCTTCATCCCTTGTAAAATAATCAACGCTTGTCCCAACAGGATACGAACGATCTAGTTCAAACTCAATCTGTCCTTCATCATCTGAGTAACCTTCATAGATACGGTTACCAATTTTAACTTGATAATATGAATTTGATCTCGAAGTTGTTCCGAGCACTGAAGTATCTTGACTATTAATTGCTGGATCAATAAACATTTCTAACTCTACACTACTTAATACTTTCGATGCTGTTTTATCACTAACATTACCTGCTGTATCCGTTGCTGTAACGGCGATTTTAGTGCCGCGTTGATATGTGGTTGTAAGCGTTAGGCTGTAGGATCCTGTTTCTGTTGCTATCGTTTCATAAACAGAAATTTCACCATCTTTTTTTGTTAATTCGATACGCATTTTGGCACCAGCTTCACTTTTACCTGTGATTACTGTATCTGTATCAATCATTTTATTTATTGATGGTTTTTCAGGAGCTGTTTTATCTAAAACAGTGAACGAAATCTCATCGCTTGGCACAGACGAACGCCCTGTGGCAAATAAAGTTCCCTTTGTTCCAGCTGGATAACGCTGATTTAGTGAAATCTTAAAGTCGCCTTCATTATTTGCCTTTCCAGTGTATGTTGAATTGGCTATTACAACAGAAACATCAGCGCCAGCTTCAGCTTTACCGGTAATTTCAGTATCCGAATCGCCAACTGGATTAACTTGTGGAGTCGCTGTTTTAATCGTGCCCTTCACTTTTACTGTTGTCGGGTCACTTGTTCTTTCTGCTGCATCTGTTTCGGTTACTTTAATTTCTGTTTTACCAGGAAATGCACGGCCTATATCAATTGAAAAAGTTAAATCTTCCTGAACAATGCCTTCAAATTCTTGGTTATTAATAACAGCTGTAATTTTATTTCCTGCTTTATAACCTTTCCCTGTTACAACTGTGTCGGTATCTGTTACTTCATTTACTTGTGGAGCATCTGGTTTATAGTTATTGACTACTGTAGTTTCTGTTGCATTACTTGTATTATTAGCAGCATCTACAGCTGTGACAAACAACTTACTACCTATTGGTACGGTTTTTGTTAACTCCACTGAAAACTTATTGTTTGTTCCATCAATCGGTTGCCCATTTGCTACACCATTTCCAACCAATTCTTGAGCTTCGTTCCGCACTTCTATTCTGCTCCCTTTTTCAGCAGAACCTCGAACAGTTTGTTCTTTCCACTCAACTGGACCATCAACTTTCGGTGCCTCTGGTGCATAACTATCGATTACTTTTACTGTTGTTGGTGTACTCGTAATCCCGTCATCTGCTACTTGAGTAACGTTTATCACTTCATCATAGACCAGAGTACGATTAGAAACAATCGTGTATGTACCGTTTGCTTCTACTAAACTGGTCCCCAATAATACATCATTTTGATCGGTTACTCGGATACTATTTCCTACAACACCTGTTCCAAGAACCGTTCTTTGTCCTGCTTCTGGTGCTTCTACGGTTGGAGATGCTATTTTTTCTTCTTCCATCCCTTTATTTGGATCCGCAGCATCATAACCAATCATCATATATACATTTGTTACTTTTGGAGCATTAAATTCTAGTGTAATAACATAGTCTTGCTCTTTATCACTTACAATCGTTTCAGTATAAACATCTTGATTTAAGGTTGATGAGGATGTTTTTTTCGTCCCATTAAAATCAATACTTGCTTTAGCTTTTCCAGTTGTACGGAAACCATAATACCATTTTAAGTTATAAGTACGACCCTTTTTTAAATGAAATGATTTCCTTGCTTTAAATTTAGCATTTCCAATATTCGCGAAATTGCAAAGCGCTGCATTTAACTTTGTGCCACCTACTTTAGATTCTTTATCTTCAAGAAAAACCAAACTAAGTGATGCTTTCAAGTCACTGCTATAATCAAGGATTTGCCAATCTTTAGCAACATTAAAATCGCCTTCCAACAAATCAAATGGGATGATGCTTTTAGCAGCGATATCCTTTTCTTGGAAAAAGGCTCCCCCTATAACAAAAAGCAATATAGCCACAAATCCTATTCCTACTTTTTTAAATGTTTTTTTCTCCATAAAACAAATTCCCTTCCCTTAACGATAAAATCTTTTCGTTTTTAAAAAGCAAACAACAAGGCTACTTGATAAAATCAGCAGACCAATGATTACCCAATAAAAAATAGGGGCATCTCCTGTTTTAGGCATTTCCTGGCTAGGTTCTTTTTTCGCTTTCTTCTCTGGTAAAGTTCGATTAGTGTCTGCATCATTTTTCACACTTGAATAAACTAGAGTAATTGTTTTAGCTTCCTTTTCGTATTTTCCTGATAAATTATTTACTGCTTTTTTAAAACGATAATTTTTAATTTGCTTAGGAATGACTTGGTAAGCTTCGTCTAAATTTCCGCTTCTAGTTTCAGGTGTTCTGATTTCATTCATCTTTTCGTCGACATATTGAATCCTAATAGAACCTTTCGTATTAGTAGCTATTTTTCGATAAACTAACTTAACGATTTGTTCCGATTTTGTAAAAACTCCGTGTGCATTACCATCGACCTTTTGAAGCTCATAACCAGCAATATCAGGAATGCTAACATTATATGCCTTATCAATCGTCCCTTTTATTAATTGATCTGGGCGTAATTTATGATTATTTTGCTCCACATATTGAACAGTCACTTTTCCCTCTTCAATTGGACTGTCAACAGGTGTATATTCATAAATAACTTTTTGTATTTCTTTTGAAAAAACATCTTCTTCCTTACCTATCACTCGCTTTAACTTATAACCAGCAATTTTCTTCGCTTGGGTTTTATAAGTTTCGCCTACGTTCCCTTCGTATAGCTCCTCTTTAGCAAGGGTTGCTCCTTTTTCATCTATATGATTAACAACCACTGGTAGCCCTTTCTCTGTAACTTTAACACCTCCCTCCAAATCATTTACTCCATAACCAAGCATAAAGTAAACATTGGTATTTTTCGGCGCATCTACTGTTATTTTGATTTTGTAATCACGATCTCGGTCGGCAACAATTGTTTCTTTGTAGAGATCATCATGCGTCGTATTTGATTTTGAGACGACACTTCCATCAAAATCCATCTTCACTGATGCTTTGCCAGTTAAACGAATTCCATAATTCAATTTGAATCGATACGTGCAACCCTTTTTCAAATGAAAAACGCGTTCAGCTTCAAACTTAGCATCAATATTTGCCACATTTACTAAAACTCTCTTCATTGGTTGAACTGTCTTTCCTACTACAAAATCATTTTGAAGAAAAATTAAGTCCATCCAATTTTCCGGAAAGTTAAGATTAGTGCTAGAACTAAGGATATCCCAATTTGCAGACACATCCCATTCTGGTGGCAAGATATTTGGGTATTCTTCAGCTTTCACTTCATTTAGATGAACTGGAAACAAAACAACACTCATAGCTAAAATGGCAACAATAAATTTTAGCCAAATCTTTTTACAAAGCACAAACATTACCTTTCATCCCTTTCTTTTTAGCTGGAGAATCTCAATAGACTTTATCCCATATATCACCTCCCTGGAATTGTTTATTAGTTCCGAAAATTAAACAGCCAAAAGGAACGATTAACTTCTATACATGATACATGAAGTAAAATAACAAGCTCATACAGAGAAAATTTCAAACGACAACATATTTTAATGTGTTTTAAAATGCCAAAAAATAAAGAACGATTTCATCCACTATCCTTAGAAAAACCGTTAAATTTAAATTTTCTTAAAAAATAAAATTTTCTTTTCTTTCATATCCTGTAGAAATGCTCGCTCTCAATTCACAAACATTTAATTCAATTTGTCTGCCATGAATATAAATTAATTTCTCAGCCACCAATTTTTTACATACTTTGGAAAAAGAAGCTGGATCAATACGGCAATAATTAGCCAAAAGATAGTGATTAATGACACTTGGAAATTGATAATTGTCATGATAATTTGTTGCTCCAAGAGACACTGCTGCTGCGAGCAAGCCAGAAACTACGCGATCCCGTTGATATTTCCCATTAGCTGCCTCTTTTAATGCTATATTGTGTAATTTATTCGCCATTTTTTTAACCAAGTATTCCATAAAAACGGGCCGAATAGATAAATAATCTAATAAATAATCAGCATTAATGACGATAACATGAACTGGGTCAAACATCCGCAAGCAATAATTTTTTTCTTTAAGGGGGACAAGAATTTCGTTAAAACCGATCAAATCAAATCCAGCATGAAAATCCACTAATTTTTCATAATGGTTAATACTCATGTATTTGCCTATATAACCTGATTGTATAAATAAAATACCTGAATCGTGAACATCTTCCGCTTGAAGGACTTCATTTTTAGAATACTTTTTACTTTTTACCAAAGACGGTCTGTATGCATTTAATCGTAATTCTTGAATAATATCTTCCATTGTTATACCCTTTTGAATTGCTTTTCTGTACATCATAAATTTCCCTCCTCAATATGGTTTAAATTTAGCACAATCTACCATTGTATGAAGTTGAAAATTTACATTTTTTACCATATAATTGTGAATATTTTATGAAATCAACAAATAAAAAAGCCATATAAAGTATGACTTGCCTTTACATGGCTTTGAAAAATTATACATTAAACTGGAATTTAAAACACAAATAACCATCCGTCATCTTTTAATTCATTTGATTACTTTTAAGGTGTGGCCAAATTAGCAAACGTTTTTCAAGAAAGCGATTTACCGGTCACCATGAATACATTACTTATCTCTCATTGAATATCACTTGCCATTATTATCACAACAGCTTTAATTTCGCATTATTGTTAAAATCCCAACCTACTCCATCGTTTTCACTTAAAAAACATTGTTCAACAAAAACTTGTTTTTTTCAAATAACTAGCTCTTGTATTTACTTTAATCAAGAACTTTCTATTTCAAGTAATTTTTCTTTCATCGCAAGGCCTGCCCGGTAACCTGTCAGCTTACCTGACTTCCCAATGACACGATGACACGGAATAACAATTAATACTGGATTTGCTCCAATTGCTTTAGCCACGGCACGAACGGCTCTTTTGTTTCCTAGTTCTTCTGCAACTTCACTATAAGTTCGCTTTTCCCCATAAGGAATCGATTTTAAAATTTCCCAGACTTTTTGTTGAAAAGGTGTTCCGGTCAATGTTAGCGGAATGTCTTGCTGTGGAATCTGATTGCTAAAATAACTAGTAAACCATTCTTCATAAGGTGCTGTTACTTCATCATTTTCCACTAGCTTCTCTTTTGGATAATGTTTTTCTTGCCAAGTTTTAAGTTCTGAAAGGCCATTTATTTCACCGCTAACAAAGCATAGCCCTTCATCCAAAACTGCTAAATAACTATTATTTTCATTGATCTTCCCATAATAGATCATCCCTTCACCTGCTTTCGTTTTCGATAATCTTTTGGTGAGACACCTATATATTTTTTAAAAAAGATGCTAAATTGCGCTGGACTATCAATACCGACATAAGTTGCGATTTCAGCTATTTTTAAATCTGTGTTCACAAGCTGTTCTCTGGCCCTTGCAATACGGATACGATGCAAATATTCTAACGGCGTGCTTCCTATCACAGCCTTAAAGACATGATGCAGATGAAATGGGCTTCCATGACAATGATTAGCAATGTCAGATAAAGTTAATGTTTCGCGGTAATGATCCGCAATAAAAGACTTAATTTGATCCACCCACTCGTTATCAGGAACTTTCATGCCAGCTGTGATACATCTTTTACACGGCCTAAAACCAGCTTCTAAAGCTTCTTCCTGTGTTGAAAAAATAACAACATTTTCTCGTTTAGGTAAACGCGAACCACAAGATGGGCGACAAAAAATCCCCGTAGTCAAAACCGCATAATAAAATAAACCGTCTTGCTCCTGTTCATTGTTTGCCACTACTAACCACTCTTTTTCAGTCGGTTGCTGCCACTTCATCTCTTTCACCTCCACTAATTTTATTATAACTCGGATGAACAAAAAATAAATACAAAAAAATGAAAACGCAAGATTTATAAAAAAAATCAGTTCAAGCAGTAATTGCTCAAACTGATCTAAAAAATAATTAATCTTTAAAAATGGAAGGTGTCCGGTTAAGCCAAGCATAACCAAGTCCAATAACTAAACCACCACCAACATAATTTCCAAGCATCGCAAGTACAAGGTTTGTAATGACACTACCTGGCGTCATCCCTGCTAGATGACCACCTGAAGCAAAGAATGCTAACGAGAATGAAGAAAAATTAGCAATAACGTGCTCAAAACCTAGAAAAGCAAAGATGAAAATAATGAAAATCATACTGAGTACTTTAGCTGCATCATCTTTCATTCTTAACGTACACAACACCGCTGTATTCACAACAATATTTGCAAAAATTCCTTCTACAAAAATTTGTAATGGAGCCTTTGCTAATTTCCCACTTACAGCAGTAAATAAAAAGTGATCCGCTGGAAGCGCGTGGAATGCAGAAGTAAGCGACATAATATAACCAGCAATAATACCGCCAATTAAATTGAAGAAAATACATAAGAATAAAACCTTTAAAGCTTTCCCTGGGCGAACTAATTTCTGATAAACACCTGTTGTCATGTACATCATATTTGATGTACCAAGCTCAGCGTTCATATATATGATCATAACGAGAGACCAACTAAACATGAAAGCATATAAAATTTTTCCAAGACCATGTGCAAAATGATCAACTTTATCTCCAATCATAACGGCCACTGCTGTTCCAAGAGTTAGGAATAAACAGGCAAGCATTGCTCGAACGATATAACGAATAATATGGTTATTAGCTAAATCTACCTTCTTTTTGGTACTATAATCAATTTTTTGCATCAATGGACTGCTTTCGATATCCAACTTACTTCATCTCCATACATTAAAATTTTAACAAAATACGTATAAAAAATATGACAACTTGTTCATTGTACCATAGTGAACACAATTTGAAAACACCTTTTTCCTTGACAAATATTGCTGGCAAAATGAAAAAAATAAAGCTACACTAATAAGTACGAGGAGGCTTTTATAATGATAAAAAAGACATTAACATATGCTAAACGAGAAGCGCTTGATTTAAAGGCTGATTTTTATCGCAGTGAAAAAACAGACGCTCGAACCATTATTTACTTTCATGGCGGTGGCTTAATTTACGGCACACGTTATGATTTACCAGAAGAATATATCCAGCTATTTCTCGAAAGTGGGTATCATTTACTCGCTTGTGATTATCGATTAGCGCCTGAAACTAAATTGCCACAAATTTATCAAGATGCTTCTGACGCGGTTTTTTGGTTTAAACAAAATGCTCGTCAAGAACTGGGATTAACAAACGATGATTTCGCTCTGTTTGGTCGTTCTTCTGGTGCATTTTTAGCGATCAATCTTGCATCTGATCCAGCTCTGCCAAAACCGTTTGCAATCCTTTCTTTTTATGGATATAGCAGTCTGAAATCGACATGGGTCCGTACAGAAAATCTTTTTTTCAAAAAATATCCAGCTATTTCTGCTACACTCTGTAATGCGATGATTTTACCCCATGAAATTGCAGAAGGCGCAGTCGAGAAGAGATTTGCCCTTTACCTTTATTCTAAACAAAGCGGCGAGTGGCTATCCATGGTTGCCGGCATACCAATAAATCAAAAATTAATGGATACATATTCCTTAGATCCTGAACAAGATTTTCATTTCTTACCCCCCATCTTCTTAGCTCATAGTTTAAGTGATCCTGATGTCCCTGCCGTTGAATCCGAAAAATTAGCAAATGGCACGCTTTATCATGAATTTTACCAAGTGGAGGATCTGCCACATGATTTTGATACAGATACAACAAAAGAGGAGGGTGCCCTTGCTTATAAAGCAGCCATTCGGTTTTTAGGTCAATTGAAAGATAAAGACGAGCTCTAACCTAAAAAAAGTTATGTATTCTTATTAGCAAACAGCCAATAAGAATACATAACTTTTTAAATAGATAACATTCGATCAATTGGGGTCTCTAAAATAATTGACGTATTAATCGTTCCAAAAAATAATTGACGTATTAATCGTTCCAATCGGCATTAACTCGTTCAATAATTTATCAATCTCATTAATGTCGGTTGCATAACCTCGTACGATATAATTCTCTTGTCCAGTAATTGCATGCGCTTCAGTTAGGTTTGGAAAATTTTTCAGAATCCGCTCTAAAGATTGGACAGTCGGTTTTAAGTTGCTGATTTTAATAATAAACGAAATATTAAAGCCTAGCTTCATTGGATTAACTTTAATTGTAAAATTCTCAATAATACCATTTTCAACAAGTTTCTCCATTCTATTTTTGACACTTGGTTCTGAAAGTAATACCTGTTTGGAAATTTCTTTGACCGGCATGCGGCTGTTTTTCATTAATAGTTGCAAAATCTTTTTATCTATTTCATCCATTTATATCACCCATTTTTATTTTACCCTATAATAAGCATTTATTATACAACTAAAGCACGTCCTTTATCAAATGACTCATAGCTCTTTGTTTTAATAATCTCTGCTAAGACCTCAACAACTTGATATACCTCAACATAAGAAGTGTAAAGAGCAATTGGAGCTAAGCGAATCACATTAGGCTCTCTAAAATCAGGAATAATCCCATTTTCTTTTAAAGACAAACTAATCCGATATGCTTCATCATGTTCAAGACAAACGTGCCCGCCGCGTTTATTATCCTCACGCGGGTTGCCAACACGATAACCATATTCGCTAATTTTTCATCAATCAAATACATCAAGTATGCTGTAATATTCAAGGATTTTTTCCGAATTTCCGGCATACCAATTTCGTTAAAAAGCTTTAATGTTCCTTCAAGTGGCGCCATTGATAATAATGATGGTGTCCCAATTTGCCAGCCACTTGCATCTTGTTGATGTTCAAATTGATGTTTAAGTTGAAATTGCGTTTCATCCTTATTACCAAACCAACCTGCATTTCCTGGAACTTTATGAAAATGTCTACGATGAATATATAGCCCGGCAATGGAGCCTGGGCCACCATTTAAATATTTATACGTACACCAAATCGCAAAATCAGGTTCAATTTCTTTAAAGTCGATTTCGATTGCTCCAATAGCATGGCATAAATCAAAACCAACGACAATTCCTTTTTCATGTGCAGCTTTCGTAATTCGTTTCATATCAAGTACTTGCGCGCTGCGATAAAGCACGGTTGGCAAAAGAATAATCGCAACATCACTTGTCATTGCTTCAATCACAGCATCCTCAGAAATAAAGCTTCCATCTGGACTTTTAACTACTTTTACAGCATCGTTTGGATCAAGCCCCTTAAGACGCACTTGACTGTCTACTGCATAACGATCCGTTGGAAAATTCAAATCATCAACCAAAATTTTATATCTTTCTCTCGTTGGGTGATAAAACGTGCTGATGAGTTGATGAATATTTGAAGTAGTACTACCAGCAACTGCTACTTCATCAGCTTCAGCACCAATTAATGGTGCCATCATTTCTGCCAGCTTATTCGAATAATGATAATATTTACTATCTTCAACGTTCCAGATTTTAATTCCTTCTTTTTTCCACTTATCCATCATTGAAAGCAGTGACCTTTCTGCATCTTTGGAAGCTAACCCCAATGAATTTCCATCCATATAAATTTCATTCTTCTTGATGAAAAAATGCTCTCTCACAGCATGTAGTTGATCTTTCATATCTAATTCTTTTGCAAATGCTAAATCACTCTTAAATGTTCTCTCCATTATAATTCCTCCTCTTGATTAAAATTCAATACAACACGGCTTCTTGTCTGTAGTAGAAAAATAAAGGCCGCAAAAACCCCAATAAGTACAACACTCGTTAACACAAATAAGCTGATTTTCCAAGAGGCTACTTCAACCAACTTTGTAATCAGAGGTGCACCAATAACAATGCCTAAATAATAGAACAAATTGACAATCGACATGCTATAACCAATTAGCTCACTTTGCTTAACGACTCGCGGTACCATGATTGTAACTGCTGATGAGGCTAAGCTTGCAGCAACTGATAAAGCGAATATCTGAATAACATACGTTGCTTGAGTAAGGTACGCAGCTGCTAAACAAGAAGCTGCCATCAAAAGAAAAGCGGATAAAATAACCAATCCAGGCCTTCCTGTTTTATCGATTAAATAGCCAGCAAGAATCCCAAATGGAATGCCAAATAACCCAAACAAGCTCGCATAAAAGTTAGCAACATTTTGACTCAACCCATAAAAATTAGTAAAAAGAAACGGATAAATACTAATAAAAGTGAAAAGAACAAAAGCCATTGTTCCTTGCATAAGTGCAAGCAGCCAAATCTGCTTATTTTTAACAGCAGAGAGAAATGCCTTGCCACTTCTATGCTCTTCTTTTTGAGAAACTGGACCATCTGTAAATAAAGCAAACAAAATAAAGATCACAAGCGATAATGCCGCCATAAAATACCAAAGTGAAGCCGTACCAAACATCCTTGCCATTGGAGCGAAAATATTCATCGCAATGAGTGAACCAAGTGCTGAGAACGTTGTAAAAATCCCAATCGCTGTGCCACTTTTTGAACTATCCTGAAACCAATAACTAATTAGTACAACACCCGTCATCACAATCGTGGAAAAAGAAATCCCTTCAATAACCCGCGTAACTAAAAGTAAATAAAAATGATTAACAAAAGCACCGATAAGATTTCCGAAAAACAAACATCCAGTAATACCAAGCAGTAATTTTTTTGCTCCAATTTTTGTAACAATCATTCCACCAGGCAGTGCAATAAAAATACCCGAAATTGTAAACACTGACATTAGCCAAGAAAGATCAGCAATTGAAACATGAAGTGTTGCTGATAACTCATTCATAACTGGAGGTACCTTCAACTGGCTGAGTGAAATAATAACGCCACCTAAATAAAGCAAGCAAAACTTACCCCATTTCGACATAACAATCCCCCTTCCACAAAGATAGAAATCGTTTACATAGTTTATTTTATTAGTTTTTATCAAAATTGTATATGATGTTTATAAAATTATATTCTGTAAAAAACTCATTTTATGATGAAATAAAAACAAAAAAGTTCATAAAAAAACACACTTGTCCTATAAACAAAATAAATCGGCGACAACCCTGTCACCGATTTATCTCGCTCAAATACAAGCGTTTACAATTCTATTTGTTTCACCAGTTAATTTAAAAACTGTTTAGCAATTTCTTTATACACATCAACCATCTCAAGATAGTTATCTGTATCAACATTTTCGTCTATTTGATGCGGCGTTTCATTCCCTGGGCCAAAAATAATTACTGGAAATTCTTTTTTAGATTTTGTAAATTCTGCTGCATCCGTTCCACCAGATATACCAAGAAGCGGGATATCTTGACCAATTTGTGCTTTAGCTACTTTCTCTGCAATTTTGATAAGTGTTGATTCCCGGTCACTAAATACCGGTTGTTTATCATAATCCCATGTCAGTTCTAAATGAACATCTTTTTCTTGATTTAACTTTTCGAGAATTTCTTTAAAAATTTTTCTGACCGTTTCGTTATTTTCTTCTGGAATTGTACGAATATTCCCTTGTAATTCTGCTGCTTCAGGGATGCTATTTACTTGCTCGCCACCACTAATCACCGTTACATTATGGATAAATTTTCCTAAAATAGGATTTTCCTTCGACATTTTAGCTACTTGATTTTCAACTGCATTATAAAATTTCAATAAGTTATCAATCGCGTTAATGCCAAGTTCTGGCATTGAACTATGGGCGTTTTTTCCGTAAGATTTAAGTGTATAATTCATAGCACCTTTATGAGCATAAACAATATGATAACCACTTGGCTCGCCAATAATTAAGCCGTCTAAATCATCAGCATAACCTTTACTTGTCAGCTGCTCTGCTCCAAGTTCACCAATTTCTTCGCCAACTGTTGCTAATAATTTAATTTTTCCGTTTAAAGGCGTTTTTTCTTCTTTTAATTCAATCATAGCAATAACGAGTGCTGCAAGGCCTGACTTCATATCTGTTGCACCCCGACCATAAATTTTTCCATCTTTTTCAGTTGCCTGAAATGGCGGAAATGTCCACTTACTTTCATCCCCAGCCGAAACAACATCCATGTGTCCTGAAAAGCCTAACACTTTCCCTGCATTTTTGTCGCCTACTTCACTAACTAAACTCGCGCGTTTTTCTGCATAAATTACTTTTTCTGAATCAATTCCGTGATCTGTTAATAATTTCTTTAAGTAGTCTGCCACTTCTTCTTCGTTGCCATTAGTCGAATTAATATTAACGAGGTCTTTCAAAATTTGAATCTTTTCTTGTTGATCCATGCCATTACCTTCTTTCTTTAAATTCAACTATCTATTCCCTATTGTATTCAAAATAAACATTACTGATTGAGTTCTTCAGCAGTTGGAAGTGACGTGTATGCCCCGTATTTTTCCACAACTTTTGCTGCTACTTTTGCTGCTTTTTCTGCTGCTTGGTAAATGGAAGCACCTTGTGCTAAAAAGTGAGCAAATGTCCCAATATAACTATCACCTGCTGCTGTTGTATCGATAACTTTTGCCTTTACAGCTGGAACTTCATGAACACTTTCACTAGTTATAATAAGCGAACCTGCCTCCCCAAGTGTAATAATAATGGCCTTTATTCCACTTTTTATCAGCTCTTTTGCTTTTGCAACTCGCTCTTCTGTTGTTTTTGACTGATGATTTGTCACGATATCAAATTCGGTTTCATTGGGCATAAAATAGTCCGTTAACTCAAGTAATTCTTTTTTACAAAATTTTCCAGGTGCTGGATTTAAAATTGTCGTTTTCCCTGCTGCTTTTGCTTGTTTAAATGCACTTAAAATCGTTGCTTCGGCTATTTCAAATTGGGAAATAACAATATCGCAATCAGCAATACATTGTCGTTTTAGCTCATTTAATGAAAATGCTTTATTGGCACCTGCATAAGTTAAGATCATGTTTTTACCACTTTCCTCAATAAGAATCCAAGCTATTCCAGTTGTGGTATCAAGCATTTCTACTTGCTCATCATCAATGTGTTCATCTTTTAATATCTTCTTTAAAATACGCCCATTTTCATCATCACCAACCGCTCCAATAAAAACAACCTCACTACCTAACCTAGCAGCCGCAACCGCTTGATTGAAACCTTTTCCGCCAGCTGAGTCGCTTATCTCTTGTCCTTCGAGTGTTTCTCCTATTTGTGGAAGTTTTGCTAGCGTCATCGTTTTATCCATGTTTAAACTACCTACAACACAAATTTTACTCATCAAAACCCCTCATTTTCGCGTTAATTATTTTTATTCCGTTTAAAATTAATATAACTAAAGCTAATGATAATGCAAATTCCACAAACAACTGGTCGAAAATAAATTCCCGAAAAACTAGGCACAAAAAGCAGTCCTAAAATAACGCCAAATACCCAAAATAGCATCGCTAAAAAAAGTAAAAAATCGTCTCGTTTAGAACAAATAATCAAAACCCCTGCAATAAGCATCATAATCGACAAGCCTAGACTCGCATTCTTTGCCAAGCTTTCTGGAACGATAAGGAGATGGGTCCCGCTTGGCTTAATAGCAGATATAAAAGAAATAAACCCTAAAATAGATGCTTGAATCGATATAATTCCTGCAAAAACACGCATGATAACACTCACCTTTTCTACTGACTCAATCGTCTTTTTGTTTTAAGCATAGCATGCTTTTAAAAAGAAGTCATAGTTTTTGTTTATCGTATAAATTTCAAAATATAAAAAATTGATATTTAGCTTATGAATCATAAAAACTCCCTTTATAGTAGTTACTATAAAGGGAGCTGTTTAATTTTTTGTTGCACTTTATTTGTCTTTTTTGAACTTGTCTTTTGCTTTATTCGCAAAGTCCTCTGCTTTTTCCTTTGCATTATTTGTTACTTCTTTAAATTTGCCAGTAGTTTTATCTTTTACACCTTCTGCTTGTTGTTTTTTATCGCCAGTAGCTCCTCCTACACGATCTTTTACTTCGCCTTTTGCTTTATCTTTCATACCATTATCTTCAGTCATTTTTCTCATTCTCCTTCATTCATTAGATTTTTAATTAGTTTGAACGATTATCATTTGTATCTTTAGCTTTTTTATTATCTTCTTCAAGTTCACGTCTTGTTTTTACATCTGTAACGTTAAGGTTAATTTCAACAACCTTTAGTCCAGTCATTCTACCTACTGCTTCGGTAATTTTCTTGACAATTTCGTTAAAGATTCCAGGAATACTTCTACCATATTCAACAACAGCAGTAAGATCTATCGCTGCTTGCTTTTCACCCACTTCAACATCAATTCCTTTTGTGATGTCTCCATTGCTTGTGAAGCGTTCAGTTATGCCACTAATCATTCCACCTTGAAGGTCAACAACACCATCCACTTCTTTTGCCGCAATTCCTGTGATTTTTTTGATAACTTGATCATCAAATGTTAGTGAATTTTTATGAGTTTCTTGTTCTCCATTTTGTCTGCTTTCTTCAACCATGTCTAATCACCTTTCTTTTCGTTTTATTTAGAAATAAATTGAAACCATTTTTGTAGATCTAACGCCCCGTCGCGCCATTTCCCAATAACAAAACCAATCGCTATTAACAGCAAAATAAGTAATGTATAGCCAAATCCGATGGTAATCCAGAGCACTGCTATAATGAAACCTAAGAGCGTCCAGAAAATTCTTCCTCTGTATGGCTTTAAAAATTCAAGCAGATCCATTCTGATTCCTCCTTAGACAACACGTGCTTCATTCTTCTTGCGTTTTTCCGGAATTCTTTCTTCCATACGGATATCAACAGAAACATGTTCAATTTGAAGCAATTCCTTGAGTCTTTCTTCTACATTGGCTTGCAAATTTTTTCCAGCTTCAGGCAGGTGAGAAAGAGGAATTGTCCCTCCAGAAATGGTGGCTTGAACTGATTGTTTCTTGCTATTTAATTTTGTGTAAACTTCTGGCTGCTTTAAAATATTCATCTCATGTATGGCATGTAAAATTGTGCTATTAATCATTGTCTGTGTTAACTGAATATCTCCTGCTGGTGTTAAAATATGGAGTGCACGCACTTTTTGTTTTGTTGCAATCGCTGCAAAAAACAACAGGAAGAACACAAAAAAGATTAAAACAGCAACAACAATCATGACATTCATAAACCAATTGGAACTACTGTAAGTTTGTATTTGATCTGAAAAACCAGCAAGCGGATAAACTAAAGCAGCAAATATTGCACTACCAATCATCCCTACTAATCCAATCAGAAGAAAAATCAGTCTAACAAACCCATTCATAAAACAGCACCTTCTTTGTTTGTTATTTTTTGCTCATCCCGATAAAAAATGAAATAATTGCTACTAAAATGACTGCACCAATGATGGAAGGAAGAATAGCCATTCCTGCAATATGTGGACCCCAGCTACCAAGAAGTTTTTCCCCTAACCAAGAGCCAACTAGACCAGCAATAATGTTACCAATCCAACCAGCGGGGAGTTTCCTACTGGTAAGCGCACCAGCAATAATCCCAATAACAGCACCAACAATGAGTACCCATAACAAATGCAACATCTTCGCACCCCCCCTTTCTTATTATCTTTTCTATATGTAGATATCCATTTATTTAAACTTTTAAACTTACTTTTTTATTAAATTGAATAAATTATTTCTAACTATCGTAGTAGAAATTAAGAATAGCTACTGATAATGCCAAAAACAAAATGCTTTAAATAACATTTAAATCTACCCTGCGCATACAAAAAAAGAGTCTAAGGCATCATGTGCCTCAGCTCTATTTTTTAAGAAAATATGATTCAAAAAAGATAGTATAAGTTCTATAGTTCGAACACGACAAACTAATAGAAAACGCTTGCATTAAAGAGTTCATCAGAAGAAGAAGTCTGGCAAACCTCTTCAATCGCGCGTGCTTGTCGCCGAGCTATTTTGTTAGCTTAATAGAAGTTGCTGGGTTTGAAACTTTACCTGGTGATGGAGAAACGATTTTTGTCCCTTCAGGAAAAACGGCAGAAAAACGGTCTCCTTTTCGTAATGAAGCGATTTTTGTCGTTTTACCAGAAGCATCTGTAATTTTTGTTGAATCATTTAGCAGAACAGTTAAGTCTCGTGAATTTTTTTCTGCCTCACCTTGCCAACTCAACGTGCCATTTACCATTAAAGTCTTATTTTGAACAGCTGAACTTGCATCACTAATTGTACCATTTACTACCACTGCAGGAACACCTTGTTTACCGCAACCAACGGCTAAAAAAACAAATAAAGCAATGATAGAAAGGAAAATAATTTTTTTCATACAGATTACCTTTCAAAAATCTTTTTTTCTAGCATATCATGCCAAAAACTTAGCTACAATAGTTTATTTGACTTCTTAAGCTTTTCTTATAAGTTATTGCCAACGATCACACCAAATGCAGCAAAAAGTAAACCGAATAAATAAGATAAACCTGTATAAGAAAAAAAGATTTGATATTCTTTTTTTAAGAGTAATTCAATATTTTCAATTTTAAAAGTAGAAAATGTGGTATATCCTCCTAGTAATCCTGTTCCAAACAGCAATTGCCATGCTGGTGAAAGATTTGAAGAAATAAGCAGACCAAGCAAAAAGGAGCCACTAAGGTTAATAATGAAAGTCGCCCAGGGGAACTGTGTGTGCCACTTATTTTTTAACCAATTAGAAAAACCGTATCTTATCATACCCCCAACCGCAGCACCAATTCCGACAATCAGTAACTGAATAATCATATTCAAAGCCCCCTTCGCTTTACTAAAATCCAGCTTACTTTATAACCTACACCTGCAAACAGCAAACCCCCACATAAACTAACCACAATATAACTAATCGCAAGAAAATATTGCCCGTTCATTAACAAATGAATATTTTCAACACTAAAGCTTGAAAATGTAGTAAAAGAACCGACAAAACCTGTCCCTAAACCAGCAATTAATTGCGGTGGAACATCCACATTTTCCGCAAAATATTGCATAATGATTGCTAACAAAAATGATCCCAAGAGATTAACGACAAGTGTTGCAATGGGAAAGTTATTAGCATTGATAAGTAAGCTAATTCCATAGCGGCTCATGCCACCTAGTGCACTGAAAATAGCAATATATACGTAATACATTTTCTAATCCTCCTCTAAGCAATTAAAAATCCTGCTTAAACAAGCCTAGGGTTGAACTAAGCTTACTTAAACAGGAGTCATCAGCATATTGCGGTTTTAGCGAACTCCATCGCTCTTTCATTTTTACTATACAACGAAAATATTTTTTAAGCAAGCAAGTTTGTTAGGTTGTATAGCGGTTGATGGTCAATAGAATGAGAGATATTATTTAAATGAAAGGGTTTCTCTTTGTTTTACTTTTCACATAATATTATGATAGATTTAGATTAAATATAAACAAAAGAGAGATGATAATATGATTCAAGCTGACCGTATCATTAGTTATAATATTAATCTAGATTACCTTTTAATTTTACACACTGAACTAGATATACCCATTGCTTCTACTGTGTGGGAACGCTATTTAAAAAAAGCATTAATTATTTCTGATCCAACTATTGGGAAGATCGTAGACACATCTGACTATACTCGAAATATTTTAGAAGAGTTGCATCTAAATAAAAATATTTTAGCCACAAATATTCAAGAATATCTATCGAATAGTTTTGATATGCAATTTCCTAATACTTTATTACCTCATAATCCAGAGCAAATCTTCTTCAAAAAATATGAAGAGGCTTCATATAAGCAAAAATATATCATCTTAGTGACGCATCCTATCCCTCATTCATTCTCTAAATTAGACAAAACAAATGATTTATTGGTAGAAACAATTTTAATATAAATGATTTTATAGGCAAAATACTCTAGTAATTTGCCTGGATATTTTTAATAAAATTAGGTTGCTTCTGATAACTTGCTTTTTTCTTAGCACGCCACATTTATAAGATTCAATCTCTTCTATTTTTTTATTTAATAGTAATGATATAAATCAATTGAGTGGTAATAATAGCTAATAAAAGGCATGATAGCTTAGATAGAATGCCAACTTGACAAATTTAGTTGCGCTAGGATATACTAACTTAGCATGTATATAGATATAATAACCTTGCGCGTCTCATTAGGTTGTGTGGGTGAAAAACATTGATATTAAGCGGTCGTGGCGGAATCGGCAGACGCGCTAGGTTGAGGGCCTAGTGGGCATTAGCTCGTGGAGGTTCAAGTCCTCTCGGCCGCATCTTACATTAGCAATGAGTTTCAGGATTAATTTATTTTTCCTGAAACTCGTTTTTTGTTGTTTGGGGCCTGGGATGGGCCTGATAAAACTTTAACATGATCTTACACCACAAAAAAGGATGCAGTTTAAATACGCCCTTTTCCAACTAATTTCAGATATCAACAAAGTAAATGAAAGTTGTTAAGTTCTGTCCCATTTCTGCTCTACAAAATTGAACTAAAAACAGCCTCGAGATAAGCTTTTAAACTATAAAATGAACAAAAACTACTACCTGCTTAACAGGGAGTGGTTCAAAGTGGTTAGATGATTACTTTTTTTATTTATGAAAGTCTAGGACTAACACAATAAGCGTAACAAGTGCTAGTGTAAGCATCAGTGCTTTATAAACAGACGTGTTTTTTTTCTGGAAACACTCAAAACTACATAGCTCTATTTTCTATTTTTCTTTAAAATCATCAGAAAGCGGAGGATGTTTAATAGACGGATCACTTGAATTAAGAGCGGTCCCATTCTTATAAACATTAAGAGATATATGGTAAGGGTCACTTTTAGCCCAAGAACGATAATAATAAGAGTACTCTTTCTCTGGATCTGTTTTAATTTTATAGGTTGCTCTATAGCCCCCTTTCATCAGGCTAGCTCCTGAATCAAGTAATTGCATATCTTTTCTATTGATTTGCTGAGCCGTAATATATTTTTCTATCGCTTTTTTTCCAAAGTACTTTTGTACAGGTACCTGATAAATATAGAAAATCATACCAATCAAAATAATGATACCTACAGGAACTCCTGCCCATAAAAATATTTTTTTCATAAATATAATTCCTACTTTCTAAAAAGTCTTTTTAAGCTGGGGTTTATAATTAGCTGTAAATGTTCCTATTAAAAAATAAGGAGCTACAAATCCATTCTTAGGATATACTACCTTAGCAGCTCCTGAACCAAAATAATAAGCTTGATAAACTAACTTGGAACAATAACTAGGGCTTTTTTGATAGAGATGGTAATCTATACCATAGTCAAGTTGTATATTTTTCGTTGCACTTCCAGTTGTTGAATAATAATTACGATCAGCATAACGTGCTACTCTCTTCGCCATGTCTTGATCTTTTAGCCTGTAAACTTTTACATATTTCCCACTATTGTCATATTCCTTCAACCAACTACTTACTGTGCTTTGCCTATTATTAGATTTTGCAGGACGTCGGCCTGTACCTGGCATGTCCAAAATGTAATTATCACTATTTGCGATAGCAGCATGGCCTGTAATCCCCTTTGAACTGGTATTATTTGTAATCAAAATGTCGCCAGCCTTTTATAGCAAAGCCTTTCCATGAAGCATGTGGTGTAACATCATTAAAAACTTTTGTATCCCCCTCTGGAGGGATTCCGTAGCGATTCGCTTTCAACCAAGCAGCATAATTTGTTGCCAAATCCTTCGGCAATATATTCTCCTTGACAGCCTCTTTAAAATTAGGATAGAATTCTTCTTCATTTTCTGTCTTCCATCGCGCAAAAGTTTTCGTTTCAGGATTAATAATATTTTCTGATACAGCTTGATTATAAATTGCTTGAAAATTCGGTTTTTTTCTACCCCGCCTACATTAATACTGTGTGTAGGTACCACTAGTAATACTGAGGTAAGAGTAAGCAAAAGAAATAGTAAACTCTTTCTCATATTTTTGTCTCCCTTTTTATTATTTTCTAATAATTACACTATATCATAAAATCGCTTTCAAAATCAAAATATATAACAATATTTTTTTCATAACGCTCACACTAGAAAGGAACAAAAAAGAGATGAATCGTAATGACTCATCTCTTAATTTTTGTTTTTCTGCACATAGCAGCTTATTTTAAAAATACACCCTGGAAATGCTATCACTCCTTGTTTAAGAGGACAAAATAAAACTATTGTAAAACTTCATGGCAATCAACTTAAAATTAAAAGAATCCATGATATATATGCAATATTCTTGATTTACAAAAGCTATTGTAGCGTAGAGTGCTAAACAATAAAAAAGAATTATCTCGCTAGATACAAGAGAACAAAAGATTATTATTGACATAGTTCCTGTATTAAAAGGTTTTTCGTAGCATTGAATAATTTGATTGACAAGCTATATTAGTTTGATATTACTTAGATAAGGCACAAGGTTAAAACTTTGGGTGTCTCTAAGCTCAAAAAATCTTATTTGCTTCAAATAATGATATTTCACGAGACAAAAGCCCCCAAAAACTAAAATAATCAGTAGCTTCTTTCCAGTTATTAGAAATTAAATTCCTCCGGATCTGGACCTGTACGTTCGTTTTTATTCAAAGCATTAATCGCTTCTACTTCTTCTCTACTTAGCTCAAAATCAAAGACTTGGGCATTTTCAATAATCCGTTCTTTATGAACAGATTTCGGGATAGTCACAATCCCATTTTGCAAATCCCAGCGCAAAATAACTTGGGCTACTGATTTACCATGCTTATCAGCAATAGCTTTCAAATCAGCATTTGCTAAGATTTTTCCGTTACCAAGTGGAGACCAGGCTTCAACTACAATATTGTGTTCTTTACAAAATTTGCGTAAAGGCTCTTGTGTAAGTAATGGATGAAGCTCAATTTGATTTACCATCGGCGGGATCTCAGCGTCTTCCATTAATTCTTTTAGATGATGTTCATGGAAATTACATACACCGATTGCTCGCACTTTTTTATCTTTATATAATTTTTCAAAAGCGCGCCATGTCTCTTTGAATAGTCTAGTTCCTGGCCAATGAATGAGGTATAAGTCAAGATAATCAAGGCCTAATTTGGCAAGGCTTTTGTCAAAGGCAGCTAACGTTGATTCATAACCTTGATCAGCATTCCAAAGTTTTGTTGTCACAAATAATTCATCACGTTTTTTTCCTGATTCTTTAATAGCACGGCCGACACCATCTTCGTTTTTATAAGCGGCGGCTGTATCAATGCTGATATATCCTGTTTCTATTGCCCATTTTACTGAATTCACTGCTTCTTCGCCATCTTTAACCTGCCATACACCAAATCCCATATGTGGCATCAGAACGCCATTTGCAAGTTCCACTGTATCTTTTAAATTCATCATTCATCCTCCTAAAAATTAATACTTCCTTATCATACCCTTTAAAGCGTATTGTAAAGCAAATATTTAGCATTTTTTTATTATCATAGCTCTTAACAGCCATTTTAGAGTACATTTCCTTCATTTCATCTTTTATCTAAAAAAAGTTGTTCTGCCTCTTTAGGTAAAATATGTTCTTCAAAATGATCAATTTTTTCATTAAGATAATCGATGACAAGCTGAATATTTTGTATTTGGGCTACCAACTCATCACGCTGATTAATTAGGAGCTTACGTCGCGCTTCGGGTGAAACATCCTTTTTATGCAGCATGCGAACGTATTCAATACAGGTTTCAATGGGCATGCCTGTTTTTCGCATGGAGATAATATAACTAATCCAGTTCATATCATTTTCGCAGTAGTTGCGATAACCATTTTCATTACGCTGGACTTTGGGTAATAGACCGATACGTTCCCAATAACGAAGGGTGTCTTTTGTTATATCGAATTTCTTACTTACAGCATCAATATTCATAAATACTCATCAGCCCTTTCTTCATTTTGTTTCATTATAACCCTTCAATGCAAATCATTTAATAAAAAACACTTGCCTTAGAGTGCAGACAAAGGTTTATAATAACCAAGTATTTTAATAAATCATTTTGATCAGGAGAAAAAATATGTCAAAATCTACTCAGCAAAAATTTGGTATTATTCTTCCCGTTATTCTTTTTAGTTACTTCATGATCTTGTTCGATGTATCTGTCACATTCACAGCAACTGTAAAAATCGCGACAGATCTAAACCTGAATGAACACTCATTATCTTGGGTAAGTAATGCTTACTCACTAACTTTTGGTGGCCTTTTATTGTTCAGTGGTCGGGCTGGTGATATCTTTGGTCGTAAGCGGATGTTACTCATCGGACTATTCCTCTTTAGTGTAAGCTCATTATTTGTAGGATTATCAACAAATGCACCAATGATTGTTATTTCTCGTGCATTACAAGGAGTAGGGTCTTCTATTTTAGCACCAGCAACATTAGCACTTTTAATGGATACTTACCGTGATGACATGCGCTCACGAGCAATCGTAGCTTACGGAGCAACAATTGGTATCGGTACTAGCTTCGGTTTAGTATTTGGGGGCATGATTGCAAGTCTTTTCACTTGGCGAGATGCTTTTTTTATAAATTTGCCAATTGGAGGTATTCTTTTTATTCTTACCCTCAAATATGTTAAGACCGATAGACTTCCTTCAACTAGTAAACAAAAGTTAGATTATCGGGGAACGATCTTTTCTATTATTGGCTTTTCGACATTACTCTACAGCATCGTTGGTGAAACCCATCAGTTAACCTTTCTGGTCATCGCGCTTATTTTTTTGGGGGCTTTTATTATCACTCAGCACTACGCTAAAGCACCAATAATGCCGCTTAAATTATTTTTAGATTACGAACGCAGTAGTTCCTATATTGCTCGCTTTTTCTTTATGGGTGGTATACTTGCTTATTGGTTTCTTGCACCTCAAGCAATGCAGCATGTCTTTCACTATAGTCCGCTACAAGCTGGTATTTCCTTTCTACCAATGACTGTAGTTCAGTTTTTTTCAGCGACAAAAGTCACAATGCTTAAAAAACGCTTTGGTGATACTCGTGTGTTATTTATTGGGATAATATTAACAATGCTTGGCTTTATCATCGCTTTTATTGCTAAAATTGAATCGGGTTATATCTTATCAATGGCGGTCCCGATGATATTTTTGGGAGTTGGGCAAGGGCTTTCATTAAGTCCAATGACTGAAATGGGCTTAGCGAATACCGATCCTTCTATTGCAGGGTCAGCATCAGGTGTGGTTAATACAATTCACCAATTTGGAGGGGCACTGGGGTTATCAGTTATCGTTGCTTTGAGTAGTGTGCAAATGATTCCAGCTAAAATTTATAATTATTCTTTAATTTTTATGATCCTTTTTATCTTTATTGCCCTACTCGCTGTATCGAACCTTGCGTACCATAGACATGTAGATTAGCATTTTTACTAAATTAAAAACACATTTTCCTTTTAACGAATAAAGGAAAATGTGTTTTTCTAATTTATAATGATGATTTTCTTTTTCTTCTTACTAACCAAATGATAAGAGCAACTGCTAAAATAAGAACGATGCCTCCTACGATAGCAATATTTTTCACATTAGGAACATTTATTTCAAAGAAAAGTGGTTTCTTCTCAGTTAATGGTACCTTCCAAGTTAATTTTCCACCTGAAACCTTATCTGCATTATTCTTTCCAATACCTGAAATTGGTAAGTCAAGCACAAGTGTATAATTAACTTGTGATAATATATTATTTGGGATCGCTGCATCGCCACTATATTGTTTTAATAGCTTTGGCATATCAACTGTTCCATCTAATCTCACTTTATCAAAGAAAAAGCCTTTTGTTTCCTTGTAATTAATTCCGTATTCTTTGGCTAATTGGTTTGTGTTTTTGCCTCCAGTTGTTTGTTTAATGTGGCGGCTAAATTGATATTCTGTTGATGAAACTTTTTTTACTTTAAATCCTTGATCTTTAAATTGAGGAACCGCCTTATTCATAATTGAATCGGCCAGAAAAGCCGCTGTCCCATCAAAATTCACATCAAAATTAATATCAGCAGTCCCATTTTTGTTTACTTTAACTGTGTTCGTAATATTTGCGCAACCAGCCACAAAAGCAAGGCACACAACTAATATGCTTATTATGTATTTTTTCACAACTGCACCTCCGTAGCTTTTAGCTTAGCACGAATTGAAATGAATGTACAGTTTCGATAAGGTACAATTGTGAAAGCTAGACAATGCTTTTTATAGTGGCTTTTGCATATGATCATATAAATGTGTTCCAAGTACTACTTCCCCTACTTTTACAAAACCTAGTCGATTGTAAAGTCGTTTGGCATGAGGGTTTTTTTTATCGCAGTTTAAACCAATAACGCTTTCCCCACTTGCTTTAGCGATATTAGGTAATTCATTAGTTAAAGCTGAGCCAATTCCTTGGCCTCGAAATTCTTCGCTTGTCACTAAAGAATCTAAATACCATTCATTTGGGAAAGTCTCTAGATCTACAAAGACAGGTTTTGTATGGGTTAAATGAAACTCCTCGATAACTTGCTGCCAGGGTTTTTCAATTAATGGTTCTATTTTACTTGGATAACCCGCCACCACACCCGCGATTTGTTGTCCTTTTTCGTAAACATAAATGTGTTTATAATAATAACGATAATTTGGGAGTAGAATGGCTTTTGTTAGTGCTTTTATTATCGTTGCTTCTTTTTCTGTTTTAAAAATGGAGAGCTCCATATCTTTCCAAATTGTAAGAAGAAGTGGGGCGATTTCTGTTGCATCATCCATAGTAGCTTGTCGAATCATTAATAGTTCCTCCTTAAAAACTAGGGTTTATAAAATAGGAGATAACAAACTAGAAAGGTTTTCTTTCATTTTCGTATACCATGATTTTTGTTTGATATCTTCTATTTGATATAACTTACTTGCTTTGAAGTCAGCTTCAAAGTCAACTAACATCTTCTTAATTGCAGAATCTGTTTCATATAAAAAGACCATAAGTTCATGATTAAGGCGAAAACTCCGAACGTCAAAATTTGCAGTACCAACGGCGCCTCTTTCTCCGTCTACGAGAATTAATTTAGCATGGATAAATGAATCATCCCGGTACGCATACATTTTTGTTCCTGCTTCAAGCATCGTTTCAATATAAGCATTGCTTCCATGAAATGAGATTGCTCGATCACCTTTTCCCGGAATGATAACACGAACATCAATGCCACTCATGGATACACGCCGAAGAACAGCAAGAGCTTCTTCATCAGGAACAAAATAAGGTGAAGCAATCCAAACAGACTCTTTTGCCGATTCAATCAAATCTAAAATGGCATCACGCACACCATTTTCTTTGTCGTAAGGTCCCCCGTAAACGATTTGCGCCCATTCTGAACCTCTTGTTTTTGGAGATAAATATTGTTTTACGCCTGCTTCATTAATAAATGAGTCCGCTGCTTCCGCACAATTTTTCATATAAACCCAATCTACTAAAAAGGATTCCTGTAATTCTAAAATTGCCGGGCCATTAATTTTGATATGTGTATCACGCCAAACGACAAAATCAGGTGTATTGCTACGATATTCTTCCCCAATATTTAATCCACCGGTAAAGCCAATCTGCCCATCAATGACGATTAACTTGCGGTGATTACGTAAATTTGCAGTGCGTGCTATCCAAATTGAGCGAATTGGGTCAAACGCCTGAATTTCTGCACCAGCTTCTTCAAGCGGTTTTAAAAAACTTTCATGAAGCTTGGCACAGCCCCATGCATCATACATAAAACGCACTTCAACGCCTTCATTCAGTTTATCAATTAAAAGATCACGGATTTCGGTACCAATTGCATCCGCTCTATAGATATAATATTGAATATGAATGTGATTTTTTGCTTGTTTTAGTGATTCGATAATCGCTTTGAAAGTCTCGTCACCATTTGTAAGCAGCTTTAGCTCATTGCCATTAACGGCTTGAATATCAGTTAAATGAGCAATCCTTTTTGATAAATCTGGCGCTGCATTTGTGTTGTGCGTTTTTTCAAGTGCACGGATCTTCGTCGTAATTTTATGGGCTTCATTGATTTGATGGTAGTGAAAAATACGGCTTTGTGGATTACGCCCGAAAAATAAGTAAATAAAATAACCGAGTATTGGCAGAACAAAAATAACAGCAATCCAAGCGACTTTAGAACTTGTTCCTCGTTTATCCCAAAAGATAAGACGAATAGCAACAGCCATTCCCGCCAGCTCAATCAAAATGGCCGCTGTATATAAAATAACTTCAGACCATTCCTTAAGTAAAAAACCCACTCCAATAATAAGGAGGATCATGACCACCAACTGCACAAATTTCTTCATTCTATGTTACCCCCTTTTTACATTTAAGTATACACTGGATTTTTAAGGATGTCATTTATCAAAAAGATTCCTTTTGCGCAATAAATAAAAGCGTCTGGGTCATTCAAGAAAATATAGCGTAGACTCTACACGACAAATCGAGCGAAAGCGTCTATATTGAAAAGGCTTGCCAGAAACCCGAAGTCTGGCAAACCTTTTCAATCGCGAGCGCTTGTCGCTAATTTATTTTGTTTATGTCACAGGCTCTTTCTGTGGACTATTGAATAAGCTCCCAAGGGCCCCATTCTTCTGCTCCTGGAATGTTACCTTGTGTCCACCATTTTGCTCGGTAAGTTTTGCTTTGATAAGTGACAACATCCCCTGAAGTATAGACTTTATCTGCATCCCAAGCATTCGTTATTGGAAGTTCATTATTTGTTGTCACTGATAGCGGTTCGCTTGCAGCTGAAAAATTACCTGCGCTGTCATAAGCTTTTACGGTATAAATATAGGTAGTATTGGGAGTTAAGTTTTGATCAGCAAATGTCGTATTTGATGATGTCCCAACTAAAGCGTTATCGCGGTATATCTTATACCCAGCCACTTTTACGTCATCTGTTGCTGCTGTCCAACTTAATGTGACATTTTTATCCGCTTTCTCTGATGCTTTTAGATTTGTTGGCGCACTTGGTGGTGTATTGTCTGTTGAGTCATGGTTAATATCCTCTGTTCCATAGACAGTTTGCTTACTTAGTTCTGCACCTGTTTTCCCGATGCGTTGTACTAAATCAATCTTACTGATGTGGCTTGGGTCAACCGTATCTGCGCTTGATTTTAATCTAAATGTATAGCTTGCACCTTGAGGAATTTCTTGGCCATCGTATACTGATGCCAAGTCTACTGTTGTAATGCCATTTTCTGTTGTTACGGTTCCTGCTTTATAATCGCCATTTGTTAGTGTTTCAGAAGAATCTAGCGCAATGTATAATTTAGGTAATTTAACCGTTTCAAAAGCCGTTTCTACTGATTTCAGGACATCGTCTGTTTCATCCACTTTTTCATTGTTTTTTACTGTTACTTCATAACCTACGCCATTTTCACTGTATGGCTCAATTGAAACTTCTACATTCAGACCCGCATAATTTATTTGTTCTTCTGGAAGAGGTGTTGAGCCAAACAAACCATCCTTGGTGGCCTTTGTAAGCTCATCCCGCTTTGTACTGTCTGTTTCTTTATCTTGAGACTGCATCCAGGAAATAACGCCGCCTAACTGATTATCTTTAACATATTTTGTTTTTTCAGCGATAGAACGCACATTATCGTATGTGTAAAATTCACCTGTTTTATCGTTATAGAGATAAGGCGCTTTAGCAATATCATCCCAATATTCTTTTAAATCAGTTGATTTTGTTTTAAGATCATCAATATTTCGGTATGGCCAAACACCACCAGCACGTCCCCCGTCGCCTGCACTAAGTGAGCTTTTATTGCCTGCCCCATAAGTAGGTGTTCCATCTGCATCTTTATTATTTTTTTCAGCTGGTTGGAAAAGTCCAGGATGATCGGTATCCGTTCCTGATTCTACTTTATTCCAGCCACGTGTATAGTAAGCCGCCCCGATGACAATTTTTTTGGAATCAGCCCCTTGACTTTGTAAATACTTAACGGTTTGATCAACTGATAAGCCACTTGCATAGTTAGGGTCTGCTGGATTTCCATATAACGCAGTATGATGTGCACTATTCGATACCCAAGCTCCATTCATGTCATAAGTCATCACATTTGCAAAATCTACTACTTCAAATAATTTTTTTACATCAACCCCGTCTTGGAGTGTTTTTTGAGCAGCTGGCAAAGCGACAGATAATTCATAGGTTTTATTTAATTCTTTTCCTTGTTTATCAATGGTTGTTCTAATGTCATTCAATAATGTAATAAAATTCTGTTTATCTTCTGGTTTCGCATGAGGTGTTCCTTCATCATTCTTGTTATCAACTAAATCTGGTTCCCGAACAGAAGCTGGGTATTCCCAATCTAAGTCAACAAAGTCCAGATTTGTATATCTGATAAATTTCGCAATATCTTCCACAAATTGAGCGCGTTTGGAAGGATCTGCCGCTACTTCAGAAAAGTCGCCTGATTTTGACCAACCTCCAATGGAAATCCCAATTTTTAAATTAGGATTTTTAGCGCGCAAATCTTGCATAGCATTTAAAAGGCCCGCACTAGCACTATTCCACTGAACTCCCTCGCCGCCAACAGGTGCCCCAACTGCTGCATCTTTATCAGTAAATTTCAACTTACCATTACTATCAAAATCTAAAAAGGCTAATGTTAAATGTGTCAGTTTATCTGCCGCAATATTTTTGGGATAAAAGTTCCCTTCTCCTCCCCAAATAGCCCAATCGCCATTGTATGCAACTTGACGATATTTTGGTGCTTCAACCGCTTTTGTAGTCTCTCCTGTAAAGGTTAATCCAGATAATACAAGTACAATACCTGCAAGAATACGAATCACTTTTTTCATAAGAACCACCTCAATTAATATTTTTTAAAATCCAGTCATCCCTTATCTAGAATTGATTACTTAGTTACACCTCCTTTTTTATTATTAAATTCTAGATACTATTTTATGTAGCAAATTTCATGCCAACAAGTAAATATTCATACTAACAAGTTTTATAATTACACACATAAATATCAAATCAAATCTTTTTTACACAGTTTTTATTAAATATATTAATTAAAAAAAACATAACCGCGGATATTCCTTTCAAAATACCGCGCTTATGTCCTTTTTAAAGTTCACTCGCTGCTTCTTTATCTAAAAGAAGTGTCAAATTAGGGTGTAATTGCAAAACAGATGCTGGAACGTCTTCGGTAACAGGGCCAAAAAATGCTCGCTTGATAATCTCTGCTTTTTTCTTACCATTTGCAAACAAAATAATATGTTTAGCTTGCATCACGCTTTTTGGTCCCATTGTTACATAATAATCAGAAACCTTGCGCTCATCGCCGCCAACCTCGCTGATTAAAATCTCTCGTATATCTGGCCTTGTCTTTATAGAAACGCGAACGGTTTCATCCCCAAATTTTGTGGTCCCTGGCAAATTTCCACAAAAATGACCATCGGCACCAATACCAAGTAACATCGCATCAAGTCCACCTCGTTCTGCAATAACCTTGTCATGTGTTGTATAATTAAACATATCTAAAGCATGGACCTGTTCTTCTTTAATTCCAGCTGGTTCAAAATACATTTGTTTTAAATTAGAAATGGTTACACCCCATTTTTCATTGCCGATCGGAATTTCATCAAAGTTATAATAAGTCACATTTTCAAGTGGTGTTTTCGCTTTCATTTCTGCACTTAATAATTCATAAAGTCGTTTTGGTGTGCTTCCTGCTGTAATTGCTAAATGAACTTTTTTTGGTTGATACATTAGTCCAAGTAAAAGTTGCATCGCTGTCCTACTCATTTGTTCATAATCTTTTTCAATAATAACTTGCATATTAAACCACCTCATTTTCTTCTTTATATTTTTACTATAAAGCCTATAGCTACTATAGAGTCAATTTATTTTTTGGAGGTAAACATGACAAAATTATTAACCATTGGCGAAATGGCAAAGTTAAGTGAGATTTCCATTCAAAGGCTGCGTTATTATGATCAAATTTCGCTTTTTTCTCCTGCTGAAATTGATAATAAAACCGGTTATCGCTATTATCAAAAAGAACAAACTCTTCTATTACATATCATTCAAATGCTACAATACACAGGTCTTTCTTTAAAAGAAATCAAGCAACTTTTGCTTCATCCACAAAAAAACGCCATTCAAGATCAGTTAGCTCTAAATCTACAATCATTAGAAGCAGAAGAACGCAAAATCAAACGAAAAAAATGGCTTATTCACCGTCATACTCACTATGTAAAATTGCCTTTTCGGCAGTCATGCGAAAATTTTTATCCAGATCGCTATTTTTTTGCTGTCCCCTCAGACATTCACAAATTTAACAACCAAGACTACACATTGCTATTTACTGCTTTGAAAGCTGCCAGACTGTCTAAAAGCTACAAACAATTTATATCTTATTACCAAAGCCAAACGGAAAATTTCATCGGTGTTGACCTCGATGAAATGGTAAATAGTCCGCTCATCAAAAAAATTTCAGCTGGAACATTTAAACTTACAAGGGGAACAAAAGAAGATTTAGAACACGTCTTAGTGCAGCCAACTTCCGAATTCTTTATTCGTGAAATCATCACTTACGAGCTCCATCGGCCTAAGATAAGCTATCTGTTGGAAGAGCGCCTTTAATTGTTCTTAGGCGCTCATTGCTTATCTTAACAAAGTTGTAACATCCCCTAGCCATGCATCCATACCACCTAAAATATTGATCGCTTGAAACCCTTTATTTGTCAAAAATTCAGAAGCTTGACTAGATCGCTTCCCCATATAACAAATAAGATAATACTGCTTGTCTGGCTCTAAATCTTCCCACGCTAAAGCTAATTCATCCATAGGAATATTATGCGCATTTGGAATATGCGCCAAAAGAAAATCAGTAGGCTCACGAAGGTCAATCAGATAGGGGCTATTTTTTATCAAATATTGCTCAAATTCAGCTGTAGTTATTGATTGATACATATTTTCACCTCACTCAAAAATTATCATATAATTTTTGCAATACAAGAACAATGTATTTGCTCAATGCATTTTTTCATAAAAAAATTTCCTTTATTAGAAAAACTAACAAAGGAAATTTTGCTTCATCATTAGACTGCTTTTGAACCAGTAAATTGACTATTATAAAGATCAGCGTAAAATCCGTTTTCACTCAACAATTCTTGATGGGTTCCTTGCTCGATAACGGTTCCTTGATTCATGACTAAAATAAGATCTGCATCGCGAATGGTCGATAATCTATGTGCAATAACAAAACTAGTTCTATCTTTCATTAAATTACCCATTGCTTTTTGGATATTAAGCTCTGTTCTTGTATCTACACTTGATGTTGCTTCATCAAGAATTAAAATAGATGGATCAGACAAAATAGCTCGAGCAATCGTAAGCAATTGCTTTTGCCCTTGAGAAATATTTGATCCTTCCTCATTTAAGATTGTAAGATAGCCATCAGGTAATCGGCGAATAAAATCATCTGCATAGGCCGCTTTTGCCGCAAGAACGACTTCTTCTTGGGAAGCCCCATCACGTCCATAAGCTATATTATCAGCAATTGTACCATTAAACAGCCATGTATCTTGTAATACCATCCCAAATTTGGCACGAACTTGCTCTTTTGTCATATCTCTTGTATCAATGCCTTCAATGCGAATTTCTCCTGCATCTACATCGTAAAAGCGCATTAATAAATTAATAATCGTCGTTTTCCCAGCACCAGTCGGCCCTACAATTGCCACCATTTGACCTTCTTCTACTTCAATATTAAGATCCGTCATAAGTGGTTTATCCGTAGTATAGCCAAATTTTACGTGATCGAACACAATTTTATGCTCTTCTCCTTGAGCTACTGGGATTTGTTCTGGGATATGGTCTACTTCTTCTTGTTGATCCATCATTTCAAATACACGTTCAGCTGAAGCAATGGTCGATTGAATGACATTAGCAATATTGGCCACACTAGCAATTGGTTGTGAAAAAAGTTGTACGTATTGTGTAAAAGACTGGATATCCCCAACTTTTAAAGTTCCATTGGTAACAAAAATCCCTCCACCAACGCAGACCGCCACATAGCCTAAATTTCCAATAAACTGCATCATTGGCATCATAATCCCAGAAATAAATTGTGCTTTCTTAGCTGACTGATAATAATCACTGTTTACTTTTTCAAACTTTGCTAGTGTATTTTTTTCCTGACCAAATGCCTTAATAATCGTTTGGCCACTGTAAGTTTCTTCAACAGCATCATTTAAAATGCCTAAGTTTCCTTGCTGCGCAGCAAAGTACTTTTGCGACTTCCCGGCAATTATTGCAACAACAAGGATACTAAGTGGTACTGTACAAACAACAATCAATGTCATTTGCCAACTAATTGTTAACATCATAATTAAGACACCAACAACTTGAATTACTGCGGTAATCGCTTGTGTAAGGGATTGTTGCAATGTGTTAGCAATATTATCCATATCATTTACAGCACGGCTTAAAATATCACCATTTGATCTAGTATCGTAATAACGGAGCGGCAAACGTGCCATTTTAGCTTTTAAATCTTTACGCATATCATATACCGTTCGTTGCGCCACACTAGACATCACAAATTGCTGGATAAAATTAAAAACGGAACTTCCAATATAAAGTAAAAAAACAAAAAATAAAATATCAAAAATTTTATCATCATTAATTCCATTAGGACCCATCAGCCCTTCAAAAATTTCTGTTGTCGCTTTCCCTAATTCACGTGGACTAAAAATATTAAAAATAGTTGAGAGAATCGCAAAAACAAAGACAACCATGATCGAAAATGTACGCGGCTTCATGTAGCCTAGCAAGCGGAATAATGTTTTGTTAAAATTCTTGGGCTTTGCTACTGGACTTCCCATCCCTCCGCCTCTTGGTCCTGGACTCATGCTATCTCCTCCTCTGAAAGTTGTGAGCGCATAATTTCTTGATAAATCGCATTATGCTCTTTTAATTCAGTATGTGTTCCGATACCTGCTACTTTTCCCTCATCTAAAACAATGATTCGATCGGCATCCACAACAGAAGTTATTCGCTGAGCCACAATAAGTGTAACGGCTTCTTTGGTTTCATTTAAAAGCGCACCTCTTAGCTCTGCATCTGTTTTAAAGTCTAGCGCTGAAAAACTATCGTCAAAAATATAAATTTCTGGTTTACGAATAAGTGCCCGGGCAATCGCCAATCTTTGCTTTTGACCACCAGAGAAGTTATTTCCACCTTGCTCCACATGCGTCTTGATACCACGACTTAATTTAGAGACAAAATCTTTAGCTTGCGAAATAGCAAGTGCCTGCCAAATTTCATCATCTGTCGCTTCTTCTTTACCATATCTCATATTTGTTTCAATGCTCCCAGTAAAAAGAACAGCTTTTTGAGGAACTAATCCAATTTTTTGGCGTAGTTCATCTTGATTTTGTTCGCGAACATCAACTCCATTAACACGAACAACCCCACTTTCTACATCATAAAAGCGCGGAATCATGTTAATCAAGGTGGACTTACCTGCACCAGTACTTCCGATGATGGCAATGGTTTCTCCAGCTGCTGCTTTAAAAGTAATGTTATCAAGTGCTGGCTTTTCAGCGCCAGCATAACGAAATGTGACATGATCAAATTCCAGCAATGCTTTCTGTTCAGTATTTTTGGACGCTTTCGGATCAAGAATTTCTGGTTCCATATCAAGAACTTCATTAATACGTTCAGCAGAAGCTCCAGCACGTGGAATGAAAATAAATACTGCAGATAACATCATAAAGCTCATCATAATTTGCATCGCATATTGAATAAACGCCATCAAGTCCCCAACCTGCATACTACCTTCACCAATCAAATGTGCACCAATCCAAACAATTGCAATACTTGTTAGATTCATAAGTAACATCATTAGCGGACTCATAAGTGAAAGCAACCGGTTAACCCCAATGGCAGTAGAAGCGTAATCGTTGTTTGCCTCTTCAAATTTCTTTAGTTCATCTTGATTACGATTAAAAGCCCGAATAACCCGAATCCCAGTCAAACCCTCACGGATTACGCGGTTTAATTTATCCATTTTCTTTTGTAATGCTTTGAACTTTGGCATTGCTTTACCGCCAATTGCAATCACCAACATTAATAATATTGGTAAAACAATAACAAAAATAAGCGACAATTTGGCATCTCGCCCAACAGCCATGATAATTCCACCAACCAGCATAATTGGAGCCATCACCATCATTCTAAGCATCATATATAAAACATTTTGGATTTGGACAACATCATTGGTTGTTCTTGTAATTAAAGAAGCTGTGCCTATTTTATTGTTTTCTTGCAGCGAAAAACTTTCCACACGTGTAAAAATTTTATCACGAAGTTCACGCCCAAAGCCCATTGCAATTCGCGAGGCTATGTAAACAATAACCACCGAAAGAACTACAGCCAATGCGGAAATAAGCAACATGAACGATCCCATTTTCCAAATGTAAGCCTTATCTCCTTGGACGACACCTTTATCGATAATATTTGACATAATCGTCGGTAAGTAAAGTTGGCCTAGCACTTGAATAAAAGTTAAGCCTAAAACAATGACAATTCCTAACCAATAAGATTTAAGGCGTTTCATCAGTTTCATCATTTGGCACTACACCTCCTTCTTCTTTACCTTTATGATTAAGGTAATCTGTTAATTTTTCAAGCAAATAAATCAGTGTTTTCATATCTTCTTCACCAATATAATCACGCATATCTTCAAAGTTTGCTTGAATTTTTTTAATGACTTGTTTCATTAGTTTATTGCCTTTTTCAGTAAAGGTTAAATAAACAGCGCGTTTGTCTTCTGGATTTTGTGTACGATTGATCAAACCTTTTTTTTCTAGTGCATTGATTTGTTGTGTAACGCTTGGTTTTGAAACACGAAGCAATTGACCGATATCGGAAACTTTCATGCCCATTTTGCTTTTATCTTTTTTTAGACCATGAAAGAGAATGAAAAGAAAACGAATTTCAGCACGAGTATAACCTTCAAAGTGAAAACCAAGCAGTTCTGCACGTTTAAAATTCATAAAAGCTTTAATGACGGAATGACCTAGATTATCTTCCAATATAGCCCCTCCTTTTAATTAGTTAACTTAATTAAGTATATATTTCTTTTTATGTATTTGTCAAGCCCAGATCCGGTATAAACAGCGCCTCTTTGGCAAATTTTTCCGTAATTCTTATTTATTTGCTATACTAATATATTATCGGAGGTGGCAATATTGCGTTTTATTTTTGCTTATTTAACGGTCTTTATTTTGGGGATTTTTGCTGTCATTGGAATGGAAGGTTTACTATTTGATAAACTAACGCTAGAGCTTATCTTCGCAGCTATTCTGTTTGCTGCTCCATCAATCTTCGTGGGTGCAACAATCGCTGAAATTTACTATGGATTTAGTAAAAAAGCGACATTAGCAAGATTTGCAATGTATGGATTGATTTATGGCGTTTTGATCACTGTCGTGGTTCTAGGTATTCTCCAATTAGCTACTACACTCATGATCATTCTACTTTCAGCTCTTGGTGGGATCATTGCGACATCCCTTAGCGTGATTTTCTTCATTTTTCGCGGTGGATACTCACATAGTGGTAAAGCAGCCTCATCTAAATAAAAAAGGGGCTGAACATACACAAACGACAAGCGCTCACATTGAAGAGGCTTGCCAGACTTCCGGTTCTCACGTACAGTCGTACGCTCCGCTTCCGGCTTCTGGCAAACCTCTTCAAGGCAAACGCTTTCTCTCGATTTGTCGTATTCGAAATGTAATACCTACGCTTTCTTTTTTAATCGGATGGCCTTTCGTTTGATTAGACCTCGTCTTCTTCAACGTGGTGTAGTAGTTGATAACGGATTGTTGCTAAACCATAGCCATAAAAATCTTCCACAAACTCTTCCGCTTTTTCAAATCCTTTTGCTTCATAAAAACGGATTGCTGCCTCATTTTGTTTCTCAACATTTACTGACATCGGGAGTGGTATATGAAACAGATTCATACCTTCTTCTAAAAGTTCTGTTCCATACCCTTGATTGATGAATTCAGGATGTAAATAAAATGCCGTCAATTCACTTTTTCCTTTCGCTAATTCAACAAAATTAACAAAACCAATTGTTTTTTTATCTTTTATTAGAAGGGCAAAGGGCGTCGCCTCGATACGATTAGTTAATGTCTTTTCATTATAAAATTTCGCTAAAAAGGCATCTTGTACTTCTTGTGGGATAATATCTTTATAGGTATTATGCCATGAAAGTGTAGCAATATTTTTAATAGCAGTAACATCCTCTTTACTTGCTTTACGGACGCTCGTAGTCATTTATTATTCCTCCTCTACTTTCCGGGTTACATAAATTATACCCGCTTTTTCATCATTTTATGTATTTTTCTTAAGTTCCTGTTATTATAACGCTTTCTTTTTTATTTGACTATTTTTATGAATTTTAGCTTGCTTGAGAGAGAAAATAATGTTAACTTATTATTTATATAAGTTAACATTAAGGGGTTGTATCATGAATCATCAAAAGTTAAAATTTTTAATTGTCGATGCACTATTTGCGGGGATCATTGCTGCACTCGCTCAAGTGGCTATTCCAATTGGCCCTATTCCCTTTACGGCGCAAACTTTTGCGGTCGGGCTTGCAGCAACAATTCTTGGCGCGAAGCATAGTACGATTGCCGTTAGTGTTTATATTACACTCGGGGCGATTGGCATGCCTGTTTTCCAAGGAATGGCTGCGGGAATGGGTATTCTTTTAGGTATAACTGGTGGGTTTATTGTAGGCTTTATCTTTAATGCTTGGATTACAGGTTATTATCTTGATAAACTGGGTTATACTCAGATTAATGCGATTATCGCTAACCTGATTGGTGCTCTTGTTACGCTTCTTTTTGGTGTGCTTTGGCTCAAAATAAGCGCAGGTATGACATTTAGTAAAGCATTTCACGCAGGTATGATACCATTTTTAATCCCAGGCATTCTTAAAGCCATTCTTGCTGGCTGGATTGGTCTTTTAATCCGTGAACGCTTAATTGCAGGGAAACTTTTACCAAAATCGTAAAGTCCACAAGATTACATAGCTTAAAAACTGCTTTGTGGGTTTTTTCTTACGAAACCCACAAAGCAAAAGGCTGATCGCTAGCTTATTGATGTCCCAACCTAACTAAACAAATCATTTTCCATAATTAAAACTTCTTCACGACATTTCTTCATATCCTTACGTGATAATTCACCTTTTTCAAAGTACTTTTGGATTAAAGCACGTTCCACTTGAATGGCATATTCAGCAAGAATTTCGATTTCTTCTTTCATATTTTGCTTATTTCTTCCGCCAAGGTGTGTAAAGCCACGACCCTCATAGCGTGTTAAATAGATATCATACATTTCTGGGCTCACAAACCCATGTGGCAATGTTTCTAATTTCTGGGTTACATATTTTCTTGTTTCTTCTTGAAGCGTCCAACGCTCCTTTTTTCGCTGCTTTAAATTTACTTGAGGTGCTCTTAATTCAGTCATTAGTGCTCTTCTTCTATTACGATATTTTTTGTCATTAGTCAATATATACAGATATTTATTGCGTTTATTAATAAAACGACCAATGCTATTATCCGAAACTTCGCCTTTTTTCTTCATCGATGCGGCTTTTTCAATTTCCCAGTTTAAAACAGTAATTTTCATTTTTAAATCATCATTTCGTAAGTGCTCTTTATCCTGATTTAATTCAAGAATTCGTTGTTGATAAATCTGAGATAAAAAGTGAACATAATCTTTATTTTCACCGTTTTCTTGTTTTTTAAGATCTTTCATGACGTCTCTTAAAATAGAAATAACAACTTCATTTTGTTCACTATCGCTTTGTTTTTTCTCAGCAAAAAGGGGCAATACAAAATTGGCTAGTAGTAATGTAGTTAAAATAACCCCTGCAGCAAGTGCAATTAGCAAATTACGTGAAGCAAACGTTTCTCCATTTTGAATAACAAAAGGAAGGGATAGTGCACTGACAAGCGTCACCGTCCCCCTAACGCCAGAGATTGTATATAAAAAACTATCGCGAGTCCGTTCTTTAAACGATTTTTTCTCTTCACTAAAAGCACGGAAAATAAATAATAGTAAAAAGCGTAAGACAAGTAGGCCTGCTGTAATACAAAGAACTAAAAAGACCAAGCCACTATTTGAAATGCCAGTATCAAACCAGACATCACTAACCACGCGTGGCAGTTGTGTACCAAGTAAGATAAATACAACCCCATTTAAGCTAAATGTAAGAACCGACCATGTATTTTTAGAAAGCGTATTTAACCTTGCGCTTTCTGGATTCATTTTGCTATAGCCAATGGATTGCATCATTCCTGCACTCACCACAGCCAAAATTCCATTAACCTCTAAACTTTCCGCAATTAAAAAAATCAGAAACGGTGTAAGTAAATCCAGCAATAAAAAAGAAATAATATTTTCAATTCCAAATCGTCTAAGAGCGGTTGTTACGACCCACTTTATCAGGCTAAGCACTACCCCTAAGGCGATACCTCCGATTGAAATTAGTACAAATTTCATTCCAGCATCAAGTAATGAAAAAGTTCCTGTTGTCAAAGCGAGCACAGCAAATTGAAAAGAAACCAAGCCAGAAGCGTCATTAATTAAAGACTCGCCTTCTAAAATATGAATAGCTTTTTTCGGTATTTTAACTTTTTCAGCTAAGGAACTTACAGCAACTGCATCAGTTGGCGCAAGTGCAGCAGCAAGTGCAAATGCAGCGGCAACTGGAAGAGAAGTGATCATGCCACCAATTAACATCCCAAGTGCGTAAACCGTAATAAAAACTAAGCAAATTGACAGCCAAAAAATCGGTTTTCGCCATTTCCATAAAGCGACTTTATCTGTATTTTTTCCGTCATTAAAAAGTAGTGGTGCTAAAAATAACAACATAAATAATTCTGGATTAATACTAAAATTAAATTTTTCAAACGGTAAAACGATTAAAATACCTAAACCGATTTGAATTAGCGGTATAGAAATACTCGGTAAAAATCGACTTAATACATTCGATATAAAAACCATTCCTAAAAGAATAAGAATAAATTCAAAAATCTCCATAACCTTTCCCCCTTTTATGTATAAAAATAGTGTATCCGATCATTATCATAATAACATACATCGTAAGGCGGGTTTCTACTTAAAACTTTTTAGGGAAAAATAGAGCTTAGATTCTGCATTTCGAATACAACAAACTAGGAGAAAGCGGTTTCAGTTAAGAGGATTGCCAGAAACCGGAAGCGGAACATACGACTACCGGAAGTCTGACAATTTTCTTAAACACAAACTGCAAGCGCTTGTCACTAATTTATTTTATTTATATCCCCAATGAACTATTTCCCTCTCACGTCTACAACGATTTTCCCAATATTCTTACCGTCAAATAACGATAGAAATGCAGGTATCGTTTGATCAAATCCATGTACAAGTGTCTCTTTGTGGATCAGTTTGCCTTCTTCTAGCCATTGCACTAGCTGCTTTTTACCTTCTGCAAATTGATCAGCATAATCCCCAACTGTAAAGCCTTGCATTTTAGCACTTGATTTAATTAAATAGCTTTGTACACGCGGGCCCATATCCTCTTCCGCTGTCTTATTATAAGAGGAAATCGTGCCACATACAGGTATCCTTGCAAATTTATTTAATAATGGCCACACAGCATCACTTACTTTGCCACCAACATTTTCAAAATAAACGTCAATTCCATTTGGACACGCTTTTGCTAAATTATGGCTAAATTCTTTTGTCTTATAATTTATCCCCACATCAAAACCTAGTTCGTTAACCATGTAATGGATTTTTTCTTCACTTCCCGCTATTCCAACTACACGTGCGCCTTTAATTTGTGCAATCTGTCCGACAGCTGAACCAACTGCTCCTGCCCCAGCACTAACAACTACCGTTTCATCCGGCTCGGGCTGGCCGATATCAAGTAGACCAAAATATGCGGTAAGGCCTGTCATACCAATGATCCCTAAATAAGCAGGCAACTTAGCAACCGCTGGATCGATTTTCTGCAGTGTTTCGCCTGGCAAAATGGCTTCTTCTTGCCATGGTACACTTCCTATTACAAAATCTCCTTCGAGAAAATCATCGGATTTCGATTTAACTACCTTGCCAATGCCAGTACTTACAATCGGTTCATTTAGTTTAAATGGCGGAATATAACTCTTTGTATCGTTCATTCTACCGCGCAAATAAGGATCTACAGATAAATAGACCAACTGAATATGCACATCTCCGCTTTGCATCCCTTTAAGCTTCACATCTTTTATTTCAAAAGTATCTTTACTTGGTAAGCCTACTGGACGGGTTTTTAGATTAATTTGTTTCATCTTTCATCGCACCTCATTTCTTCAATTAGTTGCCTGATACCACAAGAAGCACCTGTTTAAACTTCGATATTAAAGACAAATTGAGACATAAGCGAAATAAATCGAGTTCATTCCGCTCATGTCTCAGGCGCTAACTTTTTATTCACTTAAAAACTGTTGAATCGCTTTTTGATTCGCAGCAATATTAATGCGTAGTACAGCTCCAGCCCCAGCAATACGCTGGTTCTCCCATGTTCCTTTTACTGGAACGGTGAGTGTTTTTACATCTTGTGTTCTTGAAAAAGCAAAATCCATTCCTGTTTTTAACACCAAGCTAGTTGGCAAATCTGTTTTTGTATAGCCTTGAATGGTCCCTAGCACACGTGGCATCTTGAAAATGCTTGTTGCTGATATCGCCTGTTCTTTGACAGCTTGCAAGACTTGTTGTTGTCTTCTTACTCGTCCAAAATCGCCTTCTGCATCATGACGGAAACGCGCATATTGTAACAACGTATGTCCATCCATCTTTTGTTTTCCAGCTTTAATTTTGGCGTCAATATTGGCTGACATATCTTTTTCAGCAGTGATTTCGATACCATTTGGCGCAAGGGTATCAATAACTTTTGGAAAACTTTCAAAGCTAGCAACTACATAATAGTTACAATCAATTCCAAAATTTTCTTTTACTGTTTTTCTAACTAACTCAGGTCCTCCGTAGGAATAAGCAGCGTTAATTTTATTTTTACCATAGCCTGGAATGTCTACATACGTATCACGCATTAGCGAAATGAGCTTAGGTGTCTTTGCTTTTTTATTATAACTAGCAATCATTAAGGAATCCGAGCGACCTTGATCTTTCCCACGTGAATCACTACCAATAAAAAGAACATTTACCGTATCCCCACGTGCTTTTTCGCCATTAAAGGCAAAATCTTTCATTTTACTTTCTTTTTGAGCATCTTTTAAACTCAAGTTATATTGAAAATAACCGATCACAGCAAGTCCAGCAATAATGATTAGCAATACGAATAAAATAGTAATAAATATACGACCTTTTCTTACTTTATGCTTTTTTTGATGTCGAGCCATTTTTTTCACCTCAATTTATTCACTTGTATTTCCAAGCTATTAATTCCATATTACAATAAAATGACAAAAACTCCGAGCGAAAAACTTATAAGAATTATTAAAGATTATTAAACCGTAACGTCATTAAACTTTTTGACTATATTTGTTTTAACTGTAATCGGTTCCAAAATTCATATCAATAAAAAGCGTCTTGATTTTAGATTTTCGACAGAAGCCATAGCCGCTAAAACCAGGACGCTTTTTATATTTTATTATGTTTTTTTACTATCTTTCGCCAAATGAGTGCTGTAAGAGCTACACCAATTATCGCTCCACAAAAATCTAAAATCACATCTTGCGCAAGCGGTGTTCTCCCCCCAGTCAAATACTGATGAAATTCGTCGCTTGTAGCAAAAACAAGCGGTATCAAAAGCGCGCACCATAACGCCAGACGCTTTTTACCAAAATACCCCCGAACCCCTGTATAAATAAAAATTCCCATTGCAAAATAAGTAAAGAAATGGGCTCCCTTACGCAGAAAAAACTCAACAAACTTGCTGTAACCCATTGCCTGAACGCTCACTTCACTCGAACCATATGTAAAATGAATCGTGCTAAGTTGCTCTTTCAAAGGTTGTTTTGCCAGTATTTTATCTAGCGTTGACACCATCGATTGCTGTTCATAAGTTTCAGAAGAAGAGTAAAATAAAATTGCCATAATCGCAAATGCTCCTAAGAAGCATATCAAAAAAACTTGTTTTCTATTTTTCAAAAAACGTCGCTCGCTTTCACTGTTTGTTCATTTCATTGTATCATTCTTTCAACAATAAAAAAAGAGAGCACTTTGATCCGCACATTAAAGCGGGGCTCTCTTACTTTTCGAACATCTATTATCTTTCACTCAAATTCACAAAATCGTTATTTCACAATTCGTTCATCATTATTATCAAAATATTGATGCCCAATTTGTGGCTGACTTTTTAACATTTCACTTACGGTTACAAACTGGTAATCTTGTTTTTTTAGTTCTTTCAAAGTATTTTCCAAACTTGCAAATGTGAAAGGATGGATATCGTGCATTAAGACAATCGCGCCATCATAGGCACGCGCTTTGACTTGATTTGTAATAAGGGGCGGTTTTTTTAATTTCCAGTCCATTGTATCGACGCTCCACTGAGCAATTGGAATCCCAATATTTTCAGCCGTATCTTTATGAACAGCTCCATAAGGTGGGCGAACAAAATCTGGAAAATGGCCTGTTGCTTGGTAAATAACGAATTGTGTTTTTAAAATTTGGCTTGAAACTTCTTCTGGAGATTTTTTCGTTAATTGGGGATGATCCCAAGAATGATTTCCAATTTCATGCCCAGCTTCATACTCTTCTTTAACCAAATCTGGATGGGCTTTTGCAGCTTTCCCTAGCACAAAGAAGGTAGCCTTAACATGATATTTTTTCAAAAGCTCCAAAACTTTAGGTGTCGTTTTCGGATTTGGGCCATCGTCGAAAGTTAACGCAATTTTTTTCCCAGTCACTGGTTCAGTCTTTTTAGAAGGTTTAATGTCATTTGGTAAATATTTAGGATTAACGTGCTCAGCGATATCGCTTAAATCAATATCCGCTGTTTTTATTTTTGGATAACCAGGAACGCTCACTGGAATCATTAATTTTTTATCAGATAAAGCAAAATTAGTCGTTGCTAAATCTTTTAAATAATCCACTTTACCTAGCACTTGAATGTTTTGTAATGGTATTTGCTTGGTTTTCATTAGTGCATTTTGCATAACACGACGGAGTTCAGCAATTTTATCAGGCCAGTTGATGAAAAGATCGTTTAACTTTAGTAAACGCTCTGTATCATTATCAACAACAAAGCCCTTGCCAATTGGTGTTTGATTCACTTTTTCCAATTGATTAGCTTTTTTAATGTACGCTTCTTGTTGCATCATGACACTCCTTGTATTCTTTCCTGCCTGCTTATATTTAAAGGTATAAAAAAGAATGCCATCTTTTTTCCATTTTTTACTAATCATTTTTTGTTCGTCTGCTGCGGCTTTAAAAATCTCATCTTTAAGTCCCACGTTATCGGTTTTATCTTTTAGGCGAGGAATATAGGCAACAACATCTGCACCGCTTACTTTTTTTTCAACTTTTGTGTAGTGCTTATTACTTACTTCTTGTTGCATTTTTGAATCCACTTGTTGTAGCGCCGCTTCACGCGATTTATTGAATTGAGATTTCTGCCAAGCTTTAAAGCCAAGTAGGCCGCCAATTAAAACAACGACAACAATAACGCACAACACCAAATACTTTTTATTCAACAAAAACACCTTCTTTATGAAATAACCATTTTGTCATCTACGGTTCATACTAACAATAATATGTACATTGGTCTACCACTTTGGACTATTTTTATTTAATTTATTTACTTTTCATATGATAATCGTATATTTTTGGCATTAGGAGTACAAAATGGTTTGTTTTTGAACTCGATTAGCTAAACTTTGCAAATAAAAAAGAGCTTATGACACCCCAATTTTTTGGGACCACTACAAAAATGTGATAAGCTCTTTTTCAAATCAAGAATATACCTTGATATCATTTCTTTTTAGCCTGTTTTGCATGATCATTGTAAATTTTATTTAGAAAAATTTTTTCCCGTAGATTAAGTACAAAAGTTTAATTCCAGACCCATCTATCTGCATTAGATGTATATAATTTTTGATTCTCTTCATTAACACGTTTCATGATAAAATTATAATTTACGCTATTTAAGCGCTGCCCTAAATTACGTAAATTCCCATTATTGCCTCTGCCACCGTTTGAATGGACACCAACCACTTCATGGGAAGTATTAAAAATTGGCGAACCTGATTGTCCAGGCGTTGTATCAATATCATACATTAAAGTAGGGGATTCTAAATTATCAAAGTTATGAATTTCTACACGATTAGTATCATACCACTGTGTCTTGTTTTTTTCACCGGGATAACCTGAAATCGTTACTTTTCTATCTGTCGTGGAAAACTTCTTAACTTTTAATGGCGCAACCACATCTCCTAGCTCTTTCCCGTATGGAAGATCATTTTGTTTCCCTACTGTCACTACAGCAATGTCAGCATTTGGCGAATAAGCCACATCAATGATTTTAAACTTGCCAAACGGAAGATAATCTCCATCTCTTCCTGGATAAAACCAAGCTGAATTTGTGGCACCTTTGTTAATTGGATTTGCATTTCTGAATTTTATTGCCACGTGATTATTAGTTACAAACGTATTTTTCCCTACTACAAATCCCGTTCCCTCAAAATTAAAGGTGGAATTTGAATCACTTCCAGGTGAAACTGTGAGACCAATCGAGGCAAAAGTAGGGGTTGTTGAATCTATGACTTTATTTCGATAGTCGTGAGGCGGATGCAAAATTGACCTTTTCTGGATCTTATGTGCTTCCGTAGTTGACTGGGCATGAGTGGAAAAACTAGGCGTCAGAACTAATAGGGCAATGGCAAAAGCAACAAAAAGTTTTAAAGATTGTACCTTTTTCATAAAAATTCTCCTCCTTATAAGTATCTGCGTCTTACATTAAGTATAATAACACAAAAAAATAATTATGTCGTTAAATATACTTTTTATTTAGAAAATATTGTATTTAATAACTATTTTAAATACATTATCAATTATTCTCTTAATAATAAATAAAATACGATTAAATCTTTATATTATATTCTATTTCATTAATAAAATATACATTTATAATGAATTATCTTTTTTTTCACCTAATTCCCTCATTTAATTCTTTTCATTTTATTCTATTTATAGTATGCTGTATACAGTTCAGAAATGATGGCTGAACTAGTAAAAAGGAAAAGGAGTGTTTTGTATGATTGTTTTGTTTTTTATGTTAGCACTCATTGCTTGTTTTATGATTTTTAAAAAGCAATGGAAAAAAACAACACCTATTGTTTTACTTGTCATCTGTTTAGCTATTTTATCAGCATGTGGCACAAAAAATGCTACTGAAGAAGTTCAAGCTGATAAAAAAGTAACTCAAAAAACAGAATCTGCTAAAAAAAATGTTACTCCCCCCAAAATTGAAAGTAAAGATCAGTTTAAATCGACGAATAATGGAACCGTTATCATCAAAGGGAAAACGGCTCCAAATGCTGAAGTTAGAGTCGAAAGCAAGGATTTTACAGCACAAAAGATAACAACTGCTAAAAATGGGGAATTCGCTTTTACAATTCCAGCAATAAAAAAAGCGAAAGTAAACGCTACGATTTACACTAAACTTGGCAATAAAGAAGATCATCAAGTAATTTCGCTTGTTGGAAACCCTACATACAAGAAAACACTAGCAAAAAAAGTGGAAGACGAGCGCCTAGCTAAGGAAAAGAAAACACAGCTAGCAACTGAAACACGCAAAGTCGCGCAAAATGACCAAAAACAAGTGAAAGTACAGCCAAGCAAAAAAACAACCGTTAAAAAAACTGTTGTTCCATCAAAAAAAGCACAACCTAAACCTAAGCCTGCTAAACCCAAGCCAAAACCAACTAAACCTAGCCAAGCTCAAGGAAGTACAGTCTACATCACTGCTACTGGGAAAAAATATCATTTTTCCCCCAATTGTCGCGGTTTAAATCATTCCAATAGTAAAACCAAAATCAAATTAAAAGATGCTCAATCGCGCGGCTATACAAAATGTAGTTTCGAATAAAAGCTAAATCGCCCATATTTGCAGGTCATGACTAATGAAAGCCTTGTAAAACCTGCAAATATGGGCGATTTTAAGTTTGTTCCAATCTTTTACTCGTTATTATTCGCGGTAAAATCTAAATCAATTCCTGGTGCATCAAATGCAATCTCAGACACCTCATACGTCAAGCGTGTAATATAAGAAATCAAAGGCTTAGAAAGCTCTTGAATGAGCTCTTCTCCTAACTCATTACCTTGGCCGAAGAAGTCAACTAATTGCACAATACGACTAATTTGTCCATTAATCTTGAATTGCGGTAAAATCAGATCAAATGGAACGTCAATTTTAAAAAGCTTCCCTTCCTCTAAAATTGACTTATCATCGGAAGTAGGTTCAACTTCATTAATCTCTACTCTTACTGTGTTCTCCACTTGTTCTTGCTTCGCTAAAATGGTTTCAAAGTTATATTTTTCAACAATGATTTGATTTGTTTTAATTTCCACTCGATCGCATCCTCCATTATCTTATTTCCTCTATTGTACCTGATCTCACAAAACTTCACCAGCTAATTTTTTATTTTTAAAGAAAAATAAAAGCAGCAATCCAGTAAACTAATGCTGCCATTAATGCTGCTGCGGGTAAAGTGAATATCCAGGTAAGCAACATATTTTTACCTGTACGCCAGTTTACTTCTTTCTTATGATTGGCAGTACCAACACCCATGATAGAACTATCGATAACCTGTGTTGTACTTACAGGAAGATGCGTTAATGTAGCAGACATGATCACTGATAATGAGGTAACGTCTGCCGCAACGCCTGTAACTGGTTCAATCCGCATAATTTTTGTACCTACTGTTTTGATAATACGGAAGCCTCCAATAGAAGAACCCACCGCCATTGCAACCGCGCAAGTAAACTGCACCCAAAATGGCACTCCAGCACTTTCTTTTAATAGTCCACTTGTAATTAAAGCTAGCGTGATAACACCCATTGTCTTTTGCGCATCATTTGTCCCATGCGCGTAAGCTTGAATAGCAGCTGTTCCAATTTGGGCCATACGGAAACGTCGATTCATTTTCACACGTTTTTGGTTATGGAAAATAAGTTTAAACATGGAATAAATGATATAGCCAATGGTAAAGCCAATAATGGGTGAAACAATCAAGGCAAAAATAATCGTCGTAAAACCTGCATAGTTTAATACGCTAAAATTTCCAGCAGAAGCAACCGAGGCTCCGGCAATTGCTCCAATTAAAGCATGCGATGAGCTGCTTGGCATTCCAATAAACCAAGTAAATAAATTCCACAACACAGCAGCAATCAACCCACATAAAACCACGAATTCGCCATTATGTAATGAAAATGGATTAACAATATTTTTTGTAAGTCCTTCAGCAACACCTGTAAAAGAAATCGCTCCTAAGAAATTCATGACAGCAGCAATAGAAATGGCCACTCTTGGTTTTAATGCTCGTGTTGAAATACAGGTCGCTACAGCATTTGCAATATCATGAAAACCATTAATGAAATCAAAAGCAAGTCCCATAATAACGATTAATACGGTAATAATAATTATTGTATTCAAAACTCATTCCCCTTTTATTTACTATCCTTTATAATATACCCTAATCAAACAAAAAACATGCAGTGGGAAAGTTATTTTCCCCTATACATGTCTTTAAAAATTCTCATAGCCATTATCAAAATCATAGCCATCCATTATATTCTCCTGATTATCATACCATGAACCATCTTCAAAACTTTGAATTATACCAAATACAAAGGTAACGAAAAAAACGATACTTAGAATAAACGTAATCACTGTTAAAATACAACCTGAGATCAATAAGCCCAGTCTTTTCTTATCTTCAAAGGCTGGTTTTTTGATAATGAAGTAAACAATCATTACGATAATGACACTTGTAAAAGCAATCAGCAAACACCACAAAGCGGCATTCATATTGCGACTTTCAGCATCTTTGTAAATCCAAATAGCAAGCAATACGCGTCCAGCGATTCCAAAAACAGCGCAAAGTAAAAATAAAAATGGTAAAAAAAGTAATGCTGTCATCTTCTTTCCTCCTCAACTAACTATTTTAATATTACACCGTAAAATGCTTCTACACAAATGTTTTATTCTAATTTCTCTAGACAAACGCGTTTATTTCTTAGCAAAGGTGGGTATTTCTTATTGTTAGATTATAAGAAAGGGAAATGAAAATATGAAAAAAAAGAAACAACAAATTAACCCACAAGAAATGATAATTGTTGACACAAAAACGGCGCAAAAGGCTGTTGTTGCTACTGGTTTAGGAAATGCAATGGAATGGTTTGATTTCGGGATTTATTCTTACTTAGCTGTTATTATTGGGAAAGTCTTTTTTCCTGAAATGGATGGCATTTTGCAACTTGTCTACACATTTGCAACCTTTGCGATCGCTTTTATTATGAGGCCAATTGGTGGCTTTGTATTTGGCTGGCTTGGTGATAAATGGGGCAGAAAAAAAGTTTTAACCATTACGATTTTAATGATGGCTTTTTCAACACTTTGTATTGGCTTAATACCTGGATATAAATCAATTGGAATTGCAGCTGCCGTATTGTTACTTGTTGCGCGCTTGGTCCAAGGATTTTCAACAGGTGGCGAATATTCGGGAGCGATGACGTACATAGCAGAATCAGCACCAGATAAAAAACGTGGGATCTTAGGTAGTGGCTTAGAAGTCGGTACGCTTTGTGGCTATATTGGCGGTTCGGGTCTCGTTACTTTACTTACATTTATTTTAGGTGATCAAACAATGCTTGAGTGGGGTTGGCGCATCCCATTTTTCGTAGCTGCACCACTTGGTTTGGTTGGACTTTATCTTCGTTCGAATTTAGAAGAAACTCAAGCATTTCAAGAGCTACAAGAACAACAAGAAGACGACGAAAATACGCAGCCTTCATTTAAAGAGATTTTGTTATATCATAAAAAATTCTTATTTGTTGGGATTGTGATTGTTGCTTTTTATAACATTGTCAATTATATGGTTCTTAGTTATATGCCGTCACATCTAAGTTCTGTTCTTGGTTATGGGAATTCAAAAAGCTTATTACTGATCTTAATTGTGATGTTTATTATGATTCCATTTGTTTTCTTAATGGGTCACTTAAGCGACAAAATTGGGAATAAGCGTATTGTGCAAGCTGGCTTAATTGGAATCATTGTATGTGCTTGGCCGGCTTTTTCATTAATCAGTCAAAATCATATCTGGACAGTATTTTTGGGGTTGGTGTTATTAGCACTTTCGCTATCTTTTTTCGAAGGAGCATTACCTTCACTTCTACCAACACTCTTTTTCACAGATGTTCGTTACCGCGCTTTATCTGTAACTTTTAACATTTCGGTTTCAATTTTTGGTGGGACAACGCCGATGGTTGCTTCGTTTTTAATTAACAAAACAAATAATGATCTTATGCCGGCTTTTTATATGATTGCTGTTTGTCTCATTGGTTTTGTCGTTGTCACATTTATGTTTCGCGATACTTCTGGAAAATCGCTTCGTGGATCATTCCCTGCTGTTGAAAGTAAAGAAGAAGCTGCTGCACTTGGAAAAAACCCTAAAAAAGCGCTTTGGTGGAAGAAAGAAGAGAAAGAAATTAAAAAGAAAATTGATGAAAGTTCTTAGCATCTAAATAGGGCATAAACGAATTAAATCGAGGCGAAATTAGCCTGATTTAATTCGTTTATGCCCTATTTTCTGCTCGTGAGTTTTTAGCTGTTTTTCTTTACAAATTCTGATTTTAATTTCATTGCGCCAAAACCGTCAATTTTGCAGTCAATATTATGGTCGCCTTCAACCAAACGAATATTTTTTACTTTGGTGCCTATTTTTAATGGATTTGAGCTTCCTTTTACTTTTAAATCCTTAATAATCGTTACTGAATCACCATCTTGAAGCGTGTTTCCATTTGCATCACGCACTTCATTATTTTCATCTGCATTTGTTTCTTCAGCATTTGTCCACTCATGGCCGCATTCAGGACAAATAAACAAACCACGATCTTCATACGTGTATTCTGAGTTACAAACTGGACAATTAGGTAATTTTGACATTTATTTTTTCCTCCATTCATTTCTTTCTTAATTATACCGAAAACTTCCTGAATTACCATACTTTTTTCTGCTTAAAAGGACGTTCCAGAAAAAAAACTTAACAAACTCCCCCTTCTCCTATATAATAGATGAAGAGTATTTAAAACGCTAACCTTAGAAAGCGAGTGAATAATATGGGCCGTAAATGGGCAAATATTAAAGAAAAAAAAGCATCAAAAGATACGAATAATAGCCGAATCTATGCAAAATTTGGCATTGAAATTTACGTTGCAGCAAAATCAGGCGATCCAGATCCTCATGCGAATCAAAAGTTACGTTTTGTCATTGAACGAGCTAAGACTTATAACGTACCAAAACATATTATTGATCGTGCCATTGAAAAAGCAAAAGGCACTGGTGATGAAACTTATTCCGAACTCCGCTATGAAGGTTTTGGTCCAAATGGTTCAATGGTCATTGTTGATGCCCTAACAAACAATGTAAATCGCACAGCATCTGACGTTCGTGCTGCTTATAGTAAAAATGGCGGCAACATGGGCGTGAGTGGTTCTGTTGCTTATATGTTTGATAATACCGCTGTTTTTGGCGTAGCTGATAAAAATGCTGACGAATTATTGGAAATTTTAATGGAAGCTGAAGTTGATGTGCGTGATATTCTTGAAGAAGATGATCAAGCGATTGTTTACGCCGAACCAAGTGATTTCCATACTGTCCAAGAAGCTTTAAAAAACGCTGGTATCACTGAATTTACTGTTGCAGAAATTGAAATGCTGCCACAAAATGAAATCACACTTGCTGGTGATGATCTAACTAAATTCGAAAAAATGATCGACGCTTTGGAAGATCTAGAAGATGTCCAAAAAGTCTATCACAACGTTGAATTGTAGGAATCAACTACTTATCACTTAGCTGTTTCTAATCCATCATCCCTTTACCGGAAAGAATCTTATCGATATATTTCTCTATCCTAGCGATTCTAGTTTTTGACTGTTTGGCATCTGAAAAGTAGTGAATATAAGCTTTCTTTCGGCCTGGTGTTAAATTCTCAAATGCTGATTTAAGCTCTGGCAACGTATCCAATTTTTGCTGAAATTCGGCAGGAATGGGTGCTTCTTGCCTCGGCTTTTTTTCTATTGTCAAACCCGCTTTTTCTACTTCAATCGCTTTTTTCACATAATCTTTAATCGTAGCTGACATATCGCGAATGCTTCCTACTTCTGTAAAACGAATTTGACGACCAACATGCGTCTTTTCTCCGGTTTTAACTAAAATACCTTTACCATCATCTAACAAAACGCCTTTAAAAAATAAAAGTGCCACGTATGCTTTAAACCCTTGAATAATAACAATATTTTTTCCTTCAGATAAATAGCAAGGCTTTCCCCACTTTATCTCTTCTGTAAGCCCAAGGTCAAGCAAAATTGATCTAAGCTCTTCCATCTCTTCTTGCCACTGTGTTACTTCGCTTAAATATTCACTTACTTTGGGATTTATTTTATTTGTTGGCATCAAAAAACACCTCACATTATTTTTTATCATTATAACACACTATAAAAAGCTGTAAGAATAATGCAGTTTCTCATGCACTATCCTTACAGCTTTTTTGATTAAGCGGTTGTCCTTTTACGCGAAGGGCGAAGATAAGTCGCCCAAACCGTTACTAAACAAAGCAATGTGAAGATCGCAAGGAAAACAAATCCAAGCGAAAAGGTTCCGGTTGATTGTTTGATTGCCCCGAGCGCAAGTGGTGGGAAAAAGCCCCCCAATCCACCAGCCGCACCAACAAACCCAGTCACGGCTCCAGTGTTACCTTTTGAAACCATAGGCACCATTTTAAAAACAATACCGTTTCCTAAACCAATTGTTAATGCGGTTAAGAAAATCACAGTCGTAAAAACAACAAAGTTTTGTAAGAAAGAAGCCATGATCAGTGCAAAAACAGTAACGAAAGCAAAAACTAGCGTTAATAGTTTTGTGGAATTAATTTTATCCGCTAACACACCTCCAACTGGACGCATACAAGTTGCCACTGCTGCAAAAGCTGCTGCAATAAGGCCTGCGTTAACTGGAGTCATACTAAATTGATCTCCCATAAAAGAAGGCAAGTAATTACTTAAAGCAACAAACGCTCCAAAAGTTAAGAAATAAAACAATGACAGATACCAAGTATTTTGATCTTTAACAACAGATAAGGACTTAGCAAGAGTTTTCTTTTCTTTCGGAAGCTGCATTTCTTTTGCTAGTAAAGCGAATAAGACAATGATAACAACTAAAGCACCAATCAATGAGTAATAAACTGAGTCAAAGCCCCATGTATTGTTAATCCGTGGAATAAAAAGGCCTGCTAGAGCGTTACCAATGTTTCCCATACCAGCAATGCCAAGAATCAACCCTTGCTTTTCAGGTGGAAACCATGAAGAAACATAAGAGATTGCTACCGCAAAAGTCGTCCCTGCCATACCAATAAGGAGCGCACAAAGTAGTAACATTGGGAATGAAGCAACGTTTGGAATAAAAAGTAACGGAATAATAATGAAAATCATCGTTCCAATATAAACTTTCTTTCCTCCAACTCTATCGCTTAAAATCCCCATTGGAATCCGCATAATGGAACCTAATAAAACAGGTGTAGCAATGAGCAAACTTTTCTGCGATGCAGTTAGATCATAGGTTTGCGCAATTTGGTTAGCCACTGGAGATAAACTTGCCCACACCATAAATGATACAGCCATAGCCACTGTTGCCATAATAAGAGCAATGACTGCATCTTTTTTTGAATAATTCATTGTAAACTTCCCTTCTCATATTAAAGCTTTCTTGGTTGCATTATTACATATTAACTTTTTCACAAATAAATATCTATTAGGGAAAAGCCTAATCAATTTAAAAATCAATTAAATTCTTTTTAATTGCGTAATGAACTATATCCGTGCGTTTTTCAAAACCTAATTTATTCATAATATTTGTTTTGTGCGCCTCTACTGTTTTTACCGAAATAAATAGTTTTTCAGCAATTTCTTTATTGCGATAGCCTAAAGCGATTAGTGGTAGAATTTCTTGCTCACGGCGAGATAAGAGTTGATAAGAATCCACTTTTTCCTCTACTTCATTTTTCAAAATAAATTCACGGACAAGTGCCGGTGCTACTTTAGGATGGATATAAATACCACTATTATAAACAGCACGAATGGCTTCGATCATTTCGTCATCTTTGGCATTTTTTAGCAAATAACCTGATGCGCCAAGTCTTAATGCTCGGAATAAATATTCTTCGTCATCGTGCATTGTCATAATTAAAACTTTTACATCAGGGTAGTTTTCCTTAATTTTCCTTGTTGTCACTAAACCATTTTCACCGGGAGGCATGCTAAGGTCCATCAAAATGACGTCTGCTTGCGTACGCTCCATTTCCATTACAGCTTCAAGTCCGTCTGCAGCATCACTGACAACTTCCATATCTTTTTGCGCATTAATAATATAAGATAGCCCGCGCCTAACAACCGCATGATCATCAACAAGCATGATTCGAATCATCGGTATTTACCTCCTAACTAATGGGGATTAAAACAGAAATCTGCGTACCATTCCCAATTTCTGAATGAATGGTACATTTCCCCCCAAGAAGCTCTACTCGTTCCTGCATATTCATTAAGCCAAGTCCAGTGCCTTTTATTTCAATATCCTCTGTTGAAAAACCGCAACCCTCATCAATAATTTCAAGTAACAAGGTATTGTCGCGTTTTCTAAGTGTAACGATGATCTCGTCTACATCCGCATATTTAGCAGCATTCGTTAATGATTCTTGAGCCACACGATAAAGCATCGTTTCAATTGCGCTAGAAAAACGTTCATGGTGAACATTAGAAATAAGTGCTACTTGAACACCAAAGATTTGCTCATAGCGTTTGCAATAAGATTTCAATGCCGAAAACAGACCTAAATCATCAAGTGCTGATGGGCGTAATTCAACAGCCATGTTACGGATATCATCTAAAATTGTAGAAATAAAGCTTTCGATGCCTTCCATTTGTTCATTGAAAGTAAGACCTTTTTCCATATATTTTAGTTTGCGAACTTCCATTAAGGCACTATACATTTCCTGCGCCAAGCCATCATGCAACTCACGTGATAGTTTTTTTCGTTCAGCTTCATGGGCGTTCATTACATACTTTGTTAATGTTTTCTTTTGAAGTAACTCTGCTGTTTCTTGTTGTTCAGTTAAATTTCTTAACGAGAGCACGCCAATCCCTTGCTCTGCATCCATTAATGTAAAAGAAGCACTATAAGGGATTTCACCTTTTTCTTTATGCTTAACAAAAATTTGAAAAGCTTCTCCTCTTTCACGTCTTTTGATAAAACAATCATGACAAGTTTTTTCATCATTAATTGATGTATAGCCTTTACAAATCACACAAAAATCAATGAAGTCTTGTATTTTAACATGGTGTTCAGCTAAAAGTCTTTCTGCAGCTTTATTTTTATTGATAATTTCTTGATTTGCATCAACGAAAAAAATGGCATCACTTGTCTGTTCAAAAAACAAATTCGTTAATTTTTGTTCATTTGAAATTTTTCCCAAAGCGATTACACCTTCTTATTTTTTTAATTCTATAATTGTTGCAACAAGTCCATTTGCAGTCTTGTTAAGCACATGCATCAGACTATCATCCATCTCTGTTACTTTCCGGTAGCCGCCAACAAGGACAGCAATAACTTCCTGCTCCGATAAAACTGGAACAGCAATAAGTGATGCCAGGTTTTCTGTGATCGCGATCGGAAATTCTTCAAGTGGGCCTGCTAATTCTTCTTTAAAATTAGTAACAATCATTGGTCTAGCAGTTTTCCATACAATCCCTGCAAAGCCTTTACCAACTTGAAGCACTATTTTTTGATAGCGATTATTACGATTACCTGAAACGTATTTCCACTTAATAACTTTTTGATTAGATTCTTTCGTATTGATGGCTATGCCTAAAAAATCAAAGGCATAGTCAAGTCGTGTATCCATTAATGAATCTGTGATGAGTTGCTCAAGGCTGTCTACCATTTAACTCTTTCAACCTCCACTATATTCTAGTTACAATATAACTGCGCTTAACATAGCCAAGCGGGACACTCCATGCATGGACAAGCCTCGTATACGGGAAAAGAGCAAAAATGATAAATGCGCTAATGATGTGCAACTTAAAAAGAAGAGGCACATTTGTCATTAAATTCATATCTGGATGGAGTAAAAAGATCTGTCTAAACCAAACAGCAATATTTTCTCGGTAATTAAAGCCTGGATGCATGTGATCTGTTAATAATGTACTCAAAATACCTAAAATTAAAGTAAGCACAAGTGTCAAATTAACAATAATATCTGTTGCTGAACTAAGTCGCCTCACATTGCGATTCCCTAGTCTTCTAAATGTTAATAAAAACATGCCGATAAATGCCATAATCCCAAATACACTACCAACTAGAACAGCAACAAGATGATACATATGCTCACTAATCCCAACTGCATTTGTCCAAGATTCAGGAATGATAAGCCCAACAAAATGGCCACCAACAACAAAGATGATCCCTATATGGAATAACATACTCCCGACCATCAATTGCTTCTTCTCAATAAACTCGCTTGATTTTGCTGTTACGCTAAACTGATCATAACGATAACGGAAAATATGACCGACAATAAAACTAGCAAGCACGAGATAAGGTGATACCACCCATAAAAATTCATTTAACATGCTGTCCCTCCTTTATGCAACAAACAAGCCTTAAATTCAGTTCGAACTGCCTGAATTAAATACTGATAAGGATGATCTTCTTCTTGTAAAGCATTAAGCAAGTGATATGTTCCATCTTCAATCACACCAATGGAAACTTCAATATCTTGAATCCGCTCATCACTATACCACTCTCCAGCTTCATAAAATTCAAGCATCAATGGTAGATAGTCCGTCAATTCAGTATCCTCAGCAAGCAAACCAAACATCTCATAAAGCACTTTTAATTTAGCCAGCATTTGTCCACGTTCTCTTGCATCTTCAAATTTATAAAAAGTCATGTACATCGTTGTTGCCTTTGAAAAATCAAACGTTGTTACGTACTTTTCTTCTATTTCAGTAAATGATAATAACTTCATCTCTTGCCAAAACGAAGCCAAACACTCGCTTGCTTCTTTTTCAGCGAGATCTAATTGCTTAAAAATAAATTCTTCGTTTAAGATTTGCTTCTCAGGATAACTTAATAAACTTGACAGCTTTCCAAAAACAGGTCTTTTATCATTCAATTTTTGTGAGTCAATCACGCCAAATACCTCCGTAAAAGCTCTCTTCATAGATTTCTTGGGGATCTTTGCCATTTGCTTGTGCTTCTAGGATTGGTGCGTGTTCACTTGCTAAACTACAGCCAGTACATGCATCATTTTCATATCCTGTGCTACCTTGTGCGCTATACATATCAATCTGCTCTTCTCGGTGATTTAACGGAATGACAAAGCGATCTTCATATTTAGCGATAGCAAGTAAACGATACATTTTCTGCGTTTCTTTTTTTGTTAAATTGACACGCGCTAATTTTTCATCATCAAATTCTTTTCCAGATGAAACAGCTCGCATATATAAACGCATCATTGCCATTTTCTTTAACGCGGCTTTTATAACTTCTTGATTCCCGGCAGTTAAAATACTTGCCAAGTAATCGACAGGAAGGCGCATTTCTTCAATGGCTGGAAAAATCATATCCGGATTATTCACTGAATCTTTACCTTCAAAATAATTCATGATTGGTGAAAGTGGTGGGACATACCAAACCATTGGCATTGTGCGATATTCTGGGTGTAGCGGGAAAGCAATCTTATATTCTTTGGCCATTTTATAAACGGGTGAATTTTGAGCAGCTTCAAGCCAATCTTCAGCAATTCCATCAAGTCGTGCTTGTTTAATAATTGCTGGATCATTTGGGTCAAGAAAAAGATCCAGTTGCGCTTCATACAGTTCTTGTTCATTTTTAGTTTCAGCAGCTTCTTTTACACGATCCGCATCATATAACATAACGCCTAAATAGCGAATCCGGCCAGTGCAAGTTTCAGAACAGACAGTAGGGAGACCTGCTTCAACGCGAGGAAAGCAAAAGGTACATTTCTCAGCTTTGTTTGTTTTCCAATTGAAATATACTTTTTTATATGGACAGCCAGACATACAATAGCGCCAACCACGACAAGCTTCTTGGTCAACTAATACAATGCCATCTTCATCACGTTTATACATCGCTCCACTTGGGCAAGATGCAACGCAAGCAGGATTTAGGCAATGTTCGCATAACCTTGGTAAATAAGCCATAAAAGCTGTTTCGAAATTAGATTTAATTTCTGTTTCAATTTTTTTCATATTTGGATCTTGTGGTAGAGTTTTTGGTGCGCCTGCAAGATCATCTTCCCAGTTAGGACCCCATTCGATTTCCATGTGACGCCCAGAAATAACAGATTTAGGACGAGCAACGGGCTGGTTTTTCTTTTCTTCTCGTGTAAATAGTTGATCGTAATCATAAGTCCATGGTTCGTAGTAATCTTTCAACTCAGGCATATCAGGGTTATAGAAAATTTTACCTAAAGCAATTTTATTTAATTTAGAACCAGCTTTAAGTTCTAGGTTGCCTTTTCTGTTTAGTTTCCATCCCCCTTTATAATGTTCTTGGTCTTCCCAGCGTTTTGGATAACCAATGCCTGGCTTTGTTTCAACATTATTAAACCAAATATATTCAGCACCTGGGCGATTTGTCCACGTGTTTTTACAAGTTACACTACATGTGTGACAACCGATACATTTATCCAGATTCATGACCATCCCAATTTGTGCCTTAATCTTCAAGCCAGTCCACCTCTTTCAATTTTCTAACAGCGACATAAAGATCGCGTTGGTTACCGATTGGCCCGTAATAGTTGAATCCATAACTTAACTGGGCATAACCACCAACCATTTGTGTTGCTTTCACATGAATTTTTGTTGGCGAATTATGACTTCCACCGCGTGTTCCAGTAATTACATTTCCTGGGACATTAACATGTTTGTCTTGCGCATGATACATGAACATTGTCCCAACAGGAATACGGTGACTAATCACTGCACGAGCGGTAACAATTCCATTGCGATTGTAAACTTCTAACCAGTCATTATCATCAATTCCAGCTTTTTCAGCATCTTCATGATTTAACCAAACATTTGGACCACCACGGAACAATGTGAGCATATGCTGATTATCTTGGTACATACTATGGATATTCCATTTTCCATGTGGTGTTAAATAGCGCAATGTGATTGTTTTCTCAGTTTCTGTAACTTCGGCATCACGCGTAGCGAATACTTTTGGTGGTAAAGTTGGTTTATAAATCGGGAGTGTTTCGCCGTATTGCATAAATAATTCGTGATCGATATAAAATTGTTGTCTCCCAGTTAATGTTCTAAATGGTACCAATCGTTCGATATTGGTTGTAAATGGTGAATAGCGTTTTCCATTGGTATTTGATCCGGTAAATACAGGTGTTGGAATAACTTCACGTGGCTGTACGGTTATACTTTGGAACGTAATTTTTTCTGCTTCCCGGTCTTTTGCTAAATCAGCTAATTGAGTGCCGGTTGCTTCTTCTGCACTTTGCCAAGCGCGAACAGCAACTTTTCCATTTGTTGCACTAGAAATTGTTAAAATGGCATCAGCAACTTGTTTTTCATTTTCAATGATTGGCTTCCCATTTTTAATTGTATCATCGGTGTAAACCCCATTGATCGTTTTCAAATCTTCATATTCGCCAGCAACAGAAAATTGGGTTCCGTGTGCGCCAACTTTTCCAGTAGTAAGATTTGGGCCAAGTGTGATAAATTTATCATAAATTTGCGTATAATCGCGTTCAACGACTTGGAAGGTAGGCATTGTTTTCCCAGGAATAGCTGCAATTTCACCTTTTTTCCAATCTTTAATTTCACCATAGCTTTGCGAGATTTCCATTTTTGAATCGTGTCCAAGTGGGAGCATAACGATATCTCGTTCAGGCTGCTTAAATGCATGTTTTGCCATGGCTGAAAAGGTTTGTGCTAAACCTTTAAAAATATTCCAATCTGATTTTGACTCCCAAAGCGGGCTGATCGCTGGATTAAATGGATGTACAAATGGATGCATATCCGTGCTTGATAGGTCTGTTTTTTCGTACCAAGTAGCTGCTGGTAAAACGACATCAGAATACATTGGTGTTGCAGTCATTCTAAAATCCAGTGTAACAAGTAAGTCAAGCTTGCCGCGTACTTCCTCATCACGCCATACAACTTCTTCTGGTTTAAATTCATCATTTGCTGTGCTAAGTAAATTATCTGTTGTTCCAAGCAAATGTTTCATGAAGTATTCTTGTCCTTTTCCGCTTGAAGAAATGAGGTTAGAGCGCCATACAAACAATCCTCGTGGGAAGTTTACAGGATTATCTGGGTCTTCTACGGCAAATTTTACTTTTTCTGTCTTTAAATCTTCTACTAAATCAGCAATGAGCTCTTCACTACTTTTATTAGGGCTTTCTTGTGCAAAGATTAAACTATTTTTATCAAATTGTGGAAATGATGGTAACCAGCCAAGGCGCGCAGCAAGCACGTTATAATCAGCGGGATGCTGATATCTTAGAGGTTTTCCAAGTGGCGATTTTAAAGCGTCATTTTCCATTTCTTCATATTTCCATTGATCTGTTGCAAAATACCAGAAACTCGTTGCATTTTGTTGGCGAACAGCACCTTGCCAGTCTTTCGCAAAAGCCACAGTTTGCCAGCCTTCAATTGGACGACATTTCTCTTGTCCAACATAATGCGCCCAGCCGCCGCCATTTCTTCCTTGTGAAGCTGTTAAGATAACAAGGTTTAAAATAGAACGGTAGATCGTGTCGCTGTTGAACCAGTGATTGATCCCCGCACCCATGATAATCATCGAACGTCCGTCTGTATCTAAAGCATTTTGGGCAAATTCACGAGCAATTTGTGTGACAATACTTGCTTTCACGCCTGTGATTTTTTCTTGCCAAGCCGGTGTATATTCGCTAGTAGCATCATCTAGACCTTTTGCTGCCAATGGATCATTTTCATAACGAGCAATACCATATTGGCTTAACATAACGTCAAAAACTGTTGCAACAAAACGCTTTGTCCCATCTGCTAGCGTAATTTCACGTACTGGAATCGTACGCTCAAAAACGCCATTTCCTTTTTCATCAAAATAAGGAAATTGTACTTTTTGATATTGGCCACAAGAAACAGACAGTGCTGGATCAATTTGATGCCCATCTTCTGCTTCAAGAGATAAGTTCCATTTCTTCTCCTCTTCATAGCGTGCACCAATTGTTCCATTTGGCACAATGATTTCATCGGTTGAGGCATCAATAATACACGTCTTCCAATCGCTATTTTCAGATGGAATACCTAAGTCTGCAATACGCAAGAAACGGCCTGGTATAAGCCCGTTTTGTTCGCTTTCATCGAGTAACAATAAAAAGGGCATATCCGTATATTTTTTAGCGTAATTGATAAATAGTTCTTCTTGACGTTCTACGTAAAATTCTTTCAAAATAACATGTGTCATCGCTTGTGCTAATGCCGCGTCAGTTCCTGGATTAGGTGCTAACCAGTTATCAGCAAACTTTACATTTTCAGCATAATCTGGTGCCACTGCAACGACTTTCGTACCTTTATACCGAACTTCTGTCATAAAATGAGCGTCTGGTGTACGGGTAAGCGGGACATTTGATCCCCACATCATGATATAGCCAGCATTATACCAATCGCTTGATTCTGGCACATCAGTTTGCTCACCCCAAATTTGCGGAGAAGCAGGTGGAAGATCAGCATACCAATCATAAAAACTGAGCATTTCCCCGCCAAGCATTGTAATAAAACGCGAACCAGCAGCATAGCTAATCATTGACATTGCTGGAATTGGAGTAAAACCAGCGATACGATCGGGACCATATTTTTTAATTGTGTAAGTGAGCATTGCTGCAATTAAAACATAGGCATCTTCCCAAGAAACACGGACTTGACCACCTTTTCCTCGCGCTGATTTATATGCTTGTGCTTTTTCAGGGTCTTCAACGATGCTCGCCCAAGCAGCCACAGGATTAGGATGCTGCTTTAAAGCATTCTGCCACATCCGGAAAAGACGACCGCGAATATACGGATATTTAATTCTCAGCGGGCTATATTCATACCAAGAAAAGCTCGCACCACGTGGACAACCACGCGGTTCAAATTCTGGCATATCTGGGCCACAACTTGGATAATCAGTTGCTTGATTCTCCCAAGTAATAATGCCGTTTTTTACAAACACTTTCCAACTACACGATCCAGTACAGTTCACTCCATGTGTTGTGCGCACTACTTTGTCGTGACTCCAACGATTGCGGTACATTTTTTCCCAGGCTCTACTTTTCTCTTCTAGTATTGTCCAATTGCCATTAAATTTTTCGGTGCGATTGAAAAAACGCAAGCCTTTTTTTCTATATTTCAACGGAAAGTCACCTCTTAAGAATTATCGGTAAATAGCAACACTATAATATACTATTCACTACCAAGTCCACATCGGGGAAACCCCTAGTCTTTTTGTTAATGAGAAAACAATATAAACTATACCATAATTAAAAAGACAATATATTTTTCAATTTCATTACAAAATCGCTCTTTTTTATCAATGAAAAAGATTAAATTCTGTATTAATACAGATGCAAAAAACAAGTTGAAGTTATATAAAAGAAATTTGTTTTTTTGCAATATTGTTATTGTATTCACTTTCACAAAATAGTAGACTATATTTGTAAAGTATATTTAACGCTTACATAAAGACTTCAAACGTTTCAAGGAGGAATAGAATAAAATGGTCAAAGCATGGGAAGGTTTTAAAGGAACCGAATGGCAAGATACGATCAATATTGGTAAATTCGTACAAGATAACTATACACCTTATAGTGGTGACGAAAGCTTCTTATCTGAAAGCACTCCTCGCACAGCGAAACTAAATGAAAAAATTAATCAACTTGTCGACGAAATGGATGCTAAAGGCGGCGTTCTTGACATGGATAACAAAATTGTTTCCAATGTCGCATCTCACAAAGCTGGTTATGTTGATGAAAACCTTGAAGTGGTAGTAGGCCTGCAAACCGATAAGCCATTTAAACTAGCATTCATGCCAAATGGTGGGCTTAGAACTGCAGAACAATGTTTAAAAGAAAATGGCTATGAAGTAGATCAAGAAATGCATGATTTCTTCCTAAATAACCGCCCAACAGCTAACGATGGTATTTTTCGCGCTTATACCGCCGACATCAAACGCGCTCGCCACTCTCATATCGTAAGTGGTTTACCAGACGCCTATTCTCGAGGTCGAATCATTGGCCTTTACCAAAAACCAGCACTGTACGGCGTTGATCGCTTAATCGCTGACAAACAAGCAGACTTACAACAAATCCCAATAACTTCTGATGAAAACATTCGCCTTCGCGAAGAAATCTGGTTACAAATCAAAGCATTAAAAGATTTGATTGCTTTAGGAAATGAATACGGCTTAGAGCTTGGACGTCCAGCTGAAAATGCACAAGAAGCAGTTCAATGGACTTATATGGGCTATCTTGCTTCTATCAAACAAGCGAATGGTGCAGCAAGTTCATTCGGACGGGTCCCTATTTTCTTAGATATCTATATCCAGCGCGATTTAGAACGCGGAATTATCACTGAACTTGATGCACAAGAATTAATTGAGCAATTAACGCTCAAATTAAGAATGGTACGTTTCGCACGTACAAAAGGATATAACGAACTCTATGCTTCCAATCCAACATTTGTTACAACTTCTATGGCTGGTATGGGCGCTGATGGTCGTCATCGTGTAACAAAAACTGATTATCGTTTCTTACACTGCCTAGATAACTTAGGCAACTCTGCTGAACCAAATCTAACAGTACTTTGGGATGCGCGTTTACCTGAAGAATTCAAAACTTATTGCATGAAAATGAGCGTTAAGCACTCTTCTATTCAATATGAAAATGATAAATTAATGCAAGAAGAAGGCTATGGCGATATGCAGTGTATCAGCTGCTGCGTAAGCCCACTAAACCCAGAAGCAGATAAAGAAAAAGGCGAAACACATAACCTACAATACTTCGGAGCTCGTGTTAACGTACTAAAATGCCTACTCGGAGCTATTAATGGCGGCCGTGACGATCTTCATAAGGAAGAACGTGTATTTAATGTTGTTGAACCGATCACATCAGAATATCTAGATTACGATGAAGTCCTAGAAAAATTTGATGTTGCAATGGATTGGCTAACTGACACCTATGTTGATGCCATGAATATTATCCATTTCATGACAGATAAATATAATTATGAAAGTATGCAAATGGCCCTACTTCCAACAAAAGTAACAGCTAACATGGGATTTGGAATTTGTGGTTTTGCAAATGTAGTAGATAGCTTAAGTGCGATTAAATATGCAAAAGTAAAAACAATTCGTGACGAAGATGGTTTTGTTTATGACTATAATGTAGAAGGAGATTTCCCTCGTTATGGTGAAAATGATGATCGCGCTGATGATCTTGCTGTTATGGTTCTTAAAATGTTTAAAGAAAAACTTGATTCACACAAGCTATATAAAGATAGCGAAGCAACTGTATCAATCTTAACCATCACATCAAATGTAGCTTACTCTAAACAATGTGGTAATTCACCTGTTCATAAAGGCCCTGAGTTCGATGAAAACGGAGTAATGACTCGCGAACCTGAATTCTTCAGCCCAGGTGCAAATCCTTCAAATAAAGCAAAAGGTGGTTTCTTGGATAATTTAGCAAGTCTGACTAAAATTCCATTCCATTACGCAAATGATGGTATTTCCCTAACAATCCAAGGTGCACCAAAACTATTTGGTAAAACAGCGGAAGAACAATCACACAACCTTGTAGGTATTCTCGACGGTTACTTTGAAAAAGGCGGCCAACATATTAATTTAAACGTCTTAAATCATGATGAAGTTGTCGCTAAAATCAAAGCCGGAATTCCTGTTATCTTGCGTATTAGCGGCTATTGTTTAAATACAAAAGACCTTAACGACGAACAAAAAATGGAACTTTGCGAGCGCATGTTCCACGAAAAATTAGTCGGTTAATTTTTCAGCAAAAAGAATCTGGAACATAAGTATTGGTCCCAAGAAAAACAAGCTTTCAAAAATCAAATGCCTGATTTTTGAAAGCTTGTTTACTTGTAAACCGAAATAACTCACGTCTTTGGCGATATCCTTTTGACAAAATAGAGGGCCGCTAAAATTGTTGATTTTTCTTATCTAATCTCCAAAATAAAGAACCTAGGACATCATGCCATTCCACTATATTTAAAAAATAGAGTATAGGTGCTACACTTCGAACACGACAAATCGAACGAAAGCGTTTGTATTGAAAAAGTTTGCCAGAAGCCGGAAGCAGAGCGTACAACTGTATGTGAGAACCGGAAGTCTGGCAAACTTTTTAAATTACAAACGCCTTGTCGCCGATTTATTTTGTGTATCCTTCTAATTATTAGCTTTTCGTTTTCTCCACCACATGATCACTACACCTATTACGATCAAAATCCCTACAAAAATCCATGCTTTTTCAAAAACATCACCTGTATCTGGAAGAATTTTGTCGATGTCTTTTGGTTTTGAAGAAGATCCGCCTGCCACATTAGGCTGGTGAGGCTTAGTAGTTGAACCAGGAGGATTCGTCTTTTTGACATTGGTTACAGTAACTTCTACCATTTTATCTTGTTCTTTTGTAATCGTAAATCCAATAGGTGTAGAGTCAAGCCGATATCCAACTGGCGCTTTCGTTTCGACAAATTGATATTCACCTGGAGATAGGCTCTCTACCGCTAACTTCCCTGTCGCATCTGTCCGAAGGTTTTTTTGTAAAACTTTTCCGTTTTTGTCTTGAAGTGTGAAAGTGGCACCTGCTAAAGCTTGTTTGGTCTGTTGATCTATTTTTGTTAACATAACACCTTGCTGCTTCATTTCATTTGTTTTTTGCACTTGAACCGCTTGGGCCTGGCCTTTTATAATCGTAAATGATACTGGAGAAGCATCAAGCTGATATCCAACTGGCGCCTTCGTTTCAATGAGTTGGTAATCACCTGGCATGAGCTTGTCTATCGTTAACTTTCCTGCTTCATCTGTGGTTAATTCTTTCTGTACTACCGTGCCCCTCGGGTCTTGTAGCTCAAATACAGCGCCTGGTAAAACATCTTTCGTCTGTTGATCTATTTTCGTTAAAACCACACTTCCTGGAATAAGTTGATTCGTTTTTTGTACTTGAATAGGTTGTGTTGGATTATTTGGTATCGTGAATGGAACCGGTTTTGTATCTAGTTCGTAATTTGCTGGGGCTTTCGTTTCCACGAATTGATAATCTCCTGGTTCTAAATCCTTCACCTGGATTTGACCAGATGAATTGGTAGTAAGCCCTGTTTGAAGTTGCTTTCCATTTTGATCTTGAAGTGTAAACTCTGCACCTGCTAGTGTCTGTTGAGGTTCTTCTTGCGCGACTTTTGTTAAAATTACTTCGCCCACTTGTTTCTCGTTTTCTGCCATCACTTCTACAGCCTGTGTTTGTTCCCCTGTAATTGTGAAAGGAATAGGTGTCGTATTTAATACATAGCCTTCGGGGGCTTTGGTTTCAACAAATTGATACGATCCGACTTGTAAATCTTTTAATGCAATTCTACCATCATCATCCGTCTTTAGGTCAGTTTGGAGATCTTTGCCTGAAGCGTCTTGTAAGCTGAATTCCGCATTCGCTAGGGTTTGCCTGTGATCTTGTTTATCAACTTTCGTCAACAATACATCGCCGGGTTGTTGTTGATTTTTCGCTGTTATTTCTAATGTTTGAGTAGGATTATGCGCAATGGTAAACGCAAGAGGTGTTGGATCTAAGATATACCCCACTGGCGCTTTGACTTCAACGAATTGGTAATCCCCTGGCGCCAGGTCTTTTACTATTAATTGTCCTTTAGAATCCGTAGTCAATCCCATTTGCAGGTTTTTACCAGTAGAATCTTGTAAGTTAAATTCTGCTCCAGCTAACGTTTTGCTCGTATCCGTCTGATCAACTTTTGTAAGTCTTACATCGCCGGGTTTTTCTTGATTCGTTGCTTTCACTTGAACAGGATTTCCTGCATTAAGTCCTGTGACGGTAAAAGGAATTGGTGTCGTGTCTAAAAGGTAACCCGTCGGTGCTTTCGTTTCGATAAATTGATATTTTCCTGCTGGAAGATTTTGAACAGTGATTTGCCCTGCATTATCCGTTGTTAATCCTGTTTGTAATATCTTGCCTGAACCATCTTGTAAGTTAAATTCTGCTCCAGCTAATGTTTTCGTTTCATCGCGTTGATCGACTTTTGTTAAGGTTACGTCTCCGGGTTTTTCTTGATTTGTCGCTTTTACTTGAACGGGATCAACGGCATTGTCCGCTGTCACGGTAACAGGAATAGGCGTCGTATCTAGAATATAACCTTCTGGGGCTTTCGTTTCGACAAATTGGTAATCTCCAAATTGAAGTCCTTCTACTTTCAATTTTCCTTCACTATTTGTCATTAGCCCTGATTGAATAGTCGTTCCAGAGCGATCTTGAATACTAAACTCTGCTCCAGCTAACAGTTTATTGGCATCCTTTGCATCGCTTTTGGTAAGCTCAGCAGCGCCTGTTGTGACATAATCAAAGGAAGTGAGTTGAAATTGTTGTAAATTGTAGCCAACACCTGTAGAAGCAGCAACAATAAAGGCTAATGCATCTTCTGTTATCCAATCTGAAACATCTTTTGTCCATACTTGTCCATCATAAGTTACTGTAATCTGTTTACTTGCTCCATTATAGGCAAATGTCACATCTTTAAACTGATTATTTGAGGGTTCAGAAATCTGCTTTCCAGGTGCATCACTTCCCATATAAGTCGAAAGTATACCCGAATTATCTGCCTGAATAAAACTAGCAAAAGCTACGCCGTATCCTCCCTGATTCGTTCCATTTCCAAACTCTGATGGATCAGGATTAAATCCTGTATTAGCATTGACATTAAAATAAGTATCAAACTTAAACCCAAATGCATTCTTTAATCCTCCTATACCAAGACCCCCACCGTATGCTCCTACATCAGTTGTGTTCCCTGGGTGAAAACCAAAGCCAATACCATCTGCTCCCCAATCAATTTGAGACTTATCCCCCAAATTGATTTTTCCTTTCAGCGTAAAGTTCTTGGTTACATCAATCTTACTTTTTAATGAAAAATTACCACTTTGCCAAGTTGTATTTGGTGTAATCGTAACTATGCCCGTAGATTGTTCATAAGTAGCTGAACCGTTCAATCTAAAATAATCTAAAAAATTACTCGGTGTTACATGGATGTTCCCATCAGTATTGTCTGCTGCTTTAGCATGGTCTGCTTCTGAAGATATACTAGAAGCAGAGAAAACACTTGCTAACGTGATTAAAAAAACAGCCATTATTTTTAGTTGTTTCATTAAAACTTCTTTCATATTCTTAAAAACTCCTTTTTAAAATTAGTTGTATAAAAATTAAACTTTTTCATAGACAGATAGTTTAATTAGGATATTTTTTCAGTTGCTCACATTTTAATACTTTGTTACTGACCACTTTTAAAAGCTCCTTCTCTTATTCTGATTAATCTTCTTTATACATGATCTTTCCGTCCCCTTTAAATTCAAAGCATAGAGGATACTAGATTATAGCTTTGTTGCTACCTGTAGTATAGCACCTAAACTGGTTAACACGTGTCCCGTTATCATGTTGTTTTTAAGAAAAAATGGGACATCTATCATTATTACTGCAAATTAGATAACTCTTCCCTTTTAAAAAAGATATAAAACTTATACCAAAAGTGATCTGGATAACTTACATGTTTTTTGTAAAATATTCTGACTCATTTCATTACTTAAAAACTAATGTCCTCTCTTTTGATTAACTAAAAGATGAAGTAAGATATGAGTGAGTAATTGAAAATCCCAAAGCAATTTACAAATTAGCAGCAAATTATTCCTAAAAAGACTTTTATATCTTCAATTATTGCAGCACATGTAAAAAAGCTATATTTTCTATTGCCACAATGAATCAAAGTACTAGAGATCTTCCTTTGTTATATTTTAGATTAAACAAAGATACGAAATTTGAGCATTTTTTCCATTTCCCACCAGTTGGGAAACCTTCCTGTTGTATAATCATTTGTTGCATCCTGGAAAGAGAAGTAGTTAAAAGTCCTCCCTTAGTAGAATAACAAATATACACGCTTCGTTGTCGATGAATTGTAAAGGATGCATACGCTCTCCCTGAAGTATAGTAAGTATAGTTCATTATTATTTAACCCCTGTTCATTTATTCTATGTGTAGTATACCACCTAATTTAATTCACACGTGTCCCGATATTTTATTATTATTTAGCGAAAAACGGGATTTTTAGTTTTGGATCGATAGGAGCGTATGCCTTTACTTACCTATGCAACTTATCAAAAAAATACTGAAACAACCGAAGAAAAACAGCTTTCAAATCCGCGTGTCGCTACTTGAGTTCACTTGCTTCTTTGTTTGAAGGTGAATGATATAGTGGTAAATCTAAGAAAGTATCCTATCAAAAGATTTACAACTAAACAAGCTCTCAAAAATCAGGTATTTGATTTTTGAAAGCTTATTTTTCTTTAAACAACAATTTACTTTTTTATTAATCTAACAAGTTCAGCCCATTTGTATATAAAAACTTATTTAGCTGTTGTTTTGAAAGCACCTCTGTATTTTCTAGCTCTCCTTATAGTGTAGTAATCATCTTGACAGGCGTATATGGCGTATCAAACCAATAAACGATCTTATTTTCAAAGGAATTCTCATCTAAAAAGCTTTAACCAGTAATATCACGTTTTCGGTAACTAATCATTCCCGCAATAATTAGCACTAAAGCAATCACACTTGAAACAATAAGCGGCATTGAATCCATTTTTTCAACGGGAAGACGCGGAACCCAACCATAGGGGGTGAGATGAGTTAAATAATCCGGCACTTTAAGCAGTTTGCCAAGATAAACTACAAAAAAGGAATAATAAAGATAGAGCCAAATAAAAGTAGCAATCTGTGGCATAAATCCAATGAAAAGGACAGCAAGACCAATCATAACAAAAGTTGCCGGTAGATATACCATCGCCGCATTAAAATAAATATGAAAAGCAATTGGATTTGTCATCACTGCATGTGAACCCTAAAACAGCAGCAAAAAGCATAATAAAGCTTATTAAAATAGCAAAAATCAAATAACTAAACATCACTTTAAAACGCGATATCGCTCTTGTTAATAAATGTTCCATCCGATTCTTACGCTCTTCACTTTTCATTTTTAAAACGAGCATTAACGCAGGAATAGCAGAAATAATTGCCAAAATCGACATCAATGTAGCAACAAACTGTTCTGTAAAACTTAAGTGGCTGCCTGAAGATAATAATTGCTTAACCAAAGCATTATCTTTAAAAAACGATTCCAAATTACCAAAAACTGATCCATAAGAAGCGCCTAGAACGACCAGTCCCAAAAACCAAGAAATTAAAGCCGTACGCTGAAGTCTAAGAACCAATCCAAATGGTGAAAGCAGCCAACTTGTTGCTTGCTTTCTTCCAGAAAAAGTGGGTAAATAGCCCGCTGCCAAATCACGAATCGAACTTAAATAACAAGCCGCTAAACTAATAATGATCGCAGTCGAAATAACCAACAAAATCGGCGCCCAGTAATTATTGACATATACCTCTACTTTCAAAATCCAACCTAGCGGCGAAAACCAAGACAACATTTCATGACTAACGTCTCCTACAGCACGCACCAAATAGCTAAGCCCCAAAATAAGCAATGAAAAACTGACCGTCCCTCTTGAACTTTCACAAAGCTGGGCAAAAAGAGCAGTCACAGCAGCGAAAAAAAAGCCAGTTCCGCCTAAACACATCCCATAAAGAAGCGAACCATTCAAATCTAAACTAGAAATTCCAAGAAGCGTTAAACCAAAACCAGTTCCTAGAGCTAACAAGATGTTAACAAAAAGCATCGTTAGCATTGTTGAAAGCAAATTAGCTAACCGGCCTACCGGAAGTGAATGAATTAATTCTAATCCGCCATCCTCTTCATTCGCACGTGTACTACGAGTAACAATTAAAATATTCATGATAGCGACGACGATTGCTGTAAATAAAAGCATTTGTTGGCCCATCATTGCACCAACCGTATAATGACTAGCACCTGTAGCGGGCCCAACCATCGCAATCATAGCCGGATTTTTCATCGTTTCGGCCATTGAAGCACGCTCTAAACTAGTGCTAAATGCACTTTGGAAAGCTTGAGCAATAAGGACACTGACTGCAATTAAAGCTACAAGCCAAACGACTAATCCTAATCGATTACGACGAAAATTAAACTGAATAAGCTCCCCTGTCTTACTAAAAAGTCGCTTACCCATTGCTCCTCACATCCTCTTCCACGTGGTCATAATGGCGCATAAAAACATCTTCTAAAGTCGGGGGTGTACTTTCTAAATTCACTACACCACAGTGACTTATCTTTTGAATCAGTTCATTCAGCTTTTCTGAATCCACCTGAAATAAAAGCTCATTTCCTTGATGCTTAACATGATATACGCCTTCCATTTCAGCTAAACCTACAACTTCTTGCTTGGTTTCAATTCGTAGGTTGAGTCTTGTTAAATGGCGCATATCATTTAATGAACCACTTTCAATAATTTCACCTTGGCGGATAATCGCTATTTTGTCGCAAAGCTTTTCCACCTCAGATAAAATATGACTTGATAACAAAATGCTTTTTCCAGCACTTTTTGCTTCAAAAACACAATCTTGGAAAACTTTCTCCATTAAAGGATCAAGGCCAGACGTTGGCTCATCTAAAATATAAAGTTCAGCATCTGTTGCAAATGCTGCGACTAACGCTATTTTTTGTCTGTTTCCTTTAGAATAAGTACGACACTTTTTAGTGGGATCGAGATTAAAACGTTGTAACAACTCATCACGTTTAGAACGATTGAAACTCCCTCGTAATTTCATCAACAAATCGATAACCTCACCACCGCTTAAATTGGGCCATAAGACAACATCTCCTGGCACATAAGCGATGCGTTTATGAATCTCAACCGCATCTTTCCATGAATCTTGTCCAAAAATCTTACTTTTCCCTTGATTTGCCTTAATAATCCCTAATAAAATGCGAATTGTCGTGGACTTCCCGGCACCATTTGGGCCAATAAAACCAAGTATTTCTCCTTCGTTTAAAGTCAAATTAACCCCATTTAATGCCGTGACTTTGCCAAACTTTTTCACGATATCTGCTACTTCAAGCACAGCCATTTTATTCTCCCCCAGTCAAAATTATGAAATATATTAATATATAAACACTATTTTATTTACAAATAATAATGAAATTCTTTTATTGTTTTATTGCATATTATTTATTACACTAACCATGAGCGATGATTTTATGAACGGCTTTAAAAAACGGCGCCAGCAAAAAGAAGAAGATGTATCACAAGTAACCATCTACAATTATTTCGAAAGCAAAGACAATCTTTCTAGACGCGTTTTTCTTTATTATATCGAGCAAGCAACAAAAGACTTTGAAAAGCTTATTTACAGTAATGTTTCCTTTCCCGAAAAAATCAAACATTTACTTTTTAATGAAGCGGATATGTCTACAAATATGAACCCAAATTATTATGAATCTTTCATGACCGAATACTCCCGTGATCCAGATTTTGCGCAAATATACAACGATAAATACATCATTCCTTTGCTAGAGCATTTGTTTGCTGAAGGAGCATCAGCCAGATATATTGACTATACATTGAATAGCCAAGTGCTGATTTTCTATATGTACAAATGTGAATTAAATATGCTCAAAAAAATGGTCCTAAAGCGGAGCTATTACCATATGCCGACGATATTCTCAAAATCTTCTTTTATGGCATTTTTGGTGAACGCCAATTAGAAAATAAATAAAGTTTATCACCTTCTTTTGGTAAAGTTAAAGGAAGTGCTATAATAACAATATTCACGAATAAAGGGGAATCAGATTTTCAATGATTAATAAATATGAACCATTCAATCTATTTTCAAATTTTTCCAAATCAGCAGAGCGTTTTCCTGATCAAACCATCCAATTTGATGAACCACTTCCTTCCTTTCCAGAACTTACACTTTCAACCACATACTTAGAAAGCAAAAAAGCGCTAATCGTAAAAGCAAGCCAATTGCAGAAATTAGGTATTGTAAAAAGCAACAAGGTCATTCTTTATAAATCAGCCCAATTTGATACTTATTTACTCGCTGTTGCCCTTGCTTATATTGGTGCTGTCCCAATCATGATTTCGCCACATCTCCCCGTGGAAACCATGGATATTTTAACCGAACGCTTAGGTAATCCGTGGTTGATTTGCGACTTTGCCACCCAAAAAAGAAGTCAGCAGCTACAAAAATTGGATACGAATCAACTTATCTTTGCTGAAAAAATTAACGATATTACCATTGAAACCCTCTCTTCACAAATAAAATTACCAGACGACATGATTTCTTATATGACACACACTTCTGGAACAACTGGTGTCCCAAAATTAATTGCACACTCCGCAAATTCCATGGGATGGCGTATTAAATGGCAAAAAAACATCTTAAGTTTAATCCGTAAGCGTGGTTTAGTCGCTTTTCATATTTCGCCAGTACATTCACGTTTCAACATTGGCATCTCCTCTCTCATGGCCAAAGGATTTCCACTTCTTTCCATTGCAAATCCTAATCTTAAAAACGTGGCATTCGTTCTACGAAAATGCGAACCTTTCATCATTGAGACACACCCAAACCATTTTGTTCAGTGGACACAACTAGCTAAGGAAAAACCTGAAGTATTCGCTAGCGTCAAGTACTATCATTCAACTTTCGATGCAATTAACAAAGAAACAATGGCCATTTTTTTACGTACTTCGAAATACCGCAAGCCCATTTTCTTACAAGTTTATGGACAAAGCGAGTGCGGGCCTATGATCATGCGTTTTCATACTAAATCAAGCTTAAAGCGAGCAAATGCACGCGTCATGGGGGTTGGCATGCTAGGTTTAACGAAAGCTCGTATTGTAGATCAAAACGGACGAGTTCAAGCTGCTGGAACGCCGGGAAATATCCAAATGCTATCAAAAGGACGAGCGCTTACTTATTTTAATGAAGACCAGCGCTTTAATGAAAACGTCTACGGAAAATGGTGGGACAGTGGTGATTACGGTGTAAAAAATCGTTTAGGCAGCTTATCTTTACTCGATCGCCAAGTAGACCTTATCCAAACGATTGATAGTACACTCGCCATTGAAGACCGATTGCTTGACCAATTAACTTTTTTAGATGAAGTGATCATTATTCGTGGCAAAGAAGGGAAACCACAGCCCATTGTTTCAGTGCGAGCAGGTCAAAAAATGGACTTTGATCGTTGGTTTGCCGCAATTTCTGACTTCCCTCATTTAAACGAACCAATCATGATGGATTACGATAAGATTCCTAGAACAGCAACAATGAAAGTACAACGGCTGCGTTTAGAAAAAGCACTTACCCAATCTGAATAAATCCAAAATATAGCCTCCCTCATCCTAACTTATTTTTTAGTAAAAAACCTATCTGTGTAATTTTTACACAGATAGGTTTCATTGTGTAACCTCCTCCATCTTTTGAAACCGTTATCAGAACACCATTTTAAGTTGGCACACTTTTTGCTTTTATATTTAATATAAAGTTAAAGGAGGACAAAATAATGAAAACAATTATGTTAGTTTGCTCTGCTGGAATGAGCACCAGTTTATTAGTAACAAAAATGGAGAAAGCTGCTAAAGAAAAAGGGGTAGAAGCAAAAATCTTTGCTGTAGCGGAGGCAGAAGCAGCTTCACATTTTGACGAAATCGATGTCTTGTTACTTGGACCACAAGTTCGCTTTTTAGAAAATAGCATGAAGCAAAAAGTAGAACCAAAAGGGATTCCACTTGCAGTTATTGATAGCACAGATTATGGCATGATGAACGGTGAAAACGTATTACAGAAAGCACTCGAACTTTTAAAATAACGTTATCAAACAATCTTTTATGGATTGTAAAAAAAGGAGATCTTATAAATGAATGGGTTTATTGCTTTTATGGAAAAATATTTTATTCCATATGCAGCTAAAATCGGCGGACAACGACATTTAGTAGCGATACGTGATGGTTTTATTACAACAATGCCACTGATGATTTTAGGTTCTTTTGCGGTACTGATTAATAATTTTCCATTAAAAGTATATCAAAAGTTTATGAATGGCCTTTTTGGTGAAGGGAAATGGCAAGCATTTGGTGCAGACATTTGGAGTGGGACTTTTGCTATCCTTGGTTTATTAATTGCTTTTACGGTGGCTTATAATCTTGCCAAATCTTACGGAAAAGATGCCCTTTCATCAGGTACTGTTTCTGTTGCTACATACTTTACCATTGGAGCTATTGCACCTGACGCAAAAGGAATCCCTGGTGTTGCTGGTTTAGGTTCTACTGGACTTTTTCTAGCGCTTATTGTTGCTCTTCTTTCTACAGAAATTTTCACACGCCTAAGTGGCAGTCCAAAGCTAATCATCAAGATGCCTGATGGCGTTCCACCAGCTGTTGCCCGTTCATTTGCAGCTTTATTTCCAACGATGATTACTGTTGCGATTTTTGCTTTAATTACAGCCTTATTCCAAGCATTCGGTGTTAGTAATTTAGTAAGTTCATTCTATACACTGATTCAAGAACCATTTATGGGACTGGCTAATTCTTTGCCAGCAGCGATTCTGTTAGCGTTTCTTTCATCCTTTCTTTGGTTCTTTGGACTTCACGGAGCAAATATTATCGATCCATTTATGCAATCGATTAACGTAACAGCGATTGAAGCCAATGTCGCAGCATTAGAAGCTGGGAAAAAAATTCCTTATATTGTTAACAAACCTTTCTTTGATTCATTTGTTAATTTAGGTGGTACTGGCGCAACACTCGGATTAATCATTGCCATATTTATCGTTGCCCGTAAACACAAAGCCTATATGACAGTATCTAAACTATCTGCAGCACCTGGTATCTTTAACATAAATGAGCCAATGATGTTCGGTTTGCCAATTGTTTTAAATCCAATTATGTTTATTCCTTATATTTTAACACCAATTGTCCTTGTCACCGTTGCTTATCTTGCAACTCTGAGCGGTTTGGTGCCTCCCGCAACGATCATTACCCCTTGGACAACACCACCAATCATCGGAGGCGCGCTTGCAACACAAAGCATCGCAGGGGGGATCCTTGCAGCAGTCAACTTAGCTCTTTCAGTTTTAATTTTTCTACCATTTGCTAAAGTTGCACAAATTCAAGAGACACGCCGCGAAAAAGAAACGCTTTTAAAAGAGGAAAATAAACAAGTTTAAAAACAAATGCTCTTTAAAAAGATCGCATAACGCATCCAAAGAGGTTTGTCAGACTTCTGGCTCTCACATACGTACAAGCCGTATATGAGAACCGGAAGTCTGGCAAACCTTTTAAATTTTTATTTATCTCCTAAACTCTTTTCATTTCATTATTTTATATAGAAAATAAAAATTAACTAAAAAAATGAAAAAAATCTTTTTTTATTCTATTTGTAATAGCATCCTATTTTACTATATAATAGAATTGTATTTTATGTTTTAAACATATACTAAAAATGGGATTTAATATAAAAAAGGAGTGCACTATCTGTGAAAGAATATGTAATTCCTATTGAAGCCATGTCTGAAGCACTTTACTTATCCCCAACTTCTGCAATTATTTCAGACCCTCAGTTGCCTGGAAATCCATTTATTTTTGTCAATCAAGCTTTTGAAAACTTAACAGGATACTCAAAAGAAGAGATTATTGGTCAAAATGGTCACATACTGCAAGGTGGAGATACCTATAAAGAGCCGTTAGCTGATATAAGAAAAGCGATTCAATCAAAAAGAAGAATCACCTGCACATTAAAAAATTATAAAAAAAGTGGCGAACCTTTTTATAATGAACTAACCATTCAGCCCATTTATGATGAAAAAGGAAATTTTTATTATTTCGGTACACAAAAAGATGTTACTGAATCTATTTTATTAAAACAAAAAATGGAAAAATATCAACAAGTCATTGAAAACTTAACTGCTCCAATCATCCCGATCAATCATCGGATTACCATTCTTCCAATTATTGGTGATATTGATAATGAAAGAATGAATGTACTTATCAAAAAAAGTTTACAGTATTTTCAGGCTCACGATATGGATCATTTAATTTTAGATTTTACTGGATTAATTACCTACCATAAAAATATTATCGATGATATTGTTGCTTTCTATAAAACATTAAACTTGCTTGGAATTCAATCAATTATTACTGGCCTAAGCCCAAAGCTCGTACAAGAATGGACAAATGCTAAAGACTCCTTAGAAAAAGTCGCAACCTATCATTCAGTTAATCAAGCACTAAAGGCATTAAAAGCACTCTAAGCTCAGTCTTCCCCTCACAATTAAGTAGCTAAAAAACCCCCAAAGATACTCGATTAGTCATCTTTGGGATTTTTTGGGCTAATTGTTTTTATGTTAATCGTGCATTTCAATGGTTCATGTTATTACGCTTTATTCACCAAACTTTGCTTCGTCTTCAAAAAACAAGTCAACATAATCCCCATCATAATAAAAGCCATTAATAAAAGAAATGTGTGATGATACCCTAATATACTTGCGCCTTTCAGTGAAACCATTTTTGCTGAACTAATTTGCTTTGTCAAAAATGCAGTTAAAAATGCTACTGAAAGAGAATTGACAACTTGCAACATTTCATTAGATAAAGGGGTTACACGACTAATAAATTTCATCGGTACAGATTGCAAAGCATGGTTATTTATCTGCATATTGACTAAACCTTGCCCCAATCCCAGGAAAATAACAGCAATGAATAAATAAAATGGCGCTGACGTTGCTTGCAATTGTGCTAATAAACCCAAACTAATGCCTGTCATCAAAAATCCTGGTAATGCAGCAAACTTTGCTCCATATTGATCATAAATTCTCCCACCTACAATCATGCCAATAAAACCAGCGATGGCTTGAGGCACCATCATTAAACCTGCTTGAAACGATGAATAGCCACAAATATTTTGCAAATATAAAGGAATAAGTAACATCGATCCAAATACTGCAATTTGATTTAACCACATAAGAACAATACCTTTTCGAAATTCACTAATTTTAAAAGCTTTAATGTGAAGCAAAGGAAATTCCGCAAACCATTCAATCATGATAAATATCGTTAACATCACTAAACCAATTAATAAAAAAAGCAGTGTACTCGTCGAAGTGAAGCCGTGATCTGTCCCTAAGTGAATACCATAAATTAAAAATGGAAAGGCAAAAGGCGAAAAAATAGCACCTTTTATGTCAATCTTAGCAGAATGATTGGCTTTAAAACGTGGTAAGAGAAAACGAACCATAAGAAGTGCAATCATACCAATTGGGATATTAATCATAAAAATAGTATGCCAGCTAAAATTAGCGATCAACCAACCAGAAAACGCTGGACCTACTATTGGAGCAATTAACATGGGTAACCCCAGAAAGCCCATCATACTGCCTCTTTTCTCCATTGGAATAATTCGAAAAGAAATAGCTATTCCAAGAGGACCAACAACTCCTCCAAATACACCTTGTAAAATTCGAAAAATGATTAACTGCGTCAGTGATGTAGAGACCCCAGCAAAAAAAGATGCTATTGTAAAAAATAAAATTGCCACTCCAAAAACCCGTTTAACTGAAAAGCGATCAGCTAAAAACCCCGCATAAGGAATAACTGTTGCCATAGCTAATGTATAGGCAGTAATCGTCCACTGTGAAGTAGCTAAAGTTGAATGAAAAGCCGATTGAATCCGCGGTAAAGCTACATTCATAATTGTTGTATCCATCATAACAAGCAGCATTCCAAGCGCAATTGTTAAAACTGATGGGATTACTTTTTTTAATTCAAAATCTGTTGTATCCATTTTTATCGCCTCTTTTCTAAAACATCGTTCGATAAAAACAATAACACCGTTCGAATTATTTGTAAAGAAAAAAATCGTTACCGATTTTTTTCACTTTGTTCTATTCCTGTTAAAATCAATTTTAGCCCAAAAACAAACATTTCTTTACTATCCAAAGATTGGTATGCGCCTATCTCTTTATAATGGCTTAAAAATGGAAGCTCCACTTGCCTTTCTTTTTCATCCGCAATAAATGGCGTTCCTGTTTTCTCAAAACGCTCAGCATCTACTTTAAACGTACAAATATAATTGATATAAACGTTCATTGCAAAAAACTTTTCTTCTTCCTTCATTTCCAAGTGATCAATAATCATTAAAAGATTATCCAATAATTTTAAATAATTACGGCTTGTTGGCGGATAATCCATTAAAAGCTGTGCTAAATCCGGGTATTTTTCGAGACATACTAAAATATTGTCTGCATATTTAGCCAAGCGCTCCTGCCAAGTTCGTTCTGCTACCGGATATGCAATTTCAGCACTAGCTTGATTGATAAGCTCCGCAAATAACACTTCTTTACTTTTAAAATGATAATATAAAGATGAAACAGTCATATTCGCAAATTCAGCCAATTTACGCATTGAAAACCCAGCTATTCCTTTTTCTTCTAGCAAAGTCCATGCAGCTTCAATAATTCTATTTTTCGTAACTTGAGGTTTCATAATTTTATTCTCCTAAAGTTGTGATGTTATCGCTAACTTTTTAAGTACATTTGTCAATTCCTCAGCATTTGCCTTAATTTTAGATTTGCGACCATATAAATCTGCTTTCACTTTTTCAACCATTATAAATAAAATCACACTATTTAAAACAAGAGAAATTGATTCCGAAATAGAGCTCTCTTCTTTTCCAAAAAGCTGTTGTACCTTTTTTCTGACCTTATCATGAAGGTATTCTACAACGGAAGGATCAATGAAAGCCATATCACGACTTCCGACTTCTTTTAGCGAAACCATCATAAAATCACGGTACTTTTCATAAAGGCTAGCTATAAATTGATAGGTTTGTTTTAGGAAATAGTCCACTTCGCAAAACGGCCGATTAAAAAACTGCTCAATTTCTTGTTTGATCATATCCGCCTGCATCTCAAGTGTTAAGTGGATTAGATTTTCTTTATTTTTAAATTTCTTGAAAATCGTAGCCTCATTAATTTCAGCAGCTTCAGCAAGTTGTCTCGTTGTTGAACCTTTTATCCCGTTTTTAGCGATCATTTTTAAAGTCGCATTCATTATGGTTTCATTTGTAATCATCGGATCGCCGCCCTTTCTAGCCAATATAAGTAAGTGCTTGCTTATATCAGCAGTATAGCAAAGTTATTTTAAGTATTCAAGGCTTTTCGTTTTTCGTTGGCGTTCATTTGTGTTTAATGGCATAATGAAATTAACTGTTTGTCAATCATTTAATTTTAGGAGTGAAGGTATTTTGGAAAAAACAAGAAAAGAACGAATTATCGCCGCTAAGCAAAAATTAAAACTGACACGTAAATACGAAAATACTAAAAAAGGTGCAACAATGGTTGGCTTAGCAGCTATAGCCAGTTCCTCGATTGTCCCTGCTTTTGCTACAACTGTTCAAGCAGATGAAACCGTAAAAAATACGAATTCGTCTGTTCAATCCTTTATTGATCGTTTTAGTGAGGATGCCGTAAAAATTGCTGATGAAAACAATTTATACGCCTCTGTCATGATTGCCCAGGCCATTTTAGAGAGTGACCATGGAAGAAGTGCATTAAGTAAAGCACCAAATTATAACCTTTTTGGCATTAAAGGCAATTATAAGGGGAATTCTACTAGCAAAACTACTTTTGAAGATGACGGCAAAGGGAAGCACTACCAAACCACAGCTCAATTTCGTAAATACCCTTCCTATGCCGAAAGTCTACAAGATTATGCGAATGTCTTACAAAATGGCACAAGATGGAAAAATGATATTTACAAAGCAGCCTGGAAAAGCGAAACAAAAAGCCATCATGAAGCTACAAAAGCGCTTACTGGAACGTACGCCACCGATACCCAGTACAATACAAAACTTAACCAGATTATTGATATGTACAACTTAACTACTTTTGATACTGGCGCTGAATTAACTACCAATACTTATTATACCGTTAAAAAAGGCGATAACCTTAGTAAAATTGCCTTAAAATATAAAACAACGGTTTCCAAATTAAAAGAATGGAATAATTTAACTGCTAATTTTATCCAAATAGGACAGAAATTAGTCGTGAAAAGAAATCATACAGAAACAAAACCAACAACGAATTATGTCGTAAGAAAAGGTGATACTTTATGGGGAATTGCCCGTAAACATAACACCTCTGTAAAAACCTTACAAATAACAAATAAATTAAACAGCACTGCAATTTACGTTGGCCAAAAAATGAACATATAACTCATTAAAAATGAGAGCGAGACATAAAACGACTGAACTATATTTTTTAGGGAAAATATAGTATCGATACCTATGTTTAAGTACATCATACTAAGGAAGGCGCTTACATTTAAAAGGTTGAATAGACTTGTATCTGATGACTGACATCTTTTAGCGATTATGTGAATGAACATTTCTGAATTCTATCAATTCTCTTAAACACAAGCGACTTCCCACTAAGGTCTTTCGTTTATGCCTCGTCTCGTTTTATTTCTCTATTTTTTTACTAACTGTGTTTATTTTTCCAGTAGGTTTTCCATTTAAATCAAGTTCTTGTGTTGTAATGTTATGCACTACAGCTGTTCCCTTAATATTAAATTCTCCTTCTAGATTTAGGTTCATATTTGATGCATCAACAATTTTGTTTCCGCCAATAAAGTCTTTGAACGTACGTGGAACTGGTACTCTATTCGCTTTATCAAGCTTATTGATACCATAACTAATTGTATTAAAGTCCGTTTGACGATATCCAGGTTTATAAAGTTTGTCCACAATCTCGTGATCATTGAATTTTACTTCAAAATCCCCTTTCATAAACTGTTTACCACCTTGAGAATAAAGATCTAAGCTTTCAATTACTCTTACTTTTTTATATGGAGCTACTGTGATTGTTTGGCTTGGAACGGTATATGTTCTTTCTTCTGTTACAGTATTTGTTTCAGATTTATTCATGTTGTAGCCTAAAGTAAAGCTAAGCTCATGCCCAGTTGATCCAGTACCAGGAACGCCTACTGTTGAAGTAAATTTATACCCGAATGTCGCGTTCATTCCGTTTGTTAAAGTTGTACTTTTTGTTTGTGTATATTTCTTTTGGTAAGAAGCTGTAAGACGAGTTATCGGAGTAGGCCCCTCATTTGTATACGTATTATCTGGCGCATTGTATATGTTTTCTTTTTCGGCAGTGTTTAAATCAACTTTAGTGTTATTGACATTACCTTTTTGCTTAAGCGTTAACCCTACCATTCGTTCAATGTTCCTATAATCATTGTTACGATTATTATCACGATACCAGTTAACTAATCGATTTAACTGTGCATTGAGTTTACGATCAACAAACTCATGATATTTCGAAATGAACCAACCATCTAGCAATTGTTCTGTCATGTTGACTGGTTTACCCGTTTGTCTAGCAGCTTTTTCTCTAGCTTCCATTCGCTTAATTACCGTATCTACATAGTATTCTGCCGCTTCTGCTTTATTAACTGGTAAATACGAAAATACCAAGGATAGTGCTGCAACCAATATCAATCCCTTAATAAAAAATTTCTTCAATATGTCCATCTCCTCTTCATTCAAATTTTTTTTTAAGTTTCTCACAAGGCTAAAGGGGTAAGGTAAAATTCACGCTTTTACATAAAATACACCTCCTTATCCATTTAGAAAGGATTGTTATTGTACTTAAGTTAAGTATACTTTTTTCGAAAAACAAGTAAGTGTATTAAAAGTTCATTTTGTTCTGATATTTATGTATTTTATATGGCCATTAACTTATTATTATTAAAAAAATATTAAATAGAAAATAAATCGTTATATTCATAAAACGATTTATTTTTTTATAAAAATTCCTTAAAAAAATAAAAAATTACTGCTTTATAGGTATATAATATAAACATAACTAAAAATATTTTACTTAGGAGATGGATTAAGAATGGATTTTATAAGTTATTTTCTGTTTGCAGCAGATGATCCAAAAATTAACGAAGTAACAAAAAAAGATTTTACTTCAAAGGAGAGTTTTTATTTTTTTGATACAGAAAATAGAAATAATATGATTGGATTAATGGTAACGGGAACTGCCATGATAGAAATAAAAACACCTTACGGGGAATGGACAATTAATAATATCCTCAAAACTGGAAGCCTATTTGGGGTTGAAGAGATCTCTACTAATATAAAAACAAGAAGAATTATCGAGTACAAAGCTACGGGGCTAGAGCATGGAAGTTATTTAGAAATTGATCGGGAATATTTGCTTTTAAATATGGCTCAAGAGCCTATACAGCGGTACATAATAGATAGATTAATTGATATCTTATTAGACATTAATTGCCTTCATCAATACACTAAGACAAGCATGAGAATCAAATTTATTAAAGAATTAGCAGATATTGCAATTGATTTAAATTTAGAAATTAAAGATTTCACCATAACCTTTCCAACTTTCATCAATATAACTTTTCTTGCTAAATATCTAAATGCTAGCCGTGCAAGTATCTTATCTGAACTAAAAAACCTCCAAAAGGTTGGTGTGCTTGTTTCAAAAAAACCGATTATGATAGACCTGAGGAAAAGTACGTTTATCTAAGTTTTTGCAAAAAAACCCCTTAATGCTTTGAAAGCATTAAGGGGTTTTTTATCTGATCCGCTGCTATTTTAAAAATGATGAAAGTTTTCAACAGGTACAACAAAGACGGTTGCGCCACCTACCTGAACTTCAATTGGATAAGGTACATACGTATCAACGGTTACACCAAGTGAAGCTGAAGGTGTCATAATTTGTTCGCGGGCCTTACAATTTTCGCGAATAATTCCTAAAACCTCATCGACACGTTCATCTTCTGTCCCAACGATAAAAGTGGTATTTCCAGCTTTTAAAAATCCACCTGTTGTTGCAAGTTTTGTTGCACCGAAATTATTTTTTGTTAAAGCATCGGAAAGGCGATTACTATCTTGGTCTTGAACAATTGCAAGAACTAGTTTCATTTTTCACATCCCTTTCTATATTTTTCTTATTATAGCAAAAAATAAACAATAGCTTTACTAATTTGCCTACCTGTTTTGCTAATCTTTTATTCTTTTTAAAATATCCTCTAATATGATATCTGCTATCTCATTTGGCGATCTTGTGGCCTGAATGCAAACAAAGCGTTCTGGAAACATCTTGATAATTTGTTTATAACCTTGAACTACTTTTTGATGAAAAGTAATATTTTCCTTATCAAGGCGATTCACTTCGCGCTTTTGGTTGGCAGCAATACGCTCTAATCCAACAGCAGCAGGAACATCGAGGTAATATGTCACATCAGGGATTGTTTCTTCAACAGCAAATAAATTAATATCTAAAACGGCTTCAATGCCAATTTCACGTCCAGCTCCTTGATAGGCAAGTGAACTATCAATAAAACGATCGCATAAGACAATCTGCCCGTTCAAAAGCGCTGGGCGAATCGTTTCTACAACATGTTGTCTGCGCGCACCTGCAATAAGTAAGGCCTCTGTTTTCGGATCCATTATTTCATTTCCGATGCCAAGGACAACTTCCCGAACTTTTTCAGAAATTGGACTTCCACCTGGTTCACGTGTTTTAATAAAATCCAGCCCTGCTTGCATCATTTTTTCTTGTAATAAATTGATTGTACTTGTTTTTCCTGAACCATCTGGACCTTCAAGCGTGATAAAAATCGCTTTCATCTATGTACCTCTCTTTCCAATTTATCTTTTCAAATTATATCATAAATCTTAATTTCTTCAGCAAGTAACCTTTCACCACCTTGAAAATGATGTTGACGTAGCTCGCTTAAAATCTTGAAGTGCTCACTCGTAATCCTTTCACCGCGTAAAATCTCAGGAATACCTGGAGGATAGCTCATAATATTTTCAGCCGAAATACGGCCAATCGATTCCATCAATGGGATAAAAATGGTCTTTGTTGTTTTCATTTGTTCGTAGCTAATGGCTAGTTCAGTAATCTCCTTGTTTTTGGCACTTTTTACAGAAATGGTGGTTGGTTCAAGTTCAGGAGCAAACCATTTTTCAGGTGGTAAAAAGGTTTCTTCCTTTTTTAATAGCGGTAAAATGAGCAGAACTTGCGTTAAGTCAGCAAACTCTGGAAAATAGCCGTTTTGCTCAAAAATCTTTAAAATCTGCCATCCTGATAAATTTGGCTTGCGGATGACCATTTTTAAAGGATCCGCTGGAAGAATAACTTCAAATCCTTGCTCCATCAAAAACTGAAGCCAGGCATCACGCATTTTTGAAAAAACTTGGAAGTCTGCTTCATCATAATTTGCAATATAATGTCGTGCGATATCTAACGAAGCCATGATTAAATAAGAAGGACTACTTGATTGCACAACTTGTAAATAATAAGGAACCTGCTGTAAACGCGAATCATCACTACCTATATGTAAAAAAGCACCCATTGTTAACGCAGGCAATGTTTTATGTGCAGACTGGACCACAATATCTGCGCCTAATTTTAGTGAACTAAGCGGAAATGTTTGATGAGCTTCTAAATGTGCTCCATGTGCTTCATCAACTAGAACAAGCGCCTTATACCGGTGAGCCACTTCGATACAAGCTTTTAAGTCAAAAACAGTCCCATAATAGCTTGGATAAGTAAAAATACAGGCCACAATATCAGGATGTAGAAGAAAAGCGCGCTGCAACCATTCACTTGAAATCCCACTAGCAGTATTGGTTTGCGTATCCACGTCTGGCGTTAAGAACACAGGTACAGCAAAAGCTAGCTCCAAAGCATGAATAATCGATTTATGTACATTTCGAGCAACAAGAACCTTCTCCCCTCGTTTAACTGTAGCTAAAATCATCGCTAAATTTCCAGATGTTGTCCCATTAACTAAAAAATAGCTCTGCTTTGTTTGGTAAAATTCCGTAAGTAGCTCCATAGCTTCATAAATGACCGTTTTTGGCTGATAAAGGTCATCCATTCCAGTAATCTCAGTTAAATCATATTTTAAAAAAGCTTGCCACGTATCAGGATACAACTGGCCATTTTTATGCCCAGGTACATGAAAGGAAACAGGATTTAATTTCGCATGTTCCACAAGCCTTTTAACAAGCGGCATTTCTTCTTGTTTATTCATAACAAATCGACTCCTCTTATCATTCGTTTTTATTGTAACATGTTCACTTTTATTCGTAAAAAATAGACGTTTAAGTTTGTCTTACAAGGGAACTCAATTAGTACAATTGCAAGGAGGCGTTTATACTGATGAAAAAAATTATCAATCAGCCTGAACAAGTCGTTGAACAAATGCTAGAAGGCCTCACAAAAGCTCATCCAAAATTAGTAAAACGTATTCCTGATACTCGTGTTATCGTTCGAACGGACCAATCTGCAGGAAAAGTGGGACTAGTTAGTGGTGGTGGAAGCGGACATGAACCTGCTCATGCTGGTTATGTTGGAACAGGAATGTTATCTGCAGCAGTGTGCGGTGATGTTTTCACTTCTCCCACGCCTGATCAAATTTACGAAGGAATTAAAGCAGCAGATCAAGGTAAGGGCGTCTTACTGATCGTCAAAAATTATACTGGTGACGTGATGAATTTTAAGATGGCTAAAGACTTAGCTTTGGCTGACGGAATTTCAATAGAGCAAATTATTGTTGATGATGACATCGCGGTAAAAGATAGTGATTTTACAATTGGCAGAAGAGGCGTTGCTGGAACTATTTTGATTCACAAAATTGTCGGAGCCGCTGCTGAAAATGGCGCAAACCTCTCTGAACTAAAAACACTTGGCGAAAAAATCATAAAAAACATCAGAACACTTGGCGTCGCATTATCTCCTTGTACTGTTCCAGAAGTAGGACATCCAGGCTTTAAGCTTTCCGATGATGAGATTGAATTAGGGATCGGTATTCATGGCGAATCCGGATTTAGTCGTGAAAAATTACTACCTTCAAGTGAGCTTGCTAAACAGCTTTTTGAAAAAATTAATACAGAACTTTCACTAAAAGAAAATGATGATGTCGTACTTCTTGTTAACGGAATGGGAGCAACCCCCTTAATGGAACAATATATTTTTACAAACGATATGCATCAATTATTTAAAAATTTAAGTATAAACGTCCAAAAGACACTGGTTGGTAATTTTATGACCTCGCTTGAAATGGCTGGAATTTCACTAACCGTTTTAAAACTTGCGGAGATGCCATGGCTTGATATGCTTAATCTAGAAGTTACGACGATTGCTTGGTCATTTTAAAGGAGGAAGAAAGATGAGATATGACAAAAAATGGGCGCTTCATTGGCTAAATGAATTTAATAATCAGATTATTAATCACAAGCAACTGCTCAGTGATTTAGATCAAGCCATTGGAGATGGTGATCATGGAATCAATATGGCCCGTGGTGCTACTGAACTTAAAAAAACATTTGAAAATGAAACACCAGAGACGTTAAAAGATGTTTTTAAAGTAGCAGCAATGACACTTCTAAGTAAAGTTGGTGGTGCTGCTGGACCGCTTTATGGCTCAGCTTTTTTAAATATTAGCAAAGAAATAACAAGCGAAGAATTTTCTGCTAAGGAATTGGCCAAAGCTATTGAATCTGGCCTAGAGGGGATTGAAACACTCGGTCATTCGACAGCTGGTGAAAAAACAATGATTGATGTCTGGCAACCTGTTGTAAGCGCACTTCATCAAGAGGAACTCACAGATGACGTCATTGAAGTCGCTCTAGAAAAGACTAAAAAGATGCAAGCAACAAAAGGCCGGGCTTCTTACCTAGGTGACCGCTCAATTGGCCATTTGGATCCTGGTGCCTATTCTTCAGCAATATTATTCCATGCGATGCTTTCAGTGAGTGGTGACACAGATGACTAAAGATGATGGAATCGTTATTATCTCCCACTCTAAAGATGTAGCAAGAGGCATTTATGATCTGATTAAACAAATTGCAGCGGATGTTCCTATCACATATGCTGGTGGGACAGAAGATGATGGCATCGGCACTAGTTTTGATAAAGTAAATCAAGCATTTGAAAAGAACCCTGCTCAAAAAATTTATGCTTTTTATGATTTAGGTAGTGCTAAAATGAACATTGAAACTGTAAAGGGATTATCTGATAAAGAAATTTTTCTTTGTAACGCACCGATCTTAGAGGGAGCCTATGTAGCTGCGGCTCAACTACAAATTGATGGAGATGAGGAAACCGTTAAACAAACGTTACAGCCAATCGAAATCAAATAATTTGGGACACACATGACATAAACCAAACGCTTGATTTATGTCACGTATGTCCCCTAACTACTTATTTTCCTTTGACTTGTCGGTAACGAGCTTCTTTAAATAAATAAAAATACTTCGCTTCAGCTTTCTTCTCTTCATATTCAAGTTGAGAATTATAACCAAAACTCTTATGCACCAGCACTTTCTGCTTGTGCCAATTTTCTTGCGTTTTATCAATTAAATCCATCAAATAGCGATCATATTTTTTATGCATTTTACTAACTTTCTTACTTTTTTTGTGTCTACTGTGGTGCACACTTCTTGCTTCCACGGGGAGTCACCTCACTTTTAAACTTCTCTTCTGCCTTCTAATGCCTTTGATAAAGTAACTTCATCCGCATATTCTAAATCTCCACCAACCGGTAATCCATGAGCAATTCGCGTCACCTTGATACCACTTGGTTTGATAAGCCTTGAAATGTACATTGCTGTTGCTTCACCTTCCACATTTGGATTCGTTGCTAAAATGACTTCTTCTACTGCGTCATCTTGAAGACGTTTTAATAGGTCGGGAATGTGAATATCTTCTGGACCAATTCCATCCATTGGTGAAATCGTTCCGTGAAGCACATGGTAAAGCCCGTTATAATCACGCATTTTCTCCATTGCGATCACATCTTTTGGCTCTTCTACAACGCAGATAATCCCTCGATCTCTAGAGGAATCTGCGCAGATATAACAGGGGTCTTTATCTGTAATATGACCGCATACTGAGCAAAATGTAAGATCCCGCTTGACGTCCACTAAAGATTTAGCAAACTCCAGCACATCATCTTCTTTCATATTTAAAACATAAAATGCTAGTCTTGCAGCCGATTTTGGCCCGATTCCTGGCAATTTCATAAAACTATCCATAAGTTTTGTAATCGGCTCTGGATAATACATTCTTCATCGCTCCTACACCATATCTCTAGGTAAAACAACTTCACCTGGAAAAATAAGGCTAAATCATTTTCGTTCTTTATTTTAGGTTAAAATCCTGGTAAATTCATGCCTTGAGTAAATTTACCCATTTTTTGTGACGTTGTGTCTTCTACTTGTTTTAAAGCGTCATTTGTTGCTGTAAGGACAAGGTCTTGTAACATTTCAATATCTTCTGGATCAACGACATCTTCTTTAATTGTCACTGCTAAAACTTCACGTTTCCCAGTAACTTTTACAGTAACCATGCCACCGCCAGCTGTTCCAGTAAATTCTGTAGCTTCCACCTCTGTTTGTGCTTTGGCCATTTCTTTTTGCATCTTTTGCATTTGTTTCATCATACCTTGCATATTTCCCATTCCACGCATATTAAAAATCTCCTTCTTGTCAATTTTATTCTTTAATTTCTAGCAAATCTTCACCAACAAGCTTTAGGGCTTCTGAGACAAATTTATCGTCGTTTGGTGCCGTTTCAACTGCTTGGTCTACAGCTTCTTCCTCATTTGGGCCCATGCCTTGGCTTTGGATAAACTCTTCGCGCACTTCCATCCACTGCACTTCTGGAATCCCAATAAAAGCGTAATTGCTTTTTGTTAATTTGGAAATATTGGTGCTAAGCGTTTCGACAAAAGTAGCATTGTCCATTGCCATTTGACAATGAATTTCATGCTTAAATTTTAACACAAAAGTGTCGTCTGATGCAGCAACTGGCTCAGCGTCATTCAAAAGTGCAGCTTGTGAGGCGAGCAACATGGAGAGCAGTTCGCTCCAAGCACCGCGAATAAGCTGTAAATTTTGTTTTTTGGCTGTGCTTAATACATGATTGATTTTACCAATTGGTGCTTTGAACTTCTTACTGTTATTCATATTTGCTTTCTTACTGCGAGTTGGTTTTGGCTCTGACGTTTTCGTTGTTTCGATTGCACCGTTTTCAACTTGCTTTTTTAGTGCAGTAAATTGAGAACGCAATTCATTCATTTCATTTTGTAAAGATGTGAAATCTTCACTTGTGCCTTCTTGGGTAGGCAAACTTTCTGTTCCAATTTGTGTTAACTGCACTAGTGCCACTTCAACATATACTCCTGGATGATTAGAAAAACGCATTTGTCCTTCTGTGTCATTTAAAACTTTTACATATTGATAGATTTTACTTGCACTAGCCTCTTTAGCTAACTGCTGGAACTCGTCGTCTACTAAGGCTCGCTCTAACACTTCTTCTAAATTAGGCGCTTTTTGAAAAAGTAAAATATCACGGAAAAACACTAATAAATCTTCTATAAGACGCGCTGGGTCTTTCCCTTCAACAAACAGTTTGGAAAGTGTGGTAAGTGTACCAGCCGCATCTTGCCTCATAATTCCAGAGACAAGTTCTACGAGTAAACTTTGTGCAACTGAGCCCGTAATCTCAAGCGCATCAGCTACTGTCACTTCTTCTGAGCCATAAGAAATCACCTGATCAAGCAAGCTAAGTGCATCACGCATGCCACCTTCTGCCGCCTGGGCAACAATCATTAATGCCTTTTTATCGTAAACAATATTTTCTTCCTCTAAAATGTAGCACATGCGTTCAACGATATCTTGTGTTGTTATTCGTTTAAAATCAAAGCGCTGCACACGTGAAATGATCGTCAGTGGTAATTTATGCGGCTCTGTTGTAGCCAAAATAAAAATAACATGCTTTGGTGGTTCTTCTAATGTTTTTAAAAGCGCGTTAAAAGCCCCTGTTGAAAGCATGTGCACTTCATCGATGATATATACTTTATACTTAGCAATAGTTGGTGCATATTTTACCTTTTCACGAATGTCACGGATTTCTTCCACGCCATTATTACTTGCGGCATCAATTTCTAGCACATCGGGAACCGTTCCATCTGTAATCCCATGGCAAATATCACAGTCATTACATGGCTCGCCATTTATGCTATTCTCACAATTTATTGCTTTGGCAAAAATTTTTGCAGCACTGGTTTTTCCGGTACCTCTCGGACCACTAAAAAGATATGCATGTGATGTTTTGTTTTGAGAGATGGCGTTTTGAAGTGTCCTTGTGACATGGCTTTGGCCAACAACATCTTCAAACGATTGTGGTCTAAAAACACGATATAATGCTTGATATGCCATCTTACACTCTCCTTCAAACCTTAGTATTCTTATTATAGCTTATATCAAGCGCTTTGATAAGAAGAAACGTTTACTATAATGCCGTTTATTTTAATCTTTAACTTGCGCTTTTTCATGGCCAGCACTCTTTAGAAGGCGGTAACTGGTTAGCTATCTTCCATTGAAAAAATCACAAGTCTTTTTTGATGGTTGATTTTGACTTTGATGTTTTTGTTTAATTTTTCCTTAAATAGCTTAGTAACGTTTAAATAGTCATCATTGCTGCTATTTTTTTGGTTATTGTATCCTTGTAGTATGGTAGGTTTTATGCGAACAATATAGCGATCGGTTGATGTTTCTCGTGGATCATAGTGATAAACCTTTCGCCCTACTTTGTTATGGATAGCGTAAGTTTTAAATGTATCACTCCCTGTGCGATACATATTTTCTTGGATGACATACGCATTATCAGCAACTCTGTAATCAAGTTTTCCATCGTATTTTTTATGTTTAACGGTGTTGTCTATTTCATATTGCTTATAAGCTGTTCGAAATAAATATTCAATATGTGGGTAACTGTTGATTCGAAAGTACATATTTTTACTATTATTTTTTTTATCAATCCCAATATCACTGCCTACAATCGGGGATACTTCATAGAGCTTTCCATTATTTTCATAGGCTACTTGATATTCATCAAAAACCTCTTGCTTTTGAAATAAGCCAAATAATGTGCCTAAAAAGACTCCGATCGCGATCATTGCAATGATCGCTGATATAACGATAATATTCCTTTTTTTCTTGATAAATTGCATTGTTTTCATCCTTTGGCCAATTAAATCTATTATTTATTATATCAGTTTTCACTTTTTTGTGATAGTACTTTTCTAGTTGAAAAGAGGACATCTGGAGTTCCAGTAAGTCGCAAAAAACTCTCTTCACTATAAAGAGAGTTTACGTTTTATTTTAAAATTAACGCCGTGCACCTCAGATCGACATATAACCACCTGCGCTTTTCTAACAGTTAGCTCAAATTAGGCTACCCTGCGGCACATGAAAGGCACTGCTTAATGCTGCTTCCTTCCGGACCTGACATGGTTCACAGGTTTTCATTGCGCAAGACCCAATCGTCAACACCACTTATTAAATGCGGACCAAACAGGTATATGCCTCAAACAAAGGAATTCAACCCCGCTAGAGCGGTCTTCGGGTTACAGGGCTCCGCTACTTCCCCGTCTAGCACGGCAAATGTAATACCACTAGTCAAAAGCCGTTAAAAATAGGCTCAAACATTAGTGTAGCCGTTTTGCTATAAAAGTGCAAGTAAAATCTATTCATTTTCCCTAAAAATAATCGGTGCAATTATTGTTCATTCTGCCATTTGATTATTTCTTGATTTGTTACCTTCAAACTTGTAGCAGCTTGTTCAAAGATCGTAAGCAAGCTCTGATATTTCTTCGAGCGTTCAGTGTTTGGGGTATAACTAGCAATTATTTTTGGTTTCTTAGGCAATTTTAAATCATCAATTAACCCGATCGAATACATCGCAATAATTGCAGCGCCTAAACTCGATCCTTCAACAGTATGTGGTACAAATACTTTACGGTTAAAAACGTCTGCTAATAATTGACACCAAAAAGCATGTCGAGAAATCCCTCCTGATACATAAATAACATCGTTTTCTGCTTTCACCGCTTCATAAACACTTGCTAAATTTAATGCTACACCTTCAATAACCGCTCGAATCATATGAGCAGGCGTATGATTAATCGTTAAGCCTAAAAACGCCCCACGAATCTCACTTGTCCAAAACGGTGCACGTTCACCTAGTAAGTATGGCAAAAAAATCAAGCCATCCGCACCAAGTGATATCTTCGCCGCATCTTCCATTAATTGGCCATAATCTTTTGTTTGCTGTAATTCCATTGAGGCAAACTGTTGCAATGCCCATTCAATCGTTTTACCACCGTTATTTACAGCGCCACCTCTAACGAACATCTTTTCACCTAGATGATAGCAAAATGTACGGCTTAAATGATCTGTCTCAAAATGATCTGTTGTTTTCCTAACGGCACCACTTGTTCCAACCGTTACCGTTACATCGTGTACTCCCGTTGCTTGGATCCCTAAATTGGCCATCGCTCCATCATTTCCACCCATTACAAAAATGGTTTCTCGTGAAAGACCTAACTGCTTTATCCACTCTGCGCTCATCCCTTTTAATTGATAAGTTTCCGCAACAACTTTAGGCAATTTTGTTGTTGAAACTTGGGCGATCTCAAGTGCCTCATCATCCCAAGCGCCTGCCTTTGTATTATACAGGCCAGATCCAGAAGCAAGTGATTCATCGATCAGCCACTCCCCGAAAAATTGGTAAAGGCAGTAGCTTTTAATTCCACAAATTATCTTTGTTTGTGCAATTTTTTCTGGTGCTGTTTTATTTAACCAACAAAGTTTAGCAAACGGGCTCATTGGATGAATAGGTGTTCCAGTTCGTTCATATAATCGATTTAAATGAAACGCTTGTTTCAAATGTTCTAATAAAATACCACTTCGCCTATCTGCCCAAGTAATACAATTTGTTATTGGCTTATCATGGTTATCAATCAAGATTAAACTGTGCATTGCCGCACTAAATGAAACCGCTTTTAATTTATCACGTTCAAGATTACTCCTAGCCATTACACCTTGTATCGCTTCCACTACTGCTGCGAAAATTTCAGCAGGATCTTGTTCTGCTTTTCCATCAATATCGGTTATTAATTCATAGTGTACAGCATAATTCATAATGATGTTCCCGGATTGATCAAACAGAACAGCTTTTGTACTTGATGTTCCAATATCTACACCCATAATATAGTGATTCATCATTGTCCACTCCATTTTCAAAATTTAATAGAACAGAAATATTTCAATTGGCAGGTTTTGTCTGCTCTTTTTACGCTAATGACTACTCTTGTAGTAGCGAATTTACGAGACTAGCAAAACCTGCTCCATCGATTTATTTACTACCCAGCTTTTCACAATCTATAGATCAATTGGACGATCAAGGCGATATAAATGTTGATATCTTGGCATATGTGCTAATAGCTCCTGATGTGTACCTTCCATTAATACTTTACCTTCTTCAAGAAAAATTACTTGATCCATTTTCTTTACACCAACTAAATGATGCGTAACCCAAATCAGTGATTTATCTTTCAATGTTTCAAAAATAGTGGCTAATAGATCACGTTCAGTTACAGGATCAAGCCCTACAGTAGGTTCATCTAGTATCACAACCGGAGTATCTTGAAGTAAAATACGTGCAAGCGCAATGCGTTGCCGCTCACCACCAGAAAAACGTGCACCCATCTCGGACATCTGTGTTTGGTAACCTTCAGGCATACTCATAATAAAATCATGAATTTTCACTTGTTTTGCAGCTTGATGAACTTCTTCATCTGTTGCATCTGGGTTCCCAAGGCGAATATTATTTAAAACAGACGTGCTAAACAAATGAGCTTTTTGATTAAGCATCGCTGTCATTTCAGCCATTTGTGAAGTAAGCTTAGTAGCGTCGATATCATTTATTGTTATCTGACCAGAAGTCGGCTTTAAGGCACCTTGAATAAGTTTTAACAACGTTGACTTGCCTGTTCCACTTCGGCCAATAATCGCCACTTTCTTGCCTTGCTCTAATTCAAAATGAAACTGATCAAGGATCTTTCGTCCATCTTTTTGATATTTAAAGGTTAATTGGTTCGCACAAATTTTTACTTGTTCGGTGTTGATTCGTTCTGCTTTTTCCGGTTCATTTGGCACTTCAATTTGGTCAAGGCGCGTTAGCGAATCTTGATAAAGTGACGCATCACTAACAGCACTTGCAACAGGAATAAAAGCTTCCGCAAGGGACATCATCGCAAGTGTAAAAGCTGCAATCAATGTTGCCGAAAAAGCGCCTTGATGAACCTCATTTGCACTAAAATAAAGCGCAGTAACAACCAAAGCCCCCATCACCAGCTGACCAAAGAAATCGCGCCAATTCACAAAATGAAACTGCTTTGTTTCAACACTTAATAACTCTTGCTCATCTTTTTCATACTGCTTAATAAAAGACTTTTCACGTCCACTAAAGAGTAAGTCACTAATTCCAAAAACGGTATCCGTAAACTGTTGATAAAGTCTGTTTCGCCCCTGTTTTAGCCACGCATTTTTAGTTCGTGCATAAAGTAAAGAAATCCAAGGCAAAACAAAAACTAACAAGCCAATTAAAACCAAGAAGACAATAGCAAACGAAACAGAGAATACACCAATTGCAATCACTACACCTAAATAAAGGATCAAACTAACAATAGCAGGGAGCATTGTTGTTAAATAAAAGTTTTGCAAATGCTCAATATCATCGGTTAAAAGGCCAAGAATATCTCCTGTCCGGTAACGCGCTTTAATAAGTAGTGATTGCGGCTCTAGAATTCGATACAAGCGTACGCGCATTTTTTCCAAGATTCTAAGTACTAAGGAATGGCTAGCAAGACGTTCCACATAGCGTGAAACCGAACGCAAGATACCAAACGTCCTTACCCCAACCGTTGCCACATAAACTGCCATAATCGATTCTGGCATAAGCGAACTTTTAGAAATCAGATGTCCTGAAGTAAACATTAACGCCGCACCCGCAGAAAATGTTAACACACCGAGAAAAATAACGATTAGAAACAGCCTAAGATTTTGCTTAATATATGGTTTTATCCAGCTACTTCTCCGCATCATATCTCCTCCAACTGCGCTTTAACTAAGCGATAGTAATAACCTTTTTCTTGAATGAGATCATCGTGTGTCCCCATTTCAACTACCTGTCCATGATCAAGTACAATAATCCTATCCATTTCAAGCATCCAGTGCAAACGGTGTGTAGCAAAGAAAACGAGCCTATTTTGAAATAGTTCTAGCATTGGTTTTTTCAATTCATATTCCGTTTCAATGTCTAAATGAGCTGTGGGTTCATCCATTAGCACAATTCGTCGGTCAGATAAGAATGCGCGTGCCAGTGCGATTCTCTGCTCTTGACCGCCACTCAACAAGCGCCCGGCTTCTCCGACAATCGTTTCATATCCAGCATGTGTTTCTGCAATCATATCTGTAAGTCCAGCTGCTGTTGCGGCATTTTCCACCTGTTCATCACTTGCTTTAGGATGATAAAAACGAATATTGTCAGCAATGGTAGCGTGAAATAGATAAGGATGTTGCGGAATATAAGTCACTTGTTTCTGCCATTCTTTGCTTGTTAGTCGAACATGATCATCTTCATCCAATGTAAAATGACCAGACGTAGGTCTTAAAAATCCACTTAAAACATCAATCATTGTCGACTTGCCTGATCCCGTAGCTCCAATAATACCAATTTTCTCAACCCCCGAAACGGTCAAATCGATTTGAGAAAGCGAACGGAGTCCTGCTGTATCATGTTGTACAGAAATATTTTGCAAACGAAAGATGCTGTTAGCTGAATATTCATTAGCCATTGTGCCATTTTCAAGTTGTTTTTGCTGTTTACCACGATGAATAATGTCCTGAATCTCACGGCCTGCTTCTTGTCCGTCAAGCGTAGCATGATAATCGCTCCCTAGCTCACGTACAGGTAAAAAATATTCTGGTGCGAGAATTAAAATCGCCAAAGCAACAGGTAAACTAGTTAAACCATCAATTAAGCCTAGCCCTAGAAACAAGGCAACAACAGCAATGGAAAGCATCGTAAAAAAGTCTAAAGCAAAGGAAGAAAGAAAAGCAACACGTAATGTTTTCATTGTGGCTTTTCGATACCGTTTACTTGTTCCAGCAATACTTTTCTCATGACTACGACTTAAACCAAGATATTTTAATGTCTCAAGACCTTTGAGCGAATCCACAAAGTGATTAGATAAAATGCGATAAGAGTCAAATTGTGAATCTGCTTGCTTTTTAGCTGCCAAACCAAGAATAATTAAAAATAAGATTAAAATGGGTAGCGTAACAAAAAGAATAATTGCCGAAGTAGTATCTTGCATTACAATATAAATCCAAATAATCGCCGGGATCAACATCATATTTACAAATTTAGGCAAAAACAACTCTAAATAGCGTCTAAAATTCTGAATCCCTTCCATTACCATGGTTACAATTTTTCCAGTTCCTATTTCACTTGTAAATCGTGGCCCAAGTACAAATATATTTTCTAATAATTCTTCTCTCATTTTACTGCCAATTTTCGCTGCGTAAGTGTAAACCATTTGCTTTTTCCATACGTTTAAAAAATGTCGCACAAAATAAGCCACTAAAAAGAGACTTATTTGTACGACAACATCGGAAAATGCTTTACCATGAAATAAATCAGTGATGGCACGTGCTAAAAAACGCGCCATCACAATAATTGCTACAGCTTGAATCGTTGTAAAAACAGCAAGTAAGCTAAGAATCCATTTAATTCTTGGATAGTTAAATAATTCTTTTCCCATTAATACGTCATTTTCTCCTTACTAGAAACGCGTTTGCGGAAGACATAGTAACTCCAAACTTGATAGCCAAGTACAAACGGAAGTAATGATACCGCTACAATTGTCATAACACTTAAGGAATATTGTCCAGATGCTGCGTTATTAATTGTTAAGTCAAATGCCGAATCAATTGAACTGATCATCACGCGTGGGAAAAGTCCTACAAAGAGTGTTCCCACAGTGAACACAATACCTAAGCCTCCAAATGTAAAGGCAAGGACATCACGATCTTTCCAAATGAAAATAGCTGAAAGGACGTACATCACCACAACAATCGCAATAAAAAGTGGTACAAGGATTGGTCTAACTTGGAAAAGATCTGTAAAGAAGAACGCTAAGACTACATAAATAACAAGTACTGGAATTGTAATAAACCAAACCCGTTTTGCCAAACGACGTGCACGATCCTGAATATCATCTTCTGTACGAAGCGTAATAAACAGCAACCCATGAAGTAAACAAATAAGCGTAATGGTCAGTCCACCCCAAACAGAAAACAGCGTGATATAGTCAAAGAAACCTGCATACATATCCATACTAGAATTGATTGGCATTCCCTGGATTAAGCTTGAGAATAAAACACCTAATAAAAACGGAGGTAATAAGCTGCCAAGAAAAACAACCCAATCCCAAGTTTTTGCCCACGCAACAGAGCTTTTTTTACTCCGAAACTCAAACGAAACACCACGGCCGATAAGCGCTAATAGGAAAAGGACAAGCGGAATGTAATAACCGCTAAACATCGTAGCATACCAATGTGGAAATGCCGCAAAAATTGCCCCACCAGCAGTAAGTAGCCACACCTCATTAGCATCCCAAAATGGGCCAATTGTGTTAATCAGAACACGCCGTTCCATATCATTACGAGCCATAAAACGGGTTGACATCCCTACGCCAAAATCAAACCCTTCAAGGAAAAAGAATCCAATAAATAAAATTGCAATTAGCAGAAACCATAACTCATTCAGTGACAACTTTTTCGCCCCCTTTATCAAATGGATCTACAGAAGTATTTTCCTCTTTTTGTTCCCCAAATGGTCCTTTTTTAATATCGCGAATAAATAGATAGACAAGAACGATGGCCAAAATGGAATAGATTGTTGAAAATGTAATGATCGAAAACAGGATCTGCCCTGATGATACATTAGGCGAAACGGCCTGGCTCGTTTGCATGTAACCAAAAACAACCCATGGTTGACGTCCAATTTCAGTCATAATCCAGCCCATTGAATTGGCTATAAATGGAAATACAATCATCGGTACCATAATTTTTAAATACCAAGTTGTATGTTCTAAACGTTTACGCCATGCAAGAATAACACCAACTATCGCTGTTAAAATCATGATCATACCAGCAAGAACCATAATACGGAAACTCCAGAATGAAGTTTTTACTGGTGGAATATAATCACCAGGACCATATTTTTTCTCATATTTCTTTTGTAAAGAATTCATACCTTCCACTGAACCTGAGAAAGTGGAATAAGATAAGAAACTTAAAGCATAAGGAATTCGTACTTCCCAATCATTTTTTTGTTTTTTTGAATTAATACCAGCAATCATGTTCCACGGTGCAGGGTCAGCTGTATCATTCCATACACCTTCTGTTGCTGCCATTTTCATTGGTTGCGTTTTAACTAAGTATTGTGCTTGCGAATGACCACTAAATGCCGTCCCAAAACCACCGATAACAGCCATTACCATCGCAATTTGGAAAGAACGCTTGAAAAATTGTACATCTTTTTTCTTAAGCATCTTATACGCACTGACACCGGCAATAAAGAACGCACCTGTTGCAAAAGCACCAAAAATAACGTGTGGAAATTCAACCAATACTTGCCCATTTGTAATCAATTTCCAAAAATCATTCATTTCAGCACGTCCGTTTTTAAAAGTAAAAGCGACTGGATGCTGCATAAACGAGTTAGCTGCTAGAATCCAAAAACTCGATAAGATCGTCCCAATAGAAACGAGCCAAATACAAGCTAAATGAAGCTTTTTGCCTAGGCGGTCCCATCCGAAAATCCACAGTCCAATAAACGTAGATTCCATAAAGAATGCAAGAAGTGCTTCGATTGCAAGCGGTGCTCCAAAAACATCGCCTACAAAGCGAGAATAATCAGACCAGTTCATACCAAATTGGAACTCTTGAATAATCCCTGTCACGACCCCCACCGCAAAGTTAATTAAAAATAAATGCCCCCAAAACTTCGCCATTCTTTTGTATACGTCTTTTCCTTTCACAACATACAACGTTTGCATGAGCGCTACCATGAAAACAAGTCCGATAGATAGCGGCACAAAGAGAAAGTGAAAAATCGTTGTTGATGCGAACTGGAAACGGGCTAGAAATAATTTATCCACCCTTTTTCTCCTCCTTCTTGTAGTTGGCAAAAATGTCCAACTTTTTTTATTTTCCCCTAAGCTAGGCGTGTTCTATTATTCACAAAAATAGCTGAAACCAAAATACCTACCAATTTATGAAAAAATAATTTGTCCAAGGTATATTTTATCCTATTTCGGGCAAAAATTAATTAGTTCTTTTGTCATTATTTTTCTTTGAAGTCATTCATGAATCATTTTAGTAAGCATGTTAAGATCTGCTTTTGTTTCGTTTACGTAATTCCTTGAAAAAAGTGGTCAACATTGCTGCGGTTTCATCTTGAAGCAAGCCGCTTTCAACCTCGCATACATGATTAAAACGCTGATCTTGCAGGAGATTCATCAATGTCCCTGCTGTCCCTGATTTAGGATCTTTTGCCCCGTAGTACACTTTATGAATCCGCGAAAGTAAAATGGCACCACTACACATTGGACAAGGTTCAAGTGTAACATAAAGGTCCGCACCGCTTAATCGCCATGTATTCAAATTTTGACAAGCATCTTGAATAGCTAAAATTTCCGCATGTGTAATGGCATTCTGAGTTGTTTCTCGCAGATTATAACCGCGACCGATAATTTCCCCATTAAGAACCACAACAGCACCAATAGGGACCTCACCAATTGAGCTGGCTTTTTTCGCTTCTTCAAGCGCCAATCGCATATAGTCTGCCGGCTCCACTTCCACACCTCTTTCTTACATCTGCAGTCAGCTTTATTTTAGCATAAAGTCATGATAAAAGTAGAGCGATCTGCTTTGATCATTCAAAGTCATTTGCTGTTCGCTTGGTAAAACACGATTCCTATGTCATTTCATTCCTAATGCTTATTACCTAGCTAATCAATTTTAAACCAATAATACTTACAATAATTCCCAAAACAAGTAATAATTTACGATGATCCCGTGATTCTTTAAAAACAAGCATACCCATCAGTACACTTCCAGCGGCACCAATACCTGTCCAAACACCATAAGCTAGGCTAATTGGAATTTCTTGCAATGAAAGGGATAAACAAAATAAACTAAGTCCCATAAAAACGATTAAACCAAAAGTCGGGATAAGTTTTTTTAAACCTACTGACAGCTTAAGGCTTACAACACCGCCTATTTCCATTAAACCTGCTATAACTAAAAATACCCAACTCATATTTTTTCACCTTTCTTCGTTTTATCAGGAACCAATTTCAAACCGATGATACAACTGATTAAAACAACTAATAGGATAATTTTGATTAGATTTACAGCATCTCCTAAAAAAAGCATGCCAAAAAGTGCCGTACCAAATGAGCCAATTCCTGTAAAAACAGCATAAGCCGTTGAGATAGGTAAATACTTTAATGATTTAGAAAACATCCAAAAACTAAAAATTAACGTTATCACGGTTGGAATAACAACTGGAATATTTGTAAATCCATTAGAAAATTTCAAACCGAAAGCCCAAACAACTTCTGCCATACCACCGATAATCAAATAAACCCATGCCATCTTGAGCCCTCCTTTTTTACCTAATGTTAATTAGTTTATGATTTCATTTTACCTGAATTCATTACATTTTACAACACTCTTTTATTTTTTTCAGAAAAAGGGTTGACATTGATTCGGCACCGAACTATAATGAATATCGAAATAAAGATTCGGTGCCGAACAAATTATTCGAAATGAGGAATTAATGATGAGTCATTTTACAGATGAGCTTATGAAGCAACTGCATTTTATCAGTGAAGCTAGCAATGCTTATATGAGTCAAAAAAAACAAAAGCTGACTGGTCAGCAAAGAGTTCTTGCTGTCTTAGGATTAGAAGACGGATTGACACAAAGCTATTTAGCAGAAGTACTAGATCTACGTCCTAGTTCGCTTGCTGAATTATTAAAAAAAATGGAAGAAAAAGGCGACATTCATCGAAAAGAAGACGCCGGAGATAAAAGAATTAAGCGTGTCTATCTAACGGAAGCTGGCCGATTAAATGCCAAAGAAAATGCGGCGTTAAAAAAAGAAGATTATAGTGAAAACTTTTTCTCTGGACTTAATCAAAATGAGAAAAAACAATTTAGCGAATATCTACAGAAAGTTGCAGACGGTTGGAATGAAGATTTAAAACAACAAGCACAACGATTTGTTGATCCAATGGACCGGATGCAAGCTATGCAAGAAATGCGCGAATCACTTATGGAACGTTTTGGCCATAACTGGCAAGAGTTAACACCCGATGAAGTAAAAAATTTGCGCAAAGAAATACGAAAGATGATGAAAGAATCATCTTTTGCAAATAACCGTCGTGGTCACAGTTTTCCGCCAAACTTCCCAAGAGGTTTTGGTCGAAGAGAAAACCCTAATTTTTGGCGTGAAATGGGATTTTTTCCACAAAAACCATTTGAAAAACAAGACGAAGAATAAGTGCAACTTTCTTGATAGTCACTAGAGGAGGAAAAAAGGATGCAAAATGAAGTAAATCCATCAGAAGAATTACCCAAAACAACACGAAAATTTAAATTTAAAGATTTTTTACAGTTAATTAATAGTGTCAATCCTAAAAAAGCGTTATTTCTCTTTGGGATGCTCCTAAGCCTAGTTACAAGTGGGGCAAGTTTAATTGTTCCACAACTAACAAAGAGCTTGGTGGATACAAGCGGTTTATCAAAAATAGATGGGAAAATGCTCACTATTTTAATTTTAGCTTTTGCTGTTCAACTAGGTTTCGGAACGATTGGCGGTTACCTTTTACGCTATGTTGGTGAAAGTGCTGTTAAAACCCTACGCGAAAAATTATGGAACCATTTATTGAAATTACCTGTTGGCTATTTTGATAACCATAAATCAGGAGAAAGTAGTTCACGACTAGTGAATGACACGTCTGTTATCAAAGAACTCGTGACTTCTCAATTTCCGAACTTTGTCACTGGTGCCATTCAATTAGTTGGCTCGATTATCATTTTATTTTTAATGGATTGGAAAATGGCTTCCATCATGTTTGGAGCAATTCCAATTCTCGCTATTATCATGGTACCTATTGGAAAAATTATGTCAAAACTTGGTCGTCAACTACAAGCAGCAACAGCCGATTTCAACGCTGAAGCAAGTGAAAAATTAGCAGAAGTTCGCTTAATTAAAGCAAGTAATGGCGAAGATTTTGAAAAAGCTTCTGGAAAAAAATTCATCCATAAAATTTTCACACTTGGCGTAAAAGATGCTAAAGTTGAAGCGATCTTACAACCTGTCATGATGACAGCTATGCTAGGGCTTTTCGTTGGTATTCTTGGTTACGGCGCCGTACGAGTACAAGCTGGCACCCTAACAAGCGGTTCTTTAGTCGCGTTCTTAATCTATTTGTTTAACATCATTGCACCCGTTATGAGTTTTGCTACTTTCTTCTCTCAAGTTCAAAAATCAATGGGCGCAACAGAACGTATTCAAGAAATCTTAGAAATTGATACTGAGCCATCTGGACAAGGTAAAACGGTTGATGTTGTTGGTCAAACAATCAAAGTAAATCGCCTTACTTTTAGCTACGCAGAAAATCAACCTATTCTAAAAGATGTCTCATTTGAAGCAAAACCTAATACTGTTATTGCTTTTGCCGGCCCAAGTGGCGGGGGTAAATCAACTATTTTCTCTTTATTAGAGCGTTTTTACCATCCTCAAAATGGTTCGATCCTTGTTGGTGACCAAGACATCCAAAATATCGATTTAGAAAACTGGCGATCACAAATTGGTTACGTTTCTCAAGATAGTGCTATTTTTGCAGGAACTATTCGCGATAACCTACAATATGGTTTACCACAAAAACTATCTGATGAAGAATTGTGGAAAGGTCTATCCCTCGCTTACGCAGAACAATTTGTTAAAGACTTCCCTGAACAACTAAATACGGAAATTGGTGAACGTGGCGTCAAACTTTCAGGCGGACAGAAACAACGTCTCGCTATTGCTAGAGCCTTTTTAAGAGACCCTAAAATTTTAATGCTAGACGAAGCAACCGCAAGCTTAGATTCACAATCAGAAGAAAAAGTTCAACGCGCCTTGGAAAAATTGATGGTCGGCCGAACAACTTTAGTTATCGCTCACCGCTTATCTACAATCGTACATGCCGATCAAATTTATTTCATTGAAAAAGGTCAAGTAACTGGACATGGTAAACATATCGAATTAATTAAAGACCACCCACTTTATGCTCAATATGTGAATGAACAAATGGTAAGTTAACCACGTTGGTTCTCTTGTTTTGTATAAAATGACAAAAAAGTAGACACTACAAAATGGAACAGTCGCCATCTTGTAGTGTCTTCATGTTTTTATAACTATTGAAGGATAAGAACCGTCCTACCATCCTCATTTGCTGTTTGAACGGATTTGGCTTTCCCTGAAAGAGTACCGCCATTTAATGTGAGCTCTCCATCCTTTAGCGTATATTCTTCATTTAAAGGGATTAAATAACAGTCCCCCATATTAATAATATTTACATTTTGTACATTAATCCCTACTGTTTTAGATTCAAAAGATGCACTAAATCCTAATATGACATCCTTATTTTTATACTTATAGAAACCTTCCACATTGTAGCTACCATTTTGGAGAGAACTTGGAATTTTTAAAGCCGCTATTTTCTTATTGGATAAGAATTGATCAACAGCATTCATTCCTTTTGAACTCTGCTGGTTCTGTGTATTGATTTCTTTTTCAACCTCTTTTTTTACTGTAGTATTTACACTTTCTTTGATTGGTTGAATATTTTGTAAAAGTAGATCAGCAATCGGTTGCTTATTTTGGAAATAGTTATTTTTCCATCCAGGTTTTACTCTATCTAACAAGATACCGCCCATGAAACCAATTTCATAACCTTCCTCATCTGGCGCAGAAAAAGCTTTCTTTTTATCATAAAAGAGGATATCTTTTTTAGCCGTTTCTTTTTGTTTCTCCGTTAAGCTTGGAGAAGCTATTTCACCTAAATATTCTACATAGCGAGCTTGGCCTTCTATAAAGTCCACTGCCTGCGCGTTTTTAGCCTCGACTGGATCTTTTGCTTTCCATTCTTCAAGCCAATATTTTGCTTTTCCAAGATATTCTTCTTGTTTTGATTTATTCGTATACGCTTCTGCTAGATTCAACAATAACATTTTCCTGTATAATCTCGGTTCAGAAGCTATCGGGTACTCTTGACTTCTATTTCCTGTTCCCTGAATCAACTCATTTTTCAATTCTGCTGGTTGGTAAAAATAATGAAAGAGTTCATGAGTAGCAACAGTATATGTCATGTTAAATTTAGCAAACTTTTGTTTGATTTTTGGTGGTGTCTGCTGCATCATCCCTATATACTCTTTATTAATTGTTAACATGATTGATTTCTTGCCATCAAATTTTAGATCTTTATAACCACCAACTGATGGATTTGTTATATTTTTGTATTCTTGAGGTTTTAATTCTTTCTTCTCTTTTGTGTTTATTTTCCATACTTTGTCTACTTTACCTTTGGAATTTGTATAAAAAAGAAGCAAATTGTTATCTTTATAATTAGCTTTTGGCCATACATTCTTTATATAAGGCCAATTTGCTTTTACATTTGAGAATATTGTATCCACATATTCTGCTACTTCTTTACTTACACCTTTTGTTATACTATTATTCTCAACCGGGTTGTTAGTATCCGCTTTGTTTGAATTTTTCTCTGTACCCACACCGCATCCTGTAAATACCAACGATGTAGCAAGTACAACCGGTACTATGATTCGCTTTTTCATGTTTATATCTTTCGCTCCTAGCCTTTAATGAGTTTTAATTTTTTTACTAATATTCATTTATTTGGATTTGTTAACTTTCTCCCTTCGTCCCAAAATAAGTAAATTATATTACGTAAAAGAGTATACTATAATATAATAATAAAGAAAATGAGCAAAAACGAGACATTGTCGCGTTATCAAGGACTAGGTCCCTTACATTCATCGCGAAAATATTTCCAAATCACAAAAAAAGATCCTAGGATATCATACAATTCAGCTATCTATCTTAAAAAATGAGCATAGGTTCTACATATCGAACACGACAAATCGAATGACAGCATTTGTATTAAAAAAGTTTGCCAGAAACCGAACCGGAAGTCTGACAAACCTCTTCAACAATTTATTTATATCTCTGCTTGCTTTTCATTAATTATTCGCTTAGAAGTGGTTAATAAAATAACAAGGCAAACCGTAAATGCAATTAAATCAGCTAAAGGAAATGCATACCACACACCATGTAAACCAATAAAGTTTGGCAAAATAAGTAGCAGTGGAACCAAACAAATAATTTGGCGCATTAACGAAATAATAAATGAAATCCGTGCTTGTCCTAACGCTTGATATAAACCACCGCAAACAATTTGAAAACCAATTGTTGGTGCTGCAAGCAAGATAAGACGTACAGCTGTTGCTCCTTCGCTAATGATTTGCGGTTCATTTGAAAATATCCTCACTAGTTGCATTGGGAAAATCTCTACCATTCCCCAAGCAACAAGCGACATAGCTGTTGCTACAAGCATTGAAAGTTTCACCGCTTTACTTACTCGGTCTAAATTCTTTGAACCATAGTTAAAACCAACAACCGGCTGCATTCCTTGAGTCACGCCATTAATCGGCATAATCGCAAATGTAACAATTCGATTCGCAATCCCGTAAACAGCAATCGCTAAAGTTCCACCATAAACTTGTAACATCCAGTTCACCGCAATCGTTACAATACTTCCAGCTGACATCATAATAAACGATGGGAAGCCAATTGCAACTATGCGCATGATCATTGACCAATCCATCTGGAATTTAAACCCGCTAAGAGATAACGAGCTTTTTCCTGAAAGAAAATAGATTAATAACCATGCTGCACCCACCGCTTGTGAGATAACAGTTGCCAGCGCTGAACCACGCACACCCATATGAAATCCCATAATAAAAAGTGGATTTAACAACATATTTAGCACAGCTGAAATAATCATTGTTAACATCGCTGTTCTTGCATTTCCTTCTGATCGAACAATATTGTTCATCGCCATGCCAAACGTTTGAAACACAGCGCCAAGTAAAATAACAGAAAGAAAATCCTTTGTGACATTATGAATATCAGCTGGTGCTCCAAAAAAACGAATAAGTGGATCTAAAAAAATAAAAGTAATCAGTGCAATTAAAATACTACTTAAAACAACTAACCAAATGACTTGATGATACACACGGTTTGCCTGCTTCTGCTCCCCCGCACCAAGTGACCTTGAAATAATTGATGCTCCCCCAATACCAAACATTGCTGCCATAGCCATTAAAATCATCTGCACTGGAAAAGCAATCGAGAGCGCTGCAACGCCCTGTGCGCCAACACCATAAGATACAAAAATCGTATCCACGATGTTATACATGCCCATCACAAACATACCAATAAATGCTGGTATAGAAAGTCGTGCCATTAAAGCAGGTATACTATCTTCCCCTAAACGTCTACTCTGTTCTTTCATTTATAACCTCTCTTTTCATTACGTCTGCCGCATTCTCTGCCATCTTAAGTAGCAGACGAAGTAATTCATTTCGTTCTTGCTCTGTAAAACCTGCTGTTAGAAAATCATTCCAACACAATGTTGTATCTTCAATCAAAGGCCGTATCCTCTGTCCTTTTTCAGTCAAAAAAACCCGATGCGTTCTCTTATCAGCTGGATTCACGGAACATTTAACCATATCTAGTTCCTTAAGACGCTTCATATGCCGCGTTACATTGGCTTTATCTGTTAAAAAACGTTTAGCAAGTGACTCTTGTGTAATGCCGTCTTCTTGATAAAGCGCCCATAAATAGCGCAATTGTCCACGATTTAGCCCAATCGAAGCTAAGCGATCATTCTTGTACGCATCTTCTGCCCGATGAATAATTGAAATTGATTTTGCAATAATCTCAAGTTTTTCAGCCAACTTTTTCACCTCGCTTAGTATATGTTGATGACAGCTTTTTCAGTATAACAGTAGTTGGTTGATTGCGCAACCATTTTTTTGGATAAAAAACGGACGAATAATGAAACATCCGCCCTTTCCCCTTAAATACACCCCAAAACATCAGCAGGCTTTTCAAAAATAAAATCTGCTGCTTCAAAACCAGATGTCGTTTTCGCTCCCCATAAAGCCAGACCAAAGTGCATCCCTGCAGCATGTGCAGCAGCCATATCATAAGGTGAATCCCCAATATAAAGCGCTTCATTTGGCTTTCTTCCTAACATCGACAAACTTTTTAAAAGGGGCTCTGGGTGTGGTTTATGGTTTTCGGTATCACTGGCACAAACAATGGCATCAAAATAATGCGCAATTCCAAAAGGATAAAAACCTTGCTCCATTTCTAGTGCATCTTTTGAAGTAACCACCCCACCTTGCGGGATTTTTTCAAACACTTCTTTCAAACCAGCAAAGATTTTGATTCGATCACGAAAGGCAAATTCTTTTTGCTGCCATCTTTCTAAGAACTCCTTGCTATGAGAAATATTTAATTGCTCAATCGTTTTCTTGCCTGGAATCCCTAAAGCAAAACGCAGATCCGTCTTATGATAGTCTAAGCCCACTTCAAGGAGCGTTTCTTGTAATGAATCAAGCACGGCATCTTCTGTATCTAAAATCGTCCCATCAACATCAAATATAATCGCTTTGTACATATACCCTATCCTCCTTTAACATTCTTTTTTAGCAAGTGGCGCATAATTTGCGCTTCTTCCACGGAGTTCATCATAAAACGGTTGTAAGTGCTCAATCTGCCCATCTATTTCAAATTGAATCGGATGACATTCAAACATTAAGCAAACTTTTCTATTTTCAGGTAGCAAAGCTATATTTCGTAACGTCTTTAAAGGATACGTATGTTTTTTACTCATTCCAAAACTATAATCTTGCTTAAACACTAGATAATCACGTTCGATGTAAAAAACACCAAACCGATATTCCATCCCTAGTTGTGAAAAAACCTTACAAACACCTTCTATTTTCAAAATATCTCACCCTTTCCATCATCTCTTACTTCTGTTTTAAATGATGAAACTGGTTTCAGGTCAAGTATTTTTATACTGTACTTCGTTTAATTAATGAATGCGCAATTTTTTGTTTTCTAATTTTACCCGAAAAGAAAATATTAAAGGCTGTTTTTCCCAATTCTTTCAAATGATGATCAAGTGTTGTTAAATGTAACACCCTACTAATTGGCAAGTTTTCTTGGCCGAGGATCGCTACGTCTTCTGGTACACGCAACCCCCTTTTTTCGGCATAAAGGAGCATCCCCGCTGCTACTTCATCTCCATTTGCATAAATCGCATCTGGTCTCCATTTTGCTTCTTCAAAAAAGTATTGAGCCGCTAAATAGCCATCTTCCACTGTATAACAATCTAACAAATAGTCATCTTCCTCTATTGTATCAAAAATGGTTTGATACGCTTCTATTTTCTTAGCCGTACTCGGACTTAACGCACTGTCCCTTCCCGTTGTAAAGGTTACCCGCTTATTCCCATTTTCCTTTAAAAATGAAAAACCTTCACAAAAAGCTAACAACCGATCAACATAAGCACACGAGAACTCAGGAATATCCGTATATTCATTTAAAATAATTGGCCCATATTCTGTAAAGGGGACAATTTTTTCCAACGAATTTGCACGTGAAGTGATAATTAATCCGTCTACTTGTTTCGTTTTTAACATCAGTAAATTTTTTTCTTCTATTTTCGGATCATAATTCGTAGGAAAGAAGATCACCGAATACTTCTCTTGAAATGCTGCTTCCAAGATCCCATTAGCAACCTTATCAAACCATGGGTGATCATTATAAGGTAAAATAACACCGACCGTATTCGTTCTACCACGCGCTAAATTTCTTGCACTTCGATTTGGTGTATAGTCAAGTTTTTCAATCACATGAAGTACACGAGAACGTTTATCCTCTGCGACATAAGGATGCTCATTCAAAACGCGAGAAACCGTTGTTACAGAAACACCAGCTAACTTAGCAATTTCTTTAATATTTGTCATCTTCATGGTCGCTCCTTGTTTTTCTTAAATTTTAAGCTCCTTCACACTTCTTGAAAAACTTGCGCTGCATCCCCTGTTACCATGACAAACGGAATGTTTAATTCTAACGGATTTTTATTGATCGCAAAAACTTGCACCTCAGGGTTACGATAATCGATCAAATGACAAAAAGGACTGACTTGGAAGCTAGTTCCTACGATCACAATAAGTTCCGCATGACGTACCGCTGAAACCGCCCGTTCAAAGGCCTCGGCTTGAATTCCTTCACCATAAAGCACCACATCTGGGCGAATCATTCCACCACAATTAGCGTGAACATTACTTTTTAAGTAATCCTCAGCCCGAACTTCTGCACCACACCTTATACAATAACAATTGGACAAGCTCCCATGAAAATTCACTACGTCTTTCGCACCAGCTGCTTCATGAAGACCATCAATATTTTGTGTAATCGTTGTCACTTGTTTATGAAAAGATTGCTCCATCATCGCAATTTTCTGATGAATAATATTTGGCTTCGCACCTGGATAATACATCTTTGTTTTAACAAAAGAGTAAAAAAGATCTGGTTCATTCATTAAGCATTGCTCACTTAATAAATATTCAGGTTGTCTTCCTTCTGACCTTTGATATAAGCCATTTTTCGAGCGATAATCAGGGATTCCTGATGGCACAGAAACACCAGCCCCAGTCAAAAAAACAATATTTCGCAATTGTTGTAATGCTAGTTTTAATGTTTCAATTTCCGCTTTCATCTTACTTCCTCCTAATTTCCTTGATGTATTTTTTTATTAGCAAAAAATGAAATAATGATATTAATAAAAATAATCCCTGCTACAACCAAGAAAACTTCACTATACCCAAAATGTGCAGCAATGGCCGATCCTGCTAACGGGCCAACAACATTTCCAACATATTGAAAAGATTGATTATAGCCAAATATACGTCCCGAAATATGGCGTGGCGTATTTTTAGCAAGTAATGATTGTACAGCTGGAAGCAAAGCGCCATCCGTTATGCCAAGCAAGAAACGCAAAATGCCAAGCTCAATAGGACTTTGTGCAAAAGCCATCGGAATTTGCAAAATCAGTGAACCACATAATGCCCAAAACAATATCCGCTCTGTGCCAATTTTATCACCTAATTTCCCTAATCGCGGAGCTGTTAAAAGAGCGGCCACTCCTGGAACCGAAGCAATAACACCACTAATAAAAGCAATATTTTGGACATTCCCAGCAAGTTCTCTTACGTAAAGCGTCATAATTGGATTCACAGAATTAATTGCAACTTGAATAATCATCGTTGTAAAAAATAAGCTAAAAATCAAAGTTGGATGCTCAAGCCCACCTATTACCTGGCGAGCGGTCAACATTTTATGTTTTTCAACTGGTGTGAAATTTTCTTTAACAAAAAAGAGCGTCAAAAAGAAGCTACAAGCAAGCAGTGTCCCTGTAAGAAAAAATACCAACCGCATATCAAATAAATCAGCTAGAAAACCACCAATTAATGGCCCAATCAAAACACCAGACACAGCCGCAGTCGACAGCATCCCAAGCGCCTGACCACTTCTATGCCTTGGGACTTGTGTTGCAATCAAAGCATTAGCTGTAGAAATGTAACCTGAAAAAATCCCCATTAACAAGCGTAAGCCAACAAATTGATAAACGTTCGTTACAATGCCCATTAAAGCCATTGCAAGACACATCCCAAGCGCTGCACGAAGAAGCATGACACGGCGTCCTTTCCGATCCGCAAGACTTCCCCAAATCGGTGACATCACAGCTGATACAAGAAAAGTCGAGCTAAGTGCGATCCCAGACCACAAACTAACTTGCGCATGATTATGTACACCAAGCTCTTCAATATAAAGCGGCAAAAATGGCATAATTAAATTAAGCCCTGTCCCAGTTAAAAAACATCCAATCCAAACAATATATAAATTTTTCTTCCAATCCGTCATAAAAATTCACCATACTTAATGAAAAAAGCGATTAAGACAGATAAATATGGCGTATGTAGCGCATCTCGCGTTCCTTATCACCAATTTATTTTGTTTATGCCTCAAATCCTTTAACTAATTTTATTTGGGTAAATGATTTAAAAAATTTTGATGTGCAAAACCAGCTACTTCTTCCTCAGAAAAATGCTTTCTCAATTCAGCAATAAAAGCCTGATGTTTCCCTGCATGCTCCAATCCTTTAATATGCGAAGGAATCCCATCAAAATCCGAACCAAATCCAATATTTTTAATTCCACCAAGTTCACAAATATGATCAATATGCCGAATAACATCTTCCATTTTTGCCGACCCATTTTCCTTTGTAAACAGCGGATAAAAAATCACATGGATCATTGCATCGCGTTCGATCATTGCTTTTATTTGATCATCACTTAAGTTTCGCATATGCGGACAAATTGCTTTAGCACTCGAGTGGCTTGCAATCGGAAACTCTGCCAATTCCATTACGTCCCAAAAGCTTTTAATACTTAAATGTGATACATCTGTAAATACTTTTCGTTCATTTAAAAGTTCGACAATCTGTTTACCAAAAACTGTAAGCCCTGCCCCACGAGGCTCTTCAATACCATCAGCCGCTAAATTAGGATAATTCCAAGTTAGACCTACAGACAATACACCTTCATCAAGTAATTGCCCTAGCTTTTCTAAATCCTGCCCAATTGGCTCCACACCCTCAAGTGTTAACACCGAAGCAATATTCCCTTCAGCTAACTCGAGAAGATCACTCCACTTCTTAAGTGCTTTCATCATGCCATTTCGCTGCAAAACATGTTGTTTAAAAATCGTCCTCTGCTCACTAGCCCGCTTCCATTTTTGCTCGACTGGCACTTCTGGATCTAAAAAAATCGCAAACCCTTGAAGTAGCACATCTCCTTCAATTAGCCGTTCAAAATTCACATCTAGTTCAGGTGAATCCTGAAACGTTAACTTTCCTTTACTATCTTGAAGTTTATAAAGCGCATCACAGTGCATATCGACTATTTTCATTTAATGGCCCTCCTCAAAGTTGTTCTTATTTCAGTATAACACAATTCAGTCAAACCACGATTGATTGTGTTTATCAATCATTTTTATTAGGGTTGCCCTATGCCAGCTTCTACCCAAAACTCGTTTGCTAACAAAATATTTCCCCTGCTCCACTTGCCCCGCTTGATTTATTGTTGTAATTTGAAGAAGATAAACCAGCGTTTTCTTTTGTAACTCAACCTTATGTAGCTCTTCTTTAGGTAAAAAATACATGACAGCTTCTGCCAAATGGAAGGAAAAAGTAAACAAGCCAATATTAGTAAAACAAAGGATCAGGCTATGTCGTCCACGCATATTTGGCCCTGCATATAATAAATCAGTCGTTGTTATTTCAAGACCGCTTTGAGCAGCAAAAGTATGAACCTCTGCTTCTAATTTCTGCTTTAAACTCAATTTAGCAAAACCTCGATTCTAATGGGTTATCCATTTATTTTATCATGCGAATCGAAAAATTCAATCTCTCTTCTTCGTAGACACAGCTAAAAACTTCGATTTTGCATTCATATTAGCCAAAGCAGACTAAAAAAATAAGAGATTAGAACATAATTTATGCCCCAACCTCTTATTTTGCTTTATTGATAGGAATCCCCACTTTTTTTCCAGCTCCAGACTTTATTAAAACGATTCGTTACCACAAAGTAAGCTAAGCAAACAATGTAAAGTAATACCAATTCCATTCCTGCGTATCCCTCAGACAAGTGGACTTTTATAAGGGCACCAGCTAAAGTAGCAATAATTAACAAACTTGCATATGGAACAAATAGACCCAAGACTAACGCAAGCCCTCCTGCAAGTTCAATCGTTATTGTCCCAATAAGAACAATAACAGGTAAATCTAAACTGCTAAAAAAGGCTTCCGTTTGTGAAAAGGAAACAAGTTTTGAAATACCATGTTGAATAATCATTAAACCAATGACAGCTTGAAAAATATTTTTCATATCATCTCATTCCTCCTTTTCTAATTACTTAACATAAGTTTATCACTTTTAATAAGCAAGTTGAAATAGTTTGTTAGTGAGCAATGAGGGTTTATTTACTATGGTTCTCTTGTTTTTTATTTTGAAATGGAAGCGTTATCTCTCCAGCAGCACCATTTTAGTGGAAATCGTTTTCAAAAGCCTTGCAAAATAGAACACCAAAAAACGATTTATTTTTGACAATGATAAAATGGATGGAAAAACGCACTAGTTTATTTAGCTAGTGCGCTCTTTTCTATATTTTTTAAAATAAATTACGCTTCTTTTGTTAACACAAAATTGGTAAAGTCTGCATGCGTATTAGTCAACGGGAAAGGTTCGATTAAAAAGAAAACGTCAAGAACTCCTTCAAAATTTGCTTCTAATTTTGTAGTCTGTGAAATAAATGATGTACTAGGTATAACAGATAAACTGGAAACCTTATCCGTCCTAATCCCTAGTTCAGCTTTAGTATTATTATTGCTCAGCCTCGAATCTGCAGTAAGAATGTACGTTGCTTTTGGCACTAAATTTTTTACAGTCTGATGCGTAATATACCCCTCAGAACCATTAGCAACTCTAGCAAAGTTAGTATCCCCTTCCTTTATTATCTTGACATCTGTAGGATTTACATTTTCCCAGCCATTTAAGCCATCCTTAAAATCGCCATTCACAAGCAAATTTTCACTCGCATAGACATTTGAAACGTTAACGAATAAAAGAAAAGAACATATAAAACCCAAAACAAGTAAACTTTTTTTCACATTTCATCTCTCCTTCATATTATTTTTATCTTACATTTTTATGGTAACATCAATTGAACACAAAATCATAGGCTGCCTGTTTTTTGTTGTGAATAGGTAATATAAGCGCTTTCTAAAGCTTAAAAGCAAGAAATTTGATTGCCTTTTAACCCTGTTTTTTTATTTACATTTATTTCTTAGCATAACTAAAATATTTTAATTTATCTGCGCTCACCCCTGTACCATTTATATTATAGCTGATTGATACTTTCTTGGTTTTGGGGTCATAAAAAAAGCTGTAGGTAAGCTCGCCATTCTCTATTTTCTCTAATTTTTTCTTATTTGTTAGTTTGCCTTTATGAGGGTCTAAATAATGTCCTTGTTTTAATACAATCTCTTTCCAATTTTCATAATCTTTTTTTGTAGTGATGGTTGTTTCTATATGACTTCCTAAATTACTGGACTCATATTTATTATCTGTCAAGGTATACATTTCTTTTTTAGGAATGCGTAAGCTTTGTATTGCTTCTTCAATAGGCTTTTTAGCTTGCGATTTTTGATAAAACATATTGCCATAATAGTAACCTTCTACAATAACAATTATTGCAACAATAAATATAAGGATTCCTATCATAATTTTTTTCATGAATGACAGCTCCTTCAAATTAGTAAGTGCCTACTTTATAAGGGACATATTTTCCTTTAAATGTATTAGGTAACGCAGCAGGGCTTACAAAGTTTAAACCTGCAAAAGCTGGTTCAATCACTTCAGCACTTCCACTTCCATAATAAAAAGATTGAAAGACTAATTTAGAACAATAGTTTGGGTCTTTTGTTGTAGTTGCTGAAGTTAGTCGATAGGAGATATGTCTAGAACTAAAGGGCATCCAAATATTATTAAAGCAATCTCTCTTTTTTGTTCTTTCCATTTTTATCATAGCATGAAATCGGATACAAAAAAAGCGGCGTTTTCATATTCTATCGCGTTCTCTCAAAAACAAACTTCACTAGTAGTAAATCAGTGAAAAAAACTTAAACAACACAACTCACCCTAATCCTCTACAAACCAAAAAAGGCGTAAACCGCATAACACAAGCGATCCATACCTTTCAAAGTCTTTCATCATTATTCAACGAATGGAGATGGCGGGAGTCGAACCCGCGTCCAGAAATATCGGCACTTAAACTTCTACGCACATAGTTACCGTATTCGCAATTCGCTTGAAACTCGGCCCGGCAACAGGCTTTCTTTCAGCTAGTTTGATTGCTCTCTTTTTAAAGACTACAAACGGAAGCCTTTAAACGTATCCCACTTAGAGTAAGACCCTGACCGTAGCACATGGGCGATGCACGGAGGATCAGCATTCAGACTGCGATTAAGCAGCGAAAGCTAAGTTTTGTTTTTGTTTGCCAGTTATTATTGGCTTTGACGTTATTAACGAGGACGATCCCCTCGATACGCAGTTTAAGCTCGAACTATCCCTGTCGAATCCGTAACATCCCCAAGATAAAAAGATAGCATTACTAGTATAACGAAATTTAATGAGGAGCACAAGCCTTTGTTACTCCCCACTTTATTCATCGTTGTCTTTCCTTAAATGCTCGTTCGATGTCACGTTTTGCTTCTTTTCGTTTTAAATCTTCACGTTTGTCGTATTTTTTCTTCCCTTTAGCAACGCCAATTAATACTTTTGCATAGCCATCTTTAAGGTAAAGTTTAAGCGGTACAATAGAATATCCAGCTTCTTTTGTTTCACCAATCAAGCGGCTAATTTGCTTTTTGTGAAGTAAAAGTTTTCGCGTTCTAAGTGGCTCATGATTATAACGATTTCCTTGCTCATAAGGGCTAATATGCATGTTATGAAGAAAAATTTCTCCTTGGCTAATACGTGCATAAGAATCTTTCAAATTAACACGCGCATTTCGAACGGATTTAATTTCTGTTCCTTGAAGTACAATGCCCGCCTCAAAAGTTTCTTCAATGGCGTAATCATGGCGGGCTTTTTTATTCTGGGCAATGAGTTTCCCTTCTCCTTTTGGCAATTTTAATCAGTCCCTTCTAACGGCGTTTTTTCTTTTTGTTTTTTGGTTGACCTTTTTTAGCTACACCTTCATAAAAAGCGCGTTTTTTCTTCTTTTTAGGTTTTGTATGCCATTCATCTTCTTTATTTTTATTATGATTTTGGCGTTTTGGAGATGAGCTTGCCACTGCTTTTGGTTTTTGGCGAGCACCTGCTTTCCCCTCACTTAACAACTTAAAGTCAACCTCACGTGTATCAATATCCACTTTTGCTACTTCGATTTCAACCTTATCACCAATACGATAGACTTGTCCCGTTCGTTCACCAATCATCGCTAGTAAATTTTGATGAAAACGGTAATAATCCCCTTTCATTGCACTCACATGTACAAGGCCTTCAACCGTATTAGGTAATTCAATAAACAAACCAAAATTAGTAACCGAACTAATAATGCCAGTAAATCTTTCGCCAACTTTATCAGCCATAAATTCCGTCTTTTTAAGTTCATCTGTTTCTCGTTCAGCACTGACTGCACGTCGTTCCATTTTCGAGGCATGTTCTGCAATTCCAGGAAGTTCTTCGGCATTTTTAGCTAACGTTTCTTCACGAACATCTCCGTGAATTAAATATTCACGAATTAATCGGTGAACAATTAAATCAGGATAACGACGAATTGGTGACGTAAAATGCGTATAAAAATCGGTCGCCAAACCAAAATGTCCTGAACTTACTGTATCATATTTTGCTTGCTGCATTGATCTTAACATTACTGTTGAAACGACCATTTCCTCCGGCTTACCTTTTACTTCATCAAGTACTTGTTGAAGTGCAGCTGGATGAATATGATCAATGCTTCCTTTTACAATTAAGCCAAAGTTAGTAATAAATTCAAAAAAACGTGTGAGCTTTTCTTCTTTTGGATCCTCATGGATTCGATAAATAAACGGCACATCCATCCAGTGAAAGTGTTCAGCTACGGTTTCATTCGCTGCAAGCATAAATTCTTCAATCAAACGCTCGCCTTCTGAACGCTCACGAATCACAACCGCTTCAGGATGTCCATTTTCGTCTACTGCAACACGCGCTTCTTTAAAATCAAAATCAATAGCCCCTCGTTTTTCACGTTTATGTCGTAAAATGTGGGCAAGCTCTTCCATTGTTTCAAGCATCGGAACAATAACTTGATATTTGCTGCGTAAATCTGCATCTTTTGCTACCAAAATATCATTTACATCATTGTAAGTCATTCGTTCTGCTGTTTTAATTACACTTTCAAAAATTTCATGACTGATGACTTCTCCGTCTGCATTAAGCTCCATTTCACAGCTCATTGTAAAGCGATCAACTTGTGGATTCAAAGAACAAATCCCATTAGAAAGCTTATGTGGCAACATCGGAATAACTCGATCAACCAAATAAACACTTGTCCCTCGGTCTAGTGCTTCCTTATCAAGCTCCGAACCTCTTGCAACATAATGCGTCACATCGGCAATATGCACACCTAATTTATAATGCCCATTTTTAAGCTTTGTAACCGTAACCGCATCATCCAAATCTTTAGCATCAGCACCGTCAATTGTAATAATTAACTCCTCACGCAGATCACGACGATCCCCAATATCAAGTGTATCAATTGTTTCCGGTGCCAGACTAGCTTCTTGCATCACTTCTTCAGAAAAAGCAATTTGGATCCCGTGTTTGTGAATAATGGATAGAATATCTACACCAGGATCATTACGATGACCAATAATCATCTTCACCATACCACGTGCCTCTACACGAGCATATGGATAAGCCGTAATTTCAACAATGACTTTATGACCATTGACAGGCTTCAGACCACTTTCAAGTTCAATCTCTATTTCACCAAACACCCGTTTATCATCAGGAATTACTTTTCCATTTCCGAGAAAATCTTCTACGTAAGTCCCAACGATCTGCGTTGTTTTTCGTTCAACAATTTTACTAATCACACCTTCAGCTAAATTGTTCTCTTTGCGCTTTGTGATCTTAGCAAATACAATATCTCCGTTCATCGCATCGTTTACTTCATTAGGTGGAATAAAGATATCGTCAAGCCCAGTCTCCTCAGGTAAAACGAAGCCAAATCCACGTTCGTGCGCCCGAAAAGTCCCTTTAACTAAGTTCATTTTTTGAGGTAATGTATAGCGATTTTTCTTTGTTCTAACAATTTTCCCGCTATCTTCCAAATGCACTAGTGCCTTCACCATTAATTTAAATTCATTCGCCTCGTGAAACTCGATTCCCGCTTCAAGCTCATCCATTGAAAACAAGCCATCTGGATGCCTTTCTAAGAATTCCATAACGCTTTCTTCCATTTGGTGTTGGTTCATTTTTTCCCTCCTTTAAAAAATATTAATCTTGCCAATTTAACTGATTTAAAAATGTTAAAATATCATCTTGCAATTTTTTCCGTTCTTTATCAATCGTAATAACATGACCAGAATTTTCATACCAGATAAATTCTTTATCGGTTGATTCTACCGAGTCATAAATCCACTTCGCACCATTTGGGTCAACCATTTCATCAAGCTTACCTTGTACTACCAAAATAGGTGTATAAACCAGATCTACCTGGCTCATGACATGATTAATTTCATCTTTTAGCTTAGCAATCTGTGCCATTGATTTATCTTGGTAAAATAACATTTCCCGCTCCATTTGTTCTGTTGTTTTTCCCTCTAGTTTTTTATAATTGCGTACATATTCTAAATAACCGGAAATGATTGGTGAAGAGCTATCCATTTTTGTTGGCGTACTCATCGAAACAATCCCTACAAGTGGTTTATTAAGCCCTAACTTTAATGAAAATAAACCTCCAAGCGAAAGCCCCGCCACAGCAATTTCCTGATATCCAAGCTCTTGCAAATAATCATAGGCATCAAGCACATCTTGCCACCAATCGTCTGGCCCAGTTTGCAAAAGTAAATCAGGCGAAACCCCGTGCCCTTTATACTGAGGAGCATAACATGTATACTGATGGTCCTGTAAAAAACGCCCCAACATACGTACATCAGCGGAACTTCCAGTAAAACCGTGAAGAAGAAGCACAGCTCTTTTTCCCGTCTCAAATAAAAATGGTTTTGGTGGGGTAATTTTCATAGTTAAACGCTCCTACTTAAAAATTCATTTCTGTTTCTAGTTTACGAAAAAATCGCTGGAATCTCAAATATTAAAAACAACAAGACCACCTAAAACCGTTGTTCAGGTGGTCTTGCATCATCTTATTTGTTAAATACAAAAGACATCATAATCAGTACTGCAAAGAAGATAATTGCTAGAACAATCGTTGCACGATGCAAAATCAATTCTAATCCTCTTGCTTTTTGTTTACCAAATAATTGTTCTGCACCTCCGGAAATTGCGCCAGATAAACCATTGCTCTTACCAGGTTGAAGAATAATTACGATTACTAATAGTACTGATATAACGACGAGTATGATAGATAGTGCTGTACTCATTATTTTTCCTCCTAAAACCGTCCATATTGACTAAGATTAATTTTAACATATTTCTAGCTTCTACGCAATACTGCACATCAATTTGCCACAATTACTCCGCAAAAAATGAAAGCATTTTCTTTAATTCAGAAACACTAACTTGCCCAGGCGCCGAAGCTGCTTTTACTGAACCAAATGTCACACTCGAGCCAAATAATTGTCCTGTCATGCGGCTAATAACACCCATTTTATTCATTGACATTGTAATAAATGGGCGTGTCGCATATTGTTCTTTCATCTCATTCGTTGCTGTCAAAAGGACAAGGACGTCTTGTGGAGAATTCGGCATAACAGCTATTTTAGTTATATCTGCGCCAAGAGATTCCATCTTACGTAGACGTTTAACCAATTCTTCTTGCGTAGGTGTTTTAGCAAAATCATGATTGCTAATAATAACTCTTACATTTCGCTTATGAGCAATATGTATTGTTTCTAAAAGCCCCTTTTCATCACTAAAAAGCTCTAAGTCAACAAAATCAGGCATTCCAGTTGCGATGAGCTCTTGATTTAAAGCAAAATAAAATCCAAATGGCAGCTCGCGTTCTCCGCCTTCTGTTTTACTACGAAATGTAACAACAAGGGGCTTCTTATCCAGAATAACCCGAATTTTTTGTAGCGCCACTTTCACTTTAGCTAAATCTTCCACATCGTCAAAAAAATCCATACGCCACTCAACCAAGTCCGGCGCAGCTTTTTTGATCAATTCAGCTTCTTCTTGGATATTGGCTACATCTTCACCAACGATTGATGCACAAATCTTTGGCCGCCCTTCACCAAAAGTAACGTTTTTGACAGTTATTGTATTCATGCTGTACTCCTTTGAGTTTTCTTTGATTTTACCATAATTTAAACTATAAAAAAATGCAACATCAAGTTGCAATTTTTACATCAAAAGAAAATGCTGTGCGCATTAGCCTCTGAACTAAAATGATATTTATTATTTTCACAGCGCTCTAAAAATGGCAGCAATAGCAGATACTGCGTAAAATCTTCAAATGGTGGCAACGCTTCTTTCACCGTACATCCCGCTAAAGCATGATATAACTCCTGCTCTGTAAAATATTCTGGTAGAAAACAGCTAACCTTTGTTGAAAGTAACATTTCCTTTGTAACCGTTTGAAAAGCCGCTAATAAAATCTCTTTATGGTCAAACGCAAGCGATAAATTGAGTGCGTCTTCAACTGAAAACAACTCCACTTTAGCAGCATCATCAGAAGCTAAGCGCTCACCAAGTGATTCAAGTGGCGCAAAAGCATAATGTGCCCTTGAAATAATCCACCCACGAGGATCACGCCCAGGCTTATCAAAAACTCCAAAAGCCGTAAGCGCAATATCAGAAAGTCCCGTTTCTTCTTTAAGTTCTCTTACTCCTGCAGTATAAGCATCCTCATCCGGATTAACGAAACCACCTGGAATCGCCCATTTTCCGCCTTCAATATTCGGTTTTCCCTCTGCATTTTCCTTACTTCTTTCAATTAAAAGAACATGTAATTTCGGTACTTCAGCTTGCTTTTTAATAGTGAAAAGCAAGATATCACTTGTATAACCATCAGGTGTACGAAATTTTTCTGCATCATAATGTTTCAGCGCATCTTCCTTTTTTACAAATTTATTCACCATTTTTCATCCCTCTTCTTTCTAACAATGAAACCTTTATTTATATTTTTACTCCATTGTCATAACTCATACCCGTTTTCTACATTTGAAAACCTAATCTACTAAAATTATAACGGGCTACTCTGATTATGTACTACTTCATATTGCATGACATGGTTGTTAATAATCCCCTTTCGATCCCGTTTTTGTTCACGAGACTCTTTGGTACGTCCATGTATTTTTTTAAAAGACTCACTTTTGACCCAAGCTTTTTGTGATTCAGCATCCGTCCACTTACTCATAACAATGACTTCCCCATAATCGATATCAGGCGTTAAATTTGTTTTCCAAAGTTCAAATCCTAAAAAACCTTCCACCTCAGTAATCGAGCGAGTTAGTACACTCTCAGTAAATTGCTTAATGACTTGCTCCTCGTAACCTTTTTCCACCTTGATTGTATTTGTAACAATAATCATTTATAACATCCTCCTTATATATAGCACATTTCTGCTTATTTAGCTTGATTATATTGATAATGATTCTCATTGTCAATAATGTGATTCATTGAGCCACTCTTTCAAAATGGCTGCTTGGTTGTGTATTTCGTCTTTTGCCCTATATAGAAGTGTTATATTTTGCTGTATTAACCGTTTATTTATTTTCTTTTTAAATTCAAGTGCTGCAGGATTATTTTTTATTTCTGTTAAATATTCTTTTTTAAACGCTGTAAAAGTTATCTTTTGTTCATGAAAATTTTTGCGAAGCTCTGTTGATAGTGCAACTTCCTCCATTCGTCTAGTTGTGCTTCTTTTTTAGAAATCCCGCGAGGCCAAATACAATCTACTAAAATGCGATACCCATCTGAATTTCCTCTTTGCTCATAAATGTGCTTTATCTTTAGCATATAAAGCTTCTTTCATTTTATTTGCTTTTTTTAAATATTTTATTAGCAAAATCTCACAAAATTAACGTTAAATTTTTAACTTTAACGATTAATATAGAAATATAAACAAGAAACAATATTTTTCTCCCTTTTTCATTGTTTCTTATCTTATTCTCCTTTTTTATCACTGTGGTTCTCTCCTTTTCCACAGTGATTTTTTTATGCACTCGATCATGAAAAAAAGTTTTTAGATTTCTAATAAAAATTTCATACAAATCACAGTAAATTCTTGTTAAGGATAGGTATTATATAATTACAAGCTAACAAGAAACAAACTTTTTCATTTTCCCCTTTTTAAATGAAAAATCCAAAACTCCCTTTTTGGCCACTACGGTTTTCTCCCTTTCCGTAGTGGTTTTTTATGTAAAAAAATTATAAACTTCTATCTTTCTTTTGAAATTTTTGAGATTCAACTTTACAATAGTATATGACAAGAAATTTTACATATGGAGGAAAAAGAGATGATAAACTACAAATTAGAGCTTTACAATTATTTAAAAGAAAACACTGAAACCATCGCCACAAAATGGATAGAAAAAATAAAAAATGATAACATCCTTCCCTTTGATTCTATTTATTTTGATGAAGCGCATCACAATCAATTCTGGATGGATCTTCAACAAATTGTTCAAGCAATTATTTCCTACTTACTTGATGACAAAACAGAATACAAACGTCTTGTTGAAGAATGGAGCGTGGCTATAGCAAAAACACGCCTTAGTTCTGAAACGCCTGTTTTTGAAGTCATTCATGTCTTAAATGAGACACGAGCTATTTTCATGCAATTCATCAAACGATTTCTTGAAAACAAAAAAGAAATCAAACCTCAAACAGCGCTTGACCTAACAGAACAAGTTCAGATTGCCTTTAATGAATTGATCGAACGCTTTGCAAAAATGTATCAGCTTCTGATGCAAAGTCATCTTGAAAAACAACAAATTCTAATTGCTGAATTAGGGGCACCAATCATTCCCATCACTGAAAATATTGCCATTTTGCCACTTATTGGTGACATTGATACCCATCGTGCTAGAAAAATAAAAGAATCTGTCCCAAAACGATGTGCGCTTGCTAAAATTGAAAAATTATACATTGATATGTCTGATTCTCCAATCCTTGACACAATGGTCGCAGGCGAATTATTTGAGCTGATGAATATTCTCGAATTGCTTGGGATTAAATCCATGTTTTCTGGTATTCGTCCGGAAGTTGCCCAGACAGCTGTGCAAGCCGGAATTAATTTTAAAAATGTTCAATCATACAATTCACTTTTTGCCGCTTTGAGACATGATGATATTTTGTAAAAAAAAGACAAGGTCAAAAATGACCTTGTCTTTTTGCTGTTTCAATTATTTAGTAATAGAAGAAACAACGCCAGCTCCTACTGTACGTCCACCTTCACGGATGGAGAATTTCGTACCATCTTCAATAGCGATTGGAGCAATTAGTTCAACAGTTAGTTCAACATTATCTCCAGGCATTACCATTTCAGTACCTTCTGGAAGTGTAACGATACCAGTTACATCCGTTGTACGGAAATAGAATTGTGGACGGTAGTTATTAAAGAATGGAGTATGACGTCCACCTTCTTCTTTAGATAAAACATAAGTTTCAGCTCTAAAGTTAGTGTGTGGAGTGATTGAACCTGGTTTAGCTAATACTTGGCCACGTTGAATTTCTTCACGAGCAACACCACGTAAAAGCGCACCAATATTGTCTCCTGATTCAGCATAGTCAAGAAGTTTACGGAACATTTCTACCCCAGTAACAACAACTTTTCTGCTTTCTTCAACAATACCAACGATTTCTACTTCATCATTGACGTTAACTTTACCACGTTCAACACGACCTGTTGCAACAGTTCCACGACCAGTGATTGAGAATACATCCTCAATTGGCATCATGAATGGTTTATCGTTATCACGTTCTGGAGTTGGGATGTAATCATCTACAGCGTCCATTAATTCGTGAATTTTTGGTACCCATGCTTCATCACCTTCAAGAGCTTTAAGCGCAGAACCTTTAATTACTGGAATATCGTCGCCAGGGAATTCGTAGTCGCTAAGTAGGTCACGAACTTCCATTTCAACTAATTCTAATAACTCTTCATCGTCAACCATGTCGCATTTATTTAAGAATACAACGATGTAAGGAACACCTACTTGACGAGAAAGAAGAATGTGTTCACGTGTTTGTGGCATTGGACCATCAGCAGCAGACACTACTAAGATCGCGCCATCCATTTGTGCAGCACCAGTGATCATGTTTTTAACATAGTCAGCGTGCCCTGGGCAGTCAACATGTGCATAGTGACGATTTTTAGTTTCATATTCTACGTGTGCAGTAGAGATTGTAATCCCACGTTCACGTTCTTCAGGTGCACCATCAATTTCGTTATAAGCAGAAGCTTGTGCCAAACCTTCCTCAGATAAAACAGTTGTGATAGCTGCTGTAAGTGTTGTTTTACCGTGATCGACGTGTCCAATCGTACCAATATTAACATGGGGTTTTGAGCGGTCAAATTTTTCTTTTGCCATTTTAAAATATCCTCCTTAATGTTTACCAAAAAATTATTTTGATTTGCCAAACAAAACGCTGGCAAGTTCTTCTAATAAAGTTATACTTGAAGTCGCGAAAAAAAGCAATTATTATTCTTTCTTTCCACCGTTTGCTGCAATGATCTCTTCAGAAATTGATTTAGGAACTTCTTCATAATGATCAAAATGCATCGTATACGTTCCACGACCTTGCGTAGCAGAACGAAGATCAGTCGCATAACCAAACATTTTTGCAAGTGGAACAAATGCATTTACAACTTGTGCATTCCCACGTGCTTCCATGCCTTCTACACGGCCACGACGGCTAGTAATGTCACCCATGATATCACCTAAATATTCTTCTGGAACAACAGTTTCAACACGCATTACTGGTTCAAGTAGAACTGGATCACATTTTTTAGCTGCTTCCTTGATAGCCATTGATGCAGCCACTTTAAAGGCCATTTCATTTGAATCGACATCATGGTAAGAACCATCATATAGTTTTACCTTAACATCAATTACTGGGTATCCAGCAAGCACGCCATTTTCAAGCGCAGATTCAGCACCTGCTTCTACCGCTGGAATGTATTCCCGAGGAACAACACCACCAACAATAGCATTTGTAAATTCAAAGCCTTTACCTTCTTCATTCGGCTCAACTTCAAGCCACACGTGTCCGTATTGTCCACGTCCACCAGATTGACGTACAAATTTACCTTCAACCTCAGCTTTTTTGCGGAATGTTTCGCGGTAAGACACTTGCGGAGCGCCCACATTAGCTTCTACTTTAAATTCACGTTTCATACGATCAACGAGGATATCAAGGTGAAGTTCACCCATACCAGAGATGATTGTTTGACCCGTTTCAGGATCAGTTGCAGTGTGGAATGTTGGATCTTCTTCTGCAAGTTTTGCAAGAGCTTGCCCCATTTTATCTTGGTCAGCTTTTGATTTAGGTTCAATTGCAACCGAGATAACTGGTTCTGGGAATTCCATGGATTCCAAGATAATTTGTGATTTCTCATCACATAGCGTATCCCCAGTAGAAGTATCTTTAAGTCCTACTGCTGCTGCAATATCTCCGGAGTAAACGATAGAAATTTCTTCACGGTGATTCGCGTGCATTTGTAGGATACGTCCAACACGTTCACGTTTCCCTTTAGAAGAGTTTTGCACATAAGAACCAGAGTTCAAAGTACCAGAATAAACGCGGAAGAAAGTTAAACGACCAACAAAAGGATCCGTCATTACTTTAAATGCAAGAGAAGAGAATGGTTCTTCATCACTTGCATGACGTTCAGCTTCGTCACCATCCGGTAAAAGACCTTTGATTGCTGGAACATCAGTTGGCGCTGGAAGATAATCGATAACAGCATCAAGCATTGGTTGTACACCTTTGTTTTTAAATGCTGTCCCACAAACGACAGGATAAAATGCTACATCAAGCGTTCCTTTACGGATAGCAGCTTTCAACTCATCTTTTGTGATTTCTTCGCCTTCTAAATATTTCATCATTAGCTCTTCATCAAGTTCAGCAACTGCCTCGATTAATTTGCCATGATATTCTTCGGCAAGCTCTTTCATATCTTCTGGAATCTCTTTGGTAATTGGATCATTACCAAGATCATCTTCATAATATAATGATTTCATTTCAATTAAATCAATGATTCCGACAAAATTATCTTCCGCACCGATTGGAAGTTGAATTGGATGCGCATTTGCATCAAGACGGTCATACAAAGTTCCTACAGAATATAGGAAGTCAGCACCGATTTTATCCATTTTATTAACGAATACTACACGAGGAACCCCGTAAGTAGTAGCTTGACGCCAAACTGTTTCTGTTTGCGGTTCTACACCAGATTGTGCGTCAAGAACTGCAACAGCACCATCAAGTACACGCAAAGAACGTTCTACTTCAACTGTGAAGTCTACGTGCCCTGGAGTATCAATGATATTTACACGGTAACCTTTCCACTGAGCTGTTGTCGCAGCAGATGTGATTGTAATACCACGTTCTTGCTCTTGCTCCATCCAGTCCATTTGGGAGGCACCTTCATGGGTTTCACCAATTTTGTGAATACGCCCTGTATAGAAAAGAATACGCTCTGTAGTAGTGGTTTTACCTGCATCAATGTGCGCCATAATTCCAATATTACGCGTCTTTTCTAAGGAGAACTCTCTAGCCATGTTGTTTTTCTCCTTCCGTAAAAAGTTTTTCAGGCATTAGCCTTAGATTTTTGTTTAAATAGGTAAAAGTGAAACTTTTAATAAGTTGCCACCACAGATCACCAGCGGAAATGTGCAAATGCTCTGTTCGCATCTGCCATTTTGTGTGTGTCTTCGCGTTTTTTCACAGCTGCTCCAGTATTGTTAGCGGCATCCATGATTTCACGAGCAAGGCGTTGTTCCATTGTTCTTTCACCGCGAAGACGTGCGTAGTTTACTAACCAACGAAGACCTAATGTCGTACGACGATCAGCGCGTACTTCAATCGGTACTTGGTAGTTTGCTCCACCAACACGACGAGCTTTAACTTCAAGAACTGGCATAATGTTTTTGATCGCTTGATCAAAAACTTCCATTGGATCATTACCAGTTTCTTCTTTGATGATATCGAAAGCTTTATATAGAATATCTTGTGCTTTTCCACGTTTACCATCAATCATCATTTTATTGATTAAACGAGTTACTAGTTTAGAATTATACATCGGATCTGGTAACACGTCACGTTTTGCAACAGGACCTTTACGAGGCATTGGATATCCTCCTTTCATTAATTAAATAAGTATTATTTTTTAGGTTTTTTCGTGCCGTATTTTGAACGACCTTGAGCTCTATTTTCAACTCCAGCTGTATCTAGTGCACCACGAATGATGTGATAACGCACCCCTGGCAAGTCTTTCACACGTCCACCACGGATAAGAACAACACTGTGCTCTTGCAAGTTATGGCCGATACCTGGGATATAAGCAGTTACCTCGATACCATTACTTAAGCGAACACGTGCATATTTACGTAATGCGGAGTTCGGTTTTTTCGGTGTCATTGTCCCAACACGAGTACAAACACCACGTTTTTGAGAAGAATTTACATTTGTAAGCTCTCTTTTAAGCGTGTTCAAGCCTTTGTTAAGCGCTGGAGAATTAGATTTCTTAGATTTAGATTGACGCGATTTGCGAACTAATTGGTTAATTGTAGGCATTGAATCAGTTCCTCCTTCCTTATTTTAGTAGTACCACACATCCAGGTGGTTCATTTTTTTCGAAAAATAAAACGGCTGTTAGCATAGGCTACAACGCAAGTTTATTTTCATGATCCTCTTTTATTAAGTAAGAGGCACCTTGAGTATAATAACACTTGTTTCAAGCAATGTCAAGAGACGATCAGCCGATGTATTTTGAACGAAAAAAATGGCTTTTATCAGTCACAACACTAGAACTAACCCTTTACTTTCAAGCGCTCATACACAGTCAAAAAGAGGAACACAAGTCCAAGCGCAAGCAAAATATGTCCTAATCCAGCTATTCCTGAAACCGCCGCACCAGTTTCTTTTCCAAAAACCGTCATTGTACCATGGAAAACCATTAAGCCCACCGTTAACAATAACCCAAGATTATAAATGTAGTAAAATAGTTTGAATTTCTTACTTTTCATGATACCAAAATTTTTCTCAAGCATTAGCACAATTAAAAACATAAACATACCAAGCATAAGTAAATGCGTATGTAGCACGCTGAGTTGTGTATCTCCAGTGAAGTTATTGTATTTAGTGATTTCACGGTAATAAACACCCGCGAACAAACCAAGAATGCAATAAACAAATGATGTGGTTAGCAATTTTTTCATTTTTATCCTCCTTTGAAGTAAATTTTAATTTAAACCATTTAGTTTATGGTATAAATCCTTTGCATAACTATCGGTCATACTACAAATAAAATCTGTCACTAATAACAAACGCAAATATAATTTCATTTGTTCATCTTCTGTAGCGGCATTTTTGCGGTAACAACCAATGTAATTATCTGAAATTAACGATAGCAATCGATTATCCTTTGCCGAAAAGCGCTCCGGAAATGGACTATCATAATATAAAACAGCTGGAATATAACTATCTAGCAATGAAGAAATAATTTTATTTCCTGCCATTTCTGATTCAACCACTCCGGGATCTGTATAAATATATTTTGCCGATAGGTTTTGTAAAATTTGAACAAGCTGATCCGCCTCTGATGCTTCAAGCAAAGATTGATTAAACTCACCCGCCATAATGGCTTGATAGTTTTTGTAAAACTCTTCCAATGCCCGATTAATCAATTGACCACGGACATTAGATGCCAGCCACTGTTGCGCAATAAAGCTTTCTTCTTGTCCGGCATAACGGATATTCTTCTTTTTAAGCTCGCCGTATACAGCAGCCGTTACCCAATTATGATCTGGCGTCTCTTCAAATTCCCTTAAAATCTGAGCAATGGATACGATCCTTTTTTTCACACCATCTTCCAAATCTGCATTTAAATAAGCAATATCATCAGCAACTTCCAGCAAAAATGTCAGTGGGTGTCGATGATTAAAAGCTCCAGTAGCAGATGTAACTTCTTTAAAAATAGCTTCGTCTGCATAAAAATAACCTAATTTTTTACTTTTAATCTGCGTTTTATTGATATGTAATGAAGAGACTGGATATTTAATGATGCTATTTAGCGTTGCATGTGTTAAATTCAAACCATATTCATCAAATAAATAATGTAGTTTAGATACTACACGAAGTACTTGTGCATTCCCTTCAAAATAAAGAAAATCCTGCTTCATTTGTTGTGTCAATAAATGATCTAATGCTTTACCATTATATTTGATTTTTGATAAGTTTATTTTAAACCATTCACGAATCGATTCTTCTCCAAAATGACCGAATGGCGGATTTCCCATATCATGTAATAAACCGGTACAAGCGAGTATTTCCGGTATTTTTTCAGCATCTTCATATGTGAACTCGGCATCAATGTTGTCTTCGCTAATTTTATGTGTAACCATGTTTCCCATTGATTTGGCAATGGTTGAGACTTCAATTGAATGTGTCAGACGTGTACGAACAAAGTCGCTCTTTTCTAATGGGAAAATCTGTGCCTTATCTTGAAGTCGCCTGAAGGAAGCACTCATAACAATACGCTGATAATCATTTTCAAACGCACTACGAATATCAGAGCTTTTATAGCGAGTAACACCCGATTCGCGTCTTCTTTTGTCGTTCACTAAATGATCCCACTTCATCTTTATCACTTCTTTCATTAAGCTATTTCTTTTCTTATTGTATCTTAAAAAGTTGTGAAATACTATTATCATCTTTTTAGCAAAAGAAGCATAAGCAAAGAAAAATAAGGGTATAACAAAAAGAAGGTGAATTTCAAGAAAGGGTGAATTATAATGACCACGTATAAACGAATTTTAGTCGGCATTGATGGTTCAAATGAAGCTGAAGCAGCACTTAGACGCGCCATCCGAATAGCAAAAACAAATGAAGCTGTTCTTGGCATCGGCTTTGTAGCGGACCTTCGCAGAATTGCTCCATTAATAGATTATGAACAAACTTACGCTAAAAAAGCAAAAGCTTATGGCGAAGAATTGATCGAAATTTATGCAAACGAAGCAAAACATGCCGGGATAAAGCAAGTTGAAACATTCGTTCACTTTGGAACACCTAAAGCAACTATGGTTCATAAAATTGCAAAAGAGTTTAAGGCTGATCTAATTATTGTAGGAGCAACAGGTCTAACCGCTACTGAACAAATGTTAATAGGAAGCGTCACAGAATACATTGCACGCCACGCTCCTTGTGATGTCATTATCGTACACGGAAAATCTTGGAATGAAAGAAAAGATATTTAATATCGCCCTTAAAACAAGCGTATTAAAAACTTGCCCTAGAACTAGTAAGCAACAAATTAATTTGTTATGATTACTTAGAAAGCAAAATTTCAAAAGCAAGGACAACAAGAATAAAAGCCATTGTCATATTAAATCCTCGCTCATAGTTCAAAAGAAATTTACAAATTGCGCAACCAAGAGCTGCCCACGTGAAAGATGCCAAAAAGCCAATCATAGCAATCGTAACCGTCCAAAGTGATAATACAAAATAGCTGCTTGCATGCGGAACAATATAAGTTGCCATAGCTGTCAAAACATATAAAATCGTTTTTGGATTTAGAAATTGCAATAGATAACCTTGTAAAAAAGTAGGACATTGATGACCTGCTCGCTTCTTTTTATGTGCAGTAAAAACCATCTGGTAAGCTAAATATAGTAAATAAACAAACCCGATAATTTTTAAAATAATGTAAAAGTTGGCTGATACATTTAACAATAATGAATTAAATAGGATGCTTAAAATCGACAATGTTAAAAAGCCAGCACCGATCCCAAATAAAAAATGCAATGTCTTTTTCATTCCTAAATTTGTTGCATATTTCATCGCCAAAATATTGTTCGGACCTGGCGTAAAACTCATAAAAACAGCATAAAATACGGTTGCAACAAATAACATAAAAATCACCATCCTATACAAAGGATTATATTTCCTTTTAAAAGGAAAGTCAAGTTCGATTAAAAATAAGGAGACTATTTGCATGAATGACATCCATATAACGGTTGCTCGTAATCTCAAAGCGCTGCGAAAAAAACGCGATATCACTTTAAAAGAGCTTTCCGAACTAACAACCGTCAGCACAACAGCACTGAATGAAATTGAAAAGGGAAAAGTTGTCCCATCAATTAATACACTTTGGAAAATCGCCAATGGCTTGAACATTTCTTTTAGCGTCCTTGTAGATGACGCCTCACCGCAAGTAAAGATTATTCAAAAGGAGAATGTAGACTTTGTTTCTGCACATGATCAAAAATATCGTGTTTATCCTTATTTTCCGTTTGACCGGAAAGTGAATTTTGAATGGTTTACAGTGGAAATGGATCCAAGTGCTAAGTTAGAATCAGAAGCACATTTAGCAGGAAGTGAAGAATATTTGACACTTTACGAAGGTTCTCTAGAGCTAGATATCGCAGGGAAAATTTATCGCTTGGAAAAAGGCGACGCTATTAAATTTGAAGCAGATTGCAAGCATACCTATGTAAACCGAAGCAATGAAATGACAGTGATTAGCATGATTATTTATTATCCTTAATCATTTCACACTAAAAAAATGCTAACAGTGCTTATAAAAAGAGGAGGAATAAGAATGAATCACTTGAAAATAGCTATTGCGTCAGATCATGGCGGTATTGCATTGCGCAAGACAATTGTGAAGTATTTACAAGAGACCAAAATAGATTATATCGAGCTTGGGCCCGAAACCTCTGAGTCTACTGACTATCCCCCACTTGCTTTTACAGTCGCCAACAAAGTCACCACAAATGAAGTCACACATGGTATTTTAATCTGTGGTACGGGTATTGGCATGAGTATCGCTGCCAATAAGGTGCCTGGAATCCGTTGTGCCCTTGTAAGTGACACCTTTAGTGCACACGCTACACGCGAACATAACGATAGTAATATTCTCGCTTTAGGTGCACGCGTTATTGGCCCAGGACTTGCCCTTGAGATTGTTGAAACATGGCTACATACTGAGTTTCAAGGCGGTCGCCATAAAAAGCGTATTGAACAAATTACAGCTTATGAAAAAGAGTCTGAGACATAATACGATTCAGCTCATACGAACTAAAAAATAGCGCTTAGTGTTACATTTCGAACATAATAAATCAAGTGAAATCGCTTATGTTTAAGCGATTTTTCAGGAATCAGAAGCCTGGCAATCCTCTTAAATATGAGCGCTTGTCGCCGATTTATTTTGTTTTTGTCAAAGGCTTTTTTCCCTCATAACTTTTGACCAATAACTGAATTTATGGTAAATTTTCATTACTAGAATTTAAAAAACAGCGTATTCTTATCATGAGAGATGGAGGGAATTGGCCCAAAGATATCTCAGCAACAGACCATTTGGCACTGTGCTAATTCCAACAGACCCCGTCCGTCTGATAGATAAGAAGAGACTTGTGATGCTCTTCTTTCATATAAAGAAGAGTTTTTTTATAAAAAAAGAAAGGAGGGATTAAAGGTGTCATTACATTTTAGCCATTCCATTCATTATGTTCATAATTTAGACGATGTTGCTCGCCAATTTTCACATTATGGCCTAGCACTGCAAAATAAATCACAAGATGCGCTTACATCAGCAAGTGCTTTTTTATCTCCATATGTCGAATTTTTTTCACTAAATAAACAAGAAAATAACGACCGCAATTTCTTAAAACAAGAAGCTAATCTTTATCTTCCAGTCCAGCAAATATTTGGCCGTATTGCACTATCTACCAGTCATTTGGAAGAACTGAAACATCGGTTCAAAAAAGCTGGGCATAAAATAAGTGCGCCGATCTCAGGGAAACATTCAAACGGAACAAAATGGCAAGGCTTTACCATTTTAACTGACTATAATCACTTGCTTTACCCACTTTTTATCGATCAAAAAAGCAGCGTAACTAAACAAGAGGCCCCTACTTTAAAAAACATTTACTTTCGCGTTGAAAACCCTCAATCTGTTTGCGAACACTGGCAAGAAATCCTTCATTTAAAGCCACTTTATATCAAAGGTAAACAAGCTTTACAAATTGATAACTTTCATTTAATTTTTGAAAAAGGTAAGATCAATCGTCTCCATTCACTAGAATTTGAAGCCACTGATTGGCCAGTTAGTCAAACTGAATTTCGAATTGGTCAAGGCTTCTATCGTTTTAATTGATTGTATGTATAGCGAAAAACACATTTTTAAGCAATATGAAATATTATTTCAAAAGCAAAAAATCTGCTATAATGAAAGAAAAAAGGAATGGAGTTTTATGCCATGCAAGCTGGAAGCGTTACAAGCCGAATTCAAGGAATGATTGCTTCTCTTCCTAAATCCGAACAAAAAATTGGACAAGTTATTTTAAAAGATCCCGAATGGGTTGTTTGTTCTTCCATCCATAGCTTAGCTGAAAAAGCTGATGCGAGTGGCGCAGCGGTTATTCGTTTTTGCAAATCGCTCAATTTCGCTGGCTTCCCCGAATTAAAACGCCAACTATCCATTGAGCTTTCAAAACCTCAAAAGCTAGGTTACTATGATGTCAAGCCAGATGACTCATTTACTTCTATCAAGGAAAAACTCGTTTCGAATATGGTACAAGCTGCTAGCGATACCATTTGCTTATTAGAAGAAAAAAACTTGCTTAAAGCGTGCTCTATTTTAGAAGAAGCAGATACGATCTATGTTTACGGAGTAGGTGCTTCATGGTTAATTGCAGAAGACTTCGCACAAAAGTGGCTTCGCTCTGGAAAACACGTGCTCGCTTCTCAAGATCCACATGTTTTAACCATGGCCTTTTCGAGTAATAATAAGCCAAGTGCTTTTCTAGGTATTTCTTATAGTGGTGAAACGTCTTCCGTCTTAGAACTAACTCAACTTGCAAAAGAAAATAGCTTAACAACCATAAGTTTAACTCACTTCGGTACAAATCGTTTGAAAAATATTGCTGATTTATCTCTTGAAACCTCGCGTGCTCCTGAATCCGAGCTTAGAAGTACAGCCACCAGCTCAAGACATGCACAATTTTTAACAGTAGATGTGCTCTACTATTACTACGCAACACTCCATTACAATGAAATGATTCACCATATCCAAAAATCACGTAATGCAACAGACCGTCTTCGTGAAAAATAAAGTCCTACTAAAATCAATGAGTAGATACTTTAACAAAAGTACCTACCCATTGATTTTAATATTTTTACTCGTCTTTCTTATGTGAGATAACTTTTGTTCCCTTATTTTCTGCAATTTCTTGCGCTCGTTTCTCGGCATCTTCTTTATTTGAAAAAGTCGCACTTGCTTGTTTAGCATTCTCCGATTTTACTTCCCATTTCCCATCACGAAAGCGCACATGAACGGGTTCATCTAATGTGTCAGCTCCTGTTCGGCCTGGCTTTTTTTCGTGGTTTTGGACATGCTTATTTTTTAATTCCTGTTTGTCGGATTTGTTTGCTTTTTGATACCATTCTTCGGCTTGTTTTGTAGCAATCGGTATGGCTCTTTCTTCTGGATAACCATCCTTTAACAGTGCATTCCCAATGTCAATTGCTTTCTTTCGTTCTAATTCTGCTAAGTTTTTCCATGATGGAGGGTAATCACTTGTTGTCCATGGCATTCTATCATCCCACCTTCATTCATTTATAAAAAGCGTCTTAAAATGGTTTTAAATGGCGGCATCTTCGCTAGTTTATGCTCTTTTCGCAATGTTTTTCCTTCAAAAGTAAGATACCCTTTTGCTTCCTCCCAAATAATTTTACCTGGGAGTGGTGCAGCATCTGCATCCACATGAACATCAATAATCACAGGAACTTTTTCATCTTTAGCTTGCCTTAGCGCATGTTGTAGCTCTGCTCGCGTGGTAGCTTGATATCCTTTACCACCACAAGCCTCAGCAAATAAAGCATAATTAATATCAGGTAAATCGATCCCATAATTTAATTCTCCTGCTGATTGCTGTTCATATTTAATAAAGGAAAGCTCTTGATTATTTAAAATGATAACAATCATTGGTAACTGGTAATGTACTGCTGTTACAAAATCTTGCATAACCATAGAAAAGCCGCCATCCCCAGTAATCGCCAACACCTGACGTTCAGGTTGAGCTATTTTAGCAGCAATCGCTCCTGGAAGTGCACAACCCATCGTTGCAAGCCATGAAGAGATAAGAAAATCATTTTGCGGCCCTAATTGGAGATAGCGTGTACTCCAAACAGTAGACGTTCCAACATCAATTGAATAAATAGCGTTTTCTTCAGCAATTGTACGAATATCAGCCATCACGGCTTCTGGCGCAATGGGTGTTCCATCTTTTGCTTCGTCTTCCTCAAGCCACGTCCTCCAATTTTTCATATTGTCTTGACATGCTTTTAAAAAGCCACGTTCTTTTATTTCGATCCCTGCATGATTCCATTCTTGCAGCACCTCTTTGACATCACCAACGATTTCAATATCTGCCGGATAACGCCGGCTCATTTTTCTTGGATCAATATCAACTTGAATACAGGTGATTTGTTTTTTAGGAAAATAATCGATATAAGGATAGTCATTTCCTAACATAATTAATAAATCCGCCTCTTGCATAGCTTCATATGCTGGTTTTGTTCCGATCTTCCCAATATTACCTAAAAGGTTAGGATGTGAATCATGAAGAATTCCTTTAGCTGGTAATGTAGTAATGACTGGAACCTTAAATTGTTCTATAAAATCTTTCAATGCTCCTTTAGCCTGTTTTGTTCCAATACCAGCAAGAATAACCGGTTTTTTAGCATCTTTTAGCAGTTGAAGTGATTCACTAATTTTGGCTTCATCGAGTTGTGGATAGACAGGATTAAAACTTCTTTCCTGTAAAGCCGGTGCATCAATTTTCTTCAATAAAATATCATTAGGAATGGTAAGAACCGCTACACCTTTTTTCTGATAAGCTGTTTCAATGGCTTGATCAACAATTTCAGCAATATTATCAGCTGATTCAATTAATTTATTATAGACAGCCACATCTTCAAATACTGTTGGTAGGTCCACTTCTTGAAAAAATTTGGTATTGGCCTTATCCGTAACAACTTGGCCTGCTAGTACAAGCATCGGTACGCTATCCATTTTCGCATCGTACATCCCGTTTAATAAATGGATCGCCCCTGGTCCAGCAATGGATAATGCAACAGCTATTTTTCCCGTTAATTTTGCATAAGCTGCTGCTGAAAGTGCAGCCACTTCTTCATGGCGGACATGAATAAATTTGATAGCTTCTTGTTCTTCGCGAAGTGCCTCAACCACAGTGTCAATCGAATCTCCTGGTATACCATAAACATGATCAATTTGCCAATTCTTTAAAACATCAACTAATACTTTAGTACCTTTTTTCTTCATTATGTATTTCTCCTTTTCCCTGGAAGTTCCAATATTAATTTCATTCCCATTATCCCAAGCTTTAAAACCAATGAAATACAAATTTCAAATAAATACAAGCATCAAATCGCACCGTTATTTTTGTCTTTTATCGCTGTTTTTCCGAAAATTTTATTTCTTTTTTTTAGAAAAAAATTGAAATTATATTTTAAAAGCATTATAATCCAGGTAAAGGAGTGATCAATTTATGTTAGAAAATTTATCTACTGAAAAGCAAAATATGAAAACCCTTAACTTAGATCAACTTAAGACAAATGAAATTTTACAAATTATGAATGAGGAAGATCAAAAGGTAGCAGAGGCTATTAAACCCGTTTTACCTGAAATTGGTGAAATTGTAAGCGGTGTAATTAATAGCTTTAAACAAGGTGGTCGCCTGATTTATCTTGGTGCTGGGACAAGTGGTCGCTTAGGCGTTCTTGATGCTGTTGAATGTGTTCCAACATTTGGCGTTCCAAAAGAACTTGTTGTCGGACTTATTGCTGGTGGCGAAAAAGCATTTGTAGAGGCCGTTGAGGGTGCTGAAGATTCAATACAACTAGGACAAGACGATCTCAAGCAAATCAATCTGTCAAAAAAAGATTTTGTCATTGGAATTGCTGCTAGTGGGCGTACACCTTATGTCATCGGCGCTCTTGATTATGCTAGCTCTATCGGTGCTAAAACGGCAGCCATATCTTGTAATCAAGATGCAGCAATTTCCAAACATGCTGATACTGCTGTTGAAGTTATTCCTGGTCCAGAAGTTTTGACCGGTTCAACGCGTTTAAAAGCAGGTACCGCACAGAAGCTGATTTTAAATATGATTTCAACTGCTTCTATGGTTGGAATTGGAAAAGTATATCGCAATTTAATGGTGGATGTTAAACCCACTAATGAAAAGTTGGAAGAACGAGCTAAAAGGATTATTATGGAAGCAACAGAAGCTAGTAATGAAGAAGCAGAAAAAGCTTACATTGAAGCCGATAAACACGTCAAAGTAGCTATCGTGATGATCTTAACTGGAGTCGCTAAAGAAGAAGCCCTCCAAAAATTACAAGCCGCTAACGGTTTTGTTAGGCAAACATTTTAAAAGGGGTGGTTTAATATGTCAAAAGAAACAGAGATTGGTAAAGGTATTTTTGAAAATGTTGGAGGTATTGAAAATATTTCTCGTATCGCTCATTGTATGACTCGCGTTCGTCTCGGGATTCGCGATAACTCCAAAGTAAATAGTGAAGGCTTAAAAAAAGTCCCTGGTGTCCTTGGTGTCGTTGAAGATGAAACTTTGCAAATTATTGTCGGTCCTGGAATCGTAAATAAAGTAGCCGATTTTATGGCTAGAACAGCTGGTGTGAAAATTGGTGAAACAATTTCTGAAAACCTTGATCAAGATTTAGGCAAAAGCGGCAAAGAACTTGTTGAGGAAAAAGCAGCAGCAACAAAAGCTAGTCTAAAAGCAAAACAAAATAATTCTTCTTCCTTTAAACGTTTACTTCGCTCGATTTCTAATATTTTTATACCATTAATTCCTGGATTTGTTGGTGCCGGATTAATTGCTGGTATTGCAGCGCTTTTGGCTAACAATATTACGGCTGGAAACCTAAACCCAGCCATTTGGAATCAATACGTTGATATTTTAATAGTTATCAATAAAGGAATTTTCGCTTTTCTCTCCATTTACGTTGGGATTAATACAGCCAATGAATTCGGTGGGACACCTGTTCTTGGTGGTGGCGTAGCTGGAATCACAATGATATCTGGCCTAGCGGAAGGTCACACAATTACTAACATTTTTACAGGACAACCTATTTTAGCTGGCCAAGGTGGTATTATTGGAGTTCTGCTAGCAGTTTGGCTAATGTGTTTACTTGAAAAAAATCTGCGCAAAGTTATCCCAAATGCAATTGATATTATCGTTACCCCAACGCTTGTACTACTCATCATTGGTTTAGTTACAATTTTCCTTATTATGCCGTTTGCTGGATTAATTTCAGAAGGGCTCGTTTCTGTTATTAATTGGACCATTAATGTTGGTGGCATTTTTGCTGGCTTTATTTTAGGGACATTATTTTTGCCGATGGTCATGCTTGGTTTACATCAAATCTTAATCCCAATTCATGTTGAAATGATCAATCAAACTGGCTCAACATTACTTCTACCAATTCTAGCGATGGCTGGTGGTGGACAAGTCGGAGCCGCAATCGCCTTATGGATTCGTTGTCGTAAAAATAAACCGCTTATTAATATGATTAAAGGCGGTCTTCCCGTGGGTATTCTCGGGATTGGTGAACCATTAATTTACGGTGTTACCATTCCACTTGGGCGTCCGTTTATCACAGCTTGTATCGGTGGTGGGGTTGGCGGTGCAGTTATTGGTGCCTTTGGTAACGTTGGTGCAATCGCCATCGGTCCTTCTGGTGCAGCTCTTATTCCACTTATTGCTAATCATATGTGGCTAGCCTATATCTTTGGACTCTTAGCCGCTTATCTTGGTGGCTTCATTCTGACTTACTTCTTTGGTACACCAAAAGATGCTACAAAAGCAATTGAAGAATAAAAAGTGACATACACAAAATAAATCGGCGACAAGCGCTCGCATTGAAGCAGTTTGCCAGACTTCCGGTTCCCACGTACAGTAGTCGTACGCTCCGCTTCCGGATTCTGGCAAATTGGCTTTCGCTCGATTTGTCGTGTTCGAAATACCGCACCTACGCTAATTTTCTTAAAAAATAGAGCTGAATCGTATCTTTCCTATTCTTTACTTATGATATGGTTCTCCGCGCATAATTCGAAAAGCTCGGTAAATTTGCTCCATTAAAACAAGGCGCATTAGTTGGTGAGGTAGTGTCATTTTGCCGAACGATATCTTTTCATCTGCACGAGCTAAAACAGCTTCACTAAGGCCAAGCGATCCGCCTATAATAAACACGACTTTACTTTTCCCATACGTCATTAATTGGTCGATATTTTGCGAAAATTCCTCGCTTGATTTCTGTCTACCATTAATGGCTAGTGCAATAACGTGAGCATCCGCTGAAATTTTATTTAAAATCCGCTCACCTTCTTTGTTTTTTACTTGCTTCATTTCAGCAGTACTTAGAACTTCGGGAGCTTTTTCATCTGAAACCTCAACAACTTGGACCTTTGCATAAGAACCAAGGCGTTTTAAATATTCATTAATCCCTTGTATTAAGTACTTTTCTTTTAACTTTCCTACTGCAATAACCTGGATATTCATTCAATCGCTCCTATTTTTTACATTTTCATTCCTATCATACTACAAGGCCGCTTAAAAAACAGCCAGCTATTACATTTGACTTAAATTGCAAAATAAATTTCATAATTCATTCTTCCACAACTTATCCCAAGCTTATCCACAAAATTAATCCACATATCCACAGACTCCCTCTATATTTAGTATAGGAACGTCTATTCCCTACAAAATACATTTGCATAGAAACGAGTTATACACACGTTATCCACAAATTAAATGAAGTCTTTCTTTACTCAATAAATCCCTTTAAATCAGAAGTTTTCGCAGTCAATGTTATTAACAAACATTGGTATTACTTGCTTTAATCATTGGTACATCGAAAGAACTAGGTATTTTCTTTTATACATAAATTACCAGAAAATTTACTTCTCTATAGCTTATTAACAGGTTATCCACAGATTTCATGGACATATACACAGGAGCCATCCATATTTTGCGCTCAAAAACTTATTTCCCACTAAATATGCTTATTTTTACAATAATGAATTCACAAGTTATCCACAGTTTTTCCTTAAATTCACCGATAAAGAAAATGTCATTTATTTAGTATGCAAAAGAAAATTTTCACTTTTTGTTCACTAAAATGTCATAAATAAGATGGATAAATGGACTATAAATACACGCTATTTTTTAGAAAAAAAGTAATATTATTTATAATAGAATCGCTTTTTAAACATGAAAGGGGGTGAATTTCATGTAATGTCATTCTTAAAAAAAAATGGGTTTTTGAATAAGTGTATATCTCGAAACAATAATTTTTGAAAGTGGGGAGTAAAATGAAACCGATTACGATTTCTAAGTGGATTATTGCAACTGCTTTATTAGCGCAAACTAGTGTATTGCCTGTAAACGCTTTTGCTGAAAAAAAGGATACCTCTAAACCAATAACAGCTACCAATGAAAAAGCTCAAAAGAAAAACCTAATAGGCTACTATTTTAAGGATCGCGAATTTAAAGATCCAATTTCTATCAAAACTACCGTTTCCAGTGCTAAACTGCTAGGTAAAGAAAAAGATAAAAACATTCACTCAACGCGCTGGGTAGGTAAAATAAAAGCACCTAAAACAGGGAGTTATACTTTCTCTACTACCGATGATTCTCATATTATAATAAAAGTTGACAATAAAACGATACTTAACCAGGCGAAAGATAAAACGACGATTCAACTTAATAAAGATCAATCTTATGAATTCCAAATGGAGTACCGTAATCCAAAAGAACTTACAGAAGATTTGAAGCTATCCTGGTCGATTGATGGAGCTAAAAGTGAAATTATTCCTGACACTAATATTCTATCTCCTGATTTTTCAAAGAATAAAAAGTCGGCATCAGAACAACCATTGCTCCCTCAATCTAATTTGTTTGATAATAAAGTAAGCGACTTAAAAGATACAGATAAAGATGGCATTCCTAATGAATGGGAAGAAGCTGGCTATACCTTTAAAGATTATGAAATTACAAAATGGGAGGATTCCTTCCTTGAATTAGGCTATAAAAAATATATTTCAAACCCTTACAAAGCACGAACAGTAGCAGATCCATATACTGATTTTGAAAAAGTATCAAGACTTATGCCTGAAGCGACTAAAGTAGAGGCTAGAGATCCACTGGTTGCTGCTTACCCAGCAGTTGGGGTTGGAATGGAAAAACTCTTATTTTCTAAAAATGAAAATGTGTCAGAAGGTGCATCAGGAACTCTATCGAAAAGTGTAACAGATACAAGTACTACAGCAGAAGGAACTGAGGTTGCTACAGAAGCAGGAGGCACCCTAAGTCCTTTTGTATGGGGAACATTTAAGGTAAGTGGTAAATATACGCATAGTTGGACAAATACTACGGCTACTCAAAGTGGCGAAAGTGAATCTTGGTCAAGTCAGTTAGGATTAAACACCGCGGAATCAGCCTATTTAAATGCAAATGTTCGTTATTATAATGCAGGGACTGCTCCTATATATGAATTGCGCCCTACATCCAATTTTGTATTTAAAAATTCTGGAACTTCTCTTACAACCATAACTGCTGGTCCAAATCAAATCGGGAATAGTTTAGCACCAGGTGCAACATACCCAGCTAGAGACTTAGCACCGATATCATTAGACAAAGCAAATGAATCTGGCACAGTAAAAATTCCAGTTAACAAACAGCAGCTTGATTCCATTCAAGATCATTCTGCAAAATTAAATATAGAAACCACGCAAAACAAGGGACAATATGGTATTTTGAACGATATGGGCGGCCTAGTGACAGATGCAAGCAAACAATGGGATCCTGTCCGAACAAATATTGAGTCCGTATCAGGCTCGATAACTTTATATCCAGATGCTAGTAAAAATGCCTTGGAACGTAGAGTAGCAGCAAGAGACAGCAAAGACCCAGAAGACAAAACACCTGAAATCACTATCGGAGAAGCTATTAAACGAGCTTTTAATGCGGAAGAAAAAGATGGACGTTTGTTTTACACTACTCCTGAAGGAAAAGAAGTATGCATTGATGAATCATTAGTAAATCTTATTGGCGATGAAAAGACTCAGCAAGACCTTGAAAAACAAATGGAATCACTAACTGATAAGCAAGTGTACAAAGCCAAATGGAAAAAGGGAATGAATCTTACTTTAACTATCCCAACTGACTACTATGATTTTGAAAATTCAAAAGGGACCGATTGGAACGCTACTTCACCAACTTCAAATAGTTATACAGGTAATTATGCCGGAAAAATTTCTTCAACTGGAAATGGCTCGGCAAATGAACCTCTTAACTTAAAGCCTTTTACAAATTATACAGTGCGAGCATTTGTTTACGTCAAAGCAAAAGATACTGCTAAATCAAATGATATTACATTATATGCAGATAGCGATACAAGTGGAAACGGAAAAGGCGCACGGCAAAATGCCACAGTCAAGGGAAATCAGTGGCAAGTGATGGAGTTTACTTTCAATACAGGTGGAACTCCACAAAATTATAAAAATTTAGGGCTGAAAAGTAAAGTTAACCAAGGGGCTTCTGACCAAGAAGTATACTTTGATGACATTTCGGTCACCCCGTGGCAAGAAGTTGGTGGGGAGAACATACTTCCTAATGGGAATTTTGATGAAGGACTTGCTTATTGGACTGCTCCAGGTTTTCAAGTGAAGGATGGCTATTTAACAGGATTTGGCGCTATATTTAGTAAGAACGTGCCAGCCAAACCAAATACCAGATATAAAGTAGAATTGGATCTACGAAATGGCGATCCTAGTGTAACAGTAGGCAATGGTAGCATCAATTATTTCTGGGAATTTCCAACAGGTACCAATACATGGCAAACCTTTAGTTACGAATTTACCACCGATAATTCTGGAAAAAATATCTTTCTCTCCATGTCGGGTGAATTCGATTTAGATAATGTAAAAATTAAAGAAGTTTTATTTTAGTTTAGCTTCATTTCTTGCAGTAAAGATACAGAGTATCTTTACTGCAAGAATGTTATTTTTTAATAAAAGCTTCTATGATATTCTGTATTTCATAAAAAATTCTCTTTTTGCTGTTTTTTTGCATAGAATTGAAGTCTTCTCCTGGTTATCCAAACATTAACCGAACTAATAGCAAATAATTAAGTTGTAATTTTTTAAATAAATAGAATAATTCGTAATTTTAGTACATAAAGCGCATATTCATTAATTTATTTAGGAGCTGACAAAAGTGCCATTCGATGTAATTAATTACTTTTTATACGCTGCAGAAGATCCAAAAATTGATGAAGTAACTAAAAAGACTTTTTCTAAAAAAGAGAGTTTTTATTTTTTCGACACAGAAAATAGCACTCTTGGTTTACTTCTAACGGGAAGCGTCATCGTGGAAATGAAAATATTTTCTGGCCAATGGACAGCAAATAACATTATTAACGAAGGAGGAATATTTGGGATAGAAAATATTGCTACAAATCTCAATTTAAGGAGAACCTCTGAGTACAGAGTAACCGGATTAGAGCAAGGGGCATATTTAGAAATTGATAAAGAATATTTACTTTTAAACATGGTTCAAGAACCTATCCAAAACTATGTACTCGATAAATTGATTGATACCTTAATGGATATTAATTCCCTTCATCAATACACACAAATGAGTTTGCACAGTAAGATCATTAAAGAATTAGCACTACTTGCTGGTGATTTAAATTTAGAGCTGATTAATTCTTTTATTATATTTCCAGAATTTGTTAACATAACTTTCCTTGCAAAATATTTAAACTCAAGCCGTGCTAGTATATTGCTAGAATTGAAAAATTTACAGAATACAGGGACTCTTGTTTCCAAAAAACCATTAATCATCAATATCCAGAAAGCGCATTCGCAGCAATTTTTAAAAAATTATTATTACAAAAGTGATCTCTAAAAGATGAAAGAGCGCGAGACATAAATATCCTCACGCTCCTATTCATAATACATCACAACAGCTTCAATGCTTCGCGATTAAATGCAGGTAAATCGTCCGGGGTACGACTTGTCACAATTTGGTCATCAACAACAACTTCCTCATCTTTAACAGTAGCTCCTGCATTAGCCAAATCAGGGCGAATAGAGGTAAATCCTGTTACTGTGCGGCCTTTTAATTTACCTGTTTGGATAAATAATTGCGGCCCGTGACAAATTGCAAAAATAGGTTTTCCTGCTTCGATAAAAGCACTAACAAATTTCACAAAGCGTTCATCAGCTCGCAATTGGTCAGGTGAAAAACCACCAGGAATGAAAAGTGCATCGAAATCATCTGCTGAAACATCATCGATACTCTTATTAATTGTGACTTTTGTTTTTTCATGTTTGCCAGTTACTTGTTTTCCTGCTTCTTTTTCAATTGTAATGACTTCATGTCCTGCCTCTTTAAATGCTTGAGCTGGGCTTGTATATTCTACATCTTCAAACAAATCAGTTAGTACAGCAGCTATCTTTTTACTCATATTATAATCCTCTCCTTCATTTTACTTTTTGTTTTCCACGTTACAGCTATTTTTAAACAAAAAAGAACGTAAGATTCAATTAATCTCACGTTCTTTTTTGTTATTATTGCTGAACTGTCTGTGCTTTTTCTAATGTAAGGGTTGTGGTTTTTAGCTTACCGTCGCGATAATATTTAATGTCTACTTTATCGCCAATCTTTAGGCCGCTGCTATAAAGCACTTTACGTAACGACATTGAATTGTTCACTTTCTTACCATTCATTTCAACAATAACATCATATTGTTTTAAGCCTGCTTTTGATGCGGAAGAGTTGTTTGACACGGTTTGAACTAATGCACCATAATTTACTTTTTCCGGTAATTTCAAAGTATCATGTTGTTGTGCATCAGGGATCGTATCGACATCACGTAAAGTTACGCCAAGTGCTGGGCGTTCGACTTCACCTTTTTGTTCTAATTGTTGAATGATTGGCTCAACCGAGTTAATCGGAATCGAAAAACCAATTCCTTCAACGTTGCTTGTCGCAATTTTCATTGAGTTAATACCAATAACTTGGCCTTCTAGGTTAACTAAAGCACCGCCGCTATTCCCTGGGTTAATTGCAGCGTCCGTTTGGATAACTTCTGCTTCCCAATCGTTCGTTCCATCGCCATTCACATCTACTGGAACAGCACGATTTAAACCTGAAATAATTCCTTCTGTCACTGATCCAGAAAATTCAGTGCCAAGTGGACTTCCGATCGCAATTGCCTTTTCGCCAACTTTAAGTGTGTCTGAGTTGCCAAATTCAGCTACTTTTGTTACATTCTTATCGCTAATTTCAAGCACAGCTAAATCATTCCATTGATCCGTTCCGACTAACTTAGCTGTTGATTTTTTCCCATTTGAAAAAGTAACTTCTAATTTGTTTGCTCCGCTGACAACATGATTATTTGTTACAACATAAGCTTTTCCGTTTGCTTTTTTATAGACGACGCCGGATCCAGATGAGGCTTGTTTTTCAGAAGACTTATTCGAAGGAGACTCTCCGCCACTACCAAAAGGATCATTATTAAGTGAATCTGATTGCTGATAGTTTAATACGCTGACTACAGCGCTTTGGACCTTACCAAGTGCCTTGGTTGTATCTGTTGTATTATCATAACTTACTTTTGTTGTTTTTGTTGGTGTTATTGAATTATTGTTACCAACAACACCATTTGCGTTCCCATTATTTAAATTTCCTACGGCTAAAAAGACAATAAGTGCACCAACAATAACTCCTAAAATTCCAGTTAAAAAGTAGCCAAGGAAATTTTTATTGCGGTTTGGTTTCTTTGGTGGAATTCCCCCATTACCGCTTGAACGTGTTGGTGGAATTGGCGGTATATCATTACCACTAGTATGTGTTTCTTCTGGTTGTTTATTTGCTGCTTGATCGAAAAAAGCATTTGTTGCACTTGCTTTGGCCTGTTCTGCTGTTGCTCCCATAAATGGTTCTCCTGCTGGCGTTACTCCTTCAGCAATTGGTGCTGTTTGATTGCTGTCCGCCGCCTCATGCATAGCGTCAATTTGTTGCCCTGTATAACTCTTTTTTGGCTCAGAATTCAACTGATTTGGCTTTTCATTTGACTCAAACTCATTATTTTCGTTACTCATTACGTCATCCCTTCCTATGTCAGTTATCATTTCTAATTTTATTGTACAAGGTAAATATGAAAAAATAATGAAAAACTTTTAAAAGTTTATGTTGAAAAATAATTATTTCCCTCAGATCCGCACTTTAAATGGCAAATAAATTCGTTGCAATTTCTGGATCTGTATCAAATAGCTCAACTTGTTCTCCGACAATGATCCCTTCGCCTGCAAGCGTCTGTGTTACACTCATACGTGCTAGATCTTTCATATTATTGTCTTTACTTAAGTGCCCCAGGTAAATGCGTTTTGTTTTATCACCAATTACTTCACTCATTGCAAAACCAGCATCTTCATTTGATAGATGGCCCTCATCACCTAAAATACGTCGTTTAACATTCCATGGATAACGTCCCGTGCGCAACATTTCAATATTATAGTTGCTTTCAAACAAATAGGCATCCGCATTTTTAATCTGCCCTTTCATCCGCTCGCTTACGTAACCAGTATCTGTAATCATGACAAACTTTTTATGCCCATTATGAAATATGTAAAACATTGGTTCTACAGCATCATGCGATACACCAAATGATTCTACTTGAAGATTGCCAAATGCTTTTACGGTTTCTATTTCAAAATCAAATTTTTGTTCTGTTGAAATTTCGCCAATGATATTATCCATTGCTTGCCAAGTTTTGTGATTTGCATAAATTGGCAGTTGATATTTACGAGCTAACACGCCTAAACCTTTAATATGATCAGAGTGCTCATGTGTAATTAAAATAGCATCAAGATCACTAAGGTTTCGACCAATTTGCGCAAATAAGCCTTCCATTTTTTTTCCGCTTAGGCCGCAGTCAATCAGAATTTTTTGGTTGCCGGTTTCAACAAGCGTTGCATTCCCAGAGCTACCACTTGCTAATATACTAAACTGTATTTGATCAGTATCACTTTTTGTTAACGCTTTATTTGCAAACATTCTGATCCTCCTTGCCACTTTCTTATTAATTTATATTGTACCTTTATTTATTCAATATTGCACTAAAAAAAGATATAAACTACATCATTTAGCTTATATCTTTTTTTGACATCTTATTCTTGCAAGTTCTTATTGATAACTTGTCCGTCTTTAGCATTGACTAAATAATAATTGGTTGTCTTTTTATAGTTAACTTCAAAGCACCAAACAGGGAAATAAACATCACCACTTGATAATTGGACGGTTGTATAATAGCCAAAATAGCTGCGTTTTACCTCACTATCCGATTTTAAATCTCCATGCTGATAGACCGATTCAAGCGCCTCAAGTGATGAGACTAAATTCTTCTTTGTTTCAAGGTTATCTTGTTCTTCAAGGAAGGTTTGACGGTAAGAAATCACTTCATTATTTTTATTTAATTTTAATTTAATTTGTCCTCTGCTGTCGAAAAATACTGGTTGGTCTTTAATGACTTGATTATAGATGATTTCACTATGCTTCTTATCGTAACGCCAGAACCTGTATTCATCGCCATGGAAAACACTTGATTCAATAAACTTATTTAACTCTTTTTGTTCTCCTTTTTTCTCAACTTTGATCGGACTTGTCAAAACAGAAAGTAACGTCTGCCTATCTGTACTTAACGTTATTTTTTGATTATCTTGTGATGGGATTTTCTTATCATCGAAAGTTGTTTGAATAGCTGTAAAAACCTCGCCTGTTTGCTTCCCATTGGATAGTCCTTCTGGATATTTGATATTATCTGATTTTAAATGATCTTGAAGTGTATCTTTAGACAATTTATCTGGATCATTGGTTAGTTGCTCATTAAAAACCATAATAGCCAGGAAAATATCTAAAACCAAGAATGTAATAATAAAGATAATCTCCGCTTTTCGCCAATCCATTAGGAATCACCTGCCTTTGCTTTCACCTGATACCAAACGCCTTCATACTTGTAAAGCCATACCGGATCAAGCTCGACAACGCGGTTCAAGTCTCTACCACTTGCCCATACCATGCGATAGCCTGGCGTAATCATTTTGACTTTTTTAATGTCAATTTGGCTGTCTTGTCTAAGCTGCTCAAAAACAGATTGCGAAGATGGTAATTCTACTTTACCACTTTCGCGTGGGACAGCATAATCCAGCTTAAAGAATGGTCGCGTATATTTGTAAATACCTTCTTTGCCCTCAGTTACCTCAATTTTGGCCATGCCGTTTTCGCTTACGACTTGCCGATTATTAACAAATAAACTAAATCTTGTTGTCCCCGTGTAACGGTCAAATCCTGAGTAATAGTAGTCTCTTGTCCAGCCTGCATGGTCATTAATGAAATTAAAACTGTCCTGAATGAAACCTGCTTTTTTGTTATTTGCAATTTTTTCACTGTAAGATTGTTCTTGTGAAGGGTTAATATACCTGAGTATTTTATTACGATCATCCAAAACAATCTTACTGGAACCATTTGTATAGGAATTATCTTCATTTTTTATTGGACCTGAATCAGAAAATAAAGCTTTGGTGAAGCTATTTATTTCAAGTAAATCAACAATGTATGTTTCGCTTTCAATCTCGATCTTACGGTTAGATAAATAAATAAGCCTGCCATCGTTATCAACGGGTGTCATTTGTTGTAGCGCATTTTTCTTATCTGCTGAAGCTAAAATACTCTCAAGTGAACTAATATCTTTTTTAGATACCGTACTTTGATAAATTGTATTTTCTGCATCGTTAGCAAAATATACGTTATGGAGATTCGTATTCCCCGAATATATATCGAAAGTAACCCGGTTAAATGACGCGTTTTCTAGATTTTTACCTTGGATCGTGTACATCTGTGAAAAAATAGTGAATGGCACACTATTAGGATATACAACTTCGATAGATCCTTCTTGATGCACAATGTGATCGTATTCTTTATCTGTTTTTTTTCCAGATAAGACTAGCTCTGAAAAATTAAAATTGCGGCTATTTAAAACATAATTATTAAGAAACTCAGAATTGCTTGCTTGAAAATTTTTATCCCCTTTGTTCATTTGTAGATAAATTGGGCGAAACACCTGTGATACTGAACGCGTTTTATCGATGGCTTCTTTTTCGACCTCTTTAACATCAATCGACTCATAATTCGGTTTGCCATTCCAAATCCAGTAGCTAAGAACAACACTTAAAATAACTAAAGCTGTTAGTACTAAGGCTCTTAAATTGGATCGTTTGATCATTCCCAATCATCCTCCAGTAATTCACTATATGGTAGTGTAAAACGAATGGTGGTCCCATGGTCTTTGTTCCGCTCAGCCCAAATACGACCATCGTGCGCTTTAATTACCTCAGCTGCAATGGCTAAGCCAAGACCAGTTCCACCCATTTCCCTTGAGCGTGCTTTATCCACGCGGAAGAAACGTTCAAAAACTTTCTCCAAATCTTCTTCGGGAATTCCAAGGCCTTGATCGCTGATGCTAACTTCAATTTCATCTTGATATTTTTTTAGATAAAAATCAATTTGGCCGCCATCTGGTGAATATTTATTGGCATTGGAAATAATATTATCAAGAACTTGCATAATTTTATCTTCATCAATTTCAATGATAACTGGCTCTTTTGAAATATGACGCTTAAAGCGGATACTTTCTTTTTTCATCATTTCAAAACGATCAATAATGTGATTAAAAAAGTCAGTGAAATTGACAAAGCTTTTATCCAGTTGATCACGTCCTCCGTCCATGCGTGAGAGTTTTAATAAATCGTTAACAAGGCGGATCATTCGTTCAGTTTCATTATGTGTTACTTCTAAAAACTTAGGTGCAATCTCTTTATCTTGCCAAGCACCATCGCTTAAAGCTTCTAAATAACTGTGCATGCTGGTTAGTGGTGTGCGCAACTCATGTGAAACGTTGGAAACGAAATCTCTGCGTTCTTGTTCGACTTTTTCTTGATCTGTAATATCGTGTAACACAGCGATAACACCATTAACAAAACCTGTTTCACGCTGGATAACAGAAAAATTTGCTCGTAAAATCAATGGATCTTCTGTTGTGCTGCGATCTAGTGTTAACTGTTTATCCATTTCCATTAAGTTTTCAAATTGGAATTTATCGCTAATATTTAGCACGTCGATAAGTGATTTTCCATTTGCGCTTTCATGTGGAACACGCAACATTTTTTCAGCTGGTGTATTGATTAGAATAACTTTTCCACGGCGGTCTGTAGCAATTACGCCATCTGTCATATAAGCTAAGACAGAGGATAATTTGCGCTTTTCTCCTTCTGTCATAGCTTGGGCTTCTTGTAATCGCTTTGTTAATGTATTAAAGCTTTGTGCTAATTCACCGATTTCATCTAAGCCGTACACTTTGACTTTGCGGGTATAGTTACCACGCGCCATGGCATAAGCTTGACGTTTCATATCAATTATTGGACGCGTGATTGTACGTGACAAGAGAATGCCCAGAATTGCTGTAATAAACATAGCAATCACTGTCCCTGTAACAAAAATATTGGTTATTTCGTTTACTTGCGTATAAACACTTTCGATTTTAGCAACGAGATAAATAACACCGATTACTTCATTTTTGTTTTTAATGGGGGAAGAATAAACCCAAACACGCTCGTTTTTGTTCGCAGTTCCTTCTTCCAAGTAAATATTTTCTTCTATTGTACCAAGCGTAAGCGAACGTCTAATAAGCTGACTCGTCGACTTCTGTCCAACAACGCCTTGATTATTCATATTTGATATGCCGATAATTTTTCCTTTTTTATCGACAATTCGTATTTCGCTTAAATTCCCATTATTTCGGGCATAGTCAACAAGCAATTTACGAATATCATTTTGAAGCTGTGAACTATTTTCGCGGTTTTTTAAAATTTCTTCACGCACATTATAATCAAGCAAAGTAATACTATTTGTAATGGAAGTTTGAAAGTTTTTTTCGAGTTGCCCTTTCAATTCACGGACAAAATAAGTCCCTATAACTTGCATGGCAACAAGCACTAATAGCAAATAGATTATAACAACTCTGAACTGCACAGATTGGAAGAATTTCATTTTTGGCATGGTTTATCTTTACTCCTGTTCAGGATTTCGCAAATAATACCCTACACCTCGCCTTGTAACGAGCCAGGTTGGGTGACTTGGATTATCTTCAATTTTTTCTCGTAAACGGCGCACAGTGACATCTACGGTACGAACATCTCCGTAGTAATCATAGCCCCACACAGTTTGTAGTAGGTGCTCACGTGTCATGACTTGTCCCATATGTCTTGCTAAATAATGTAGCAATTCGAACTCCCGGTGTGTTAATTCTATTGTAACTCCACGCTTTGAAACGACATAAGCATCTGGATGAATCGTAAGTGAGCCGATTTCCAACTCACTATTTTCCTCATCTTCAGTAGGTTGTGCACTAATCTGACTATGTCGACGCAAGTTTGCTTTGACACGTGCGATTAGCTCCCGATTGCTAAATGGTTTGGTTACATAATCATCAGCACCCAGTTCAAGGCCTAACACTTTATCAATTTCAGAATCTTTTGCGGTAAGCATAATAATAGGCATATCGTATTTTTTGCGGACTTCACGACATACTTCTATTCCATCACGTCCTGGCAGCATAATATCTAATAAAATTAAATCCGGCTTTACTTCTTCTACTAATTCAAGCGCTTCATCCCCATTATAAGCGCAAACTACTTCAAATCCTTCTTTGTTTAAATTAAACTTAACAATATCTGCAATTGGTTTTTCATCATCTACTACTAGAATTTTTTTCTCTGCCATGCGTTAAGATCCTCCTATTTTTCCCATTAATTTATTGTTAGACTTAATCAAAACTGCGGCTGCTATTAACTGGTTATTAAAATTAAGCATCCATTTTATATCATTATAACACAAGTGATAAATTTTCTGAATTATTACAGCATCTTTGATTATTATATGAGAAAAAAAGAGCATCGTTCACGTTTTTCGTGCTCAATGCTCTTTATTTATACGGTTCCGACGGGATTTGAACCCGCGATCTCCTGCGTGACAGGCAGGCATGTTAACCCCTACACCACGGAACCACAAGAATTTATCGCCTTAAAAAGGCACTTTTTTATTAAACCATGGAATAATAATAACGTCAATAGTTTTTTTCATTTTACTCCGATAAAACATCGAAATTTATTACTTTTTGTTTACTATCTTTAAATTTTCCTTTCTGAGTTTCTCTTGATTCATGAATAATTTTTTATGCCATCCTTGTTTTATATAAAATGGGACATCATGCGATTCAGCTATCTTTTTTAATAAAAATTGACGTAGATGTATATTTCGAACACGATAAATCAAGCGAGAGCTTTTGTATTGAAGCAGTTTGCTAGAATCCGGAAACGAAGCAGGAGTCTGGCAAACCACTTCAATCGCAAGCGCTTGTTATCGATTTATTTTGTGTATGTCAAATTGTCATGTTAAGTACAGGATCACTTCCCCTTTAGCAAGTGATTTTTTCACATCGATTAGCCGTTGATTGCTAGATCCTCGAAAAGCAAGATTGGGATCAAATGATGCTTCTTCAAAACGTCCATCTACAAGAACATCCACAAGGTTAAGCAACTCTTTCTTATCTTCTGTTTCAAGTAATAGTTCTTCCCAAGTGTATCCAGTCCATGACCAAATATCTTTTGTATTCCCATAAAGTCGTCGTAATTCTTTTGAAACAGCAAGGCATGTTTCTGTATTTAAAAACGGCTCCCCACCAAGGAGTGTAAGCCCTTGAACACTTTCATGGCCAACATCCTTCATAATTTCTGTTAAAAGCCCTTGTGTAAAAGGCATCCCATATTTAAAACTCTGAGCAGCTTTATTGTAGCACCCCTCACAGTGAAACGGGCATCCTGCTACATAAAGGCTACATCTAACACCTTCACCATCGACAAAATTAAACGCTTTATAATCAGCAATATAGCCCTTTGAAAGTACACTTGATTGCCATTCTTTTGGTGCGGGATTATTCATCTGATAACGCCATGTGTTTTATCCGATTCGAAATTTCAACATGACGTCCGTGTACCATCGGACGCTTCATTGGATTGCCAAGATAGCCGCAAGTACGCTTTACAACATCTGCTTTTTCTGGATCCGTATTACCGCAATGGGGGCATTTAAACCCTTCCTCCGTTGGGCTAAATTCACCCTCAAAGTCGCATTCGTAGCATTTGTCAATCGGCGTATTCGTTCCAAGATAAGCTATGCGATCATATGCATAATCCCAAACAGCTTCTAATGCTTTTGTATTATGAGTTAATTTTGGATACTCACAATAATGAATAAATCCACCCGAACTATATTCAGGATAATCTTTTTCAAAATCAATTTTTTCAAAAGGCGTGATTTTTTTACGCACATCATAATGGAATGAATTTTGATAATAACCTTTGTCGGTAATATCTTTGATGCTGCCATATTTTTCTTTATCTAAGCGATTAAAACGGTCGGTTAAACTTTCGCTTGGTGTAGAATAAACGCTAAACCAATAATCATACTTTTCACGCCAAAGTTCAGCGTAATTTTTCAACTCACTTGTAATGTCTAGTGTAAATGCTTTAGCTTCAGCATTTGTTTCCCATTCCCCGCCATAAAATACGGTTGCTGCCTCATAAAGACCAATATAGCCAATTGAAACGGTAGCACGCTTATTATTAAAAAGCTGATCAACAGGTGCTCCGTCTTCTAAATATTCACCAAAGGCTCCGTATTTGTAGAGAATCGGTGCATTTTCTGGACAGGCCTCAGCTACGCGTTTTAAGCGAAACAATAACGCATCTTTTACAGTTTGCATCCGTTCGTGAAAAATTTCCCAAAATTTCACTTTATCGCCGCCACTTTGAATGGCTATCCGCGGAATATTTAAAGTAACGACGCCTAAATTATTTCGTCCAGCATTAATATATTCGCCTGCTTCGTTCTGCCAAGCTGGTAAAAATGAACGACAACCCATGGGTACTTTAAAATCGCCAGTTAGACGCACTAATGAGTCATAGTTGAGTACATCAGGATACATTCTTTTAGCAGAACATTTTAACGCCAATTGCTTTATATCATAATTCGGATCATGTTTTTCTAAATTGGTCCCTCTTTTAATAGAAAAAACTAATTTAGGGAAAATTGCTGTATGCCTGTCTTTTCCAATGCCACCTAAGCGAACATTTAAAATCGCTTTTTGAATTTCTCGTGCAAACCAATCTTCACCAAGGCCAAAACCAAGCGTCACAAATGGTGTTTGTCCATTACTGGTATAAAGCGTGTTAATCTCATATTCCAAGCTTTGCATGGCGTCATAAATATCTTTACTTGTCTTGCTTTTTAAATAGTCTTCGCGCTTTTCAACAATCACCCAATCTTTTGCTTCTCGTTCATGTTTTTGGTAGTTCAACTTCGCATATTTTGCTAAAATTTCATCCACACGATCAACTGAGCAGCCGCCATACTGCGAGCTTGCTACATTTGCAATAATTTGAGAGATCTGAGCTGTTGCAGTCTGGATTGACTTTGGACTTTCAACGTTGGCATTTCCAATTGTAAAGCCACTTTCAAGCATACCTTTAACATCAATTAAACAGCAGTTGGTCATCGCGTGATAAGGGCTATAATCTAAGTCATGGAAATGAAGATCGCCTTTTAAATGAGCATTTGCCACATGTTTAGGCAACATATATTTTAAGGCGTAGCTTTTAGCGACCGCCCCGGCAGTTAAATCGCGCTGTGTATTAAAAACGGTTGCATCTTTGTTAGCATTTTCATTGACGACTGTCTTGTCTTTTTCGAGTAACTTTTGGACGCTTTTTGTGAGATCAGTGAGATTGCTTCGCTTTTTATCACGATCATGACGATATTCTATGTAACTTCTAGCTACGTCGGGATAGCTTGATTTCATCAAATGATTTTCGACACATTGCTGGATAGCGGCAATCGTTAATTGGTCTTCATTTGGTAAAGAATTCACAATTGAAATGATAATTTTTTCAAGAAAAAACTCATCTGTTACACCGGTTTCCTTCATTGCTGCTTCTACTGCATTACGAATTTTAATCAAATCGAAAGTCGTTTTTCTACCATCTCTTTTGATGACCACTTGTTCAGATTGCTTTTTTAAATACATGCAAATTCCCCCTAACACCTATATATTGTGTTTACTTGATCATGTTATCACAATATAGAGAGGTTTTACAGTATCAACCCTAAACTTAACAAAAACAGGACTAAAGTTCTCATTTTCACAAAAACTTAAAATGTTTGCAAGTAGTCACATCATTTGTATCGTTTTAAGTCCTATTCGGCGTCCTCATTATCTTATAACGTTAAAACGTATTTTTCTACAAGATGCTGTTTATCGCCAAATACTTTATTAATTTCTGCATGTTTTTGATACCCCAAGTATTGCCAAAAAGAAATCGCTTCTTTATTTTCTGCTAAAACAGCTAACATAAGTGAATCTGCGCCGCCATCACTAGCCCATTCAGCAATCACTTGATGCAGAACTTTCCCTAGCCCTGACTTTCGCACATCAGGAATAAGTAGCAGTAAGCCAATAAACCACTGGCCTTGACGCGGATAATTAGCAATAACATTAACCAAACCAATCGCTTCTTCATTTTCATTTAAGATCGCGATGTTAAATTGATCGAATTTTGCCTTTCCAGGTGGTAATTCGTTCAAAAACGCCATAGCATCTTTAGAGGTAGCACTTTTTCCTTGCTCGATGAAGTAGTAATCATCACATTTCGTATTTACTTCTTCAACTAAGGCAATGTCTTTTTCATTCACAAATTTGATGTGATATTGTTGCTTCAATGATTTCACCTTTTTCCGATTTTTATTCTATATCTAGATCTTACCATAAATTTTTAAAAAAGCGTCGCGCAAATTATTTTTAAATATGCTATACTGATTTTGATTGTAGTTTGTAAAGGAGCAAAAAATATGTATAAACTTGTAGCAATTGATATTGATGGAACTCTCTTAAATGACAAACACGAAATAACGTCAGAGGTAAAAAACGCCATCCAAAAAGCAAAAGCGCTTGGTGTAAAAATTGTATTATGTACTGGACGGCCACTTGTTGGTGTACAACAGTACTTGAGTGATCTCGAACTACGCGAAGAAGGCGATTATGTTATTAGCTTTAATGGCGCTATGGTCCAAGATACATTTACAAAGCGCGTTTTATCCCATTTAACACTTAATTACCAAGATCTAAAAGAAATCTATCATTTTAGTGAATCCGCTAAGTTACATATGCACTTCTTTGATGAAAAAACGCTGTACACGCCAAATAGGCACATTGGAAAATATACAGTTGGTGAAGCATACTTAACAGGTGCACAACTCGTTTTTCAGGAAATTGAAAATACACCGACCGATTTAATCATGTCAAAAGCCATGCTAATTGATGAACCCGATATTCTCGAAGCCGGCATTCTAAAGATTCCTGCTAGCTTTCATCAAAAATATCACCTTGTCCGAAGCGCGCCACATTATCTTGAGATTTTAAATAAAGAAGCTACTAAAGGAAACGCTGTAAAGCAGCTTGCTATGTCGCTAGGCATTGAACGATCTGAAGTGATGTGTATTGGGGATCAAGAAAACGATACTTCGATGATTGCCTATGCCGGCCTTGGTGTAGCCATGGGTAACGCCATCCCAGAAATTAAAGCAAAAGCTGACTTCATTACTGCTTCAAATAATGAAAGCGGTGTGGCCGTCGCGATTCAAAAGTATATTGTGAATTAAAAAAACACGCCAAAAGTTCGCTTTTTGGCGTGTTTTTTTATATTTTATTCAAAAGGTGATCGACATTATTTAATTCAATCACTTTATGTCCATCTTGCTTAAACTCAACAACGCTAATGCTTGTGTTTACTATTTTTGTTCCTTGTTTTCTGTGTTCTGCAAGCGTTCCTCCTGAAAGAAGATGTAGTAATAAAGTAAGAGCCATACCATGGGAGACGACTAAAATATTGCCCTTCGTTTGTTCAGCTTTGATTTTTTCAAGTCCAGAGAGTAGTCTTTTTTCCAGTTGAAAATAAGTTTCTCCACCATTTATCTTAGCATCAAAGGTAATAGGATCTGTGAGAAAGAGTTGACGTTCGAGAGCAAATTTTTGATCAAGTTCAGTAACTCGAACACCTTCCCAACTACCAAATCCCATTTCGCGAAATTCTTCCATTGGCTTAATTTCAACGCTTGGATCATTTAAAATAAGTCGTGCCGTATCTTGTGTTCGCTTGCTTGAGCTTGAATAGATTTGGTTAAATGTAATATTTGAAAGGGCTTCTCCTACTCGTTTTGCACCTTCTATTCCTTCTGAAACAAGAGGTGAATCACCCCAACCTTGCATTTGCCCGGTTAAATTCCACTCCGTTTTTCCATGACGCACGAAATACATTGTTAATTTATCTTGAACCAATTTTGTTCCTCCTAAAAAATTGCTACAAATTAAATTGTAACATGCTTCGTTTCATTTTCAAGAAGAAGTTGTATTTGCTATTTTACCCAATAAGAACTGCACCACCGTTTCCTGACTTGTTTGTTCTGGTTCATTCATCTTAAGAAGCTTAGCATGCCACATTCCATCAATGGTATAACGCACAAGTTCTGCCATTTCTGCTCCAATTTCTGATGCCATATTGCGAAATTCTGTTTCATAAATTTCATCCCAATAACTTCCATCAATATTTTCGGAAATACTCGTTGCAAGCAGAACACTATGAAGCCCGACAAGTTCAGCATTTTGCAGTTGTCGTAAGTTGCCTTTTAAGTAGCTTTCTGTATATGGAAAAGCGGAATCTTCTTTTATTTTTTCGTATTCTTCTGTTTCGATTTCTTTATAGACTGAAATAGCGTGGTAAATAATGGCTAACGTCAATTCTTCTTTATTTTTAAAATGGTAGAAAATAGCAGGTTTTGTGATATGGATCCTTGCAGCCACACGAGCTAAACTGTATTGTCGGATCCCTTCTTCTTTGATCACTTCAATAGCTGCCTTGATAATTTTCTGTTTGCTACTCATATGTTCCCCCGCAATTTTTATTTTGCTTAAAGTGTACCGAATTTCAACTTAAAAAGCAATTTCTAATTTAACATGAAAGCGCTAAAATTATGACTTGACATGTAATCCATTACAGGACTTAAAATAAAAAAGTACTAAAACAAATGGAAGGGAGCGACAAAATCAAATGACAAATAATAAACAAGCATTTCCTGAAGGTTTTTTATGGGGAGGGGCAACAGCAGCTAACCAACTAGAAGGGGCTTACTCAGAAGGTGGAAAGGGACTATCTGTAGCAGATGTAATGCCTGGTGGTAAAAAACGCTTCGAGATTTTAAGTAGTCCTAGCTTTGATTGGCAAATACATGCCGATAAATATAATTATCCAAATCACCATGGAATCGATCATTATCACCGTTTTAAAGAAGACATTGCTTTATTCGCGAAAATGGGGTTTAAATGTTATCGCCTTTCTATTGCTTGGGCACGAATTTTTCCAAAGGGCGATGAAAAGGAACCAAATGAAGCTGGTTTATCATTTTATGAAGCCGTTTTAGATGAGTGTATCAAACATGGTATTGAGCCTGTTGTTACCATTTCTCATTATGAAATGCCGCTGCATCTTGTAACAGAATATGGTGGCTGGAAAAACCGTCAGCTTATCGATTTTTATGAGCACTATGCAAAAACCATTTTGACAAGGTTTCATAAAAAAGTAAAATATTGGATGACATTTAACGAGATTAATAGTTCATTCCATTTTCCAGCGCTTAGCCAAGGACTTGCTCCAACGAACGGGGCAAATGAACCACAGCATGTGTTCCAAGCTTTACATCATCAATTTGTTGCAAGTAGTAAAGCGGTGAAGATTGCTCATACACTGGATCCTGAACTTCAAGTTGGTTGCATGATTATCTATGCAACAACCTATGCTTACGATGCCAATCCAATCAATCAACTTGCTACGTTGAAACAAAATCAACAATTTAATTTCTACTGTGCTGATGTTCAAGCGCAAGGAGAATACCCTTCTTTTGCTAAACAACTCTGGGCTGAAAAAGGCGTAAAACTGGCGATCGAACCAGGTGATTTAGAGCTACTTAAAGAACATCCTGTTGATTATATTGGTTTCAGCTACTATATGTCCGCTGTTATCAATGAAACAGCGACAGAAGATGACAGTGTAACTGGCAATCTCCTTGGCGGTGTCCGCAATCCTTTCTTAAAAGCAAGTGAATGGGGTTGGCAAATTGATCCAGTAGGGTTACGTATCGCCTTAAATGAGCTTTATGATCATTATAAAAAGCCTCTTTTCATTGTTGAGAATGGGCTGGGCGCAATAGATCAAGTGGATGGAAATTTCTATGTAGAAGATGATTACCGAATTGACTATTTGCGCGGTCATGTTGAAGCAATGCGTAATGCGATTTCTGATGGAGTTGATTTAATCGGTTATACTCCTTGGGGCTGCATTGATTTAGTAAGTGCTTCAACTGGTGAAATGGCTAAACGATATGGGTTTATTTATGTCGATTTAGATGATGACGGCCAAGGTAGTGGCAATCGCTATGCGAAAAAATCATTTTATTGGTATCAGAAAGTTATCCAGACAAATGGTGCTGATTTAACATAAAAAACTTGATTTTCTAACATGTTCCTAATTAGAAAACAAATATCCACCCGCGAAAACCGGGTGGATATTTTTGCTTTTATTAATTTGTTGTTTGTTCTTCAGAAACTTCTTGCGTATCGTCTACAACTTGTGATTTTAACTGACGATAACGATTGATTCCCGTACCTGCTGGGACTAGTTTTCCTATGATAACATTTTCTTTTAAGCCAAGAAGAGGATCTTGTTTTCCTTTAATTGCAGCATCTGTTAAGACACGAGTCGTTTCTTGGAATGATGCAGCAGATAAGAAGGAATCCGTTTCAAGTGAAGCTTTTGTGATACCTAGAAGTACTGGACGACCAGTAGCAGGCTGAGCTCCACTTAATAATGTCTCACGGTTAGCGTCTCTAAATGTGTGAATATCCATCAGTGTACCTGGCAAGATGTTTGTATCACCTGTATCCATGACACGGATTTTACGCAACATTTGACGAACCATAACTTCCACGTGCTTATCGCCAATTTCTACCCCTTGCATCCGGTAAACTTTTTGTACTTCAGCAAGTAGATATTCTTGTACAGATAATACATCACAAACACGAATCAAAGCTTTTGGATCAATTGAACCTTCTGTTAAAGCTTCACCACGTTCGACTATTGAACCTTCTTCAACACGCAAACGTGCTGTATAAGGAACATTATAACTGCGGCGATCATCGCTTCCTTGGATCGTGATTTCTAAACCACGGTCGCGTCCTTCTTCAACAGAAACCACTTCTCCGGCAACTTCTGTAATCGTTGCTTGACCTTTTGGATTACGTGCTTCAAAGATTTCCTGAATACGGGGTAGACCTTGTGTGATATCATCTCCAGCAACCCCACCGGTATGGAACGTACGCATTGTAAGCTGTGTACCTGGTTCCCCGATTGACTGAGCAGCAATAATACCAACAGCCTCTCCAACTTCAACTTCTGTTCCTGTTGCCAAGTTTTTGCCGTAACATTTTTTACATACTCCGTGTTTTGTGTTACATGTAAAGGCTGAGCGAATCGTCACTTCTTCGATTCCAGCTTCAACAATTGATAACGCAATCGGTTCTGTAATCAGTTCGTTTTCATGGGCAAGAATTTCATTTGTTTCTGGATGGCGAATGGTTCTACGAGCATGGCGTCCTTCAAGTCGTTCTTCAAGCGATTCGATAATTTCTGTGCCTTCACGAATGGCTTTAATTGTAAGGCCACGGTCAGTCCCGCAATCATCTTCACGAATGATAACATCTTGAGCAACATCAACAAGACGACGAGTAAGATAACCTGAGTCAGCTGTTTTAAGGGCTGTATCAGTAAGTCCTTTACGCGCTCCGTGAGTGGAAATGAAGTATTCCAAAACGGTTAAACCTTGACGGAAGCTTGATATAATTGGAAGCTCTACAATACGTCCAGATGGATCAGCCATTAAACCACGCATACCCGCAAGCTGTACAAAGTTAGAAGCATTACCACGCGCTCCAGAATCCTGCATCATATAAATTGGATTCAAACGCTCTAAGATAGCGATTAATTTATTTTGGATCTCATCTTTCACGCTATTCCAAAGGCTGATTACACGCTCATACCTTTCAGTATCTGTAATTAAGCCTCGACGGAATTGCTTCGTAATTTTTTCTACAGTGTCATGAGCTTTTTCAATGATTTCAGGTTTTTCAGGTAAAACCAAGATATCAGCAATACCTACTGTAATGCCAGCTTTTGTAGAAATTTTAAAGCCTAAGTCTTTCATGCGATCAAGCATTTTTGATGTTTCCGTAATGTGGAATCGCTTGAAGACTTCTGCGATGATATTCCCGAGAATTTTTTTCTTAAATGGATCAATAAGTGGCTGTTTAGCAATATGAGCTTTTACATCAGCTGTTGTATCCACAAAATATTTCTCTGGTGTTTCAATTTCAAGATTATACTTTGTTGGCTCATTAATATATGGGAAAGATGTTGGTAAAATTGTGTTGAAAATTAATTTACCTACTGTTGTAATGAGCAATTGTTTGCGCTGCTTATCTGTAAAGCGTTCATTTGGTATAGAACCTGCATAAACTGCAATACGAGTGTGCAGATGAACATAACCATTTTGATAAGCTAACTGTGCTTCATTAATATCTTTGAAAATAATCCCTTCGCCAACTGCATTTTCACGCTCTAAAGTCAGATAATAGTTACCAAGAACCATATCTTGTGAAGGAGTAACAACCGGTTTACCATCTTTAGGGTTCAAAATGTTTTGCGCTGCAAGCATTAAGATACGCGCTTCTGCTTGCGCTTCTGCTGATAATGGGACATGGACAGCCATTTGGTCACCATCAAAATCAGCGTTATAAGCTGTACATACAAGCGGGTGAAGACGAATGGCACGGCCTTCTACAAGTGTTGGTTCAAACGCTTGAATACCAAGTCTGTGAAGCGTCGGTGCACGGTTTAAGAGAACTGGATGCTCACGAATCACTTCTTCTAAAACATCCCACACTTCCGATGAGGTGCGCTCGATCTTACGTTTGGCGCTTTTAATGTTATGAGCAAGGCCACGACCAACTAACTCTTTCATTACAAAAGGTTTAAATAGTTCTAGTGCCATTTCTTTTGGTAGCCCACATTGATACATTTTTAAGTTAGGACCTACAACGATAACAGAACGTCCAGAGTAATCAACACGCTTACCTAGCAAGTTTTGACGGAAACGACCTTGTTTCCCTTTTAGCATATGCGAAAGTGATTTTAGCGGACGATTACCTGGTCCAGTAACTGGACGACCACGACGGCCATTATCAATTAAGGCATCGACAGCTTCTTGGAGCATACGTTTTTCATTTTGAACGATAATATTCGGTGCACCTAAGTCAAGAAGACGTTTTAGACGGTTATTCCGGTTAATTACGCGGCGATACAAGTCATTTAAATCACTTGTTGCAAATCGTCCACCTTCAAGCTGCACCATTGGGCGAAGTTCTGGTGGAATAACAGGGAGCACGTCTAAAATCATCCAGCTTGGTTCATTTCCAGAGTTACGGAAAGCTTCCATGACTTCAAGGCGGCGAATAGCACGCGTACGTCGTTGCCCTTGTGCTGTTTTCAGCTCTTCTTTTAGCTCATTCGTTTCTTTTTCAAGGTTAATATCTGCTAAAATACGTTTGATCGCTTCAGCACCCATTCCAGCTTGAAAACCTTGACTATATTTCTCACGATAAACGCGATATTCTTTTTCAGAAAGTAATTGTTTCTTCTCAAGCGGGGTATCCCCTGGTTCGGTTACAACGTAAGAAGCAAAATAGATAACTTCTTCAAGTGCACGTGGGCTCATATCTAAAACTAGCCCCATACGGCTTGGGATTCCCTTGAAATACCAAATATGTGACACTGGCGCAGCTAATTCGATATGCCCCATTCGTTCACGGCGCACTTTTGATTTCGTGACTTCAACGCCACAGCGATCACAAACGACACCTTTATACCGTACACGCTTATATTTACCACAAGAACATTCCCAGTCCTTCGTTGGTCCAAAAATACGTTCACAAAATAAGCCATCGCGTTCAGGTTTTAATGTTCTGTAATTGATTGTTTCTGGCTTTTTAACTTCACCATGTGACCAAGAACGAATTTTATCTGGAGATGCTAGACCTATTTTCATATACTCAAAATTATTAACATCTATCAAGTGCCCAACCTCCTAATTTTAATTGTGATTATACTTTGAGTAAGCGGGCGGAAAGTGATCATCAAATCTAGCTTTCCGCCTTACTAAAGCTTTACTGAGTTTTTAACCGATCACAACAGCAAAATGCTCAATATAATCACGCTTCATTTAAGCTTCAACAAAAATGCCTGTTGTTCTGGAGTCTTTTAAAACGGGCGGGTTAATCAACCTGCTCGGTGGTTGTTTCTTCTGGTTTCACAATATTAAAGGAATCATTTTGACCAGAGAAATCGTCATCATCCAAATCGCGCATTTCGATTTCTTCTTCTTCAGCAGATAGAATTTTCACATCCATACCTAAACTTTGAAGCTCTTTAATTAATACCTTGAAGGATTCCGGTACACCTGGTTTTGGTACACTGTCACCTTTAACGATCGATTCATAAGCTTTCACACGTCCTACAACATCATCAGACTTGATCGTTAGGATTTCTTGAAGTGTATAAGCAGCTCCATAGGCTTCTAATGCCCATACTTCCATTTCTCCAAAACGTTGTCCACCAAATTGGGCTTTACCACCAAGCGGTTGTTGTGTAACAAGCGAGTAAGGTCCAGTTGAGCGAGCATGGAGTTTGTCATCAACCATGTGCGCAAGTTTAATCATATACATAATGCCAACAGAAATACGATTATCAAACGGTTCACCTGTTCGTCCGTCGTAAAGTACTGTTTTCGCATCTCTTGCCATACCAGCTTCTTCTACAGTGCTCCATACGTCTTCTTCATTTGCTCCATCAAATACCGGTGTTGCGACATGAATGCCTAGTTTGCGAGCAGCCATTCCTAAGTGAAGCTCAAGTACTTGCCCAATATTCATCCGTGAAGGTACACCAAGAGGATTAAGCATAATATCAACTGGTGTTCCATCTGGCATAAATGGCATATCTTCTTCTGGTAAAATTCGAGAAATAACCCCTTTATTACCGTGACGTCCAGCCATTTTATCGCCTTCATGGATTTTACGTTTTTGAACAATATAAACACGAACTAATTGATTCACACCTGGTGGGAGCTCATCCCCTGCCTCACGTGTAAAGATTTTAACATCTAGAACAATGCCGCCACCACCGTGAGGAACACGTAGCGATGTATCGCGAACTTCGCGAGCTTTTTCACCAAAGATAGCGTGTAATAAGCGTTCTTCAGCAGTAAGTTCGGTTACCCCTTTAGGCGTTACTTTACCTACAAGTAGATCATTATCTTTAACTTCAGCTCCGATACGGATAATTCCACGTTCATCAAGATCACGTAAAGCATCTTCACCAACATTTGGAATATCACGTGTCATTTCTTCAGGTCCGAGTTTAGTGTCACGAGCTTCTGATTCAAACTCTTCAATATGAATCGAGGTATAAACGTCATCTTTTACAAGGCGTTCACTCATGATGATCGCATCCTCATAGTTATAACCATTCCAAGTCATGAAAGCAACCAGCACATTGCGTCCAAGCGCTAGCTCTCCTGAATCCATTGAGGGACCGTTACCAAGAATTTCTCCTTTGACAACACGATCGCCTTCAGAAACATTCGGACGTTGATTATAACAAGTCCCTTGGTTAGAGCGAACAAATTTACGCAATGTATATTTATCGATACCGCCTGTTACTTCTTTACCGTCAACAATAGAAATACGACGTACCCAAATTTCTTTTGCTTCAACATGTTCAACGATGCCGTCATGTTTAGCCGTAACCGCAGCTCCTGAATCTTTAGCAGAAACATGTTCCATACCAGTCCCAACAAATGGTGCTTCTGGGTGCATCAGTGGCACAGCTTGACGTTGCATGTTAGCTCCCATCAGAGCGCGGTTGGAGTCATCATTTTCTAAAAATGGAATACAGGCTGTTGCAACCGATACAACTTGTTTTGGTGAAACGTCCATGTAATCAATTCGTTCTTTTTCAACAGCTAAGTTTTCAGAACGGAAACGAGCCATGACTTCCCCTTCAGTAAAAGTACCATTTTCATCTAGTTTAGAGTTAGCCTGTGCGACAACATAATGATCCTCTTCATCGGCAGTTAGGTAGTCAATTTTATCCGTTACTTGATTTGTTTCCGGATCAACACGACGATATGGTGTTTCAATAAAGCCAAATTGATTTACTTTCGCAAAAGAAGAAAGCGAGTTGATCAAACCGATGTTTGGTCCTTCTGGCGTTTCAATTGGACACATTCGACCATAATGTGAGTAGTGAACATCACGAACTTCATAGCCAGCACGTTCACGAGTCAAACCACCAGGCCCAAGCGCAGATAAACGACGCTTATGCGTGAGTTCACTGAGTGGGTTGGACTGATCCATAAATTGTGATAACTGTGAGCTACCAAAAAACTCTTTGATCGAAGCGACAACTGGTCGGATATTAATTAATTGTTGTGGTGTAATTGTACTCACATCTTGGATTGACATCCGTTCTCGTACAACACGTTCCATCCGAGATAACCCAATTCGGAATTGATTTTGTAAAAGTTCTCCTACTGAGCGAAGACGACGATTACCAAGGTGATCAATATCATCCGTATCCCCTACACCATGTAGTAAATTAAAGAAATAACTGATAGATGAAACAATATCTGCTGGCGTAATATGCTTTACAGTCTCGTCAATATAAGCATTGCCAATCACATTGATTTCTTTTTCTGGATCATCGGGTGTATAAATTTTGATTGATTGGACAACAACGTTATCCTCTAGTACGCCATCATTTGGACGCAGCGTACGGAAACCTACGCCATTCTCTAGATTGGGGATGATTTGATCTAGGTTACGGCGATCTAAAATATCACCTTTTGTAGCTATAATTTCACCTGTTTCAGGATCAACTAGCGTTTCAGCTAATATTTGGTTAAACAGGCGATTTTTTAAGTGTAATTTCTTATTGATTTTATATCGGCCTACGTTAGCTAAATCATAGCGCTTTGGATCGAAAAAGCGAGATATTAACAAGCTACGTGCATTTTCAACGGTTGGTGGCTCACCTGGGCGAAGTCGTTCATAGATTTCAAGAAGGGCTTTATCTGCGTTATCTGTATTATCTTTTTCTAGCGTATTGCGCAGATAATCATTGTCCCCGATTAAATCTAAAATCTCTTGGTCAGAGCCAAATCCGAGTGCACGCAAAAGAACAGTAACCGGTAATTTACGTGTGCGATCAATACGAACATGAACAACATCTTTCGCATCTGTTTCATATTCTAACCAAGCGCCACGATTTGGGATGACTGTGGAGCCGAAGCCCTTTTTACCATTTTTATCGACTTTGTTATTAAAATAAACTCCTGGAGAACGTACCAATTGGGAAACGATAACACGTTCTGCACCATTAATGATAAATGTCCCCATTTCGGTCATAAGTGGGAAATCGCCCATGAATACTTCTTGATCTTTTACTTCACCGGTCTCCTTATTAACCAGGCGCAATTTAACACGTAAAGGAGCCGCATAGTTTGCATCACGGTTTTTAGATTCTTCTACTGAGTATTTTGGTTCACCTAAATCATAGTCAATAAATTCTAAAGATAAATTCCCAGCAAAATCTTCAATTGGAGAAATATCACGGAACATTTCACGCAAACCTTGATCCAAAAACCACTGATAAGAAGCTGTTTGGATTTCAATCAGGTTTGGTAGCTCTAACACTTCACTAATACGCGCAAAACTTCTACGTTTACGGTGTCTGCCGTATTCTACAACATGTCCTGACAAACTCTTCACCCCACAAAATATTTTAAAATTTATAAGCACACTTTTCCTTCATGCAGTTCGAAAAAAACAGAGGAACCTCCCGCACCCGGAGCTTAAGTCAATTAGCTTAAGCAGCGTTCATCAAAAGTTTCCGTCTGCTTCTTAAGTCTTGAGTGTCCAAACACAAAACTGCGCAAAAAGAAGCGGAACTTGTGAAAATCATCTATATCACTTTTTAGACAAAAATAAAGCGGATTTCATGTTTCCTGAAACTCTTTAGAAATTTTTCTTAAAAGTATCAGTGCAAACTGGAAAAATAGTCCATTTCGCATACTGAAAGCCACCATTCAATCGTTCATTATTTTGCCGTAATCACTTGCAAACACTTCATTTCTTGTTAGAAAGAAAAGTGGTATAGATTCTTTTGGCATTATACTATAGTACAATAACTTAAAGGAGAAGTCAAACAAAAAGCGAGCCTAATTATTGCTTTTCCGCTTCACTTATGCTTTTATGCTTTTTAGAATGTAGTACCCTTTAACTTTCCGTACAACTTCAGCATTTCCAAAAACCTCTTCCATTTTCTTCATTGCAGAAGGAGCACCCTGTTTCTTTTGAATAACAATCCATAATTCCCCATTTGGAGATAAATGATCATATGCACCAGCTAAAATTGCATGAACCACTTCTTTTCCGGCACGAATTGGTGGATTACTCACTATCGCCTGGTACGCTTTTTTAGAAACATTTTCATAAATCGAACTAGAGAATGCTGAAATATTCTTAATTTGATTTATCACTGCATTTTCTTTTGTCAATTCAAGCGCACGCAAATTTACATCCACCATATCAACCTGGCTTGTTGGACAAGCTTTGGCAATGGCAAGACCGATCGGCCCGTAACCACAACCTACATCGAGAATAAAAGAATCTTCTTTTGACATATGAAATGTTTCGATTAATACTTTCGAGCCAAAATCCACAGTGTTTTTTGAGAAAACGCCATTATCGCTAATAAAAGTTAGTTCATGTCCACGAAGCGTGTATCGCCAACTTTTTCGTTGGTGCATAAGCTTATCGTTATTTGTATAATAATGATTATTGGTCATTTAAATCACCTACTCGTTTTTCTTTTATTTTAACATAAAAAAGCCTGCAACCTATCACTAGGTTACAAGCTTTTATAGAACAGAAATTATTTAACTTCGACGTTAGCGCCAACTTCTTCAAGTTTGCCTTTGATTTCTTCAGCTTCTTCTTTAGAAACGCCTTCTTTAAGTGGTTTTGGAGCGTTATCTACAAGTTCTTTAGCTTCTTTCAAGCCAAGACCAGTGATTTCACGTACCACTTTGATAACCTTGATTTTAGAATCGCCAGCAGAAGCTAGTTCTACTGTAAATTCAGTTTGTTCAGCAGCTGCTGCAGCACCTGCTCCACCAGCTGCAGCTACAGGAGCTGCAGCAGTTACGCCAAATTCTTCTTCAATCGCTTTTACAAGATCGTTAAGTTCTACAATTGTTGCTTCTTTAATTTCAGCAATAATGTTTTCAATATTTAAAGCCATTTTAAAATTCCTCCATTAATATTATAATTTTTTAGTTTAAGCTTCTTGTTCAGTTTTTTGATCAGCAACCGCTTTGGTTACTAGAGCTAGGTTACGGACTGGAGCTTGAAGTGCACTGCATACCATAGATAGCAAGCCTTCGCGTGATGGAAGAGTTGCAATAGCTTTAACTTCTTCAAGAGAAGAAACAGTTCCTTCAATGATCCCTGCTTTAATTTCAAGTGCTTCATGATCTTTAGCAAAATCGTTCAAAATCTTAGCAGGTGCAACAACGTCTTCATTACTGAAGGCAATCGCATTTGGTCCAGTGAAAACTTCATCAAGACCATCGAAGTTTTTTTCAGCAGCGGCACGGCGCATCAAGCTATTTTTGTAAACTTTAAAATCAATTCCTGCTTCACGTAATTGTTTACGTAACTCAGTAATCTCAGCAACGTTAAGACCACGGTAGTCCACGATAACTGTTGATACACTGTTTGTAAGTTTTTCTGTAATTTCGTTAACGACGCTTTGTTTCGCTTCAATAATTTTACTCATTCTTTACACCTCCGTCCAAATCAATGTCTAAATCAAACAAAAGAAAAACCTCTACGCACGTAGACACGCGTAAGAGGCTAGCTGAATGAAAAACATTCAAAAGAAAATCCTCGGCGGGTAAAATTAAGCGATAAATCGCACCAGCTGTCTACGGTTAGGATATTTAATTTGTTTTCAACTGTTTAAGTTTATCAAACAGCTTTTCATCCGTCAAGCTTTAATTATGAGCTAGTTGGATCTACTGCAATACCAGGGCCAAAAGTAGTTGTTATTGTAAGATGTTTTACGTAAGTTCCTTTAGCTGCAGCAGGTTTTGCTTTTTGAAGCACATCATTTATTACACGGAAGTTTTCAAGTAGTTTAGACGTTTCAAAAGAAACTTTACCAATTGGTGTATGGATATTTCCAGCTTTATCAACGCGATATTCTACTTTACCAGCTTTAATTTCATTTACTGCTTTTGTTACGTCCATTGTTACAGTTCCTGTTTTAGGATTTGGCATTAAGCCTTTTGGTCCAAGAACACGACCTAGCTTACCAACTTCTCCCATCATATCAGGAGTTGCAACGATTACGTCAAAATCAAACCAGCCTTTGCTAATTTTTTCAACATATTCCGCATCGCCAACATAATCAGCACCAGCTGCTTCAGCCTCTTTTGCTTTATCACCTTTAGCGAATACGAGAACGCGCTGAGTTTTACCAGTTCCGCCTGGTAGTACTACAGCACCACGGATTTGTTGATCCGCTTTTTTAGGGTCAACGCCAAGACGAAATGCTACTTCAACAGTGGCATCGAATTTAGCGGAATCAATTTTTTTAGCAAGTTCAATCGCTTCTTCAACTGGATATGCTTTTGACAGATCCACTTGCTTCAAAGCTTCTTGATACTTTTTACCTTTCTTAGCCATTTCTTTTCCTCCTTATTGTTCAAAATTACCGAATTACTCTTCGATGGTGATTCCCATAGAACGAGCAGTACCTTCAACCATACGCATTGCAGATTCAACATTCGCTGCGTTTAAATCAGGCATTTTGGTTTCAGCAATTTCCTGTACTTGAGCACGAGTTACAGATGCAACTTTGTTACGGTTAGGTTCACCAGATCCTTTTTCCACTTTTGCTGCTTTTTTAAGTAAAACTGCTGCTGGTGGAGTTTTAGTGATGAACGTAAACGAACGGTCTTCAAATACAGTGATCACAACAGGGATAATAAGACCAGCTTGATCTGCTGTACGAGCGTTAAACTCTTTACAGAATCCCATGATATTAACACCAGCTTGACCGAGTGCCGGTCCTACTGGAGGTGCAGGATTTGCTTTACCTGCTGGAATTTGAAGCTTAACTAATTTAATAACTTTTTTAGCCACGAGACATACCTCCTTAAGTCCGTGCTGTGGTTAATGGGGATCAGTATTTCCCCTCCCACGGAAAAACAAACGCTTTAAATAAGCGCACTTAATAATGATATCATTTTACTTCTAATTTTGCAAGTATACTACAGATGGATTTCGCTTTAAAAAATATCGCAAATTCCTATGATAAACTGACTTTTATAGCTTTTCAATCTGATTAAAATCAACTTCTACTGGAGTTTCACGACCAAACATATTGACCATGACTTTGGCTTTTCCTTTATCAAGGTCTATTTCGTCTACTTTACCAGAGTACTCAGCAAATGGTCCTTCTTTAACCATCACTGTTTCCCCGATTTCAAAATCAGCTTCAATTGCTTTTTCCATCATACCCATGCTCTTCAAGATACGATCTGCTTCTTCTGGAAGTAATGGGGTTGGTTTTGAACCTGAACCTGCTGAACCAACAAATCCAGTAACACCAGGAGTATTACGTACAACATACCAAGAATCATCTGTCATGATAATTTCAACAAGTACATAACCAGGGAAAACTTTGCGTTTAATTGTTTTTGTTTTACCATTTTTCACTTCTGTTTCTTCTTCTTCCGGCACAATGACACGAAAAATTTTATCAGACATCCCCATTGATTCAACACGTTTTTCAAGGTTATCTTTTACTTTATTTTCATAGCCGGAATATGTGTGAACAGCGTACCAATTCTTTTCCATTTCACGTTTGGCGACAAATAAAATGGCCGCCTTCCCTCCTTTATACTTATGATTTTCCAAAATAAAAAACCCGGGAACACTCGGGTTTCATAGACAAGCACTATTATACCATTATTTTTCTTAATTGCCCAGTTTTAAAACATATTGAACAAGTTGCTCAATACCAAAGTCAAGCACCATAAAGAATACAGCAAACAAGATAACAGTAATAACAACCGTTACAGTATAAGTAGCTAACTCTTTACGCGTTGGCCATGTAACTTTACGCATTTCAGATGTCACATTTTTAAAAAAACGTGAAATTGCTGCCATGATAAAACCTCCAATAATTATTTCGTTTCGCGATGTAAAGTATGTTTATTGCAACGCCGACAAAATTTCTTCACTTCAAGCCGGACTTGTCTTGTAGAACTCGTAACACTGATAGAATAATTTCTTGAACCGCACTCAGAACAGGCGAGGGACGCTTTCTTTTTCATATTTATTCAACTCCCTACGCGATCTATTAAGAAGAATTTGCATCTACTCTAATATACCATCAGTAGTTTTTAGAGTCAAACCTTTTTTGTTGCGTTTTTGACAAATTCAGTCTTCTTGCCTTAGCTCTTTTACCATTTTTCGCTTTACGCGTTGTAATGCATTATCAATTGCTTTTTCCTTAACCTGAAAATATGCTGCCATTTCAAAATAACTTTTGCCTTCTAAATATTGCTGTAAAACTTCTTTTTCAAAAGGGCTTGTCACTTCTTTTAATCTGGATGCGATCTGTATGAGACCCTCATTTTTGATTAAAAAGTCTTCTGGTGTTTCAGCTCCTTCTTCAGAAATAACATCAATTAGCGTCCAATCTAGTGTATCATCATCCGTCATCTTCGTATCAAGTGAAATCGAATGGTTGAGCGCAAAGTTCTTTTTCCGAGTTGAGCGTTTTACAGCAGAAAGCAATTGACGATTAATGCAAATTTCAGCAAAAGATTTAAATGAAGCTTCTTTTTCAGGATTAAAATCACGAATTGCTTTAAAAAGACCGATCATAGCTTCTTGAATTAAATCGTCACGTTCCGCCCCTTGCAAAAAGTATTGTGTGGATTTCCAGTAAATAATAGGTTGATATTTAGAAAAAAAATATTCTAGCGCTTCCGTATCGCCATGTCTTGCCAAATCTAGCTTACTGAGATCGACACCTTGTTCGCTTGCATTCTTATTTTCCAATGATTGTCTCTCTCCTCCACTCTGAATTTTTGGAAGCATACTTAATTAGTTGCTTTATTATACAAAGGCGAAGAGCCATCGTCAATCTTTATTTTTCACCTCTTCGCCACTTTTCTAACTGCAATAAAGTCACAGAATCTAAATTCAGCTTTGATTTTGGCATTTTTTCTTGGATTTGTTTCATTTCTTGGCTAATAGAACGGGACATTTCTTGAATTTCAAATAATAACTCACGGGAAGAAATTCGCAAAGCACCCTGACCAAAAATCGCCCACTGTTCCGTATAATCGCTTGTTGCTACAATGATTTGCGTTTCAGCATTTTTCCATTCAATGGCTTTTTGTTCGATGTATTCATCAGCCGTCTCATCTTCTTTTGTAAAGATGATATCGACTTTATTCTTGGTTTCTTCACGCCCTTTCCCCCGAACATATTGTGCGTCAAAAACAATGACAACCTTGTAACCAGTATAACTTTGATATTCACCAAGGCTTGCAATTAGGCTATCACGCGCAGCTTCCAAATCATATTCTTTAAGCTTACTTAATTCTGGCCATGAACCTATCACATTATACCCATCCACCAAAAAAATATGCTTGCGCTTCATCCATTAGCCCCCCAGCGAAAACCTTTTTCGATAAACTTCATAAAGAAGCAGTCCCGCCGCAACAGATGCATTAAGCGATGTCACTTGCCCAACCATTGGCAAATGAACAAGAAAGTCACATTTTTCCCGGACTAATCGACTCATCCCACGACCTTCACTCCCGATGACAAGTGCAAGTGGCAAGGTTGCATCCATTGTCCGATAATCCTCTCTTCCTTTGGCATCTGTTCCAAAAATCCAAACTCCACGTTTTTTTAAATCTTCTATTGTGCGACTAATATTTGTGACACGAACAACTGGAACATATTCGATAGCCCCAGTTGAGGCTTTAGCAACTGTTTGTGTTAAACTAACTGATCTCCGCTTTGGAATAATAATCCCATGAGCACCCACCGCATTAACCGTTCGCATAATCGAACCTAAGTTATGCGGATCCTCTAACTCGTCTAAAATCACAAAAAAAGGTTGTTCATTTTTCTCCTCTGCTTGATGAAAGAGATGTTCAAGCTCAAAATATTTGTAAGCAGCTATTTGGGCGGCCACACCTTGATGTGCACCTGTTACAACTTGGTCAATTTTTGCTTTAGGAACAAAGCGAATTTCAATTTTATTTTCTTTAGCAAGCGAAATAATTTGTTGCATTACGCCATTTTTTGAGCCCTCTGCGATATAAATTTTATGAATATCACGCTTGGAGCGTAATACCTCAAGGATTGGGTTGCGTCCACCTATCCACTCCTGCTCCTTTTCCATCAATTTTTCAGCTCGCCTTCTTCAATAATTTGGATTGCTTTTTCAAACCATTCATTTAAACGCACATGTTCCCCACCCAAATAAAGGTAGCCAACCACTGCTTCAAATGCGGTTGCCAAATTGTACGTCGATATATCTGTGTTTTTGGGCACTGTATAACTTTTTGAATTACGCCCTCTTTTTAAAACGCTCTCTTCTTCCTCTGTGATAAAGCCTTCTGTCATTAATGTCCTTACTACAAGTGCTTGGCCTTTTGCAGACACATACTTTGTTGCACTTTTGTGGAGTTGATTAGGTTTAGTTTTTCCTAAAACTAGCAAGTGCTTGCGAACGTATACTTCATAAATCGCGTCTCCCATATATGCTAAAGCTAGGCCATTTAGTTGTTTATAATCTTTTACTTCAACCATCTATCAGCCTCTTCTCCAACGCGTGCCATGAGCTGTATCTTCTAAAACGATATCTTTTTCTTTTAATAAATCACGAATTTCATCTGCACGAGCAAAATTATGTTCACTTTTTGCAATCTGGCGCTCTTCAATTAGAGCATTGACCGTATCATCTGCTAATCTCATTGAATCACTGTCCTCTAATTTTAATCCAAGTACCTCAGCAAATAAACTCATCATACTTAAAAATTCGCGTAAAACCTGAATAGAAACCCATTCACTTGCTAAATAAATATTAGCACGCTTTGCTAGCTCATAAAAAGCAGTAATTGCATTAGCTGTGTTAAAATCATCATCCATTTCGTCTTCAAATTGTTGCTTTAATTCGATGAGCTGTTCAAGTAGATTTTCTTGCTCCTCTTCATTATAATAATCTTCCTCAGCCCGCTCAATACGGTAATTAATATTTTGATAAGCTGTTTTTAAACGCTCTAAACCATTTTTCGCATCTTCTAACGTTGCCTCACTTAGCGAAATTGGACGGCGATAATGCACTGATAGCATAAAAAAGCGAATAACATTGGCATCATGCTCTTTTAACAGATCATGTAATGTAATAAAATTTCCAAGTGATTTTGACATTTTTTCTCCATCAATATTTAAAAAGCCATTATGCATCCAATAATTAGCAAAAGTTTTTCCCGTGAGTGCCTCTGATTGAGCAATTTCATCTTCATGATGAGGAAAGATTAAGTCTTGTCCTCCTGCATGAATATCGATTGTATCTCCTAAGTATCTCCTAGCAAGTGTAGAACATTCAATATGCCATCCGGGACGCCCATTTCCCCAAGGACTTTCCCAATAAATCTCACCTGGCTTCGCTGCCTTCCATAAAGTGAAATCCAGCTCATCTTGTTTGCGTTCACTCGTTTCTACGCGCTTTCCATGCTGTAATTCGGAAATAGGTTGATGTGAAAGCTTACCATAATCAGTGAATTTTTTTGATCGAAAATAGACATCTCCCTCTGATTGGTAAGCAAAACCGCTCTTTTCTAAAGCAGAAATAAAAGCAATGATTTCATCCATGTTTTCAGTTACACGTGGATTAATCGAAGCTTTTGCAACATTTAACTGATCAACATCATCAAAATAAGCGCCAATAAACCGACTAGCAACCTCTGGCACAGTCAGTTTTAATTCATCTGCAGCTTGAATCAATTTGTCATCTACATCAGTAAAATTCGAAACAAATTTTACTTCATAGCCACGGTAAGTTAAGTACCTTCTAACAGTATCAAAGACGATAATAGGTCGTGCATTTCCAATATGGATATAGTTATAAACCGTGGGGCCGCATACATACATTTTTACTTTCCCACTTTCAAGCGGCTTAAATAATTCTTTTTCCCGTGTTAAAGTATTATAGATTTGTAGTGACATCTTTAGCTCTCTCCTTTTTCTAATTTGGTAATTTTATTTTCAAGCATTCTTATTCTTTCAATTAATTGATCCATATTTGGCTCAGCATGCCCTACAGTTCGCCCGTTTAAACGAACAACTTTAGCAGGAACGCCAACAACTGTTGCCCCTGGTGGAACATCTTGTAAAACAACGGCTCCTGCTCCCACTTTAGCATCCATCCCAACCTTGATTGGACCAAGCACCTTTGCACCTGTAGAGATCATAACGCCATCATTGATTGTTGGATGCCTTTTACCTTTATGTTTCCCTGTGTCACCCAATGTTACACCATGAAACAAGACAACATCATCACCAATTTTCACAGTCTCCCCAATCACAATCCCCGCACCGTGATCAATAAAAAGACGCTTGCCAACAACCGCACCAGGATGAATCTCAATATTCGTCAAAAAACGGGCAACTTGAGCAATGATTTTACTGACCAAAACCAACTTCTTTTTATATAAAAAATGTGTTATTCGGTGCATCCAAATCGCATGCAGCCCTGGATTAGTAAAAAAAGCATCCCAAAAACCTTGTGTCGCTGGATCATTTTTAATAATGACCGCAATATCTTCATTCATTCTCTTCCTCACTTTGTTTAGCCTCCTTTACTAAATAAACAGCAAAACAAAAAGACGCCTCTAAAACAGAGACGCCTTGCGCGGTTCCACTCTGATTGAGTTTTTTAAAACTCCACCTCAAAATACGAGAATAACGTCTCGTGGACCGTTTAGTGATACTTAAATTTCACACTAAAGCTCAAGGAGGCATTTCAGAAATAATTCACTAAGCAGCTTCCAGCAAATTACTGCTCTCTCTATAAATCAAGTTATTTCTTACTTCTTCCTGTCAACGCTTTACATCATTTTATTACTTTTATTATATCAGCAAAATAATTATTCGCAACTACTATTCAATTTGCTAACCAGTTTTTCAAGCGTTCCAGCACCTTTTCTCGACCAAGTACTTCTATTGCAAGCGGTAACTCTGGTCCGTGCATTTCACCTGTTGTAACAACACGAATTGGCATGAAAAGAGCTTTTCCTTTGACTCCTGTTTCTTTTTGAACACGTTTAATGGCAGCTTTAATTTCATCAGCTACAAATATTTCTATAGCCTCAGCTTCTTTTTTGAAAGCATCAATGACAACCGGCACAGTTTCAACATCTAGAATCGCTTTTTCCTCGTCATTATAAGAAAGTGAATCCGCATCAGCGAAAAACATTTCTGATAAACCAACAATTTCTGCACCATAACTCATTTGTTCATGGTAAAGCGAAATCAGTTTATGGATCCAATCAAGTTCAGTTTCACTTGGTTCATTTGAGACAACACCAGCTTTTTGTAAATGTGATAAACTAAGCGCTACAACATCGTTAAGTGGAAGTTTCTTTACGTATTGGTTATTTACCCAGGTTAATTTTTGTTTATCAAATAATGCTGGTGATTTAGACAAACGTTTTTCATCAAAGATTTTAATTAATTCTTCTTTAGAAAAAATCTCTTCCTCGCCTTCTGGAGACCAACCGAGCATCGCAATAAAGTTAAATAATGCTTCTGGCAAGTAGCCTAAATCATGGTATTGCTCGATAAATTGAATGATCGAGCCATCGCGCTTACTCAATTTCCGACGACTTTCATTTACAATCAATGTCATATGCCCAAATTGAGGAGCTTCCCAACCGAATGCTTGATAAATCATTAATTGTTTCGGTGTGTTAGAAATATGATCGTCCCCGCGCAATACATGTGTTATCTCCATAAGATGATCATCTACAGCCACCGCAAAGTTATATGTCGGTACCCCGTCTTTTTTCAAAATAACAAAATCGCCGATGCCATTCGAATCAAACGAAACTTCATCTTTCACCATATCATAGAAGGCAAACGTTTCATCAGCTGGGACTTTAAAGCGAATACTTGGCCTTAAGCCTTTTGCTTCTTTTTCTGCTTGTTCTTCCTTTGTTAAGTGGCGGCACTTCCCACTATATCGAGGCATTTCACCGCGGGCTTTTTGAGCCTCACGTTCAGCATCTAATTCTTCTTCTGTACAGTAACATTTATAAACCATATCTTTTGATAGCAATTCTTCAATTAATGGCAGATAAATAGGCTGGCGTTCAGACTGACGATATGGTCCATATGTACCTGGCTTATCAACGCCTTCATCCCAGTCAATTCCAAGCCATTTTAAATTGGCAAGTTGGCTTTCTTCGCCACCTTCAATATTGCGCTTGGCATCTGTATCTTCAATCCGGATAATAAAATCTCCACCGTTATGCCTTGCAAATAAATAATTAAATAAAGCTGTACGAGCATTTCCAATATGCAAAAAACCAGTTGGACTCGGTGCATAACGCACACGCACTCTTTTATTATCAGTCAAAACTCTTCACTCCTCGTTTATTTTTCAAGTAATACTACTGCTAAACTTGTAATGCCTTCTCCTCGACCAACAAAACCCATTTTTTCAGAAGTCGTTGCTTTTACATTTATTTGTTCACTTGAAGCATGCAAAAGTTCAGCAATTCTTTTTTTCATGTCCTCAATATAAGGGGCCATTTTGGGCTTCTCAGCAAGAATTGTACAATCTATATTTCCCAATCGATAACCTTCTTTTTCAACTTCTTGCCACACTTGGGACAATAACTCTGCGGAATTAGCATCTTTATAAGCAACATCTGTATCTGGAAAAAAGTAACCAATATCCCTTTTACCAGTTGCACCGATGACAGCATCTGTTACTGCGTGTAGTAAAACATCTGCATCACTATGGCCAAGCAAACCTTTTTCATAAGGAATGGTTATTCCACCGATAATTAGTGATCGACCTTCAATCAATTGATGCGTATCATACCCCTGTCCGATTCTGATCATCATTTACGTCCTCCATGCTTTCTATTATCGCTTTTGCAATTGGTATATCCTCAGGTGTTGTCAATTTAATATTATAATAACTACCTTCGACAATCTGGATAGGAAGATTTAATCTTTCAACTAGACTGGATTCATCTGTTCCGACAAAATGATCTACCACTGCTTTTTCATGAGCTTTTTGTAAAATTTGGAGTTCAAAGGCTTGAGGTGTTTGGACTTGCCAAAGGTGATCGCGATTAATGGTTTCCTTAACAACACCATCTGCCATACGCTTGATTGTATCCTTCACTTTCACTGCACAAATGGCTGCTTTTTGCTCTGTAACACCCACTAGCAAACGATCGATAATTTGTTGGGATACAAATGGACGTGCACCATCATGAACCAAGACAACTGACTCAGCACCACAATGCTTTAATCCATTAGCCACACTATGCTGTCTTTCGGTTCCTCCAGCAATAAATAGGATAGATTTATTTTGTATATCAAGTTTTTGAATTAGCTGCTTAGCTTGTTCAATCTCTTCTTCATGGCATACAATCACAATATGAGTGCACCTTTTATCAGATAAGAAAGGAAGGAGAGCATGCGCAAAAACGGGTTTATCTAAAAGATTTAACCATATTTTGTTTTTTTTAGCATTCATTCGCTTACCTTGCCCTGCTACTAGAAAAATTAATTCATAATTCATTATACGTACTTCCAATCATTAAACAGGCTTAGCAAAAATCATTCTGCCAGCTGAAGTTTGAAGAACACTTGTTACTTCAACATCAATAATTTCATTAATAAATTTACGTCCCTCGTCAACAACGATCATTGTACCATCGTCTAAATAAGCGATACCTTGATTATGTTCCTTGCCATCTTTTACAACAAAAACATTCATTGTTTCACCTGGTAAAACTACGGGTTTTACAGCATTAGCTAAATCATTAATATTTAATACCGCTACATTTTGAAATTCTGCAACTTTATTTAAATTATAATCATTGGTTACTACTTTACCACCTGTTACTTTCGCTAATTTTACTAGCTTGCTATCCACTTCATTAATATCATCGAAATCACCTTCATACATCTCGACTTGAATACCTTCTTCTTTTTGAATTCGATTTAAAATATCTAATCCTCTTCGCCCGCGTGTTCTTTTTAACGTGTCTGAAGAATCAGCAATATGCTGTAACTCAGCTAATACAAAGAGTGGAATTACAATCGTTCCACTTAAAAAACCAGTTGTCAAAATATCAGCAATGCGACCATCAATTATAACACTTGTATCAAGAATTTTATAGCTCGTATCTTCACTTTTTTGTTCGCTGAGGGCTTTTTTTCGTGCTGTTCGGTTAAATAACAACCCCCAATCGTTACGTCTTCTGCTACCAACTTGAAAACCTAAATAGCCTAACACTAATGTTAATAAAATGGGGACAACCGAATTAATAATTGGAATCTTTGTTTGGCTAAAAGCATTCCCTGCAAAAAAAGCAATGACTAAACCAGCAATAAGGCCTATTCCGCCATAAACAAGTGTTACACTTGAAATTTTTGTTAACCTTTCCTCAGACCAATTAAGTGCGGCTTCAATATATTTCACCGCCCAAAAAGTAATAAAATAAAATATAAGTGCACCAATCAAAGCATTGATATAGGGATTAGCGATTAACAAAACATGGTTTAAATGAAGTTTCATCCATATTGATGGTAAGACAAACACTCCTGTAGTTCCACCAAGTAGTAAAAAGCATACTCGAATCATCCATACAAGCATTTCTTGTCCTCCTTTCATAAACTAATATAAAGTTTATTTTAACATTGCAATGACGTTATCAGCAAATAGAATCTTTATGTCATTTTTGGAAGAGCTTGTTTTAGTGCAGCAACAATCGTATCTACAGGCATGATTGTCACACCTTTTGGAATATCCCAGCTCCCTTGGTTATTAGCAGGAATAAAAATCCGCTTAAAACCTAACTTAGCTGCTTCTTTCACGCGCTCTTCAATGCGCGAAACTCTGCGAATCTCACCAGTTAAGCCGAGTTCACCGATAAAGCAGTCTGTGTTACTGGTTGGTTTATCATGATAACTTGAAGCAATACTAATTGCAACTGCCAAATCCACAGCTGGTTCGTCTAATTTGACGCCTCCTGCTGCCTTTAAATAAGCATCCTGGTTTTGCAATAACAAGCCTACTCGCTTTTCTAATACAGCCATAATTAGCGAGACTTTATTATGGTCCAAACCAGTAGCCATTCGCTTAGCATTACCAAACATTGTGGGAGAAACGAGTGCCTGGATTTCTACTAAAACAGGGCGTGTTCCTTCCATCGACGCAACAACTGTAGATCCAGAAGCATCCTGTAGCCTTTCTTCAAGAAAAACCTCAGAAGGGTTAACTACTTCAACGAGCCCAATATCTCGCATTTCAAAAATTCCAATCTCATTTGTAGACCCAAAACGATTCTTTACTGCTCGTAAAATACGATAAGCATGATGTTTTTCCCCTTCAAAATATAGGACAGTATCCACCATATGTTCAAGAAGCCTAGGTCCCGCTATTGCACCTTCTTTTGTTACATGGCCAACGATAAAGATAGTAATATTTTGCATTTTTGCAATTCGCATAAGTGCTGCTGTAGATTCACGTACTTGTGAAACGCTTCCCGCTGCGCTTGTAACGTCTGGATGATAAATCGTTTGAATCGAATCAATAATCACCAAATCCGGCTTAATAAAGTTAATTGTTTCTTGAATATCATCTAAGTTCGTCTCAGCATAAAGATATAGATGTTCTCCTGAAACTCGTAAGCGTTCTGCACGAAGCTTAGTTTGTTTAACAGATTCTTCACCTGAAATATAGAGTACTTTTTTTCCAGAGAGTGTTAACTCAGCAGAAACTTGTAGTAGCAAAGTGGATTTTCCGATTCCTGGATCTCCTCCAACAAGTACTAGTGACCCTTCTACTACTCCGCCACCTAAAACACGATTTAACTCTGGCATTTTTGTCTGAATTCGTTTCTCTGATTCGCTTGTTACATCGGTAATTCGCATTGCCTTAGAAGGTTCATCTGTATGATGAAAAGACGTTCTTGTCTTTTTAGAAGGTGCTAATGCCTCTACCATCTGATTCCACTCGCCACAATTTGGGCACTTTCCCATCCATTTAGGTGATTCATAACCACAAGAGTTACAGACGAATTTTGTTGCTCGTTTTGCCATAAAATAGTGTCCCCCCTTTCGCTTTTATTTATTTTAACACAGATCATACGTTCTGTTTAGCATTCTAAGTAAAGTTTCTTTTTTAAGCTGATTATAAACATTTCGCGTAAAAAAAGAGTCTGGGGGCATAAACAAAATAAATCGGCGACAAGCGCTCGTATTGAAGGAGTTTGCCAGACTTCCGGATCTCACGCACAGCCTCGCACGTTCCGTTTCCGGTTTGTGGCAAACTCCTTCAGTACAAACACTTTTGCTCGATTTATCGTGTTCGACATATAGGACCTATGCTCTACTTTTTTAAAATCGTGTTTTCTTAAAGAATAGAGCTAAATTGCATTATATCCCCGACTCATTTAGCATTTTATTTTATACTTTCTTTTTTACGAATAGAATTATTTTTTTTACGAACCTCAAGCTCACCATCTTTCACGCCGATTTCTACTTTGTCACCGACTTTAATGGCTCCACGTAACAATTCTTCAGAAAGACGATCTTCAATATTTTTTTGAATCGCACGCTTAAGTGGACGCGCACCATATTCAGGATCATACCCATCTTTTACGATTTTCGCTTTGGCTCCTTCAGTTAATTTAACATGAATATCGCGTTCGAGAAGACGACTAGTAAGTTGTCTTGTAAGGAGCGTCACAATTTTCTTCAATTCCTTTTCAGAAAGTGAATGAAAGACAATCGTTTCATCAATTCGATTGATAAATTCTGGACGGAATGTTTGTTTTAGTTCTTGTAAAACACGATGTTCCATGGCTTTATGATCTTTTGTTAAATCAGTAGCGTTAAAACCGACTGATTTGTCTTGCGTCATTTCTTGTGCTCCAACGTTTGATGTCATAATAATTACGGTATTACGAAAATCAACTACACGGCCTTTAGAATCTGTCAAACGTCCATCATCAAGGACTTGAAGTAGCATATTAAACACATCAGGATGCGCTTTTTCAATTTCATCAAGTAAAATAACAGAATACGGATTTTGACGTACCTTCTCGGTTAGCTGACCGCCCTCTTCATAACCGACATATCCAGGAGGAGAACCAACTAAGCGGGCAGTAGAAAATTTCTCCATGTACTCTGACATATCAACACGAATCATTGCTTTTTCATCATCAAACATTGCTTCTGCTAAAGCTCTAGCTAGCTCTGTTTTACCAACACCAGTTGGACCAAGGAAAATAAAAGAACCTATAGGGCGTTTTGGATCTTTAAGTCCTGCTCTCGCACGTCTAACTGCTAATGCAACAGCTTTAACGGCTTCATCTTGTCCGATCACACGTTCATGTAATATTTTTTCCATATTTAAAAGTCTATTCGTTTCGGTTTCTGCAAGTTTGGTAACAGGAATGCCAGTCCAGCTTGCAACGACTTCAGCAATTATATCTTCCGTTACCTGACTGTTATCCGCTCCTTGTTGCTCTTTCCAGTTCGTTTTCTTCTTTTCTAAAACTTTTTTTAATTTTTGCTCGGTATCACGAAGAGAAGCAGCTTTCTCAAATTCTTGACCTTGGACAGCGGCATCTTTTTCTTTTCTAAGTTCGGTTAATTTATCTTCCATTTCTTTTAGGTTAGATGGCGTTGTATAAGCTTTTAGACGCACTTTTGAGCCTGCTTCATCAATCACATCAATCGCCTTATCCGGTAAAAATCGGTCGGAAATATAGCGGTCAGACAGCCTTACAGCAGCTTCTAAGGCCTCATCTGTGATTGCTACGCGATGGTGTGCTTCATAACGATCTCGTAAGCCTCGTAAAATTTGGATAGATTCTTCTGTTGTCGGCTCGGCTACTTTAATAGGTTGGAAACGTCTTTCTAAAGCAGCATCTTTTTCGATATATTTACGATATTCATCAAGTGTAGTTGCACCAATACATTGCAGTTCTCCACGAGCTAGAGGTGGTTTTAAAATATTTGATGCATCGATTGCTCCTTCTGCTCCGCCAGCACCAATCAATGTATGCAACTCATCAATAAATAAAATTACATTTCCTGCTTGTCTAATTTCATCCATAACTTTTTTTAAACGATCTTCAAACTCGCCACGATACTTAGTCCCAGCAACAACCGTACCCATATCAAGTGTCATAACACGTTTGTTACGTAACATTTCAGGTACTTCGCCTCGAATAATTTGTTGTGCTAAACCTTCAGCAATAGCAGTTTTACCAACACCAGGTTCACCAATTAAAACAGGGTTATTTTTAGTACGTCTACTTAATACTTCAATTACACGTTGAATTTCTTTTCCACGCCCGATAACAGGGTCTAAGTTTTCCTCACGTGCAATGACTGTTAAATCACGAGCTAGACTGTCTAAAGTAGGGGTTGCTTGTGTATTTGTTTGTCTCCCAGCGCTTGTACCTTCACCGCTTCCAAGTAATTGCAATACCTGCTGGCGTGCCTTATTTAAACTGACACCAAGGTTACTCAATACACGTGCAGCAATACCTTCACCTTCGCGTATTAAACCAAGAAGTATGTGCTCGGTTCCTACATAAGTATGACCTAACTTACGTGCTTCATCCATAGATAATTCAATTACTTTTTTAGCGCGGGGGGTATATTGTATTGTGGTTACAGGAATTTCGCCCTCTCCAATTAAAGATTCTACTTCTTCCTGTAACTTTTCAGTATCGATTCCTAATTCATATAAAGCTTTTGCAGCAATACCTTCGCCTTCGTTTACTAAACCGAGTAAGATATGTTCTGTTCCTAGGTTACTATGGTTAAGGCGCATAGCCTCTTCTTGTGATAATGCGAGAACTTTCTGTGCTCTTTGTGTAAATCGTCCAAACATCATTGTTGTTTTCCTCCTTTTACCTATGAATGTAAAGCAAAAATGACTTCTACTACATTTTTATTCATATAGGCAACTCTTCTTGCATAATAATTTGTTTAACAGGTTATGTCAAATTTTGTAAAATTTGTTCTTTATGACATTCAATTAGAAACCTGAAAACGTTGAATAAGATTGTATCTTTTATTTCTTACCACAAAATAGAGCTTTTAATCCATCTGTTTTAAAGAATTTAATCATATTTTAAAGCGACTAACATTGCTTCAAGTATTCTACCACGTAAAATATCACGATCAGGAAGCGGCAATATTAAAACCTCGCGATCCAAAGCAGCTAGCATTAACCTCGCTTCTTTTTTACTGATGACTTGTTCCTCAAGCAAACGAAGTAATACATCTTCTGAAAAAACTTGTGAAACTTTTTTGCCGTGTACCATTGAAATAATAGCTTCTAAAAGCTGTAACTTGTCACTCATTTTCACTTTAATAATTCGAATATATCCTCCGCCTCCGCGTTTACTTTCCACAATATAACCACGTTCCATTGTAAATCTTGTATTAATTACATAATTTATTTGTGATGGGACACATTCAAATTTATTAGCGATTTCACTTCTTTTAATTTCAACAGCCTCGCTTGACTCTAATACTTGCTTTAAATAAGCCTCAATGATGTCAGAAATATTCCTCATCACATAGAGCTCCTTTCACTTGACTTTGACTAATTTTGACTTTAATTATACTAGAAAAGCAAACTAAATTGCAATAGATTGGCTTATAAATAAAAAAGCATTTACACTTAAAAAAGTGCAAATGCTTTACTCAACAGCCCGGCAGCGACCTACTCTCACAGGGGGAAGCCCCCCACTACCATCGGCGCAGAGAAGCTTAACTACCGTGTTCGGGATGGGAACGGGTGTGACCTTCTCGCCATTGCTACCAGACTTATTCATTGAAAGATGATTCTTTCAAAACTAGATAAAAAGGGTGATTAAACCTGACTCCAAGAGTCTTTTTTAAGGATAAGTCCTCGATCGATTAGTATTTGTCCGCTCCATATGTCGCCATACTTCCACTCCAAACCTATCTACCTGATCTTCTTTCAGGGATCTTACTTTCTTTCGAAATGGGAAATCTCATCTCGAGGGGGGCTTCACGCTTAGATGCTTTCAGCGTTTATCCCGTCCGCACATAGCTACCCAGCGATGCTCCTGGCGGAACAACTGGTACACCAGCGGTGCGTCCATCCCGGTCCTCTCGTACTAAGGACAGCTCCTCTCAAATTTCCTGCGCCCGCGACGGATAGGGACCGAACTGTCTCACGACGTTCTGAACCCAGCTCGCGTGCCGCTTTAATGGGCGAACAGCCCAACCCTTGGGACCGACTACAGCCCCAGGATGCGACGAGCCGACATCGAGGTGCCAAACCTCCCCGTCGATGTGGACTCTTGGGGGAGATAAGCCTGTTATCCCCGGGGTAGCTTTTATCCGTTGAGCGATGGCCCTTCCATGCGGTACCACCGGATCACTAAGCCCGACTTTCGTCCCTGCTCGACTTGTCAGTCTCGCAGTCAAGCTCCCTTGTGCCTTTACACTCTGCGAATGATTTCCATCCATTCTGAGGGAACCTTTGGGCGCCTCCGTTACTCTTTAGGAGGCGACCGCCCCAGTCAAACTGCCCACCTGACACTGTCTCCCCACACGCTAAGTGTGGCGGGTTAGAATGGTCATACAGCAGGGGTAGTATCCCACCATTGCCTCCTCGCACGCTGGCGCGCGCGGCTCTTTGGCTCCTACCTATCCTGTACAAGCTGTACAAACATTCCATATCAGGTTGCAGTAAAGCTCCACGGGGTCTTTCCGTCCTGTCGCGGGTAACCTGCATCTTCACAGGTACTATAATTTCACCGAGTCTCTCGTTGAGACAGTGCCCAGATCGTTGCGCCTTTCGTGCGGGTCGGAACTTACCCGACAAGGAATTTCGCTACCTTAGGACCGTTATAGTTACGGCCGCCGTTTACTGGGGCTTCAATTCGCACCTTCGCTTACGCTAAGCGCTCCTCTTAACCTTCCAGCACCGGGCAGGCGTCAGCCCCTATACGTCACCTTACGGTTTTGCAGAGACCTGTGTTTTTGCTAAACAGTCGCCTGGGCCTATTCACTGCGGCTCTCTCGGGCTTTCACCCTATCAGAGCACCCCTTCTCCCGAAGTTACGGGGTCATTTTGCCGAGTTCCTTAACGAGAGTTCTCTCGCTCACCTTAGGATTCTCTCCTCATCTACCTGTGTCGGTTTGCGGTACGGGCCGCTCTACTCTTCCTAGAGGCTTTTCTTGACAGCGTGAAATCAGGAACTTCCGTACTTTAATTTCCTTCCCCATCACAGCTCATGCTTCGTAAGAAGCGGATTTGCCTACTTCTTACACTCACTGCTTGGACGCACCTTTCCATCTGTGCGCTTCCTTATCCTTCTGTGTCACCCCTTCGGTCAAACAAATAGCGCGGGTACAGGAATCTCCACCTGTTGTCCATCGCCTACGCCTATCGGCCTCGGCTTAGGTCCCGACTAACCCTGAGCGGACGAGCCTTCCTCAGGAAACCTTAGATATTCGGTGGAAGGGATTCTCACCCTTCTTTCGCTACTCATACCGGCATTCTCACTTCTAAGCGCTCCACCAGTCCTTTCGGTCTGGCTTCTCTGCCCTTAGAACGCTCTCCTACCACGAACATCTTACGATGTTCATCCACAGTTTCGGTAATACGTTTAGCCCCGGTACATTTTCGGCGCGGGGTCACTCGACCAGTGAGCTATTACGCACTCTTTCAATGGTGGCTGCTTCTAAGCCAACATCCTGGTTGTCTAAGCAACCCCACATCCTTTTCCACTTAACGTATATTTGGGGACCTTAACTGGTGGTCTGGGCTGTTTCCCTTTCGACTACGGATCTTATCACTCGCAGTCTGACTCCCGAAGATAAGTCAATGGCATTCGGAGTTTATCTGAATTCGGTAACCCGAGAGGGGCCCCTAGTCCAAACAGTGCTCTACCTCCATGACTCTCTACTTCGAGGCTAGCCCTAAAGCTATTTCGGAGAGAACCAGCTATCTCCAAGTTCGATTGGAATTTCTCCGCTACCCACACCTCATCCCCGCACTTTTCAACGTGCGTGGGTTCGGACCTCCAGTAAGTATTACCTTACCTTCATCCTGGACATGGGTAGATCACCTGGTTTCGGGTCTACGACCTGTTACTCTTTCGCCCTATTCAGACTCGCTTTCGCTACGGCTCCGCTTTTTCCACTTAACCTTGCAACAAATCGTAACTCGCCGGTTCATTCTACAAAAGGCACGCTATCACCCATTAACGGGCTCTAACTACTTGTAGGCACACGGTTTCAGGTACTCTTTCACTCCCCTTCCGGGGTGCTTTTCACCTTTCCCTCACGGTACTGGTTCACTATCGGTCACTAGGGAGTATTTAGCCTTGGGAGATGGTCCTCCCAGATTCCGACGGAATTTCACGTGTTCCGCCGTACTCAGGATCCACTCTAGAGAGAAGCACATTTCAACTACCGGGCTGTTACCGTCTCTGGCGGGCCTTTCCAGACCGCTTCGTCTATCTCCTTCTTTTCTTACTCCGTATTTGAGTGTCCTACAACCCCAAGAAGCAAGCTTCTTGGTTTGGGCTCTTTCCGTTTCGCTCGCCGCTACTCAGGAAATCGATTTTTCTTTCTCTTCCTCCAGGTACTTAGATGTTTCAGTTCCCTGGGTCTGCCTTTCTTTTGCTATGTATTCACAAAAGAATCCTATCTGACAAAAGATAGGGGGTTCCCCCATTCGGAAATCTCTGGATCAATGCTTACGTACAGCTCCCCAAAGCATATCGGCGTTAGTCCCGTCCTTCTTCGGCTCCTAGTGCCAAGGCATCCACCGTGCGCCCTTTCTAACTTAACCTTATTTCTTTCCTTATAAATAAGGAAAGGCATGTTCTTTGATCTGCGATGATCAAAGAAGGTTCATGCTTTATTTTGACTCGGTGTCTTGGTTTACACAAACCAATGGTTTGTGTGGTTTTCACTTTACTTTTTATCTAGTTTTCAAAGAACAATCTTT